>NZ_MVIW01000051.1 GCF_002072185.1 Actinomyces denticolens
AGCGCGCTGCTCACGGCCTCCCGCTCGGCCCGCCGGCGCGCCTGCCGGAGGCGCTCGCTGCGGGTGGCCGGGACCCGGGGCGCCGAGGCGGCGGCGCGGGCGGGCGCGCTCGGCCCGGAGGCGGCGGTGAGGGTGGGGACGCCGACGGGATCCGCCGGCACCCGTGAGGGGGGCGCCATCATGGCGCCGACGAGTCCGTCCGCATCGGGGACGGTGTCCTCGACCCGACCGCTCCCAGCCACCGCGAGCGCAGCCTGGGCGGCCCGCTCCGCATCGCGGCGCTGGCGGCGGGTCAGGGGAGGCTGGCTCACGCTGGGATTCTCCAGATCGTTCCGGGGACTTCCCCGGTCACCACCGGGGAGGCAGGGGTCGGGTCGGGCCGACGATCGGCTCGGCCTCTTTCACCTTAGCGAGCCGACGCCGCGAGCGCCACGTGGGGTGCGGCACGAGCGGATCCGGGCGGCTCGGTGGCGATCGGCGGTGGTCAGTCGTGATCCCTGCGCTGGTGCTCCTCGCGCTGCATGGCGTCGTTCACCTCGCCGACGAGCTCCTCGAGGATGTCCTCCAGGAAGACCACGCCGATGGTCCGCTCGCCCCCCTGACCGATGGGCTCGAGCACGCGCCCGAGGTGCGCGCCGGTGCGCTGCATGGCGGCGAGCACCGCCTCGACCTCGTCGTCGGCGCGCACGGGCACGAGCGCCCGCGAGCGCCAGGCGGGCACGGGCTCGCGGCGCGCCCGCACGTCAGCCCCCAGGATGTCCTTGAGATGGATGTACCCGGTGATGGCCGCATCGGCGTCGCGCCGTGCTCCGCCGTCGGGGTCGTCGGAGCTGTCGGGGCCGCCCGCCCGGGTGATCGGGAAGCGGGAGAACCCGGTGGATGCGACCAGGCGCTCGACGTCCTCCGGCGTGCAGTCCTGGGGAAGGGTAACGAGCTCGCCGAGGGGGACCATGGCCGAGCGGGCGGTCTCCTCCGAGAACTCGATCGTGGAGGTCAGCAGGCCGGAGTCATCGTCGAGGACGCCCTCGGCGGTGGAGCGCTCGACGATCGCGGCGACCTCCTCGACGGTGTAGACGGCGGGCACCTCGTCGCGCGGCTCCATGCCGAGCGCGCGCAGCACCCCGTTGGCGATCCCGTTGAGGCCCGTGATGATGGGCCCGAACAGGCGGGAGATCGCCACGAGCGGCGGGGCGAGCCAGCGCACGGCGGACTCGGGCGCCGCGATGGAGAGGTTCTTGGGGACCATTTCACCGGTGACGACGTGCAGGAACACGACGATGACGAGGGCCACGACGACGGCGACGGCATGGGCCCCGGACTGCCCCGCGCCGAGGGCGAGCAGGGGCCCTGCGAGCAGGTGGGCCAGGGCCGGCTCGGCGATGACGCCCAGCCCCGTGGAGCACAGGGTGACGCCGAGCTGGGCCGTGGCGAGCATGGCGGAGACGTGCTCGAGGGCCCAGAGGGCGGTGCGGGCGCGGGCGTCGCCGGCCTCGGCCAGCGGCTCCAGGGCGGCGCGGCGGGAGGAGGTGACGGCGAACTCGGCGCCGACGAAGAAGGCGTTGCCCACGAGAAGGGCGACGGCGATGGCCAGGGCCGCGGGGGTGCTCATGCGTGCGCTCCCCCCTCGGCGGGCTCCTCGCCCGCCCCGGCGGTGCCGACCGCCCCTGCGGGGCGCACGCGCAGACGGGTGATGCGCCGCCCCTCCATGGCCTCGACGATGAGCTCGGCCCTCGGCAGGGCCAGGCGGTCCCCGATGGCGGGGATGCGGGCGAGCTCGGTCATGACCAGGCCGCCGAGCGTCTCGTAGGGGCCGTCGTCGGGGACGTGGATGCCGGCACGGGTGGAGAGCTCGTCGGGGCGCATCCAGCCGGGGACGATCCAGTCGCCAGAGGCCTCCAGGTGCGCGCCCCCACGGCGCCGGTCGTGCTCGTCGGCGACGTCGCCCACGATCTCCTCGACGGCGTCCTCGAGAGTGACCACCCCGGCGGTGCCGCCGTACTCGTCGACGACGACGGCCATCTGGACGCCCTGGGCGCGCAGCTCGACCAGCAGTGAGGCCAGGGGCATGGTCTCGGGCACGCGCGGGGCGGGCGTCATGAGCGAGGAGGAGGCCACGGGCACCTCGGCCCGCTTGGCGTAGGGCACGCCGATGGCGCGGCGCAGGTGGACGATGCCCTGGATGTCGTCGACGTCGTCGCCGGTGACGGGGAAGCGGGAGTGGCCGGTGGCGCGGGCGAGGTCGACGACATCGGCGGCGGTGGCCTCCGCGGGAAGGGTGTGGAGGCGCCCGCGGTCGGTCATGACATCGACGGCGCTGAGCTCGGCCACCCGGATGGAGCGGGTGAGCAGCGTGGCGGTGGAGGCGTCCAGCGCGCCCTCCTTGGCGCTGTGGCGCACGAGGGCGGCGAGCTCACCGGCGGAGCGGGCGCCGCTGAGCTCCTCGGCGGGGGTGATGCCCAACCGGCCCAGGATGATGTTCGCCGTGCCGTTGAGGACGCGGATCACCGGGGACAGGATCGTGGTGAAGCCGGAGAGGAGGGGGGTGACCAGGCCGGCGGCCCGCAGGGGATCGGACAGGGTGGCGTTCTTGGGGATGAGCTCGCCGACGAGCATGGAGAAGGCGTTGACCAGGACGAGGGCCAGGGTGACGGCGGCGCCGGCGGCCACGGACTGGGCCACCCGGCCCGACAGGAGCCCGTCGAGGATGTTGGCCAGGGCGTCCTGCATCGTGTAGCCCAGCAGGATCGTGGTCAGTGTGATGCCCACCTGCGCCCCGGACAGGAGAGTGGAGAGGCGCCCCAGAGCCAGGCGCACCCGCTCGGCGCGGCGGTCGCCCGCGGCGGCGCGCGTCTCGACCGTGGAGGGGTCGAGGGCGACGAGGGAGAACTCCCCGGCGACGAAGACCGCTGTGCCCGCGGTCAGGAGGATGCCGACAAGGATCATGAGCGCGTCGCGCACGTCTCCCCTTTCCTGTGGTGGTGCGCCGCACGCTACCACCGCCCCTGCCCGCGCGCCCGGGCGGCGCGTGGGGATGGCCCCTTCCGGGGCCGGGTCCGCGGCCGCCGCGTCGGCGCCCGCCCGGCTCGCCCGCCGGTTCCCGGGACTAAAGCCTCATGTGCCCGTAGACTTGGGGGAGCGCCTGGGCGTTGTTGCTCCGGCAGCGCGCCCCGGCACCGCCGTCCCCTCGACCAGGAGAGATGAGCCGTGACCACCCCGCAGACCGCAGACTTCGGCGCCAATGAGTGGATGGTGGAGGAGATGCGCGAGGCCTGGCTGGCCGATGCCTCCTCCGTGAGCGCGCCGTGGCGCGAGCTCTTCGAGGCCGGCGGCGCCGTCGGCGAGGCCCCGCCGGAGACCTCCGGCGCCCTTCAGGATGTGACGCGCTCGGACCTGCCCCCGGCGCCGCCGTCGTGCACGGAGCCCCCGACATCCCCGTACGCCCAGCGCCTCGCCGCGGGCCCCCGCTCCCCGCAGGAGGGACCCGCCTCGGACACCGAGACCCGGTTGCGGGGCGCGGCGGCCCGCACGGCCAGGAACATGGAGGACTCACTGACGATCCCGACGGCGACGTCGGCCCGCGCCGTGCCCGCCAAGGTCCTCATCGAGAACCGGGCGATCATCAACGCCCACCTGGCGCGCACACGGGGCGGCAGGGCCTCCTTCACCCACCTCATCGGCTGGGCCGTGGTGGAGGCGCTGGTGGAGATGCCGGCGATGAACGCCTCCTACCGGCTCGACGACGACGGCCGCCCCGCCCTGCGCTCCCCTGCGCATGTGGCTCTCGGGCTGGCGATCGACGCGCCGTCGTCCAAGGGCGAGCGGCGGCTGCTCGTGCCCTCCATCAAGGAGGCCGATATGAGGGACTTGGCTGGATTCATCGCCGCCTATGAGGAGCTGGTGCGCAGGGCGCGCGCCGGGGAGCTGGGCGTCGAGGACTTCGCCGGCACCACGGTGACACTGACCAACCCCGGCATGATCGGCACCCTGCACTCGGTGCCCCGCCTCATGAGCGGCCAGGGCCTCATCGTGGGCGTGGGCTCGATGGCCTACCCGGCGGCCTTCGCGGGGGCGAGCGAGGAGACACTGGCGCGCCAGGGCATCGGCAAGGTCCTCACCCTGACCTCCACCTACGACCACCGCGTCATCCAGGGGGCCACGAGCGGGGAGTTCCTGCGCCTGGTGGAGCGCAAGCTCATGGGGCTCGACGGCTTCTGGGAGCGCGCCTTCACCTCGATGCGCGTCCCGCACGAGCCGGTCGCCTGGCAGCGGGACACCACCTACGATCCCGAGCTGGAGACCGGCAAGCCCGCGCGCGTGGCCGAGCTCATCCACGCCTTCCGCCAGCGCGGGCACCTCGCCGCGGACACCGACCCGCTGACCTACCGCCAGCGCCACCACCCGGACCTGGACCTGACCAGCTACGGGCTGAGCCTGTGGGACCTGGACCGCTCCTTCCCCACCCGGGGGCTGGGAGGATCCGGGCGGGCCACCCTGCGCGAGATCCTGTCCCTGCTGCGCGAGGCCTACTGCGGCACCGCCGGCATCGAGTACATGCATATCCAGGACCCGGCCCAGCGGGCGTGGTGGCAGGAGCGGCTCGAGGGCCCCCGCGAGCCGATGAGCGCCGGCGAGCGCCACCGGATCCTGGCCAAGCTCGCCCAGGCGGAGGCCTTCGAGACCTTCCTGCAGACCAAGTACGTCGGGCAGAAGCGCTTCAGCCTCGAGGGCGGGGAGTCGCTCATCGTGGCCCTCGATCGCCTCCTGGACGCCGCCGCCCACGACGGCCTGGACGAGGTGGTCATCGGCATGGCGCACCGCGGGCGCCTCAACGTGCTGACCAATATCGCCGGCAAGTCCTACGGCCAGGTCTTCGACGAGTTCGAGGGCAACGGCGTCATCGTGGGAGCGGGCACCGGGGACGTGAAGTACCACCTGGGCACGGAGGGGGTCTTCTCGGGCACCGACGGCGTGAGCACCCGGGTGTCGCTGGCCGCCAACCCCTCCCACCTGGAGACGGTCGACGGCGTCGTCGAGGGGATCGCGCGCGCCAAGCAGGACCGGATCGGCCTGGGCGAGCGCGGGTACACGGTCATGCCGGTGCTCGTGCACGGCGACGCCGCCTTCGCGGGCCAGGGCGTGGTCTACGAGACCCTCAACATGAGCCAGCTGCCCGCCTACCGCGTCGGCGGGACGGTGCACATCATCGTCAACAACCAGATCGGCTTCACCACGGGGGCGGCCTCGGCGCGCTCCACCAACTACGCCACGGATCTGGCCAAGGGCCTGCAAGTGCCGATCTTCCACATCAACGCCAACGACCCTGAGACGGTGGCCCGCGCGGTGCGCCACGCCTACGAGTACCGGGCGGCCTTCCACAAGGACGTCATCATCGACCTCATCTGCTACCGGCGCCGCGGGCACAACGAGGGCGACGACCCCTCGATGACCCAGCCGGTCATGTACCGGCTCATCGACTCACTGCCCTCCACGCGCGCCGTCTACACCACCGACCTTCTGGGGCGCGGGGAGATCACCGCCGAGCAGGCCGAGCGGATCGAGTCCTCCTTCCACGACGAGCTGGAGCGGATCTTCGCCTCCACGCGAGCCCAGGCGCCGGTCGGGCCCGAGGCCGATCCGGCGGCCCCGCTCCTGGGTGAGGGCGCCTCGCTGGCGGACCCGACGACGGTGGGCCGCTCCCCCGGCGGCCTGGGGGTCCCGGCCTCCCAGGAGGCGGGCGCGGGGATGATGATCGGCTGGACGAGCGCCGTCGAGCCGGGCGTCGTCGAGCGCATCGGGGACGCCCAGGTGGCCTGGCCCGAGACCTTCGCCGTCCACCCCAGGCTGGAGCCGATGCTGCGCCGCCGCCGGGCCGCCAGCCGCGCCGGCGGCATCGACTGGGCCTTCGCCGAGCTCATCGCCCTGGGCTCACTGCTCATGGAGGGCGTGCCGGTGCGCCTGGCCGGGGAGGACGCGCGCCGAGCCACCTTCGCCCAGCGGCACGCGGTCCTGCACGACCATGGCACGGGCGCGGAGTGGACGCCGCTGGACTTCCTCACCCCCGGCCAGGCGCCCCTGGAGATCTACGACTCCCTGCTCAGCGAGTACGCGGCCCTGGCCTTCGAGTACGGCTACTCGGTGGAGCGGCCCGAGGGGCTGACGCTGTGGGAGGCCCAGTTCGGGGACTTCGCCAATGGGGCGCAGTCGGTCATCGACGAGTACGTCACCTCCGCGACCCAGAAGTGGGGGCAGCGCTCCGGCCTGGTCATGCTCCTCCCCCACGGGCAGGAGGGCCAGGGGCCGGACCACTCCTCGGCGCGCATCGAGCGCTACCTGCAGATGTGCGCGCAGGAGAACATGCGCGTGGTCATGCCGTCGACCCCGGCCAACCACTTCCACCTGCTGCGCGAGCAGGCCTACTCCCGGCCGCGCCGCCCGCTCATCGTGTTCACCCCCAAGCAGCTGCTGCGCCTCAGGGCCGCCACGAGCCCGGTGGAGGACTTCACCTCCGGCGCCTTCCGGCCGGTGATCGGGGAGACCGATGCGGCGATCTCGCGCGGGGGCGGCGTGGACCGGGTGCTCCTGTGCTCGGGCAGGGTCTACTACGACCTCGTCGCCGAGAGGGAGCGCCGCGGGGACGCCTCCACGGCGATCGTGCGCCTGGAGCAGCTCTACCCGCTCGACGGCGAGGCGATCGAGGCGGCCCTGGCGCCCTTCCGCGGCGCGGAGGTCGTCTGGGTGCAGGACGAGCCGAGGAACCTGGGCGTCTGGCCCTTCCTGGCGCTGGCCGCCCCCGCCGGGCTGGCCCGGCGCCTCTGGCCCGCGGGCCATCGGGGAGGTCTCGACGACGGCGCGGCGCGCTGCGTGTCGCGCCCGGCGGCGGCCTCCCCCGCGCCCGGCACGGCGGGGCTGTACAAGCGCCAGCAGGAGGCGCTGGTGGCCCAGGCCTTCGACCGCTCCTGACGGCGCTCCCGCCCCGGCGGGCGGAGAGGGAGGGGAGGACGGGCGGAGCCCGGTGCCCGCGCCGAGTCCCGGCGCCGGCACCGCGCCCGCAGCGCGCCGCCCGGCTCGAGGGGACCGGATCGGTAGTCTGGGGCCACTGGGGGCCACTGATCGGGAGGACTCCCGCACGAACAGGAGACCGTCAATGAGCGCAGCAGCCGTCCCTGGAGCAGCCGACGCCAACAGGATCCACTTCATCGGCGATGAGATCGTCGCGGGCTACGGCGACGCCCGGGCCCTGGGCTGGACCGGGCGCGTCCTGGCGCGCACGCCCCGCGAGGCCGACCTGCTCCCCTCCACCCTGGCGATCCCCGGGGAGACCCTCGCCCAGCTCGCTGAGCGCTGGCACGCCGAGGTGGCGCCGCGCAGCACCCACACCCGGGAGAACCGCCTGGTCATCGGCATCGGCGTCGGCGACGTGCTGGCGGGCATGTCCGCCGCGCGCTCGCGCCTGGCCCTGGCCAATATCCTCGACAAGGCCTCCAGCGAGCACCGCCCCTGCTTCGTCGTCGGCCCGCCGCCGCTCCCCCACGCGGACACCGATGCGACGGCGGCCCTGTCCCACGCGGCGGCCGAGGTGTGCCGGCGCCGCTCCACGCCCTACGTGGAGGTCTTCGACCCGCTGCGCCACCACGACCAGTGGCTGACGGACGTGGCCGGGGGCGCCGGGCACCCGGCCCAGACCGGCTACGGGCTCATGGCCTGGCTGGTCCTGCACCGCGGCTGGTACGAGTGGCTGGGGGTGGAGGCCCCCGCCTGAGGCGTCCGACGGCGTGAGACGGGGATGCCCTCATCGGGAGGACTGGAGGGCGGTCCGGTCCTCGGCGGCCCCGCTGCGCGCGACCGGATGACGAGCGGCGATAGCTCATGCATCCTCGCGCGCCATCGCATCGGCGGTGACCGTCACGGGATCAGCGCCGGTAGATCATCGAACGGTGCCCGATCTCGATGGCAAGGACGATCAACTCCTCGTCATGGATGTCGCACAGCACTCGGTAGTCGCCGATCCGGTACCTCCACGCCCCGCTCAGATCACCGCGCAGCGCCTTCCCCCGCGCCCTGGGATCTTGAGCGCCATCGATATTCTTGTTGAGCCACGCGACAATAACGCGGGCTGTGCCGCGATCCATCTTGGCGAGCTGCTTGTCGGCGCGCTTGGAGTAGAGGAGCCGGTAGCTCATGCGTACTTGCGCGCCATCGCATCGGCGGTGACCGTCACGGGATCGGCATCGTGCTCCTCTCGCGCCTCCTGCCATGCCTTGAGATCGGTCTCATCCTCGATGCGCTCCAGAGCCGCGGTCCTCATGAACTCGGACAGGCTCTGGCCGAAGGCCGAGGCGTAATCCTGGATGATGGTCTTCTCCTCCGCCGCCAGGCGCAGGGTGATCGACGTCGTGCTCATGCGCACCCCCTCCTCCGCAAGACATTGTAGGACAGGTTCCGGCCGAAGGCCGAGGCGCATTGGCGCCCAGGAGGCAGGAGGACGGTCGCGCAACGCGACGGCGGCCGATCCGCTCTGTGATCGACCGCCGTCGTTCGGTGCTCCGGGCGATGCCGCCCGGCTCAGGCGTTGGGGCGCTTGCCGTGGTTGGCCCCGCCCTTGGCCCGGGCCCTGCGCTTGCGACCGCGCTTGCTCATGATTGCCTCCTCGTGTCAGATCCGCCCCACGAGGGGGCAAGGAACGCACATCATCCTCCCACACCGCACCGAGGGCCTGCCAATCGGATGCGTCCCCGCCGACGTGCGCCTGGACACAGCCATGAGGCCGCTCGGGCGGCGGGTCGGCATGGGCGCCCCGGATCTCAGTCCCGCTCGATGCGCATCGAGCTCGTCCGGGTCACGGTGATCCTGGAGCCGTCCCTGGAGACGGTGGCGGAGGTCGTCCGGGACACGGAGGCGACGGCGCTCGTCCCGCGCAGGACGGCGAGCCGGCCCAGGACCCGGGCGCGAAGCTCGGGAGGCGCCTGCTCGACGCAGCGCGAGCGGATGATGGTGCGCAGGTGGCGCTCGGCGTCGGCGATCTGGGCGCAGTGCTCGCACTCGGCCACGTGCCGCGCCAGGCGCTCGGCCACGGACTGCTCGCACTCATGGTCGAGGAAGGCCTGGAGGTGGGCGATCATCTCCTCGCAGGAGGTACAGCCGCTCTCCGGGGAGGGCATGCCGGTCCCATCGGTCCCGGTGCCGCGCGCGGCGGCGCTGGTGCCAGGCGCGCTCATCACTCGCCCCCCTCATCGGTGTCGGAGAGGTATCCGAGCCGGCGGGCGTGGTCGGCCAGCAGCTCGCGCAGCTGACGGCGCCCGCGGTGCAGGCGGGACATGACGGTGCCGATCGGGGTGCCCATGATCTCGGCGATCTCCTTGTAGGCGAACCCCTCGACATCGGCGAGGTAGACGGCCAGGCGCCTCTCCTCGGTCAGCTCGTTGAAAGCCGCCTTGATCTCGTCGTCGGGGAGCTCGTCGAGCGCGAGGGACTCCGCGCTCGGCAGCCCGACGGAGTCGTGGGAGGCGGCGCGGTGGAGCTGCCAGTCCTCGACGGCGTCGGCGTCGGACTGCAGGGGCTCGCGCTGCTTCTTGCGGTAGGAGTTGATGAATGTGTTGGTCAGGATCCGGTAGAGCCAGGCCTTGAGGTTGGTGCCGGGGCGGTACTGGTGGAAGGAGGCGAAGGCCTTGGCGTAGGCGTCCTGGACGAGGTCCTCGGCGTCGGAGCGGTTGCGCGTCATGCGCAGGGCGGCGCCGTAGAGCTGATCGAGGTAGGGCAGGGCCTCGGCCTCGAATCGGGCGGCACGGGCATCGGCGTCCTCGTCGGCGGGCGCGCGCATGGGGGCGTCGCCGTAGTCCTCGAGCTCCTGGGGGCCCTCGAGGACGGCGTCCCCGGGATCCGCGGGAGTCGGTGCGGCCGAGGACCCGCCGGTGAGGCGGTCCTCGTCGTCGATCGTGCTCACGGAGCGCTCGCCGCGCTGGGTCTGCTGGTGGGTCATCACCGGCGAGCCTAGCGCGATGCGCCGCGCCGCGCGGGAGGGCCGGCGCTGGGCGCCACCCGTCAGGGAGGCGAGAACAGGGGTCATCAGGGCCACAGGGCTGGGAAGCGCGGCCGTCTCGGTCATCACAGTCATCGTCTCCTCCAACGACGACGGCGCCAAGCTTGTTCCCGCGCCCGCGGCCTCGCCCCCGATATACCGTCTCGACCCGCTCTTGCGCCCTCAAACTGCGAGGATGAGGGCGCAGATGCGGGTCGAGACGGTATCTGCGGCTTCAGGGCGCATGTCCGAGTCCGACGGCAGACGGTGGGGGAAGACGGAGCCGACCGGGCAGGCGCTCACGACGGCTCCACAGAGATGCCTACAGAGATGTTGACACCAGGTACCTTGCATTACAAGATAGATGACAGGGCGGGAAGGTCCCGAGCGAGAGGAGGCGAGGACGGCATGGCCAAGGCAGCGAAGCCGACAAGGAGCGCCGCGGCGGCAGCGGCCGGCGCCGCGGAGCCGCAGCTGCGCAAAGGAGCCCTCGAACTCGCCGTTCTGACGCTGGTCAGGCGCGCCGAGCCCAACGGCATCTACGGCGGCGCCCTCGTCGAGGAGCTCGCCGCCCTTCCCACCCTCGCGGCCCCCCAGGGGACCGTCTACCCTCTCCTGTCCCGCCTGCGCGCCGCCGGAGTCGTGGAGACCACCTGGCAGGAGTCACCCAGCGGGCCGCCCCGGCGCTACTACCTACTGACAGAGGCCGGCCGAGAGCGCTTGGCCGCCCAGCGCCGGGTCTGGCTGGCGCTCAGCCGCGACATGGCCGCCCTGCTGGGCAGCACCACGCCATCCGATCATCCCGATCGCCTCGCGCGATCCCCACGGGCAACGATGAGAACGACGAAGGAGAAGAGCTCGTGAGCACCATTGAGCCGCACGACACGGGCGCCCCGACCCGGACCCCGGGCGCCGGCACACCGGCGTCATGGGAGGACGCCGAGTGGGACGATGACGCTCGGACGGGGACCGCCCGGTTCCTCGGCGTTCCCGTCTCCCTCGATCCCCGCGGTCTGCGCGAGCGCGCAGCCCGCCACTACTCCCCCACCGATCCCCTCCTCGTGCCGCGCGCCTGGGGCATCGGCTGGGACCTCAACCTCGGGGCCCTCGCGGTCAGGACGGGCTGGACCAACCCGGATGACCTGGGCGACGACCTGCGCCTGGGCCCCGCGGGCATGGCGGCGCTCAGCGCGGCACCGGCCGCCCTCGCCGTGGGATCGGCCATTGGCGCCGTCGCCGCCCGCAAGCGCGCGCTGCCGACGGCGCGCGCGGCATCAGCGTCGAGCCTCGCGCCGGCCGCGCTCATGTCCACCGCGCTGGGCGCCGTCGACATCGTGCTCGACGCGCCCCTCCCGCAGCGCCTCGGCCATGCCACCACCTCGATCCTGCTCACCGGCGCCGGGTTCGCCGACGCGCTCCGGCGGCGGGGAGGGGCCGGCAGTGCCGCGCAAGCGGCAGTCGTCGCGGGCGCCGCCGTCTTGGCGACCGCTCTCGCCATCGGCGCGACCCGGGCCGCGATCAGCCGCGCCATGCGCGCCACCGGGACCGGCCGAGGCACCACCCCTGAGCGAGGCACCACCCCTGAGGAGGAATCATGAGCGGCACGATGACGGCAGTGCTGGCCGGCGCGGCAACGATCCAGCTCACCCTGTTGGCCGCCGCGCTGTGGCGGTGGTCCAGGACGCCCGAGGATCGCCTCACTCTGGGGCGCTGGCCCTGGCTGGCGATCATCCTGCTCCTGTCCATGGTCGGCCCGATCGCCTTCCTCGTGGCCGGGCGCGGCCCGGGGCCCTTGTCGGAGGCGCCCCGCGCCGAGCGGGCGCGCGGCGCCGTCGAGGACGCCGTGGCCGATGTCTACGGTCCGGGCGCGGGGTGAGCCCGCGATGAGCATCCCCAGCAGGGCGGGCGCTGCCGAGACTCCCGCGCCGGCGCTGCTCCTGAGCGGGCTGACCAAGCGCTATGGGGAGCGCGCCGTCGTCGACCGCCTCGACCTGACGGTCCCCGAGGGCTCGATCTTCGGCTTCCTCGGCCGCAACGGGGCGGGCAAGACGACGACGATCCGCATGGTGCTGGGCCTGAGCACCCCCACCTCGGGGCTCATGAGCGTCCTCGGGCAGGACGCGTCCCGCGCGCTGGCGGCGGGGACCATCGGCTACCTGCCGGACGTCCCCGGATTCCATGGGTGGATGCGGGCCGATGAGGTGCTCGACCATGCCGCCAGGCTCGCGGGCCTCGACGCGGCGCTGCGGCGCCGTCGCACGCGCAGCCTGCTCGCCCTGGCCGATCTGGAGGGGGTCACGCAGCCCATTCGCGCGTACTCGCGGGGCATGCGCCAGCGCCTCGGGCTCGCACGGGCGCTCATCAGCGCGCCGCGCCTGCTCATCATGGACGAGCCCACCTCCGCGCTCGACCCCGTGGGACGCCGGGAGCTGCTCGACCTCATCGCCTCCCTGCGGGGCCGCACCACGGTCCTGCTCTCCACGCACCTGCTCGACGACGCCGAGCGCGTGTGCGATCGCGTCGCCATCATCGACGCCGGCCGCCTGCTCCTGGCCGGGCGCACGGCCGATCTCACCGCGGGGACGCGGGCCACGAGCATCGAGCTGCGCACGGCCGCCGACGCCACGCCGCTGGGCGGGCTCCTGCGCCGCCAGGAGTGGGTGTCGGGCGTGGATGCGGACGCGGAGGACCCCCGCCGCCTCTCGGTGCGCACGCCGGAGCCGGAGACGGCTCACCTGCGCCTTCCCGGCCTGCTGGCCGAGGCGGGCTGCGGCCTGGTCTCCATGGACGCCACCCGCCACGGCCTGGAGGAGGCCTTCCTGCGGGCGGTCGGCGAGGCGGGCGGGGATGGCCTCGGCGCGCCGGGGCGCAACGGCGCCGGGGCGCCGCAGGACGACGGCGCCGAGGGAGGCATGCGATGAACGCGATCACCGGGAGGGCGCTCGGGGCGGTTGCGGAGACCGTGCGCGTGGAGACGCGGGGGGCGCTGCGCACGTGGCGCGGCCCTGCCGTGGTCGGCGCGGCGGCGCTGACCGGCATCGGCTCGCCACTCATCGCCTATGTCATACCGGAGATGCTGGCCTCCACGCTGGGCGAGGCGGCCGCGGCCGCGATCGCGGAGCCGACCGTCGGGGACGCCTGGTCGCAATGGGTGAAGAACGCCTCCTCGCTGCTGCTCATCGTGCTCGTGGTCATCGCCGCGGCCTCCGTCGCCGGCGAGCGCTCGGAGGGCATCACCGCCGCCGAGCTGGCCGGGCGCGGCGCGCGCGGTCGGAGCCTCCACGTGGCGGCCAAGGCCCTGTGGCTGCTCGCACTGACGGCGGCGTCCACCGCGTTCTCGGCGCTGTGCTGCCTGGCGACGACGACGGCGCTCTTCGGCGGCAGCGCCACCTGGGGCGGGGGCGGCGGAGCCGCGGCCGCCGGGACGCTGGCGGCGGGCCTGTGGGCCATGGGGGCGCTGACGACACTGGGGATCACCCTGCTCGTCTCCTCATGCTCGCGCTCGACGGTCCTGCCCGCGGCGGTCGGCATCGTCCTGTCCCTGCTGGGGCCGACTCTCGCCCTGTGGCGGCCTGTGGCCGACTGGAGCCCGCTGGGCCTGGGGGCGCTCGCCTCCGACGTCGCCTCGGCCGCGACCACCGGCGCAGTCTCCAGTGCGACTGGCCCCCTCGCCGCGACTCCCCTCGTCATGGGCGTCGCCGTGCCCGTGGTGTTCGTGGTCGGCGCGGTCGCGGCCCTGCGACGGGCGGAGCTGTGACTGCAGAGCACCACTCGCACCCAGTCAGCACGCATCCCGCCACTTCCCTCCCAACCAAGTTGTCGCGGCCACGGCCCGAACGACTGCGACTCCTGAACTTCAGAAAGGTGCACGTTGATCTTCGTCGACAGATCGCTCGCCACGCAGTCCTCGCCTGCGACCATCACAGAGACTTCGTTACGAGGCGCAAGACCTCATGTGCCAGCATCCAGGATCAACCTCACAGAACTGTTGACTAGGAGGGCGACTGCACCTACAATCATATTGATGATGCTTCACACATTCTGCATCTATTGAAATGGCAGAGCCTGCCTCACCGAGCTATCGCCCCCTGAATCGATCGTTCAACACCAGCACCGCTCCCTCTCAGTACTGGCGATCCTCTTCTCGCTATGGACAAGATTGCGAAGGTGCACCTTGCCCATTACATGCGCACAAGGAAAACTTCATGCCATTTACGCCATCTCGACGTCAGATCCTCCTAACAGGTGCTCTGGGTGCGATCGTTACGACCGCAGGATCGTTCCCAGAAGTTCCAGCGACCGCAGTAACAACAGATTATTCTGGCGACCTCTGCTTCATCAAGACTGTCGCAACAGAGAGCGGAAAGGTTGAAGTTCACACTCTATCTGCAGCATCAAATTACAGTGAATTTTCTTGCCATTGCGCCACGCCAATAGATGTGTCCGACGGCAATAAAGGTACATTCCACATGGTAGGGAATGACTTATATTTCGTAAAGACGCAAGGGACTGCCC
>NZ_MVIW01000052.1 GCF_002072185.1 Actinomyces denticolens
GCCAGGGCGGGGACGGCGGCGGCCAGCAACCGGGTCGCGCCGGCGGCGGCCAGGGCGGGCGCCGCGGCGCTCGCGGCGGAGGCCTCGCCGAGCACGAGGGCGATCGCCTGGGGGCCGAGCGACCGGGCCGCGGCGAGCAGCTCCAGGGCGGTGCCCGTGGGGCGGCCGGCGTCGTCGAGGTCGGCCAGGACGAGGATGGGGGCGTCAAGCGTGTGGGACATGCGGGATCTCCTTGGGTCTTATGGGCGGCGGGCGCGCATCAGACGTCTAACGGGCGGCCTCGGATGAGGCTCGAACGGGCCTCGGATGGGCCTCAGACGAGCTTGGACTCGACGAGCCAGGCGGCGAGCTCGCGTCCCGCGTCCCCGGCGTCGGTGCGGATGATGCCGGCCTCGCGGGCGGGCCTGGCCTGGGCGGCCACCACGCTCACGGCGGGATCTTCCAGGCCCTCCAGCCCGAGGTCGTCCAACGAGAGAACATCGAGGGGCTTCTTCTTCGCCGCGCGCATGGCGGCGAAGTTCGGGTAGCGGGGCTCGTTGACCTGGTCGGTCACGGAGACGAGGGCGGGCAGCGGCGCGCGCAGGGTCTCGCGCAGCGTGCCGGTGGTCCGCTGGATCGTCACGGCGCCGTCGGCGACCTCCAGCTCGGTGGCCAGGGTGAGCGCGGGCACGCCCGCGGCCGCCGCGAGCGCGCCGGGGAGCATGGAGGTCATGCCGTCCAGGGAGGCCATGCCGGTGACGATGAGGTCGACGCCGCCGATGCACCCGATGGCGGCGGCGAGCACCCGCGCGGTGGTGACGACGTCTGCCCCGGCGAGCCGGTCGTCGGCGACGATGAGGCCGGAGTCCGCCCCCATCTGGAGGGCGCGGCGCACGCCGTCCTCGGAGTCCTCCGGGCCCATGGTCAGGGCGATCACCTCCCCCCCGGCGTCCTCGGCGAGGCTGACGGCCGCCTCGACGGCGTTCTCATCGAGCTCGTTGAGAACATCCTCGTCGCCGCGCAGGAGGCGGCCCTCCTCGAAGCGGCGCTCGGACTGCACGTCAGGAACGTGCTTGATGCAGACGACGATTTTCATGCGTCCAAGGTTGCCATAAAGCGGGGTGTGACCGCTCACTCAGTTCGGTGATCCTTCTTTCAGCCCTCAGCGCGCGCCCGGCGCTTGGCCCGGGTTGGCGCGCGCGCAAGAATGAGACCCGTGTCCGGTTCCGTCCCGCTCGCCCCTGCGCCGCTGGCACCAGCGCGCGCGCTCGAGCGCACCCGCCTGGGGGCCACCCCCCAGGGCGATGGGACGGACTTCGTGGTCGTGGCCCCTCGCGCCACGGCGGTGGACCTGTGCCTCATCGAGGTGGACGACGCCGGGACCCCCGTCTCCGAGCGCCGCATCGGCATGCACGGCCCGCAGCAGGGCGCGTGGGACGCGCATGTGCCCGGCGTCGGCGTCGGGCAGCGCTACGGGTACCGGGTCCACGGATTCTGGAACCCCTCCGAGGCGCTCCTCCACAATCCGCGCAAGATGCTCCTGGACCCCTACGCGCGTCTGACCAGCGGCACCACGACGCTCTCCCCGGAGATCTACGCCCACACGGTGGAGGACGACCTCTCCCCCGCCCTCATCCCCTTCGCCCCCTCGGGGCTGGACTCGCTGGGGAGCACGGCGCTGGGCGTGGTCACGGGCGGCCCCCGCTTCCCCGTGGTCCCCGGCCCCCGCGTCCCCATCGAGCGCACGGTGATCTACGAGACCCATGTCAAGGGCATGACACTGGGGATGCCCGGCGTCCCCGAGCACCTCCGCGGCACCTATGCCGGGCTCGCCCATCCCGCGACCATCGAGTACCTGCGCGGTCTCGGGGTGACCACCATCGAGCTCCTGCCGATCCACGCGGCCTTCTCCGAGCCGTTCCTCCAGCAGCGGGGGCGGCGCAACTACTGGGGCTACTCGACGCTGTCGTTCTTCGCCCCCGAGCCGTCCTACGCGACGGCCGCCGCCCGGGCCGCCGGCCCCGAGGCGGTTCTCGACGAACTGCGGGGCATGGTCTCGCTCCTCCATGAGGCGGGCCTCGAGATCATCATGGACGTGGTCTACAACCACACCTGCGAGGGCGGCATGGACGGGCCGTCGCTGTCGCTGCGGGGCCTGGACAACCTGGAGTACTACCTCCACGCCCCGCACAGGCCGGCGATCTACGGGGACGTCACCGGCACGGGCAACAGCATCGACTTCCGCTCCCCCCGGGCGGTCCAACTGGTGCTGGACTCGCTGCGCTACTGGGCGACCGACGTCGGCGTGGACGGGTTCCGCTTCGACCTGGCCGTGACCCTGGGCCGCCACGGCGCCGAGTTCACCCCCCGCCATCCGCTCCTGGCGGCGATGGCCAGCGATCCCGTCCTCAAGCGGGTCAAGCTCATCTCCGAGCCGTGGGACGTGGGCCCCGGCGGCTGGCGCACCGGCGAGTTCCCCGAGCCCTTCAAGGACTGGAACGACCGCTACCGCGGGGCGGTGCGCTCCTTCTGGCTGGCCGATGCCTCGGCGCTGTCCAAGGGGCGCCCCGGCTCGAGCCTGAGCGACCTGGCCACCCGCCTGTCGGGCTCGATGGACCTGTTCGGCCACGGGGAGTACCCGGGCGGCAGGGGCCCGCTGGCGAGCGTCAACTTCATCACCGCTCACGACGGGTTCACGCTGAGGGACCTGACCTGCTTCGACCACAAGCAGAACCTGGCCAATGGCGAGGACAACCGCGACGGGACGGATGACAACCGCTCCTGGAACCACGGCTGGGAGGGCCGCGTGGCCGAGGGCATGGACGGGGGGCCGATCGAGGTCCTGCGCCGCCGTTCAGCGCGCAATCTGCTGGGCACGCTGCTCATCAGCGCGGGCACGCCGATGATCCTGGGCGGGGACGAGATGGGCCGCACGCAGGGGGGCAACAACAACTCCTACTGCCAGGACTCGGAGATCTCCTGGTACGACTGGGACCTGGAGATCTGGCAGCGCGACCTCATCTCCATCACGCGCTTCCTCATCCGCCTGCGCGAGGAACACCCGGTGCTGCGCCCGGACCGCTTCGCCGTGGGAGCCCCGGCCCTCATCGATGGTGAGCCGGACACGATCCCGGACCTGTCCTGGTTCAGGGCCGACGGCGAGCGCATGGGCCACTGGGACTGGCACGACGTCGGCTGCCGGACGGTGCAGATGCTCCGCTCGGGCGCCCCCTGGGGCGACGACGACCTCCTCGTCGTCATCAACGGCACCCTGGAGGAGCAGGAGGTCGTCCTGCCGGGGGCCCACGGCCGCGACTGGCACCTCGTCTGGGACTCCACGTGGGCGGTCCCCCGTCCGCACACCTCCGCGTTCGCGCTGGCCCGCCGCATCAGGCGCGCCCCGGGGCCCGCGCCGGTCTCGACCATCGGCTCCGTCCAGGGGCCCATCTGCCGCCAGGACCGCCCGGGGGACACCACCACGATGGAGGTGCTCTCCATGCGCATCTACCTCTCCGGCGAGGCTCTCGCCCCGGAGCCGGAACCCTTCCCCCACGCGGGCGGCGGCGATCCGGGGCCGGCGGGATAGGGCCTGCCCAGGGGGCTTTCGCCGTCGGCGTCATGACTCCCCGAGCCTGGCGGGGCGCACGTTCTAGGACTAAAGTCGCGTGTTATCCATTTGTTATTAAGACGCGCGGCCGCCGAATGGCTCGTCACGTGAAACGACTCGCAAGGAGCCCCTCCATCATGCCCGAGGTCTCAGGCGCCACCCACGAGGTCGGAGTCGACCAGCTCTTCTTCTCCACCACTGACGCGCGCGGGGTGATCCGCCACTCCAACAACGTGTTCATCGAGCTGTCCCGCTACAGCCGCCGGCAGCTCTCCGGCGCGCCCCACAACATCATCCGCCACCCGGAGATGCCCGGCGGCGCCTTCAAGGCCATGTGGGACACCCTTCAGGCGGGCAGCCCCTTCGCCGCCTACGTGCGCAACCTCGCGGCCGATGGCTCGGAGTACGCGGTCTTCGCCACCGTCACGCCCCTGTCCGACGGCGGCTACCTCTCCGTGCGCACCCGCCCCATGCGGGACGATCTGTTCGAGACCGCCTGCGCGATCTACCGCGACGCCCGCGCCGTGGAGGACGCCGCCATCGAGGCCGGGGACAACCGGCGCGAGGCGTCGGTGAAGGGTCTGGCCCGCATCGCCGAGCTGCTCGCCGCCGCGGGGATGTCCTCCTACGAGGACTTCCAGAACGCCGCCCTGCCCGCCGAGGTCGCCCGCAGGGAGGAGATGTCCGAGGGCATCCCGCAGCGCCCGGGGGCCACCGGTGATCTGGCCGAGATGCTCTCCTCGGTGAGCGCCATCACCGACGGGCTGGACTCCTGGATGGCGGGCCAGGGCGAGCTGGCGGAGCTGTCGGCCTCGCTCAAGGCCGCCGGGGCCGCGCTGACCGAGACCCTCGCCGATCCCCGCCTGACCGCCACCACCATCGCCGCGCTCGATCGCGGCGACGCCCGCGTCAAGCCCCTGGCGGACCTGCTCGACCTGTGGATGCAGATGCAGGGCATCGTCTCGCCCCTGGTCAACCGGCTCGTCGAGACCCTCGCCCAGCTGGACCTCAACGGCGCCCGCACCCGCTTCCGGATCGCCCTGGCCCGCCTGCACGCCACGATCACCGCCCTGTTCACCGTCGAGCTCATCGACGGCGTCGGCGAGACGCAGTACTCCGCCGAGTCCATCCCCGACCTCATCGAGAGCCTGACCGCCGGGCTGGAGGAGATGGAGCGGGCCGCCGAGGCGCACCGCGCGCTCAGCGCCCAGGCCGTGGCCACGATCGGCGAGGCCAGCCGCATGATGGTCATCCCCAACCAGTTGCTCATGCTCTGGACCGCCTCGCCCGCGGCGAAGGACCCGCAACTGCCTGCCGCCGCCGCGGGGCTCTCAGCCGCCGCCTCCGGGGTCGTCGAGACCGTGCGCCAGCGCCTGGCCGAACTCGACGCCCTCGCGGCGAGCTGCCAGCGCCTCGACGTCGCCGCCGGCGCCTCGGACCTGCGCGGCCACCTGGCCGCCCTCACCCGGGCAGCCGCCTCGGTCGCCCCGTCGTCGTCCTCGCCGGGCCCGCGCCCCTGAGCGCGGGGCGGGCCCCGCGGCCCCGGCCGCGACGCCCTGCGGCGCCCCTCGCCTAGGATGTGCGCCATGACGTCCTCCCCCGCATCGCCCACCGCCGGCCCCTCCCCGGCCCCCTCCTCGGCGGAGGAGGCCCTGGCCAGTGCCATCGACGACGCCTCGCTCGCCCGCTCCATCGCGCGCAGCCGCGAGATCGAGGCGGACATGCCGGTCAACCCCGGCCGCTACCGGATGCTCACCGGGGTGCGCCCCACCGGCAACATGCACCTGGGCCACTACTTCGGGACGATGCGCGCCTGGGCGCCGATCCAGAACATGGGCATCGACACCTGGATCCTCGTGGCCGACTACCAGGTCATCACCGACCGCGACGGCGTGGGCCCCATCCGCGAGCGCGTCCTGTCGCTCACGGCGGACGCCCTGAGCGTGGGGGTGGACCCGGAGCGCTCGACGATCTTCACCCACTCGGCGGTGCCCGCCGCCAACCAGCTCATGCTGCCCTTCCTGTCGCTGGTCACCGAGTCCGAGCTGCACCGCAACCCCACGGTCAAGGCCGAGCTGGAGGCCACCGCCGGGCGCGCGATGAGCGGGCTGCTGCTGACCTACCCGGTCCACCAGGCCGCGGACATCCTGTTCTGCCAGGCCAACCTCGTGCCCGTTGGGAAGGACCAGCTCCCCCACCTGGAGCAGGCCCGACTCATCGCCCAGCGCTTCGACAAGCGCTACGGCCGGGCGGAGAAGTCCCACCCGGTGTTCCGCCGCCCCGAGGCGCTGCTCGGCGAGGCCCCGCTGCTGCTGGGCCTGGACGGGGAGAAGATGAGCAAGTCGCGGGGCAACACGATCGAGCTGCGCATGAGCGCCGATGAGACCGCCAAGGCCCTGAGGAAGGCCAAGACGGACTCCGACCGCGTCATCACCTACGACCCCGCGGGCCGCCCCGAGGTGTCCAACCTGCTCATGCTCGCCTCCCTGTGCGGGGCGGGCTCCCCGGAGGAGATCGCCGAGAGCATCGGCGACGGCGGGGCCGGCGCCCTCAAGAGGCTCACCACCGAGGCGGTCAACGAGTACTTCGCTCCGATCCGCGCGCGCCGCGCCGAGCTGGCCGCCGACGAGGGCCGCCTCCTGTCCGTCCTGGCCAGGGGCAACGAGCGGGCGAACGAGGTCGCGGAGGAGACCCTGCGGGCCGTTCGCGCCGCCATGCGCATGGATTACTGAGCGCCACCGGGGACCGGGGCCGCCGGGGGCCGCCGTGCCCGCGGCCCGGCGAGGGCGGCGCCCCGGCCCCTCCGTTCGGGGTGCCTGACGGGCGCCGGGCCCGTAGTCTTGTCCTGTGATCCGACACACCACCGCTCCGCGTCCTGCCCGCCCCCTCGTCGGCCGGATCCCGGTCACCGAGGTCTTCCCCGTGGTCGAGGATGGCCACTGGCCCGCCAAGGCGGTGCCCGGTGAGGTCATCCCCATCCGCGCGACCGTCTTCCGCGAGGGGCATGACTGCTTCGCGGCGACCGCCGTGCTCATCCGTCCGGACGGCACCGATGGGCCCAGCGCCCGGATGCGGCTCATCGCCCCCGGCCTGGACCGCTACGAGGCGCGCCTGGCTCCCGACGCCCCGGGCGACTGGTCCTTCCGCGTCGAGGGATGGTCGGACCCCTACGCCACCTGGGCGCATGACGCCGGGATCAAGGTGCCCGCCGGCGTCGACGTCGAGCTCATGCTCGAGGAGGGCGCCCGCGTCATGGAGCGCGCCCAGGCCGTGCCCGGCCGGGGCCGGGCCGACGCCGCCGTGCTGGCGGCCGCCGCGGCCGTCCTGCGCGATGGCTCCCGCTCCGCCTCCGAGCGCCTGGAGGCGGGACTGGCCGACGCCGTCGTCACCGTCCTCGACCGCCTGCCGCTGCGGGACTTCGTCTCCCCCTCGCGCGCCTACCCCCTGCAGGTGGATCGCCCCCGCGCCCTGGCCGGCTCCTGGTACGAGATCTTCCCCCGGTCGCTGGGCGCCTACTGCGACGAGCACGGCAACTGGCACTCCGGCACGCTGCGCACCGCCGCCGAGAACCTGGACCGCATCGCGGCCATGGGCTTCGACGTCCTCTACCTCACCCCCATCTCCCCGATCGGCACCACCAACCGCAAGGGCCGCAACAACACCCTCAACGCGCGGCCGGGCGATCCGGGCTCGCCCTACGGCATCGGCTCGGCCGATGGCGGCCACGACGCCATCCACCCGGACCTGGGCACTTTCGAGGACTTCGACGCCCTCGTGGCCCGCTCCCGCGAGCTCGGCATGGAGGTCGCCCTGGACCTGGCCCTCCAGTGCTCCCCGGACCACCCGTGGGTGGCCGAGCACCCGGAGTGGTTCACGGTCCTGGCCGACGGCTCCATCGCCTACGCGGAGAACCCGCCCAAGAAGTACCAGGACATCTACCCCCTCAACTTCGACAACGACCCCGAGGGCATCTACGACGCCATCAAGGAGGTCGTCGACACCTGGATCGCCCACGGCGTGACGATCTTCCGCGTGGACAACCCCCACACCAAGCCCCTGGACTTCTGGCAGCGCCTCATCAGCGAGGTGCGCGAGGCCCACCCCGAGGTCCTCTTCCTCGCCGAGGCCTTCACGCGCCCGGCGATGATGCGCACCCTGGGCAAGATCGGCTTCCACCAGTCCTACACGTACTTCGCGTGGCGCAACACCCGCGAGGAGCTGACCGACTACCTCGTGGAGCTCTCCCAGGAGACCGCGCACGTGCTGCGCCCGGCCTTCTGGCCCACGACGCACGACATCCTCACCCCGTTCATGACCCACGGGGGCGTGCCCGCCTTCAAGCTGCGCGCCGTGCTCGCCGCCACCCTGTCCCCCACCTGGGGCATCTACTCCGGCTACGAGCTGGCCGAGTCCGTTCCGCGCCCCGGCTACGAGGAGCAGATCGACAACGAGAAGTACGAGTACAAGCCGCGCGATTTCGCCGCCGCCCGCGGCAACGGCATCGAGGACCTCCTCACCCGGCTCAACGCGATCCGCGCCTCTCATCCCGCGCTCGTCCAATTGCGGGACATCTGGTTCCACGACACCGGCAACGAGCAGATCATCGCCTACTCCAAGCGGGTGCGCGCCGCCGAGGCCCCGGGGGCGGCCGCCGGCGCCCCCGGCGAGGACGACGTCGTGCTCACCGTGGTCAACCTCGACCCGCGCAACGCGCAGGTCGGCCAGTTGAACCTCAACCTGGTCCAGCTGGGGCTGCCCGAGGACGCCGACGGCTCGCGCCCCTGCCTGGCAGTCACCGATGAGCTCACCGGGCAGGACTACGAGTGGTCCGGCTCGAACTACATCCGCCTCGACCCGCACTCGGGCCAGGTCGCGCACGTCATGCGGGTGCGCGCCCTGTGAGCGCCCCCAGCCCCCTGCCCCCCAGGGCATCGTCCATCGGCCCGCTGCCCGCCGACGCGAGCGCGCGCCCCCTGGCGGTCATGGAGCCCCCGGTGACCACCGGCCCCACCCCCATGGGGGCGCCGATGACGGTGGTCGCGCCCGTGCCGGGCGTGCCGGTGCTGCCCGAGCAGCCGCGCCCCGGCCTCGACGCCGACCCCGACTGGTTCCGCACCGCGGTGTTCTACGAGGCCCTCCTGCGCTCCTTCGCGGACTCCGACGGCGACGGCGTCGGGGACATCCCCGGTCTCATCACCCGCCTGGACTACCTGGCCTGGCTGGGCGTGGACTGCATCTGGATCCCGCCCTTCTACCCCTCCCCCATGCGCGACGGCGGCTACGACATCTCCGATTACACCGCCATCGACCCGCGCTACGGCACCATGGAGGACTTCCGCGAGCTCGTCCACCAGGCGCACCAGCGCGGCATGAGGATCGTCATCGACATGGTCCTCAACCACACCTCGGACGCCCACCCCTGGTTCCAGGCCTCCCGATCCGACCCCGAGGGCCCCTACGGGGATTTCTACGTGTGGCGCGACGACGACTCCGGCTACCCGGACACGCGCATCATCTTCGTGGACACCGAGGAGTCCAACTGGGCCTACGACGTCGAGCGCGGTCAGTTCTACTGGCACCGCTTCTTCTCCCACCAGCCCGATCTCAACTACGACAACCCCGCCGTGGTGGAGGCCGTGCACGACGTCGTGCGCTTCTGGGCCCGCACCGGGGTGGACGGGTTCCGCCTCGACGCGATCCCCTACCTGGCGGAGGCCGAGGGCACCAACTGCGAGAACCTCCCCGCCACCCACTCGATCATCGCGGGCATCCGGGCGATGCTCGACCGCGAGTTCCCCGGCACCATCACCATCGCCGAGGCCAACCAGTGGCCCCACGAGGTTGTGGAGTACTTCGGCACCGCCGAGGCCCCCGAGTGCACCATGTGCTTCCACTTCCCCGTGATGCCGCGCATCTACTACGCCCTGCGCGCGGGCTCGGCCGAGGCGATCCGCTGGGTGCTCGAGCGCACCCCGGGCATCCCCGCCCATGGCCAGTGGGGCACCTTCCTGCGCAACCACGACGAGCTCACCCTCGAGATGGTCACCGAGGAGGAGCGCGCCCACATGTACGCCTGGTACGCGCCCGAGGAGCGGATGCGCGCCAACATCGGCATCCGGCGCCGCCTGTCCCCCCTCCTGGACGCCTCCCGGGCGGAGACCGAGTTGGCCCTCGCCCTCCTGCTGAGCCTGCCGGGCAGCCCCTGCCTCTACTACGGCGATGAGATCGGCATGGGGGAGAACATCTGGCTGGAGGACCGCGACGCCGTGCGCACACCCATGCAGTGGGACGACTCGCCCAACATGGGCTTCTCCACGGTGGTGGACCCCGGCGCCCTCACCCTCCCGGTGATCCAGACGCCCGGCTACGCGCACCTGACCGTGGCCACGGAGATGGGCCGGCCCGACTCCCTCCTCCACTTCACCCGGCGCATCCTGCACCTGCGCCGCGCCTACCCGGTGCTGGGCCGAGGCGGCTTCGCCCTGCGGGAGGCCTCCGACCCCGCGGTCCTGGCCCACACGCGCAGTGAGGACGGCGCGCCGGGCGACGAGGGCGGCGCGACCCTCGTCTGCGTGGCCAACCTGGCCGCCGCCCCGCGGGCGGTGAGCATCAGCGTCCCCGAGCTCGCCGGCCGGGCCACCCGGGACATCTTCGGGGGAACGCCCTTCCCCTCCGTCGGTGCGGACGGCGCCCTGCGCCTGACCCTCGGCGGCCTCGGCTACTACTGGCTCGAGGTCCTGCCCCGCCAGGGCGGGGGCCGCGAGGACGACGGCGGCCAAGAGGATGGTGAGGGCGCCGGCCCGAGGCCGGAGCACGATGATGAGACAGGAGAGCAGCGATGAGCGCAGCCCCCACCCAGTGGCCCGCGGATGAGGACCTCCTGGGAGCCCTGCTGCCCTGGATGCTGGCGCGCCGGTGGTTCCCCCTCAAGGGCGACGCCGCGCCGTCGGCGCTGCGGCTGGCCCACTGCGTCGATCTGGCGCCCGGCGCGCGCGACCTCATCGTCGCCGCCCCGCGAGGCGATGCCGCGGGCGGCTCCTCCCGGACCCCCGAGGTGCTCATCCACGTGCCGCTCGTGCTGGGGGAGCCCGAGGACCTGGCGCGCTGCGCCGTCGACGGCGGCGCCCCCGGGTCCGAGGGACTGCTCATGACCGATTCCCAGGGCCGCGAGCTGGCGCTCATCGACGGAGCCCACCACCCCGACTTCTGGCGGGCGTGGGCCGAGGGCGCCGCCGCCGCGGGAACCGTGCTCGGCGCCGAGGGCGCCGCGGCGATCGCCCAGCGCGCCGAGCGGCTGCGCGTGACCACCGGTGAGCAGTCCAACACGAGCGTCATCATGCCCGCCCCCTCCGGCCCCGAGCGGGCCGCGGGCCCGGAGGACGCCGCCACCGGCGACCTCATCGTCAAGCTCTTCCGCGTGCTCGCCCCCGGCCGCAACCCGGATGTGGAGGTCCCCGTGGCGCTCGCGCGCGACGGCTGGGACCGCGTGCGCATGCCCGTGGCCTGGTCCGTCACGGAGCTGCCGCTCGCCCGCGATGAGGAGGGGAACCCGGGCGACGACGCGTCCCCCATCGAGCCCACGGCCCCTGCGCCCTCCGCAGCCCCCACTGCCTCCACCGCATCCATGGACACGGCGGTGGCCTGCGCCTTCATCCCCAGGGCCGACGACGGCTTCGAGCTGTTCTGCTCGCTGGCCGCCGACGACGACGCCTCCGGGCCCGCGCGCGAGCGCGCCCTGACTCTGGCGGCGGACCTGGGGGCGACCACCGCGCAGATGCACGCCCATCTGCGCTCCTCATTGGGCCAGGCGCCCCCGCAGGCGCCGGAGGCGCTGGCCCGAGCCCTGCGCGAGCGGGCCGAGTGGGCCATGCGCGAGGTCCCCGCCCTGGCCGAGGAGGTCCCCGGCCTGAGCACCGCGATCGACGCCCTCCTGGCGGAGCTGGCGTCCCTGCCCGCCCTCGAGCCCGCCTGCCGGGTGCACGGCGACTACCACCTCGGCCAGGTCCTCCACGAGATCGGGGGCGCCGAGCGCTGGTACGTCCTGGACTTCGAGGGCGAGCCGCTGCGCCCCCTGGCCGAGCGCGCCCGCCCCGATCAGCCGGCGCGGGACGTGGCCGGCATGCTGCGCTCCTTCGACTACGCCAGCGCGGTGGGCCGCGCCGGCGGCGCGACCAGCGCGCGGAGCACTGAAGGCACCGGAGGCGCCGGCGGCATTGACGACACTGACGGCACCGACTGGCTCGCGGCCGTCCGCGGTGCCTTCCTGGACGGCTACCGCGCCGAGAGCGCCAGGGGCGCGGGGAGCGCCGTCGCGCCCGGGGACGGGGCCGGCGAGCAGAGCCCCTCGCGGCGGCAGTCCGTGCTGCTGGCCGCCCTCGAGCTCGACAAGGCCCTCTACGAGGCCGTCTACGAGGCCCGCAACCGCCCGGACTGGCTGGCGATCCCCCTGCGGGGAGTGGCCGGAATCGTCGCCGGTCGCAACGCTTCCCACGACCCGTCAGGAGGCTGATCGGAACCCCTCCGGCATCGCCCGCCCCTCATCCGATGCGACCAGGGCCCTCATTCCCTCGCATCAGCCCACCCCGCCATGGAAGAATCACGATCATGACCGACGCCACACCCTCCGGGTCCCCCTCGCAGTCCCCCGTCCCCAATACCGAGACCGGCTCCCCCTCCCCTGTCGAGGTCGAGCCATGGATCCTCGCGGATGTCGCCTACGCGCGCTACCACAACCCGCACGAGGTCCTCGGGGCCCATGTCGGCGACGACGGCGTGACCGTGCGCACTGTGCGCCACCTCGCCGACGCCGTCTGCGTGGTCACCTCCGAGGGCGAGTTCCCCGCCATACACGAGCAGGACGGCGTATGGGTCGCCGTCGTCCCCGGGGATTCGGTCCCGGACTACCGCATCGACGTCACCTACGGCGAGGAGACCTCCCGGGTCGACGACCCGTACCGCTTCCTGCCGACCCTGGGTGAGATGGACACCTACCTCATCTCCGAGGGCCGCCACGAGGAGCTGTGGGAGGTGCTGGGCGCGCACCTGAAGCACTACTCCGGCCCCATGGGCGGCGTCGACGGCGTCGCCTTCGCGGTGTGGGCGCCCAACGCGCGGGCCGTGCGGGTGGTGGGCGACTTCAACTACTGGGACGGCACCGCCTCCGCCATGCGCTCCCTGGGCGCCTCCGGCGTGTGGGAGCTGTTCATTCCCGGCGTCGGCGTGGGTGCTCGCTACAAGTTCGAGATCTGCTTCGCCGACGGCTCCTGGCACCAGAAGGCCGACCCGATGGCCCGCGCCACCGAGGTCCCCCCGGCGACCGCCTCCGTGGTCACCACCGCCGTCCACGAATGGGGCGACGAGGAGTGGATGGAACGCCGCCGCACCACCGACCCGCACTCGGACCCCATGAGCATCTACGAGGTCCACATCGGCTCCTGGCGCCAGGGCCTGGGCTACCGGGGCCTGGCCGACCAGCTCGTCCCCTACGTCAAGGAGGCCGGCTTCACCCACGTGGAGTTCATGCCCGTGGCCGAGCACCCCTTCGGCGGCTCCTGGGGCTACCAGGTCTCCGGCTACTACGCCCCGACCGCGCGCTTCGGCACCCCGGACGACTTCAAGTACCTCGTCGATGCCCTCCACCAGGCCGGCATCGGCGTCATCCTCGACTGGGTACCCGCCCACTTCCCCAAAGACGAGTGGGCCCTGGCCCGCTTCGACGGCACCGCCCTGTACGAGGACCCGGACCCCCGCCGCGGCGAGCACCCCGACTGGGGCACCTACGTGTTCAACTTCGGGCGCAACGAGGTCCGCAACTTCCTCGTGGCCAACGCCCTGTACTGGCTCGGCGAGTTCCACGTGGACGGGCTGCGCGTGGACGCCGTCGCCTCCATGCTCTACCTGGACTACTCCCGCGAGGAGGGCCAGTGGGCCCCCAACCAGTTCGGCGGGCGGGAGAACCTGGAGGCCATCAGCTTCCTCCAGGAGGCCACCGCCACCGCCTACCGGAAGAACCCCGGCATCATCATGGCCGCCGAGGAGTCCACCGCCTGGCCGGGCGTTACCGCCCCCACGAACTACGGCGGCCTGGGCTTCGGGCTCAAGTGGAACATGGGCTGGATGAACGACACCCTGCGCTACCTGGCCGAGGAGCCCATCAACCGCCGCTACCACCACGGCGAGCTGACCTTCTCCCTCGTCTACGCCTTCTCCGAGCAGTTCATCCTGCCCCTGAGCCACGACGAGGTCGTCCACGGCAAGGGCTCACTGCTGTCCAAGATGCCGGGTGACGCCTGGCAGGAGTTGGCCGGTCTGCGCGCCCTGTACGCCTACCAGTGGTCCCACCCCGGCAAGCAACTGCTGTTCATGGGGCAGGAGATCGGCCAGGGCGCCGAGTGGAACGCGGACAACTCCCTGGACTGGTGGATCCTGGACGACCCCGGTCACGCCGGCCTGCTGCGCCTGGTGACCGACCTCAACCACTTCTACGTCTCCTCCCCGGCCATGTGGGCCGATGACTTCTCCCACCGCGGCTTCGAGTGGATCGAGGCCGGCGACGGCGATCACAACGTCATCTCCTACCTGCGCAAGGGCACCGGGCCGGACGGGCGTTCGGACCTGGTGGCGGTGATCGTCAACTTCGCCGGCACCCCCCACGAGGGGTACCGGGTGGGCCTGCCCTTCGCCGGGGGCTGGGACGAGATCATCAACACCG
>NZ_MVIW01000053.1 GCF_002072185.1 Actinomyces denticolens
CCGACAGGCCGGTCCAAGGACACACCCCGCAAACCAGGGGCCGTCAGGTCTCGATTGAGTCAGACCCACCCACCCACAACCAACATAGTGGTCTCGATCGCCACTTCGACCGGTCTCGGAAATAGGGAGGGCTGACTAATAATTTGATATATAGGTGTTGCACTTATCTATCCGAGACTCTACCCTAGGGCCGAACAGAGGGCGTCTCCTCTGGTCGAGCAGCGTTCCATCACCATCCAGGAGGTTCTCCCATGGCCGTTCTCACCATCGGTGACCAGTTCCCCGCCTACGAGCTCACCGCCGTCGTCCCCGGCAACCTCAAGGACGTCGAGGCCAGCAAGCCCGAGGACTACTTCACCACCGTGTCCTCCGCCGTCCCCGCCGGCACCTGGCGCGTCGTCTTCTTCTGGCCCAAGGACTTCACCTTCGTCTGCCCCACCGAGATCTCCGCCTTCGGCGACCTCTACCAGGACTTCGAGGACCGCGACTGCCAGATCGTGGGCGTCTCGGTGGACAACGAGTACACCCACTACGCCTGGCGCCGCAGCCACGAGAAGCTGCAGGACCTGCCCTTCCCCATGGCCTCGGACCTGAAGCGCGAGCTGGCCGCCGCCACGGGCGTCCTCAACGCCGACGGCGTCGCCGACCGCGCCACCTTCATCATCGACCCCAACAACGTCATCCAGTCGGTGTCCATCACCTCCGACTCCGTGGGCCGCAACACCGACGAGACCCTCCGCCAGCTCGACGCCCTCCAGTCCGACGAGCTGTGCGCCTGCAACTGGCAGGCCGGCGCCGCCACCATTGACGCCCTGGGCGAAATGACCCACTGAGGCGCCCCGCCGCGCAGACGACCACCGACGAGAAGAGAAAGCAGATATGAGCATCGACAACCTCCGCTCCGCCCTGCCCGAGTGGGCCAAGGACCTCTCCCTCAACCTGTCCACCCTGTCCCGCTCCTCCACGCTCACCGAGCAGCAGCAGTGGGGCGCCTTCGTGGCCGCCGCCGCGGCGACCCGCAACGAGTCCGTGCTCGTGCAGGTCCTCGAGGACGCCCGCGCCCACCTGAGCGAGGAGGCCATCAGCGCCGCCCTGGGCTCGGCCTCCATCATGGCGATGAACAACGTCGCCTACCGCACCCGCCACTTCCTGGGCGACGCCTACGAGAACGAGCGCATGGGCCTGCGGATGAACATCATCGGCTCCTCCGGCGGCGTCGAGAAGGTCGACTTCGAGCTGTGGAGCCTCGCCGTGTCCACGATCAACGGCTGCGAGCGCTGCATCACCTCCCACGAGGCCACCGTTCGCGGCGAGGGCCTGAGCACCGAGCAGGTCTGGGAGGCCGTGCGCATCGCCGCCACCCTGACCGGCGTGGCCCAGGCCGTCGCCGTCGTCGAGACCATCGGCTGACACTCCGCCGCGCGCGGTCCCCGCATATGACGGATCCCCGTACCGAGCGGTACGGGGATCCGTCATATGCGGGGACCGAGACGGCTGCGGCGCGGGGACTCGGCGGCTCAGTGGTCGGGATCGACGTCGATCGCCCCCTGAACATCGTTGAACAGCAGGTTGGAGATCTCGACCTGCACGGTGGCCACGCTGGGGACGTCCTCGAGGATGAGGGGGTCGCCCGCGCTCGTCTCCAGCCGCAGGGTGCCCGCGCCGAAGACCCGGTCGGTCAGCGCCCGGTCCTGCTGGACATCGCTGATGCGCGACAGCGGCAGGTCATGGCCGCGCTTGTTGAGGATGCCCGAGCGGGTGATGACGCGCTTGGAGGTGATCGTGTAGGTCGTCGTCGCCCAGGCCAGCCAGGGCAGGAGGAACACGGGCACCGAGACCGCCAGGACGATGATCCACACGGCGAGGTGGCTCCACGGGGACCAGTCGCCCGGCAGGAGGATCGAGGCCGCGATGCCGACGGCGATGAGGACGACCTGCGCGATGATCCGCCACAGGAGGACCTTGGGGTGGGTGTGCATGTGCCGGACGATGACCTCGTCCTGGCTCAACTGCTTCTTCGACAATGCCATGGCCCCATCGTGCCAGCATTCACGTCCCGGGGCGAGGCGGCCGGGATCGGCGCCCGGACGACGGCGGGCACCGAGCGGCGAATGGCGGATGAGCGCGCGGGGAGGCTCAGAACTCGATCTCATCGAGGCCCGTGACGGTCGGGACCTCCCTCGATGGCCCCCGGTCACCGCGCCGCAGGTGGACCACCGGCATTCCCACGGCCAGGGCGCCGTCGACGTCGGAGCCGACATCGTCGCCGATCATGAGGGCCTGGGCCGGGGCCACGCCGAGGCGGGCGCACGCGGCGGTGAAGATCGCCGGGTCGGGCTTCGTGGCCCCCATCTGCGCCGAGGCGAACATCTCCCAGCCGGCCACGCGGGCGCCGACGGCGGCGAGCTTCTCCTCCTGGCTGGGAGCATCGCCGTTGGTGAGGTAGGCGACCGCGAGCGGCACGATCGGCTCCCCGGCCCGGGCCGCCCGCCCGCGAGCGGCGCGCAGGGCCTCCAGTCGGGCCAGGAAGGAGGGAACATCGTCGTAGGCGCGCCACAGGCGGCGGTAGATGGCGCGGTAGGCGGCCATATGGGCATCGGCCTCGGCATCGCTGAGATCGCCCCCGCCGGGCACGAACGCGCGCACCCGCGCGCGCAGCTGGCCGCGGAAGTCGAGCTCGCCGGCCTGATAGCGGGCGAAGTGGCGCCGGTCGATGGCCTCCCACAGCTCGGCGGTCTCCTGCGGGCCGAGATCCCAGCCCTTCAGGCCGGAGGCCCATAGATAGGAGGCGCGGTCGGAGGCATATCGGTGGTCGACGAGGACGCCGTCGATGTCGACGAGCACCGCGCGAGTGGACGACGGCAGGCGGAAGGGGCACATGCGCCCAGTCTGCCCTGCTCACCCGGCCAGGATGTCCAATCCGGCGCCCGCGACCACCGGGACGATGCCCAGTAGCACGAAGGCCGGCAGGTGGCACAGCCCCAGGGGGATGACGAGGCGGACGGCGAGCCGCTCGGCGGCCTCCTCATCGGTGGCGCGCCTCCCGGCCCGGATCGAGGCGGCGGTACGGCTCAGCAGTGCCGACGGCGAGGCGCCGTCCTCCCAGCCGGGGCGCAGGCAGTGCTCGAGGCGGCCTCGCGATGCCCGCCAGGCGGCGTCCTCGGGCGCGTCCCAGGCCTCGTCCCAGCTCGCGCCGATGAGGAGGGCGCGGGAGACGACGCCGAACTGTTCCTCGCCGAGCGCCTGACCGAGGGCCGCCAAGGCCCCGGGCAGGGAGGCCCCCGCCTCGAGGGCGGCCGCGGCGAGGTCGAGGACCAGGGCCTCCTCGACCGGTTCGCGCCGCGCCGACCCATGCTGACCGGCCCGCGGCCCGCCCCCTCCGCCCGAGGCGGGCGCGCCGTGGATGGCGGCGCGCACGAGCCTGCTCGTGAGCCGGTGACCGGCGATCATGAGGCCGATCCCGGCCAGGCCCAGCGCGCTCCCCCAGGAACCGCCCAGCAGGAGCTCCTCGGGGTGAGCGCCGACGAGCGACCCCAGGGCGAGGGCCACCAGCGGCAGGGCGGCCAGGAGGCGGGCGGTGGTGCGGGGCCCGGAGAGGGCGGACTGCCGCGAGGCCCGGGCCCGGCCCGCCTCGGAGACGCCCTCGGCGACGGACTCCAGCACTCCGGCCAGTGGCGAGCCCAGGGCGCGGGTGAGGCGGCAGGCGGCGATGGCACCGGGCACGGCGGCCCGCATGGCCTGGTGCGCCGCGACCGCTCCACTGATGGGCGGGTTCCACGCCCAGTGACCGCAGTCCCGCCGCGGCAGCCACGAGGGCCCGGGAGCGCGGGCCAGCACGGCGAGGGCGGGTGGGGAGCCGTCGTCGGCGGGGGTGAGGCCCGCCGCCTCCGGCAGTCCCGCGCGGCGCAGCGCTCGGGCCCAGGCCCGCTCGGGGGTGGCCCCGGCGCGCAGCAGGGCGGCGACCTCGGTGAGGGTGAGCCCGATATCCTCCTGCGCCCCGCGGGCCAGGCGGGCCCGAGCTCCGGCGCGGCCGGTTCGGTCACCCGCATCGCCCTCGCCCGCGACTCCCGGCGGCGGGCGCATCTCACGACGGGCGGGCAGGAGGAGAACGGCCACCGCCGTGGCGATGAGGAGAGCCGCGAGGAGGGGTGCCGAGCCGCCCGATACGCCGCTCATGATGGCTCCCCCTCCCCGCCGGGAGCCCCGGCCGGCGCAGTCCCTCCGGCGATGAGCGCGAGCAAGCCCTCATGGGCCGGTCCCGTTCGGACGGAGTCGTCGGGCCGGACGCGCAGGGCCTCATGGCAGGCCAGGCGGCCGTTCCTCTCCCGGGAGAGCAGGCCGAGGGAGGAGACGCGGCGCCGCGCCCCGGCCGGGCCCGCCTCGCGCCGCAGGTGGATGACGGCGTCGAGGGCGCTTCCCGCCTGCGCGGCCACCGCGATCTCGTCGAGGCCCGCGAGCGCGCCCAGGGCGGTGAGTCGGGCGGGGACGTCCGCCGGGGAGTTGGCGTGGAGGGTGGCCCACCCGCCCTCATGCCCGGTGTTGAGGGCGGTGAGGACATCGCGGACCTCGGGGCCGCGGCACTCCCCCAGGACGATGCGGTCGGGCCTCATGCGCAGGGCGGTGCGAACGAGCGCGGTCATGGGGACGGCGCCGACACCCTGGACGTTGTCCCCGCGCTCCTGGAGGTGGATGACGTGGGGGTGGTCGGGGGCGAGCTCGCTGGCCTCCTCGATGCACACGATCCTCTCATCGGCGGGCACGAGGCCCAGGAGCGCCGCGAGGAGGGTGGTCTTGCCGGTCCCGGTGGCGCCGGTGATGAGGCAGGAGGCCCGCCGCTCCACGAGCGCGGCGAGGACGCGATCGAGGCCGGGGGCGATCGTCCCGGCGTCGACGAGCTCGGGCAGGGTGAAGGCGCGGCGGCGCTTCGTGCGCAGGCAGATGAGAGTGCCGTCGGCGCTCAGCGGTGGGAGGACGGCGTTGAGGCGGGTGCCGTCGCCCAGGGTGGCGTCGACGATCGGGGCGGCGTCGTCGAGGCGGCGCCCGGCCGAGGCGGCCATGCGCACCGCCAGCGCCCGGGCCTCGGGCTCGTCCAGGCGCGCCGCGGGGACGGGCTCGAGGCCGCTGCCCCGATCGATCCAGGTCATGCCCGCGCCCACGAGCACATCGGTGACGCCCTCGGCCTCCAGGAGGGGTGTGAGGGCGGCCCCGGCGCCATCGACGTCGGCGTGGACGAGGCGGGTCAAGGAGGCGATGCCCGTGGCGCCGGTGGTGGAGGCGGCCCCCTCGCTGAGGGCCTGGCCGAGTCCCGCGCCCCGGGCGAGGGCGCCGCGGATGCGGGTGAGGTCCGGGGCTGTGCCGTGGCGAGAGGGGCGGGCGCCGCGCGGGGCCGGCTCCGGGCTCATGGCCGGCCCTCCTCCGACTCGGCCTCCCAGGGGGCTCGCGGCCTGGCGGTGTCGCCGTCCTCCAGGATCCGGAGGGCGAGGGAGCGGACGGCTCGGCGCAGGGGACCGCGGCTGCGGGCGGGGTCGTCGCCCCGGGCGATGCGGGCGGCGATCGAGTGGTCCGAGGGAGCCCGCCCGAGCACCTCAGCGCCGGTGAGCCCGGCGATCTCCTCGGGGGCGAGGTCCTCCCCGAACTGACGCAGGACCAGGCCGAGGCAGCGTGGCGCCTCATCGCGCCGCTCTCCCGGATCATCGGCAGCCACAGGGCGGGCGCCATCCGCCTGCCCCGACGGCGCCGGCGCCCCGGCCCCGCCATCCCCTCCGGCGCAGTCGTCCCAGTCGTCCCGGGGAGCCCCGTCGGCGCCTGCCTCCCGGGCGGACCCGCCCGCACCCAGACGGGCGACGATGGACTCGGCGGCCTCTGCGGAGCGGACATCGCATCCCATGACGATGATGACCCCCGCCCCTGGCGGGGGCGCGGCGCCACGGGGGAGGTCGACCAGGACGACGTCGTGACAGGCCACGATCGCCGCCAGTGCGGCGGCGGCCTGCCGGGCGCTCACCGGGCCGCCGCGGGGATCGCCGGTCAGGAAGCGGATCCCCGACCAGCGCGGCAGGGCCTCGGCGAGGCGCTCGGGGTGGTAGGCGCCCTCCCGCTCGGGGAGGTCCCTCCAGCGCAGGCCGGGCCGGACGCCCTCCCCCATCATGAGGTCGATGCCGCCGGCGGGGTCGAGATCGACGATGGCGACGCCGCGCCCCTCCGCCGCCATGGCCCGGGCCAGGAGCAGCAGGATCGTCGTGGTCCCCAGTCCTCCCCTGGCCCCGGTCAGGGCGATGACGCGGGCGCGCCCGGGGTGGCCCGCGGCGATGATGAGGGAGGCCAGTGCCCCGGACTGCGGGGCGTCGAGCGCCTCGTGGAGGGTGACGGCGGAGATCCCCGGGCGGCGCGACAGGCTCTCCGCCAGGCCGGGGAGGTCGTCGGGCACCAGGATGAGGGCGTGGGCGGCGCCTGTGCGGCGGCGCAGCGCCCGCGTGCGCTGGGCGAGATCGGAAGCCGCCCGGGGCGCCTCGGGATACGAGCACACCAGGGCCTGGGGGTCCAGGCCGGTGCAGGCCAGGACGATATCGGCGGCCCATCCGGGCAGCGGTTCCTCCGGCGGCCCGCCCTGATGCTCGGGGCGGAGCAGGACGGCGACGACGACGCCGTCGGCGAGAGCGTCCCCCGCGGCCTCCCCCGGCGTCCCGGATCCCCGCTCCCCGCGCTCCCGCAGGGGCCGGTCAACAGGATCCTCCCCCCGGGGCCAGCCGTCCTGGATGCCTCCCGTCCCCCGGCCGCGGGCGCCGAGGGAGGGCGCTCCCGGACGGCCGTGCAGCGCTGGGAGGCCGGGATGGGTGGAGCGGGGGGCGGCGTGTCGCATGGTGGGCTCCTTCGCGGGCGGATCGGCGGGGCGCGGTACCGCTCCAGGGTCGCCCACCCGGGATCACCCGGGGCGATGGCCTCCACAAGAAGGGCCGAAGGCCGCGCGTCCGAATGCGTGTGGTTCCCGGCCGCCGAGCCGGGCCGCGCCCGCGGCCGGGCGCGCCCGTGACTGGGCGGAGCCGAGGGGCTGCGCCGTCACCCGCTCACTCCGCGCGCCCCGCCTGGATGGCGCGGCACAGCCCGACGCCCTCCGTGATCCCCACGAGGATCGCCTCGGCCTGCCAGACCGTCCAGGCGATGACGCCCTCGGCGTCGCCGCGCGCGTAGGCGGCCGCCGCATCGCCGTAGGCCCCGGGGGCCCGGCGCGCGTATGCGTCGGGGACGGCCACCCCGGTGGGCTCCAGGCCGTCGCGGGTGATGAGGTGTCGCACGAGGAGGCGCCCCAGCGCCGCGTTGCCGGCCGTGAAGGGACGGGCGGCGATCATCTCGCCGTGGACGACGGCGGCGCGCACCAGCGCCGGGACGCCGGGAGCGGCGATGATCGCCAGGAGGGCGTTGAGCCGCTCGGCCAGGGCACGCCCCTGCGGGGCGGCGCCGGGTCCTCCCTCGCGCGGCGCCGCGCCCGGCGCCCCGGGGCCTCCTGCGCCGCTCGCGCTCCTATTCGCCCGCGCGCCGGCGGTGCCCCTCTCCCACGGGAGCGCGGTGCGCGGCACGGCGACCTCGTCGAGCCCGATGGCCCCCGAGGCCGCCAGCGGACCCGCGAGGTCGCGGTGCAGGCCCGTCAGGAGGGATCGCGGGGAGGGCTCGGCGGGGCGCGACTGCCCGCGCAGGTCCGGCATGTACCCGGTCAGTCGCACGCCCGCGCGCCAGATCCCGGCGACGGCGTCGAGCGAGGGGTCCCCGCTCAGCGGCCGGTCCAGGCCGCCGGCGGCCACGCGCTCGCGCAGTGAGGGTGCGCTCACCAGCGCGCCCTCGATCGCGCCCGAGGCGATGGCCCCCCGGATGGCGGCTTCCGCCCGGGCCTCGCGCCAGCGCCGTCGCAATGCCTCGTGCCAGCGCAGTTCCGCGCTGGCCTCGCGCACCGCCTCCTGCGCCCGGGCGACGCGAGCATCCTCGGCGATGGCCGCCAGGGCGCTGACGAGGGCGCGATCGGCGCCTCGCGCACCGCGATCCCCCGTACCGGCGGCGCCCGCCGCGCGATCGGCGCCCGCCCCTCCGGAGTCCCCAGGGCCCCCGGAACCACCCGGGCGCCCGCCCGGAGCGCCCGCCGACCGGCCGATGCCCGCTCCCATGGTGATCACGGTGCCACTCTACGGGCAGCCTGGAACTACGCTGTGCCGGTGACCTCCTCGAGATCCCTTCCCCAGGGCGCCCGTCCCAGCGCGGCGCAGTCGCCGGGCGCCGGTGCTCCCTCGCCCACTCCCGTCGACGGCCTCCCCCGCGCGCCCCAAGGCGGGCCCGCGGGCGCCCCGGCACCGCGCGGGCGCCGCCTCGACCACATCGCCGCCGCAGTGCTGGGCGCCGCGATGGCGCCCCTCACCCTGGCCCTCACCGGGCTCGCCGGCCAGGCCTCCTCACAGGGCCGCCTGCTCGTGGGGGTGACGCTCCTCGTCGTGCTCGTGGTCGTGAGCACGGCGGTGCAGGCCGCCTTCGGCCGGCGCTCCTCCCTGGGCGGCCTCATCGGCGGCCTCGTGGCGCTCGCCGCCCAAGCGGCCATCCTCGCCTCCAGCGAGCGCGCCGCCTCCGCGCCGCAGGCCTGGGCCCGCCAGCTCATCCCCACCGGCGCTGTCCTCATCCTGGCGGGGCTGCTCATCGGCGGCTCCTTCGGCCTGCGCCGCGCTCGCCGCGCCGGGCGCGCCTGGGCCCGCCTCTCCGCGCGCCTGGGCCGCTCCGACCAGGAGCAGGGCAGCACGCCCGCCGCGCCGCCATCGCGCCGCAACGACCACCTCTTCTCCCTGGCGTGGGTGACCGCCTGCTCACTCGCCTCGATCGCCCTGGCCGACCGCGCCTACCCCTCGATGGTCGCCAGTGGCGACGCGCCGGTCCCGCCATGGGCGCTGGCGGGCATCCTCCTCGCCTCGATCGGGGCGGGCGCCGGCGTCACGCACTCCTCCCTGGGCGCCAGGGTGGCGGGCCCGATCCTATTCATCGGCGCGATCCCGGCGTTCCTGTCCGCCTCCACCTCCGGTCAGGGCGCTCTGGTGCCCCACCTGACCACCGACCCCACGGCCAGCGCAGTCCTCATGCTGGGCGCCGTCGTGAGCGCGATCGGCTGGGGGGCCCATGTGGCGCGCCGCCAGGGCATCGCCGACGAGAAGGAGTCCTGGGCCGACCAGCGCGCCGTCGCCCTGGAGGCCTGAGCCGGGCCATGAGGCCGGATCGGCGCGGGACGCCGGGCCCGTGAGCACCCTCCGCGGGCGACCGGCACGCCTCCCGGGCCCGGTGCCCGCCCGCCACTACGGTGGTCCCGATGAAGGAGGCCCCGTGACCACCCATAGTCCTGACCAGCCCGACGAGCCCGGCAGCGCCAGCACCCCCGAGCAGACCATCGAGTCCCTCGACTCGGCGGATCAGCCCGCCCCTTCCCCGGAGATGCCCGCCCCGGCACCCGTCATCGGGGAGAACGGGGAGATCATCGCCGTCGGCGGCCCGAATCTGCCCGATGGGCTGCCCGGAGCCATCCCCCCGGGCACCGGCGCGGCCCTCGCGGCGCGACGGGACCAGGAGGCGCGCCCAACCGAGGGCCCGACGGACGACGATGACTCCCCGGGCCCGCAGGACGGCGGGATGCTCGACGAGGCGGCCGACGACGCCGTCGGCCAGGGCTTCGCCGAGCTTGACGAGGAGGCCCTGGCCACGGGCCCCATGACCTACCCGATGGGCCGCCCGGCCGCCGACCCCTTCCGCTCGGATGAGGAGATCGAGGCCGAGCACGAGGCCTCCGAGCGTGCCCGCGCCCGGCGGGACGGCGCGCTGACCGACGACGCCGACGGTGAGGGCTCGGAGGATCCGGCGGGCGCGGCTCCCGCGACGGGGCCCGAGGGCACCGCCGCCTCGGCCGCCGCCCAGACCATCGCGGTCCCTCCCCCGCTTCCCGGCGCGCCCATCCGGCGCCGCAGCCGCCCCCGCGACCCGGATGAGGAGCGGGAGTCGACGGCGGTGCGGCGCCGCTCGCTGTTCCCGCCGACGGCCCCCGCCCAGGAGACCGCGGAGGACGACTCCCCGATCACCGATGGCGGTCGGCCCGCGGGGAGCGCTGAGGAGGCCGGGACCGAGGACGGCGCCACCACCGCAATCGCAAGCAGCGCCACCAGCGCCCTGACCGGCGGCTCCGCCCCCACGCCCGGCGCCGGCACGCCCGCGCTGCGCGGCGAGGAGGCCGGCGCCCCCGTCGGGCCGGAGTCCTCCGGCTCGCACTGGACGAGCAAGTCCAGCTGGACGCCGAGCCCGTCCTCCAGCCCTCTTCCCCCCGCGCCGCCGCTGCCCTCCTCAACGGTCGCGCCGGTGGTCTCGCCCGAGGAGGCCCCGGACTGGTCCTCTGTCATCGCCCCGGAGGCGACCGACGATGAACCCGGCGCCGTCGGCGCCCCCACCCGCTCCGGCAGGCGCGCCGCCGCCTCCGCCGCGTCCCCCGCGGCGGCCCCCACCCGGCGCCGTCGCCGCGCGGAGGCCCGGGAGCAGGCGCCCGCCGATGAGGGGGCCGGCGTCGACGACGACGTGCTGCTGGACGGCTCGACCGTCGTCGGCAAACCGGCCTCGCGCTTCGGGGCGCACTGGGCGGGGATCCTCATCGCCGTCGTCCTGCTGCCCCTGTCCTGGTTCTTCGGCCACACGGCGCGGCACGCCTTCGGGACCACCGCCGCCCGCAGCCCCGAGGGCGCGATGAGCGTCAACGGGGTCATCGTCATCGCCCTGAGCGCGCTCTGCCTGGGCGTGGGCCTGTGGATGGCGCGCCGCTCGTCCCTGGGCACGATCCTCGTGGGCGCGCTGACGGCGCTGGCGGGCATCCCGGGCCTCGTCGCCCCCGCCGCCACCCACCGGGTCCTCGAGCAGGCCCTCGGCGCGGCGGCCGACCGCTCCTCCCTGGGCAAGGACCTCCTGGAGTTCCTGTGGCTCGATCTCTCCCGGGGCACCTTCCTCCTGGTCGGGATCGTGGTGCTCATGGTCGGGATCGTCTCGCACTCCGCGCGCCGCGCCGGGCGCCGTGAGCAGGAGGTCATCGACCGCGTGCGCAAGGCCTCATGACGTCTCCCGCGCCCGCCCCGATGGCGAGTGCCCGGGACGCCGCCCGCGATGCGACGCCGATCGTCGTCGGCTATGCGACCCTGGGCCTGGCCGCGGGGATGCTGCTGGCGGCCGAAGGCCTGGCCTGGTGGTGGGCGCCGGTGTGGAGCGTCGTCATCTACTCGGGCACGATGCAGATGCTGCTCGTGCCGCTGGCCGGCGCGGGCGCGCCCCTGGGGGCGATCGCCGCCTCGACACTGTTCGTCTCCGGGCGGCATGTCTTCTACGGGCTGGGCTTCCCCCTGGACCGCGTGCGCGGCCGGGCGCCGGCGCGCCTGTACGCCGTCCACGCGATCACCGATGAGGTCTACGCGCTGCTGTCCTCCAAGGACCGCCGGGCCATGTCGGGCAGATACGTGCTCACGGTCGAGATCATCAGCCACTCCGCCTGGGTGACGGGCACGACGGCGGGGGCGCTGGCCGGTCGTTGGCTGGCGGATGCGATCGGCGAGAGGATCGGCCTGCTGGGCTTCGTGCTCACCGCGCTGTTCGTGGTGCTCGCGATCGAGAACTGGCGGGCCCACCCGGATGCTGCGGCCCTGTGCGTCGGACTCGTGGCGGGGGCGGTGGGGCTGGCCGTGAGCGGTTCGGCGGCGCTGCTGAGCGCGCTGGGAGTGCTGGCCCTCGGTCTCAGCGGGCTGTACGCCGTACGACGCCGTCGCGCGCCCGGCGCCGGTGGTCGCGGCGGTGGCCAGGGCCTCGATCACGGCGGCGCGGGACGGCCCGGCCCGGAGGCGACCGGCCGGGACGCGGCGGACCCAGGTATGGCAGATCCGGACGGGGGCGAATGATGCCGCTGTCGAATCCCGGGATCGCGATCGCCGTCGTCGTGGTGGCCGCGATCACCCTGGCCTGCCGCATCGCCCCCTTCGCGCTGCTGCGCGGGAGGCGCTCGCCACTGCTGGCCTTCCTGGCCGGCGCCATGCCGCTGGGAGTCATGATCGTCCTGGCGGCCTACACGCTCGACGGCGTGAGCCCGGCCCCGGCGTCCTGGCTGCCCGCCGTCGCCGGCATCGCGGCGACCGCCGGGCTGCACCTGTGGCGCCGCTCGATCGGGCTGTCGCTCATCGGCGGGACGGCCGTGTACGTGATGGCGAGCCTGGCCCTGGCCTAGGCACTCGCCCTCAGAGGGCCGGGGAGATCTCGGCGAGGAAGGGAAGGATCGCCTCGACGAGCTCGTCGGGAGCCTCCTCGGCGGGGTAGTGCCCGATGCCGCGCAGCACCGCCTTGCGCATGAGCCCCGAGACGTGGTGGGTGTCGCGGGCGTGGGCCTGGGCGGGCTGGACCGGGTCGTTCTCCCCGTGAATGGACAGCACGGGCACGACGATGGGCGCGGCCAGGGCGGTCATCTCAGCGCGGCGCAGGCGGCTGCGCTTGACGGTCTCGATGGCGCAGCGCGCGGCGCCGGGCCGGGCGAGGAGATCGGCGTAGTAGTCGGAGGACTCCAGGACCCGGTCCACCCGGCCGTGGCCGACCCAGGAGCGCAGGACCCTCTCCATGCCCTGGTGGGTGGTGAGGGCCCGCTCGGGCAGCGCGGGGATGCGCAGGCTCAGCTGCTGCAGGGCGGTACCGGAGAAGAAGGCGCGGCCGCGCAGGGATCGCACCGCCACGGGGTGCGGGGCCGCGACCGGCACGATCCCGGCGACGAGGTCGGGGCGCATCCCGGCCATGACCCAGGCGACCTGCCCGCCCAGGCCCGCACCGACGACGGCGGCCCGCTCATGGCCGAGGGCCGCGACGACGCGCACGGCGTCATCGGCGAGGGTGTGCAGGTCGTAACCGGAGGGGGGCCGGTCCGAGCCGCCGAACCCCCGCAGGTCCAGGGCGGCGACGCGGTGCCCGGCCTCCGCCAGGCGCGGGATGACGCGGCGCCAGGCCCACCAGCACTCCGGGAAGGGGTGCAGCAGGAGGACGAGTGAGGCGGAGTCCTCGGGCCCGGCCAGAGCGGCGTGGAAGCGGGTCCCACCGGCAGTGAGGTCGCGATGGGTCCACGGGCCGGGGCGAGCGATGGCGACTGGCATGCCCCCACCCTATCGGCGTCCCGCCTCCCCCTCCTATCACCTCTCCCTATAAGCGAGACCGGTCGAAGTGGCGATCGAGACCACTATGTTGGTTGTGGGTGGGTGGGTCTGACTCAATCGAGACCTGACGGCCCCTGGTTTGCGGGGTGTGTCCTTGGACCGGCCTGTCGG
>NZ_MVIW01000054.1 GCF_002072185.1 Actinomyces denticolens
GGGGGCCTGGGCGGGGGCGGCGGGTGCCGGGGCCGGCGCCGCCGAGGTCGGCGCGCCGCGCCGCGCCGGGGGCATCCTCAGTGAGGCGCTCAGGCGGGCGAGTGCCCGGCCGGCGCCGCCGGGGAGCATGCTCCCGGCCCTGGCCACGATTCCGGCCACCGGGTTCATGAGGATCGCGAGCTCGTCGATCCGCAGGGCCCGGGCCGCGGCGAGGTACACCAGCGTCATCACCGCCCCGACAGTCAGGACGATGAAGACTGCGTCGAGGGCGGCGGCCCCCATGAGGTGCCCGTCGGCGTCGCCCAGGAGCTCGCGCACGACGATGCCCACGATGACCGCGGGGATGACCGCGCCGATGAGCCGCAGGTGCGTGGAGATGACCCGCGGGCTGTCCAGATCGGGCAGGTGGCGGCGCATGAGCGGCACCACCACGGCCACCGCCCCGGCCTGGGCGACCGGGGACGAGATCGCCGCCCAGAGCATCCAGTGCCGGGGCTCGGCCAGGAAGTAGGTGAGGAGGCAGAACACCACGGGGATGACGCCCACGGTGATGTCGGCCCGCACGAGACGGCGGGTGTCCCCGTAGGCGAGTAGGACGCGCTGCGTGGTGAACCAGATCCCCTGGACCACGATGCCCATCGCCAGGGCCACGAGGATCGGCGCGGCCGCATGGGCCTGCGCCAGGGACACCGAGGGCACGAAGGCCTGGAGCGCGGGCGTGGCCAGGACCGCGATACCGGCGCTGGCGAGAACCGTGAAGACGGCCACCGACCGGAGCCCGAGTGAGAGGTCGTCGCGCACGCCGGCGCCGTCGCCCGCCGCGGCCTTCTCGCTCATGCGGGTGAACAGCGCCGTCACCACGGAGGTCGTCACCAGGGACTGCGGCAGGATGTAGATGAGGAGGGCGTTGTTGTACATCGTCGTCGAGGGGACGATGACGCCCTGATCGGCGACCTTCTCCGCCGCGGAGACGGCCCGCGAGCCCAGGTTCATGACGGCCCAGTCGCCCAGGGCCGCGACGATGATCCCGATGAGCGCCCAGCCGGCGATCTTCGAGGTGTCGCCCAGGCCGAGCCCCCGCACCCCGAAGATGATGCGCGGGGTGAATCCCGAGCGGCGCAGCGGCACGTAGAGGACGAGCGCCTGGACGACGATGCCCAGCGTCGTCATCCCCGCGATGAGCGTGATGCGCATGGCGTCCCACTCGGCGGGACCGCCGTCGGAGCCCGCGTAACGGCCGTAGATCGCCATGTAGGCGATGAGCGAGGCGATGGAGATGATGTTGTTGACCACGGGCGCCCACATGTAGGGCCCGAAGACGTGCCGGGCGTTGAGCACCTGCCCCCACAGGGCGTAGAGCCCGTAGAAGAAGACCTGCGGCATGCACCAGAACGCGAAGGCGTAGCCCACTGGGAGCCATCGCCCCAGACCACCGCCGTAGAGCAGGATGATGAGGGGCGCCGCCGCGGTCAGGAGGGCGGTGATGGCCAGGATGAGGGTTCCGGCGGCGGTGAGCAGGCGGTTGACGACCTCCTCACCGTTCTCCCGCCGCAGGGCGCGCACGATCTGCGGGACGAGGACGGCGTTGAGGATGCCGCCCACCAGCATGTTGTAGAGCTGGTTGGGCAGGGTGTTGGCGATGTTGAAGGCGTCGGCCGCGCCGGAGGCCGTGGCCCCCAGGGCGGCGATGAGCAGGGCGTTGCGCACGAGCCCCAGGAGGCGCGAGGCCATCGTCCCGGTCATCATCACCACTGAGGAGCGCATGATCGACGTCGGCTTGGGGGTCCTCCGCCGCGGCTCAGGGGCGGACTCGGGCGCCTGGGCCCGCCGCCCGGGTTGGGCGGGCGCGACCGGCCGGGCCCCCCGCCTGGGCGGGGGCGCCATCGGGGCGTTCTGGGCGTGGGCGGGGGTCATGCGTCTCCCTCCAGCTCGTGGGCGCCCGCGAGTGGGGCATCGGGTACGGCGCGCCTGCCGCGCCGGACGGTTCGGTAGATGCCTGCGGCCAGCAGGACCACCAGGGCGCCGGCGACGATCCTGGTGCCCCGGCCCTCCCAGTCGGCGCGCACCCGCATGCGCAGGCGCGCCGGGGTGCCCACCTCAGTGCCGTCCGAGGACAGGATCCTCACTGTGAGGCTCGCGTTTCCCGAGCCGACAGCGGTCACGGGCACGGAGGCGACGGCCTGGCCCCCGGCTGGGACCACCACGGAGACCGTCTCCTTGGTCTGGAGGCGCGGCGAGCCGGAGATGACCTCGACCACCACGGTGGAGTCCTGCTTGAGGGACGAGGACACGCGGATCGGCAGTTGCGCCTTGTCGCTGATGAGGTTGATCGTGGAGCTCGGGGCGACCTGCAAGGCGCTGACCACGGAGTCGGCGGCGGCGTCGGCGCCGGTGATGAGCGCCGTGCGGCCGGCGGCGTCGGCTCTCCAGGCCGAGGCGGACACGGAGGAGACCAATTGGGCGCGCGTGCCCATGATCGCCGTGGGGTCGTGGAGCACCGAGCTCGTGGCGCCCACGCGCTGCGCGGCGGCCTGGGCCCGGGCGAGCTCGGGATCGCTCAGCTCGGAGTCGGTGATCTGGATGGGCGGCAGCCCGGCGCGGCCGGGCTCGTCATCCTGGGAGGCCTGCCTGTCCGCGTCAGCGCTGAGATCGGCCAGGCCGGAGGGCCTGGTCCAACTGGTCTGCCTCAGCGCATCGACCCTCGCCCCCAGGACCGTGGGCGAAGTGGTCGAGGCCGTCCGGCGGTCGATGGCGACCACCGCGTCCCTGCCCAGGTTCGGGGCCTGGCGGGTGAGGATCGCCGTGAGGGCGCGCAGGTACTGGCGGGTGTCGATCTCGCTCAGCGACTGCGTGGAGGCCTGCGTCTCCAGGCTGCCCGCGACCCCCGCGCTCAGGGGGGCGTCGGGCAGGAGAATGGTGCGATCCTCGAACGAGGCGACGCCCGACGGCGTGTAGGTCAGCGGCTCGGTGACGCCCATGTCCCCCGGGGAGGCCACGACGACGCTCGCCGACTCCGGCAGGGCGGACAGCGTCTGGGCGTCCAGGGGCCCCGCGGGCCAGGCCAGGGAGGTGCTCGCGCTCGCGCCGGCCAGCAGCGAGCCGCTCGCGCGGGCGTTGGCGGTGCTCATGAGGTCCGTGGCGCCCAGATGGGTCAGGGCCGAGACATCGGCATCGCCCCAGGGCAGGACGACGACGTCGCCCTTGCCCTTCGCCCCCGATCCCGTCAGGGCCCGGTACAGGGAGCCGGCCAGCTCGGTGAGATCCTCCTCGGCCAGGTCCCGTGAGGAGGTAGGCGGCGCCGACGGCGAGGCCGTGGGGCCCGGCGAGTCGCTGGGTCCCACGGCGCTGGGCGTGGGGTCCGCCGTCGGCCCCGATTCGCCGGATCCCGCTGCCGCGGCCGCCTGGAGGCGCTCGGGGGTCATGCCGAGCGCGTCGATGAGGGCGGGGTCGATGGCCAGGACGACGCCGTCCCCTGCGAGGTCGAGCATCCCCGTCACCCGCTGGCGCAGGGCGTGGATGGAGGGCGCGGAGTCCTGCGGGGAGGCCGGGGGGACGGAGTCGGGTCCGGCGGAGGGGCTCGGCGAGCCCGTCGCGGTGGGCGCGGCACCGGCGCTCGGGTCCCCCGACGGGCTGGTCCCCGGGCTCGGCGGGGAGGCGGAGGCGGTGGGGCCGGCCGTCGGGGTGCCGGTCGCCTTGGCGGCCTTCTCAGCGGCGTCCTCGGCGGCCTGCTCCGCCTCGCGCTGCTCGGTGGTGCCCAGGTCCGCCAGGAGCGCGAGCTCGGCGGGGCTGGCGGTGACCGGGATGATGACGGTGACGCGGCTGGGATCCACGGATGCGCCGCTGTCCCACAGAGAGATCGCCCGGTCCTGGGCGAGCGCGGAGCCGTTCTGCGCGAGGGTCACCTGGATGCCGCGCGGGCCCCACTGATCGGTGTCCGCCAAGGGCAGGTCGGAGCCCTTGACGGTCACGGAGAAGCGCTGGGACGCGCCGGGGGCGACGTCGGAGCCGAGCGCGCCGTCCATCGCGGTGACGAGCGACGTGCTGCGCTCGCCGGCGAGCCAGGAGCTGAGATTCTCCGTGGAGACCTCCGTGGTCTGCTGCGCCTGGACCACGATCGAGGCCCCGGACAGATTCGTGGCCGTGCCGTTGGCAATGGTCCCGGAGATGCGCAGATCCTCCCCCGAGTGCAGGATCTCAGGGGCCATGGCGTCCACTGCGAGGGTGAGGGCGCCGTCGGTGATGGCCGGTGCCGCGGCACCGGGGGCGCTATCCGCGGGCAGGGCCTGGACGGCCGGGGCGCCTCCCTCTCCCCGGTCTGAAGGAATCCCGGGCGTGACGGGCGCGGCGAGCGCCGGCCCGGCGATCATCATGGCCGCGCTGGACAGGACGGCCGCCGCTGAGGCCAGCAGGCGCCGCGTGCGACGCAGGCTCATCCATCCCCCACGAGGATGTTGCGGGCGGCGGCAACGATCCTGCGCTCATTGGGATAGGCCAGGCGCTTGCCGACGTCGTCGAGCGACACCCAGGCGACGTCCTCGGCCTCATGATCGGGATCATTCTCCGTGGTCAGGTCCCCGCCGACGGCCTCGAGCAGGAAGTGATGAACGACCTTGTGGACCCGGTGGGCGTCGCCCGCGAACCAGTAATCGATCGTCGCCAGGTGGCGCAGCACCCGGCCCGTGATCCCCGTCTCCTCGGCGATCTCGCGGACGGCCGCCTCCTCGGCGGTCTCCGCGCCCTCCAGATGGCCCTTGGGCAGGCACCACTCCAGGCGCCCGCCGCGGTTTCGGCGGGCGATGACGGCGGCGAAGGCACGGCCCTCCTGGACATCGACGACGAGCCCGCCGGCGCTCGTCTCATCGACGACGGGCAGGCCGCGCGCACTCGAGCGGCGCGGCGAGGAGCCGGCGCGGGGCTTGCGAGCGCGGTGAGAGGGCATGGGGACACTCTAGGCTGTCCGAGCCCCTCGGTCGGCGCAGTGCGCGCCGGGGCGGGCCGGGCGCTCCTCATGCCCGCTCCGCTCCGCCGAACCCCGCGCCCCCCTGCCGCCCTTCGGCCCGCCCCTGCCCCGCCTCCCGGGACCTCCGCAGGGGGCCCGGCCGCCGGAGTCATGGCAGGCTTTCCCCGATGATGACCTCCCCAACCAGCGCCTCCCGCGCGGCCTCCTCGACGACGCCCTCGGGCTCCCGCCGCCGGGCCGAGTGCACGGCCCGTCTGACCCCCACTGCTCGCGACGCGCTCGCGGGCCTGCCGCCGTCGCTGGCCGCCCTCGGGCACGCCTTCGTGCGGGCCGGTCACGAGATCGCTCTGGTCGGGGGTCCTGTGCGCGACGCCTTCCTGGGCGTGGCTCCCCATGACCTGGACCTGACCACCTCGGCCCGCCCCGAGCAGACCGAGGAGCTGCTGAGGGCCTGGGGCGACAACTGCTGGGACGTCGGCCGGGAGTTCGGCACCATCGGGGCGCGCAAGGGGGACGTCGTCGTCGAGGTCACCACCTACCGCACCGAGGCCTACGAGGTCGGCTCGCGCAAACCCGCCGTCTCCTACGGGGACACGCTGGCGGGCGACCTCACGCGACGCGACTTCACCGTCAACGCCATGGCCCTGCGCCTGCCCGACCTGGAGCTCGTCGACCCCCACGGGGGTCTGGCGGATCTGGAGGCCGGGATCCTGCGCACCCCCGTCACCGCCACCCAGTCCTTCGACGACGACCCCCTGCGCATCATGCGGGCCGCGCGCTTCGCCGCCCAGCTCGGATTCGACGTCGAGCCCGACGTCATGAGCGCCATGGAGGAGATGGCCCATCGCCTGGAGATCGTCTCCGCCGAGCGCGTCCGCGCCGAGCTGGAGCGCCTGCTGCTCGCCCCCGCGCCCCGCCGCGGCCTGGAGCTCATGGTGCACACGGGCGTGGCCGACGTCGTCCTGCCCGAGCTGTCGGCGCTGCGCGAGACCGTCGACGAGCACAAGCGGCACAAGGACGTCTACGAGCACACTCTCGTGGTCCTCCAGCAGGCCATGGACCTGGAGACCGGGCCCGACGGGCCCGTGCCCGCCCCGGACCTCGTGCTGCGCCTGGCGGCGATCATGCACGACATCGGCAAGCCCGCCACCCGCCGATTTCTGCCCGACGGCACCGTCACCTTCCACGCCCACGACGTCATCGGGGCGCGCATGGCCAAGAAGCGCCTGACCGCCCTGCGCTTCGACAAGCAGACCATCAAGGACGTCGCCAGGCTCGTCGAGCTGCACCTGCGCTTCCACGGCTACGCCGACGCCGCGTGGTCCGACTCCGCCGTGCGCCGCTACGTCACCGATGCCGGCCCCCTCCTCACCCGCCTGCACCGCCTCACGCGCGCCGACGTCACCACCGGCAACCGCCGCAAGGCCGCCATGCTCTCCCACGCCTACGACGACCTCGAGCGGCGCATCGACGAGCTCGCCCAGGCCGAGGAGCTCGCCGCGATCCGCCCCGACCTCGACGGCGCCCAGATCATGGCCGAGCTCGGCCTACCGCCCGGGCCCATGGTCGGCAGGGCCTACCAATTCCTCATGGACCTGCGCATGGAGAAGGGACCGCTCGGCGAGGACATGGCCCGCGAGGCACTCCACGCCTGGTGGGCAGCCGTGCCCGCCGAGGAGCGCGCCCGCGCCGAGGCCGGGCGCCAGGGCAAGGGTCGGGGCAAGAGCAGGGACGGCGAGTTGGGCGAGAGCGGGGGCACGGGCTCTTGATACTGACCCCCGGGATCGCTCCTGAGCCCCGGAATGCGGGGAGTTCTCCCACTGGACGCGTCCGCCCGGCGCCGCTGGGATAAGACCATGACCCTGACGCCTCTCTTCCTGGGCCTCATCGGCTCGGGCGTCCTCCTCATGCTGCTCGTCCTCATCCTGGACGACTTCCTCGACGCGCTCTTCGACGGCGCCGCGCCCGTCATCGCCGTCGGCCTCGCCGCCGCCGGGATCACCGGCTTCATCGTCACCAGGGCCGCCAGCCTGCCCAGGTGGCCCGCCATCGGGCTCGCGCTCGCGGCCGCCCTGGTGGCGGGCGCGCTCACCCGCGCCGGCTGGAGGGCGCTGCGCCGGCGCGGCCCCCAGGTACTCGCCCCCCTGGAGGCCTCCGAGCTCGTCGCCGCCCCGGCCACCGTCCTGTGGTGGCGCGACGGCCGGGGCAAGGTGCTCATCGAGGCTCCCCGGGGCGGGCAGCACCAGCTCGTGGCCAGTGGGGATGAGGCTCTGCGGGCCGGCCAGTCGGTGACCGTCGTCGACGCCGGCCGCGATGAGCACGGCGCGATCAACGTCGTCGTCTCACGGCTCGCGCTGGCCGGCGAGTGAGCCACGGGCGGGGCATACGCATCGTCCCTGATAAAGACCGATTCCTGAATCGAGAAAGGTTCCCCATCCATGCTGAGCATTATCCTCATCGTCGTCGCGGCGATCGTGCTCGTCATCCTCATCGGCGTCTTCGCCGCCAGTCGCTTCGTCGTCATCCCGCCCAACGAGGTCGGCATGATCTCCGGAAGCGCCAAGACCGGCGACGTCAAGATCATCCTCCCCGGAGGCCGCGACTTCGTGTGGCCCATCCTCCAGACCATCCGGTACCTGCCCATGACTCAGCAGACCGTGGCGCTGGGTGTGGAGGCTGAGGACAAGAACAAGATCAAGGTGTTCGTCTCCGCCGTCGCCGCCATCAAGGTGGGCGACAACGATGCGGCGATCCGCGCCGCCGCCCAGCGCTTCATGGGCAAGGCCCACATCGAGGGCGCCATCGCCGAGGCCACCACCGAGGCCCTGGAGGGGACCCTGCGCTCCATCGTGGGCGCCATGACGGTCTCCGACCTCATCAGTGACCGCGAGGCCCTCCAGCAGCAGGTCCTCGACGGCGCCGAGACCGTCCTGGCCGGCATGGGCCTGGCCATCGACACCCTCCAGATCAACAAGATCGAGGACAACGACGGCTACATCGCCTCCCTGGGCGTGCCCGAGCGCAAGCGCGTCGAGCAGGAGGCGCGCATCGCCACCGCCAACGCCGAGGCGCTCGCCGCCGCGGCCGAGGCCACCTCCCAGGCGACGGTCGCCCAGCAGCAGCGCGACCTGGCCATCAAGAAGGCCGCCCTGAAGAAGGAGATCGATGCCGCCCAGGCCGACGCCGAGGCCGCCGGCCCCCTGGCCAAGGCCGAGAATGACCGCAAGGTCGCCGAGATTGAGCAGCGCGCCGCCCAGGCCCGCGCCGACCTGCGCGAGCGCGAGCTCGACACCGAGGTCCGCAAGCCCGCCGACGCCGACCTCTACGCCCGCACCCGCGGCGCGGAGGCGGCCAAGGCCGAGCAGATCAACGCCGCCGAGGCGGCCGCCGAGCGCAAGCGCCTCGATGCCGAGGCCCAGGCCGGTGCGACCGCGCGCCTGGCCGAGGCGGAGGCGACGGCCACGAAGGCCCGCGCCCTGGCCGAGGCCGAGGCCGTGCGCGCCGCCGGTGAGGCGGAGGCCGAGGCCTCCCGCGCCAAGGGCCTGGCAGCCGCCGAGGCCACCAAGGCTCAGGCCGAGGCCATGGAGCGCTACGGCGAGGCGGCCAAGGCCAAGCAGGTCATCGACATCCTGCCCGAGATCGCCCGCGCCCTGGCCGAGCCCATGGGCCGCATCGAAGGCATGACGGTGGTCTCCGCCGACGGCGCCGGCAAGATCACCCAGATGGCCGCCTCCGTCATCCCCCAGCTCGACGGCCTCACCCAGGCCTTCCTCGGCAAGCCCGTGAGCGAGCTGCTGGGCGCTGAGGGCGGTCAGGGCTCCAAGGAGCCGGGAGACTCCGCGCGCTGAATCCTACTGAGCACTGCTGCGTGGCGCGGGCGGCGTCGGCGAGGGCCCGCGCCGGGCTGTGCGGTGAGCCCCGCGTGCGCCCGCGCCATGTTGCCAGCCACCGACCGGCGGGCCGGGCCGAGAAGGCCCGGCCCGCCGGCGTCGTGCGGAGCGCCTGCGTCCCTCGGGGTGCTTCGCCGTGCCCGCCAGGGTTATCTAGGTCGATAGGTAGATGTTACCGTGATGCTATGGGTAGGCCGATGAACAGCAGCCGTATTGTCTCCGCCACGGAGATGAACCAGCAGGGCAGCCGGATCCTCTCCCGCGTCGCCGACGATGGGGAGAATCTGGTCGTGGTCCGCAACGGTAGGCCCGTGGCCACGATTTCGCCGTACTCCGGCCACGAGTCGCCGCGCGAGCGGCTGCGCCGCCAGGGATGGAGCCGTCAGGCGAGGCGCAGGCAGCACGTTCCTTTCGCGCCGGTGCCGATCCCCGAGGGTCAGAGCCTGGCGAGCATCATGGCGATGGTGAGCGAGGGGCGCTGATCAGTGATCTACTACGTCGATACCTCCTTCCTTCTCCTGGCTCTTCTCGACCAGGAGGGGCGGGCCGAGGCTGAGCGAGTTCTCCAGGAGGGCGCCGATGAGGAGGCGCTCGTCTCGTCGGCACTGCTGGAGGTCGAGCTCAAGCAGATCGCCTCTCGCGCCGGGCTGCCGGGACCGGCGATCGACAATGCGCTGGCGGAGGTCGAGTTGTTCAGCGTTGACATGGTGCTGCGGGAGGCGGGCATCGTCCCCGGTCCGATCAAAACCCTGGACGCGGTGCATGTCGCTACGGCGATGGCCCTGGACTCGCCGCTCGCCCCAGTGGTGGTGCTGACTCATGACAGGCGGATGGCGGCATGCGCTCGGCGATGCGGCCTCGAGGTCGTGGACGTCCCCGGTCGTTCCACTTAGTGGATAGTCCTTGATATTCCTGGTCACGATGACATCGGCACGGCCCATGACGGCGGCGTCCCGTCAGCGCTGGCGGGCCCGGCGGAGGGCATCCGCGTAGTCCGCCCCGGCGGTGTCATACAGGCCGGCCTCGGCCGCCTCACGGGTCATGGTGTCCAGGGCGTCGCCGCGCTCCTGGGCCGACTGGCGCTGGTAGTCGACGACGTCGGCGAGCCGGACCCGGCGGTGTCTGCTCGCCGTTGGGCGCTCGAAGGGGATCCGACCGGACTCCAGGAGCTTGACGAGGGTGGGGCGGCTGATGCCGAGGAAGTCCGCGGCCTCCTGGGTCGTCAGGAGCTGGTCGACGGGCGCGACAGTGATCGCCCTGCCCTGCGACATGGCGCGGACGACATCGCTGAGAACGCGGTAGGCCTCCATCGGGAGGCCGACAGTCTGGCCGTCGGGTCCCAGGAGCGCGGCCGGCTCAGCGCACCCGTCACTGAGGCTGTCCGCGCCCCGGCCGGCCCCGCCCCGCGCCCCCATCGCGGACTCATGACGCCCGCATGGCGCGCCCACGGGCATACTGGCCCCATGCGCGTCCACAACTTCTCCGCAGGCCCCGCCCAGCTCCCCCTGCCCGTGCTCGAGCGCGCCGCCGCCGAGCTCACCGACTGGCGCGGCACCGGCATGTCCGTCCTGGAGGACTCCCACCGCGGCAAGGACTTCGTCGCCTGCGCCGCCCAGACCGAGGCCGCCTTCCGCCGCGTCGCCGCCCTGCCGGACAACTACCGCGTCCTCTTCCTCGCCGGCGGCGCCACCGGCCAGTTCTCCGCCATCCCCGCCAACCTCGCCGCCCGGGGCGCCACCGCCGCCTTCATCAACACCGGCCAGTGGTCCGCCAAGGCCGCCAAGGAGGCGAAGCGCCAGGGCCTGAACGTCGTCACCATCGCCGACGAGTCCGCCTCCCACTACACCACCACCCCGGACCCGGCCTCCCTGACCGTCCCCGCCGACGCCGCGTACCTGCACTACACGCCCAACGAGACCATCGGTGGCGTCGAGTTCCCCTACATCCCCGACGCCGGTGACACCCCCCTCGTCGCCGACTTCTCCTCCACCTACCTCTCCCGGCCGGTCGACCTCTCCCGCTTCGGCGTCGTCTACGGCGGAGCCCAGAAGAACCTCGGCCCGGCGGGCCTCGCCGTCGTGCTCGTGCGCGACGACCTCCTCGACCGCGCCCGCCCGGACGTCCCCGCCATCTGGGACTGGAGGACCATGGCGGACAAGGACTCCATGCTCAACACCCCGCCCACCTTCTCCGTCTACCTCCTCGGCCTCATCCTGGAGTGGATGGAGGAGCAGGGGGGCCTGGCGGCCATCGGCGCCGCCAACGAGACCAAGGCCCGCTCCCTCTACGAGGCCATCGACGCCTCCGACTTCTACGCCAATCCCGTCGAGCCGCGCTCGCGCTCCTGGATGAACGTCCCCTTCACACTCGCCGACCCCGCCCTCGACGCCGACTTCCTCGCCGGCGCGGCACGCGCGGGCCTGGCCAACCTCAAGGGCCACCGCAGCGTCGGCGGCATGCGCGCCTCCATCTACAACGCCATGGGGGCCGACGGCGTCGCCGCCCTCATCGACTACATGACGGAGTTCGAGCGCGTCCACGGCTGAGCCCGACCGGCGGGCGCCCGTCCCGCCGGGCCGCGCCAGCCCCATCGCCGCACTCACCACCAGCGCCCCAACCAGCACCCACACAGGAGAACCATGAACGCCCCCGTGCCCCCCAAGCCCGAGCGCTTCCGCATCAAGACCCTCAACGCCATCTCCGGGGCGGGCCTGTCCCGCCTGCCCGACGAGCGCTACGAGGTCGGCGGCGGCGTCGCCGAGCCCCACGCGCTCCTCCTGCGCTCGGCCAAGCTGCACGGCACCCCCATCCCCGACTCCGTCCTGGCCGTGGCCCGCGCCGGCGCCGGCACCAACAACATCCCCGTCGCCGAGTTCACCGAGCGCGGCATCCCCGTGTTCAACACCCCCGGCGCCAACGCCAACGCCGTCAAGGAGCTCGTCCTGGCCGGCCTGTTCATCGCCTCGCGCAACCTCATCCCCGCCGCCCGCTTCGCCCACACCCTCACCGGCGACGCCGCCGAGATGGCCAAGGCCGTCGAGGCCGGCAAGAAGCAGTTCGTCGGCTTCGAGCTGCCCGGCCGCACCCTCGGCGTCATCGGCCTGGGCGCCATCGGCGTGCAGGTCGCCAACGCGGCGCTGGGCCTCGGCCTGCGCGTCATCGGCTACGACCCCGCCATCAGCGTGGAGTCCGCCTGGCACCTGAGCGCCGAGGTCGAGCGCGCCGAGAGCATCGAGGACGTCTTCAAGCGCGCCGACATCCTCACCGTCCACGTGCCCCTCCTCGACTCCACTCGCGGCCTGGTGTCCACCCAGCGCGTCGGCCTCATGAAGGAGACCGCCGTCATCCTCAACTTCGCCCGCGCCGAGATCGTCGACGAGGCCGCCGTCGTCGCCGCCCTCGACGAGGAGACCCTGGGCGGCTACGTCTGCGACTTCCCCTCCCCGGCCGTCCACAAGCACCCCCGCTGCATCTCGCTGCCGCACCTGGGCGCCTCCACGAAGGAGGCCGAGCGCAACTGCGCCATCATGGCCGCCG
>NZ_MVIW01000055.1 GCF_002072185.1 Actinomyces denticolens
CGACACCGTCAGCGCCCCCGGCCGCGCCGGGATCGCCGGCGGCCGCCGGCCCCGCGCCGTCGGCGCCGGCTCCTGCCCCCGCGTCATCGACGCCGCCCGCCGCCCGGCCCGCCGTCGCGAGGACATCCTCGACGTCGGTGCGCTGCTTGGCGCGGGAGGTGGACACGGAGTCCAGCGCCTTGCCGTCCACACTCACCGACAGGCCGGCCATATGGGTGTCGGTGGCGGTGGCGGTCAGCTCGCGCCTATCGCGGATGACCTCGCCGTCCCTGGCGTCGAGAGCGGCGCCGGGGGCCTCCTTGTCCACATGAACGGGGATGCGGGCCTCGAGCGAGTTGCCGAGTCTGTCCGCCGCCCCGATATACAGCGTGTCCCCATCCTTGACGGCGAGGGACTCGGAGAAGTCCTGCTTGTTCACGTTCGCACCGGGGTTGTCCCTGCGGAAGAAGTCCGCCGCGACCTCGTTATTGAGGAGCAGGCGGTAACCCCACTGGTCGTCGGCGATGGTTCCCGTGAAGGCCACCGAGTCCTGATTCGTGTAGAGCTCGCCGCCGTGCAGGGGCGGCTCGGAGAAGTCGGCGGACGGGGGCGTCACATCCACGTACAGGCTGACGACGCCCTCGGTGAGGGTCCTTCCCGCCGCATCGCGGGCCACCGCCCGGTACTGGGTGACGCCCGACGGCGCGGGCACGGAGGCGGTGAAGGAGCCGTCCGCCGCCAAGGTCGCCGCGATGGGGGCGTTCTCGACGATCGCGCCGTCGTCCCCTGCGCGCGAGCCGGGGGTGAGCTCGAGGCTCGCCGCGCCCCCGCTGGTCGTGCCGCGCAGGGTGAAGGCGCCGTCGGCGCTGCGATCGGGCGAGCTGGAGGAGATCTCGCAGATCATGTTCCGGTAGCACTCGCCGTTGGCCAGGCTGATGGAGGCGGCCTCGGGCGCCTGCGCCCGGCCGGCGACCGGGACGGTGAGCGCGGAGGTGTTGGCGCCGTCGTGGAGCGCGATGCCGAGGGAGGTCGTGGAGGGGTCGAGGGTCGTGGCGAGGCTGAAGGTGCCGTCGTCCTTGATCGTCACGCCCTGGCCGTTGATGGTCAGGGTCATGTCCGCGGGCTCGGCGCGGTCGTCGGAGACGGAGCCGGTCAGGCTGATCGCGCCGTCGGCGCCGGCGATCACCTGTCCGGCCGCGTCGACGCCGCCGGTGAGGGTGACGGTGGGCGGGGTCGTGTCGCGGATGACGGTGACGGCGAACTCGTCGACGAGGGCCCCGTCGGCGCCGTAGCCGCGCACCATGACCGTGCCGGCGGGGTGGTTGCCGGCCAGGGTCGCGGCGAACTCGCCGCCCGTGAGGGGGGCGTCGGCGCCGTCGACGGTCACCCGCGTGATGTCGGGGGTGACGAAGCCGGTGATGGGGATGTCGCGGGTCTCGTCGGCGCCGAGGATGACGCTGGCGGCTCCCAGGTGGCCGTCGACGGCGACGAACATCCCGGAGGCGGCGTAGATCGCGTGCTTCTCGGTGACGTTGAAGCCGGCGTCGATCGCGCTGATCGTCGCGTACGGCGTGGCGCCGGCGAGCGTGGCCGTCCAGGAGCCGTCCGCCTGCTTGGCCACGGGCGCACTCGTGCCGTCGGCGAGGACCACCATGGGCTCGCCCATGATCCCGGAGCCGGAGTCCTCCACGGTGAAGCGAACCGAGGTCTCGCTCTTGCCCAGGATCGTGACGGTGGGCGCGGTGGTGTCGATCGCCAGGGGGAGGTCGACGGCCTGCCAGTCGTAGTCCTCACTGAGGCGCGCGGAGACCCGATAGGTGTACTGGCCGTCGGGCACCGCCTGGAAGGCGCCCGCCCGGGCGTTCCAGGCGGTGCCGTCGAAGGCCGCTCCCGCGTGGCCGAGACTGCCGCTGTAAGCGGGATTGGCGAAGAACCGGCCCGTCATGCGCCGGACGTTCTGCTCATCGCCCAGATCGACAACCCTGTTGCCCGCGGCGTCGAGGACCTCGTAGTGGACGTCCCGCGCATTGCGCATCATGACCAGCGAGGGCAGGGCGGCATCCATCTTGCCATCGCCGTTGGGCGACAGGGCGCGGCGCTGGCCGTTGGGGCCCGCGACGGGCACCGTGTAGGCGTCGACCCTCCCGATGAGACCGGTGGTGTCCGTGGCGCCGCCGGCGATGCCCCAGGGCTGGCCCTCGGGCTGGATGATGGACTCGGCGTTCCAGTCGCCCACGAATCCCATGTAGGGGACGACGAGGTCGGGCGCGCCCGTGGTGGACGCCAGACGGATCCAGCCCTCGATGAAGTGGGTGGAGGCGGTGTCCGGGACGAGGGTGAGGTCCACGGTGGCGGTGCCGCCCGCGGGGACGGTCACCTCGGTGCTCGACGGCGTCAGGGCCTCGGTGGCGGAGACCGACACGGCAGTGGGCGCGCCGGCGGTGTTGCTCTCCGTGAGGACCTCCTGGGCGGGCAGCGTGTAGGAGGCGTCGGCGCCGGAGTGGTTCGTCAGGGTGACGGTGAGGGTTCTGGGTGCGTTCACCTCGCGCAGCGCCACCGACGGGGCGCCGTCAACGGTGGCGCTGACGGGCGAGGCCAGTGCCTTGTCGATCTGCGCCAGCCCGGCGCCCACCTGGCGGGGGGCGGCGGGGGAGCCGTCGGCCGCCGAGGGGACGCGGGCGGTGTTCATGAGCAGGGTCTTGGCCAGGTCGATCCTCTCGGCGCCCTGGGTCTGCGGGTAGCGCGCGGCCAGGTCGTGGAGCAGGAGCGCCCCCATGGCCGAGACGTTCGGCGCCGCCATCGAGGTGCCGTCCATGGTGGCGTAACCGGCGGAGCCGACCGTGGAGTAGACGCTGCCCCCGATACCGGCGATCTCCGGCTCGAAATCGAGGTTCTGGGTGGCGCCCCAGGAGGAGAAATACGAGGGGGCCGCGCCTCCCGGGTGGGGGGCCGACGTCGGTGGCCCGTCGAAGCGGATCCTCCGGCCCGGGTCCTCGGCGAGGGCCTGGCGGATCGACTGCGCCCGGTCGGGTGGGATGACCGCGGAGAACAGGGGGTAGGCCTCGGCGCCGGCCGGGTCGATGGGCTGCCCCTGGCCCGCCTGGGGGTTGAAGAGGAGCAGGCCCGCGGCCCCGTGGGCCTGCGCGTTGGCGAGCTTGTCCGTGAAGGGGTTCTCCCCGTGCTCGACCAGCACTATCGCGCCGGAGAGGTCGGCCCCGGCGGCGTAGTCCTGGGCGCGCCCCAGCCCCGCATCGACCACCCGCGACGCCGTGCTCGGCGCGGCGCCGCCGAGCCACAAGTAGTTGAAGGGGATGGCGTTCTCGCCCTCGCCGAGGGACCCGCTGGGCATCGTGAGCTGGGAGTTGTTCAGGGAGGCGACGGTGAGCGCCGATCCCTGGACGCCGGGGCTGGCCACGGTGCCGTCGTCGAAGCGGCCCAGCGCATCATCCGGCCCCTGGGCGGTGGAGAAGTTGAGGCCGTCGTTGCCGGCGGCGACGACGGTGAGGACCCCCGCTTGGCGGGCCTGCTCGATGGCGGCCCGGGCGCCGTCGGAGGAGTCCGGCACGCCGTTGGGGCCGCCCAGGGAGATGTTGATGACGTCGGCGCCCATCTTCACGGAGTCCTCGACCGCGGCGATCATGTCCCCATCAAGGGCCTTTCCCGCCTTGGCGGGGTCATTGGAGACGACCTTCATGGCCAGCAGCTGGGCGTTGGGGGCGACGCCGTCGATGCGCCCCGACGCGGCGAAGTCCGGCTCGCTGCCCTGCGAGCCATTGGCGGCGGCGATGCCGGCCACGTGCTGGCCGTGCTGGGAACCGGTGAGGTCGCGGATCTCGAAGGACTCGTCGGCGTAGTTGTACCCGTTGGGGACCTTGCAGGTGAACTGCCCTCCGGAGGGGTTGACCTCCTTGATCTTGGCGGCGCCGCAGTCATCGAGGCGCAGGTCGGGGTGGGAGGGGTCGATGCCGGAGTCGACGACGGAGATGACCGTGCCGGTGCCGTCCGCGCCGTAGCCGGCCAGGGCCGCGGGAACGCCCTCCTCATTGCGCGCCGAGTACTCGCTCAGGTAGTAGACGCCCTCCTTGCGCACCGATGCCACGGCGGGGTCGAGGGCGAGCGCGGCGATCCTGTTCGCGGGCATGGTGGCGGTCATGCCGTTGATGAGGTAGCCGAATCGGTCATCGACCTGCAGGCCGTAGGCGCCGCTCCAGGCGGCGATGAGGGAGTCCTGCGCGGCGAGGTTGGCCGACTCCGCCGACGACGACGGCGACGAGGGCTGATCCTTGAGCATGACGACGACCCGGACCCGCTCAGCGGTGCCGGCCTGCGCCTGGCCCGCTGCCTCATCAACGGCCCGCTGGAGGATCGGGGGCACGGCGGGCACCGCGGCGGCCCGGCCCAGGAGCGCCTGGGGGATGACGAGCAGCAGCGAGAGCGCGGCGGCTCCCATGGCGGTGCGCAGGCGCGCGGAGGGCGGGAATCGCACAGGCTTCTCCTTCGGGGAGCGAGGGGATTCGACGATGGAATGGGAGTGGGGAACCGGCCCGAGACGCGCCTGAGCGACCCTGACCAGGGCGAGAGTACCGCGCTGTGCGAGCACTGTGTGAAGGAGTGAGATGGATCGCACGGCATTGCCGCGGATCAGGTCCTGCCCGGATGCCGGGCGGCGCTTGACCGGGCGGCCGGTGGTGGCGCTACCGTCCCTCCCATGACGGCCTCGATGATCATGCCCCGCGCCCAGCGTCTGCGCGCTCACGGCATGCGTCGAATGCGGATGCGCTGACAGCGCCAGCCGTCGCTGTCCCCCAATCACGGTCAGAGTCCGAGGTCGTCGCTGCTCGCGGCGCTCGTCGACTCCGCTCCTGCCCGCCGGGGCCGGACGCGTTCATCCCCGCCCCCGCACCAGCGCACCGAGGATCCACCATGACCAGCACCCCGACCACCGACCGCACCGGGACCCCCGACACGCCCCGCTCCCCCGCCCGCACCTCGCCGGTCCACCGCCACCCCACATGGGACGCCGGTACCGCCTGTCCCCGCGGGACCGGCCCCTCCCTGCGCATCGGCACGCTGCTCGCGCAGGCGGGCACCCGCACCGACCCGCTCACCGGCGCGATCACGACGCCGATCCACCTGTCCACGGCCTTCGGCCACCCCGGCCTGGGCGAGTCCACCGGCTACGACTACACGCGCACCGCCTCCCCCACCCGCGACGTCGTCCAGGACGCCCTGGCCAGGCTCGACGGCGGGGCGGCCGGCTTCGCCCTGTCCTCGGGGATGGCCGCGATCGAGTTGGCGATCCGCTCCCTGGCACCGGCGGGATCGAGGATCGTGGCCCTGGAGGATCTCTACGGCGGCAGCTACCGGCTCCTGGAGGTGCTCACCTCCGAGGGCGCCTACGAGGTCGATTTCGTCCTGGGCGACGATGGCCTGCGCGAGGCGCTGGGGCCGGACCGACCCGCCTCGCTCGTGCTCGTGGAGTCACCGACCAATCCGATGATGTCGCTCATCGACCTGGCCGCCGCGGCGGAGCTCGCCCACGGCGCGGGAGCGCTGCTCGCCGTCGACAACACCTTCCTCACCCCGTACCTGTGCCGCCCGCTGGAGCTGGGCGCCGACGTCGTCCTGTACTCGGCGACGAAGTACTTGAGCGGGCACAACGACGTCATGGCCGGGGCGATCGTCGTCGCCGACGAGGCGGCGGGCGAGCGCGTCCAGTACCGGCTCAACACGACCGGCGCGACCCTGTCCCCCTTCGACTGCTTCCTGCTGCTGCGGGGCCTGAAGACCCTCGGGGTGCGCATGGACCGGCACGAGGCGAACGCGCGCGCCGTCGCCGCCGCCCTTGAGCCGAGCCCCCTGGTGGACCGGGTGCTCTACCCGGGGCGCAGCGGAATGGTGTCCTTCGAGGTGGCCGAGGGCGTGGACATCGCGACGACGCTCGCCGCGCTGCGGGTCTTCACCTTCGCCGAGTCCCTCGGCGGCGTGGAGTCCCTCGTGACCAGCCCGAGCGCGCAGACCCATGCCGACGTCCCGCCGGAGCGGAGGGCCGCCTACGGGTTGTCCGATCGGCTGCTGCGCCTGAGCGTGGGCATCGAGGACGCGCGGGATCTCATCGCGGACCTCCTCCGGGCCCTCGAGGCCGGAGCCGAGCGCGCACTCTGAGCATTCGCAGCATTCGCGGCATTCACCGCATTCACCGCGCCTTCGTGTTCACCAGGAGACGGGGACGGGGGCGCCCTCGCGGTAGCCGGAGGCCGACTGCAGGCCGACGATCGCCCGCTCGCGGAACTCGGCGATGGAGGCGGCGCCCGCATAGGTGAAGGAGGAGCGCACGCCGGAGATGATCTGGTCGATGAGGTCCTCGACGCCGGGGCGGGCCGGGTCGATGTACATGCGCCCGCCGCTGATGCCCTCCTCGAACAGGGCCTTGCGGGCGCGGTCGAAGGCGTTCTCCCCCTCGGTGCGCCCGAGGACCGCGCGCGTGGAGGCCATGCCGAAGGACTCCTTGTAGGCGCGGCCATCGGCGTCGATCTGGGCATCGCCCGGGGACTCGTGGGTGCCGGCGAACCAGGAGCCGATCATGACGTTGGAGGCCCCGGCCGCGAGCGCGAGGGCGACGTCGCGGGGGTGGCGCACGCCGCCGTCGGCCCAAACGGAGGCGCCGAGGTCATGGGCGGCGCCGGCGCACTCCAGGACGGCGGAGAACTGGGGCCGGCCCACACCGGTCTGCATGCGGGTGGTGCACATGGCGCCCGGGCCGACCCCGACCTTGATGATGGAGGCGCCGGCGGCGGCGAGGTCGCGCACGCCGGCGGCGGTCACGACGTTCCCGGCGGCGATCGGCGCCCCCTCGGGCAGGGCGGCGCGCACGGAGGCGACGGCGTCGAGCATCCGGTCCTGGTGCCCGTGGGCGGTGTCGACGACGATGACGTCCACCCCGGCCTCGACGAGCTCGGCGGCGCGCCCGGCGGGATCCCCGTTCATCCCGATGGCGGCGCCGATGCGCAGGCGGCCCGCGGCGTCGACGGCGGGGCGGTAGATCGTGGAGCGCACGGCCCCGGCGCGGGTGAGGACGCCGACGAGGCGGCCATCGGCGTCGACCACGGGCGCCATGCGGCGGCGGGCGGCCTTGAGGCGGTCGAAGGCCTCACGGGCGTCGATGCCCTCGGGCAGGGTGACGAGCTCGGTGGACATGACGGCGCGCACCTGGGTGAAGCGGTCGACGTCGGAGGCGTCGGAGAGGTCGACGATGCCCACGGGCCGGTCGGTGTCCGGGTCGACCACGACGGCGGCGCCGTGGGAGCGCTTGGGGATGAGGCCCATGGCGTAGCCGCAGGTGTGGTGGGGCTTGACGGTGACGGGGGTGTCGTAGACGAGATGGGAGGCCTTGACCTGAGCGACCGTGTCCATGACGACGTCGACGGGGATGTCCTGCGGGATGATCGTCAGTCCGCCGCGGCGGGCCACGGTCTCGGCCATGCGCTTGCCGGCGACGGCCGTCATATTGGCCACGACGAGCGGGATAGTCGTGCCGGTGCCGTCGTCGGTGGCGAGGTCCACACCCATGCGCGAGCCCACGGAGGAGCGCGAGGGCACCATGAAGACGTCGTCGTAGGTCAGGTCGAAGGACGGGGCCAGCCCGTTGAGGAACTTCACCCCCGGAGCCTAGCCGAGTTGCGGCGGGCCGGCGTTCTGCGCGATCCTCGCGGCCGCGACCTTCGTCGCGGCGAGGACGGCCGTCATCCTGCGGTGAATCGGCCCGGTAGTCCCAGGAGTCTCCAGGAGCCCTCGGGGCCCCGAACGTCGAGATGAGAGACCCTCACCCTCATACTTAAGGAGGATGCACAAAGTATGTGAGGAGATTGAGGGTTTCCCTATGGGATCCCTGGTTCGCGCACGTCACCGCATACTCCTGGCCACTCTTTCAGCGGCTTCCCTGTCGCTCGGTCTCACAGCCTGCTTGCCCGGCGCTCCGGGCACCGCTGACCCTGGCGCCCCCGGCCCGGCGGCGCCGACGGCCTCCTCGAGCGCCGCGGTGCCGGGCGGTGCCGGCAGCACCATGAGCGCGACGGCGAGCGCGACGAGCGCAGCCCCCACCACGCCGACCCCAGCGGCATCGAGCGGCGCGGCCAGTGCGACCGCCTCCGCTGATCCGAGCGCATCCGCCTCGCCGTCGGCCGCAGGCTCACCCGGTGCCTCGCCGTCGGCCACCGCCGAGCCCACAGCGAGCCCCGTGCCCAGCGCCTCCCCCGGGACCGCGGACCTGAACGCGTTCATGTCCCAGTCGGTCGCGTGGGAGGACTGCGGCCTGGGGGACGCGTCCAAGTGCGCGACGATCACGGTCCCGCTGGACTACTCGCAGCCCGGCGGGCAGACGATCACCCTCGCACTGCGCAAGATGATCGCCGCCGACGGCAAGGGCGAGAAGGGCAGCCTCGTCATCAACCCCGGCGGCCCAGGAGTATCCGGCCTCGACTACGTCCCCACCATCTCCGACTCCCTGTCGCCGCAGGTCCGCAATGCCTATGACATCGTCGGCTTCGATCCGCGCGGCGTCGGGAAGTCCACGCCGTTGACCTGCTGGACCGCCGCCGATCTCGCCGCCGCCTCCAAGCAGGCCTCCGAGAGGCAGGAGGCCACCCCGGAGAACAAGGAGGCCGCCATCCCGGACGAGGCCCTCCAGGAGGGTGGCGGCGCCGGCGGTGGGCCCGAGGCCCCGGATCTGGACGCGGCCGCCGGTGGCGCGGCCGGGACCTCCACGGACCCGACGACGGCCGCCGAGGCCCAGGCCCAGGGCGCCGCTCTCGCCAGCGCCTGCGCCCAGAACTCCCAGATCCCCGAGCTCCTCGACCACATGGACTCCCAAACGGTCATCCGGGACATGGACGTCATTCGCTCCGTCCTGGGCGACGAGAAGCTGAACTTCCTGGGCGCCTCCTACGGCACCTATCTCGGCGCCACCTACATCCGGGCCTTCCCCCAGCGCGCCGGCACGATGATCCTGGACTCCGCCCTCGATCCGTCGCTCACCCGCGCCCAGCTCCACTCCGAGGACATGGCCTCCACGGAGAAGCGGGCGCTCGAGTACATCACCGCCTGCCAGTCAGCCTCCGGCTGCCCCCTGACCGGCACCCCGGAGGAGGGGCGGGCGCAACTGCTCACCTTCATCGAGAGCGCCGACGCCCAGCCCCTCACGCTGGACAGGACCACGACGACCCTGCGCTCAACCGACCTCCGCTCGATGGTCCTCTACATCGCCAAACACTCCGACGCCTATTGGGCGCAGTCGATCCCCGGCCTGAGCGAGGCGATGAGCTCCCGCAACGCCACGAAGCTCTACAGCACCTACCTCGCCACCCTGCAGGCCTCCAGCCGCAAGGGCGTCCAGACGGGGCCGAGTCCGACGGCGGACCAGCAGCTCATCAAGCTGTGGAACACCACGTACGCCTCTTTCGCGGTGCACTGCGCCGACTACCCCGACACGGGCGACGCGGCGAGCTGGGACGCCCAGGCGGCCGCTGCGAAGAAGGCCTCGCCGCTGGCCTACAGCGGGCAGAAGGCCTACATGGACGCGATCTGCCACGGCTGGGGGCACTCGGCGTCCGCCCCGCAGCACCAGGGCTTCTCCTCGCCGACCACCGACCCGGTCCTCGTCGTCGGCAATAAGAACGACCCGACGACACCGTACGCCTGGTCGGAGTCCCTGGCCCGTGAGCTCACCGGCAGCCGTCTGCTCAGCGTCGACGAGGCCATCCACGGAGCCACCGGCAGGAACTCCTGCGCGACGAGGGCGATCAACGGAGCCCTCCTGGACGGCAGCCTCCCAGCCGAGGGCACCGCCTGCCCTGCCGACCCCGCAGTGGATGGATAGCCACTGGCGCTCCTCTCCACGCCGACTGGTGCCGTCTGCGCCCAGAGGTGCGTCCTACCCGCGCCTCTGGGCGCAGACGGCACCACTGGGTGCTGATCGCACCTGTCGGTGGGGCCTCCGGCCTCCCGGGCAATGAGAAACACCCCGGCTCCGACTGGCGATCCAGCCGATGACGGGGTGTTGGTGCGCCAGAAGGGATTCGAACCCCCAACCTGCTGATCCGTAGTCAGCTGCTCTATCCGTTGAGCTACTGGCGCATGTCGTTTCCGACAGGCAGGACTCTACGCCGCACCCCTGGGCTCGCCAAATCGCCCGACCGTGAAGCGCGGCACAGGGCCAGGTGAGGGCCGAGGGGGCATCGCGGAACGAGGGCGGCGGTCCCCGCGGACGCCGCGATCAGAGCCGTCTTCAGAGCACTCCTGCGATCCAACATCCGCATTGCTCTTCCTCTCCTCCTCATGGCGCCGGTACTTCCTCGTTCCCGACGGTCATGAAGCAGGCCACGCGGCCCAAGCGACCGGCCACAGTTGACCTTCGTCAGTATCATGCCTGTTCAGAAGCGGTTCTAGAACGATCGGGGCCCGTGGGCCCGGGTTCTCACCCGGGCCCACGGGCCCTTCGTTCGCGAGGCCGCTCAACTCCCCCGGTTCCCATGACAAGGAAGGAACTGGCCTCCTTCGCCGGAGCGCCTGGAGCAGGCTCCCTAAGACCTGCGCCAGCCTCGGCCCGAACCGATCAGCGGGTTCCCCAACCCTCCCGATCCGTTCCGCCCGGCGGTGATAACTATGTAACCCCGTGGACCTGGGAGCACACCCCCGACTTCACTGTGAAGCACCTGGGAAATCCAGCGGGGCTCCGGCAGTCCGACACCGGGGCATTTCAAGGCGTCCGTCCAGGGCGGCGCCGGACCGCCGTCCCAGGCCGCTCGGATGAGATGCGAGGCGGGCCGGGTCCGTCCTCCCACCCGGGGGTTGCCGCCGCGCACCGCGCTTGCGAACGCGCGGCGGGGTTGCCGCCGCGCGGCGGGCACGCGTCGGCAGCCCCTGAACACGTCCACAACCCCGGGGCACGTCCACAATGCCCCGGCCCTGCGGCGCAGCGGGCCTGATGCGCCATCGAGGCGAAACCCCTCCTCATCGGGCACAGAGAAGCCCCGGGAGGATGGTCCCGGGGCTGTCCGGCGGAGACGGGGGGATTCGAACCCCCGAGGGGCTTCCACCCCAACCTCCTTAGCAGGGAGGCGCACTAGGCCACTATGCGACGTCTCCAGACGCGAAGCGCGCTGCGAGACTACCCCAGGGCGCCCCGACCCCGCAAAGCGGGCGTGGACGCCGGGCAGCCGCAGCCGCCGCGGAGATCTTGCAGGCTTACTCCAGATACGGCTACACGCTGGTGGCGACCCGACGCGCCTTGGAGGCGGCGATGGTTGGGGGCAGGCCAACCGAGCCTCGGGCGGACCTCAAGCAGCGCAGTCTCCTGGTGCGGTTCGGGCAGCAGGGTGTCGAGCAGATGGTGGCCGACCACCTCGACTACGGGCTGACCTACACGGAGGTCGCCAAGAAGTACGATGTGGCGCCAAGCACAGTAGGCAAGTACATTCAGCGGGCCAAACGACAGCGAGTGAAGGCGCTGACATAGTTTCCACGTCAATGACGGCTTGTCAGGTCACGACCAGCAGGGTATGCGATGGCATCCGATGAGCTCGCTCTGCTTCCAGGCAGCGTCGCAGGGCCGTAGTCCTTCACCCACTCACCGCCCAGGACACCCCAGCACCCCAACTTCCAAACAACTTTTACATAGTTCACAATTGTTAGATCGCATCAAATTAACTCGACTTACCATCTCATTATTTATGATAAAACATCTCGGCGATCTCGAAGGCCATCTCGAGGGACTGCTGGTGGTTGAGGCGAGGGTCGACGAGGGTCTCGTAGCGCTCGGCCAGGCCGGCCTCGTCGATGTGCTCGCCGCCGCCGAGGACCTCGGTGACGTCCCCGCCGGTGAGCTCGACGTGAATGCCCCCGGGCACGGTGCCCAGGGCCCTGTGGACCTCGAAGAAGCCGCGGACCTCGTCCATGAT
>NZ_MVIW01000056.1 GCF_002072185.1 Actinomyces denticolens
GGGCGGCACCCACGCCCCGGGCCGGGCGCCGGACGCGCCGCCCCCATGACCCGCGCCGCCATCCGCGTCCTCAGCGCCCCCTGCCAGGCCCGCCAGCGCCGAGCCGCCGCCGCCGCGCAGGGCGTGCTCCCCGCGCTCCCCCACCCTCCGCCGCGGCGCCCCGATGGCGTGCGGGGCGGTGAAGCGGGAGTCGCCGTCGAAGGTCCATGAGCCGTACAGCCCCAGGTGGATGCGCAGCCATGCGACGGAGCCGTCGCCCGCCGGCACATCGGCGCGGGGCGCGAAGGCGGTGAAGAGGTGCTTGCCGTGGGCCTGCGCCTCCAGGAGGACCTGACCGTCGAGGAGGGCGGCCCCGGCGGCGAAGCGGCCCTGGGGCGAGGAGACTCTCAGCGCCTGCCCGCCGTAGAGCTCGGTGAGGGCGGCGGCGAGTCGGTGGATGGTGTGTCCTTCGGGCATGGGCCGACGGTACCCGGTGCGCGGCCCGCGCCCGCGCGCTGCCGTCAGGGGCGGGGCGTCAGAGGCGGGCCCGCAGGTAGCCGGCGACCGCCTCGCGCATGTTCTCCGGGCCCCGGGCCAGGGCCCGGGCCAGCGGCTCGTCGGGGGACCCCACCTTGACGAGGTCGCGCACGCCGTGGTCGAGGAGGACCTCGGCGCCGGGCTTGATCCGTCCGGCGAAGACGACGCACGGCACGCCCTCCTCCCGGGCCAGGCGGGCCACGCCCGCGGGCGTCTTGCCGTTGAGGGTCTGCTCGTCGACGGAGCCCTCCCCCGTCAGGACGAGATCGGCCCGCGCGATCGCGTCGCGTAGCCCGATGGCCTCTGCGACGAGGTCGACACCGGGGCGCATGCGCGCGCCGAGGAAGGCGCGCAGCGCGAAGCCGAGCCCTCCGGCCGCCCCGGCCCCCGGCTCCGCCGCCTCGGCCCGCGTGCCGGTGAGCTCGGCGAGTCGGGCGAGGCGGGCATCGAGGACCCCCACCATGTCGGCGCCGACGCCCTTCTGGGGCCCGAACACCGCCGTCGCGCCATTGGGCCCGGTCAGCGGGTTGGTGACGTCGCAGGCCACGAGGATGGTCGCCTCGCGGGCGGCGGCGGACAGGTCCGCGAGGTCGATGCGCTCGATGAGCCCCATCCGCGCCGGCTCAGGACCGACCGGCTCGCCCGAGGCGTCGAGGAGGCGGACGCCGAGCTCGGTGAGCATGCCCAGCCCGCCGTCGTTCGTCGCCGATCCGCCCAGTCCGATGACGAGGGTGCGGGCGCCGCCCTCCAGCGCGTGCGCCATGAGCATGCCCAGGCCGCGCGTACTGGAGCGCAGGACGTCCCGTTCGCCCGGGGCGACTCGCTCCAGCCCGGCGCAGCCGGCCACGTCCATGACGGCGCGGTCGCCGGCCAGGCCGTAAACCGCCTCGATGGGCCGTCCGAGCGCGTCGGCGCTGGGCGCGCGGACCATGTCAGCGCCCCAGGACGCGGCGACCGCGTCGACGAATCCCTCCCCGCCATCGGACATGGGCATCAGCACGGTGCGGGCCCCGGGGACGGCGTCGCGCACGCCCGCGTCCATGGCCCCGGCGGCCTGAAGGGCCGTCATGTTCTCCTTGAAGGAGTCCGGTGCGAGCACGATCCTCATCGCGGCATCCTCCTCATCGTCTCGGCGAATGGTGCGCCCCGGCTCGCCTCAGGCGCGCCCGCAGCGCGCCGCCTCGTAGGCGGACAGCTGGTCGATGCGGCGCTGGTGACGCGCCGCCCCGCTGAAGGGCTCGGCGATGAAGGCGTCGACGATCGCCAGGGCCTCGTCCGGCGAGTGCATGCGCCCGCCCACGCTCACCATGTTCGCGTCATTGTGGGCGCGGGTCAGGCGCGCCGTCTCCAGGTTCCAGGCCAGGGCGCAGCGCGCGCCGTCGACGAGGTTGGCGGCCATCTGCTCGCCGTTCCCGCTGCCGCCCAGCACCACTCCGAGGCTGCCGGGCTCGTCGACGACGGCCTGGGCCGCCGCCAGGCAGAAGGCGGGGTAGTCGTCGTCGGGGTCGTAGGAGAAGGCGCCGTGGTCGATGACCTCATGGCCGGCATCCCGGAGGTGGCTGACGAGGGCCTCTTTGAGCTCGTAGGCGGCGTGGTCCGTGGCGATATGGATGCGCATGGCCCGATTCTGCCCCAGCGCCGCGGCGCGCGCCCACCCCCGCCGGCCCACAGATGTGCGAAGCGGGATGGCCCCCGGGTTAGGTTGGGCGCATGACCACCACTAACAGCACAGGCAGCACAGCCAGCGCCCCTGAATCACCCGATGCCGGCCGTGTCCGCGCGGGAGTCCTCGAGCTCGACGCCGTCGACGCCGGACTGCGCCCGCAGGACGACCTGTTCCGATACGCCAACGGCTCCTGGCTCGCCTCCGCCGAGATCCCCGCCGACCGCCCGGGCACGGGCTCCTTCACGCTCCTGCGCGACGCCGCCGAGGAGGCCTGCCACGAGATCCTGCGCGAGGCCGCGACGAGCGAGGACGCGGCCCGGCCCCGCCCCGCCACGCCGGCGGGCAAGATCGGGGCCCTGTTCGCGACCTTCATGGACGAGGAGCGCATCGAGGCCCTGGGCGCGGCGCCCCTGGCCCCCGAGCTCGACCCCGTCCTGGAGGCCCCCACCAAGGACGCCCTCGCGCGGGCCCTGGGGGCGGGCGCGCACTTCTCCGGGCCCGTCGACGCCGGCGTCTACAACGACATCAATGATCCGGACCGCTACACCACCTGGATGGACCAGGCCGGCCTCGGCCTGCCCGATGAGTCCTACTACCGCGAGGAGGGGCGCCGGGCCCTGCGGACCGCCTACGTCGCGCACGTGTCCAGGATGCTGGAGCTCGCCGGGCTGCCCGAGCGCCTCGGCGCGGGCGCGCAGGACCTGGCCGAGCGGATCATGGCCCTGGAGACCTCCCTGGCCAAGGGGCACTGGGACCGCGTGGCCTGCCGGGACATCGACAAGACGAACAACCCGATGACCTGGGAGCAGATCGTGGACTCCTCCCCCGCCTTCCCCTGGGGGGCCTGGCGCGAGGGCGTGCGGGCGGCCGCCGCCGCGGCGGGGGTGGAGCGGACCACCTACCTGGACGAGACGATCGTCAACCAGCCCGATTACCTCGCCCATATGGCCGGCTGCTGGGAGTCCGCCCCCTTGGAGGACCTGCGGGCGTGGGCCTGCTGGCACATCGTCCAGAGCCGGGCCACGCTCCTGTCGAGCGACTTCGTCTCCGCCAGCTTCGACTTCTACGGCAGGACCCTGCAGGGCACCGATGAGCTGCGGCCGCGCTGGAAGCGCGGCGTGGGCCTGGTCGAGTCGAGCCTCGGGGAGGCCCTGGGCGAGATCTACGTGGCCGAGCACTTCCCACCCGAGCACAAGGCCGCCATGGAGCGGCTCGTGGCCGACCTCATCGAGGCCTACCGGGACTCCATCTCCTCCCTGGAGTGGATGGGCCCGGCCACCCGCGAGCGCGCCCTGGCCAAGCTCGACCAGTTCACCCCCAAGATCGGGTACCCGGACACCTGGCGGGACTACTCCGCCGTCGACATCACCCCCGGGGACCTGCTCGCCTCCATCCGCTCGGTGGAGGCCTACGAGAACGCCCGGGCCCTGCGCAAGCTGGGCGAGCCGATCGACCGCGCCGAGTGGCATATGACGCCGCAGACCGTCAACGCCTACTACAACCCGGCGATGAACGAGATCGTCTTCCCCGCCGCGATCCTCCAGCCCCCGTTCTTCGACCCCGGGGCCGACGACGCCGTCAACTACGCGGGCATCGGCGCCGTCATCGGCCACGAGATCGGCCATGGATTCGACGACCAGGGCTCGACCTTCGACGGCACGGGGAAGGTCGCCGACTGGTGGACCCCCGAGGACCGTCAGGCCTTCTCCGCGCGCACCTCCGCGCTCATCGCCCAGTACGACGCCCTCACCCCCGCCGCCGTCGCCGCCAGGCACGAGGAGGCCGGCACCCCTGCCGGCGACATCCCCCATGTCAACGGCGCCCTGACGATCGGGGAGAACATCGGCGATCTCGGGGGCGTGGGCATCGCTCTGAAGGCCTACCGCCTGGCCCTGGCGCGCGCCGGCATCGAGGGCTTCGAGGGGGCGCCCGTCATCGATGGCCTGACGGGCCTGCAGCGCTTCTTCTACTCGTGGGCGAGGATCTGGCGCTCGAAGAACCGCGACGATTACGCCGAGCTGCTGCTGACGATCGACCCGCACTCGCCGGCCGAGTTCCGCTGCAACGGGATCGCCAGCAACGTCGACGCCTTCTACGAGGCCTTCGACGTGACGCCCGGTGACGGCATGTGGCTCGACCCGGAGCAGCGCGTGTCCATTTGGTAAGACCGCGGCTCGCCGGCAGGGGGCGATGGGGAGCACTCCCCGTCGCACCCCATGCGCTCCACGTTTCCTGGGAGCCGCCTGAGCACTGCCGATGAGCGCCATTCCGGGCCACGGGCGCGCCCGGCGCCGCCCCGCCCCCCCGGCGGGACCCATCGGGGCCGATGGGGCGGTTGTGACGCATGAGTTCCCCAGGAGTCGAGACAGGCTCGTCACATGGGCGATGCGCCCTTGCAACCGCAATCAGATCGGTGCAGGATCGTGACCGTCCCCAGGCACCCCATGGTGCGCCCCGACCTCAAGGAGGACACAGATGCGTCTCGGACGCCCCTTTGCCATCACCGCCGCGGCCGTTCTCGCCGCCGGCGCCGTCACCACCACCGCGACCGCCGACGAGTCCAGCTTCGCGTTCAGCGACGACGTCGCCAGCACCGCGGACCCCGCCAGCACCGCCTTCCCCGTCAGCGGCACCGGCTGCGCCAGCACCGATGCGAACCCCGCCGCCGTCCTGGTGACCCTCGCCCAGGGCGACTCGGCCGACAACGTCAAGGCCGCGACCCCCACCACCATCAAGGTCGCGCCCGGCACCGGCGACTGGTCCGGCACCATCGACCTGGCCGACGCCGTCAAGCAGGTCGGCGTCGACCCGACCACCGAGCCCTGGGCCCTCGCGGCCCAGTGCGTCCAGTACGGCAAGGGCGATGGCGAGACCATCACCCAGCGCCTCGTCCTGGACGCCACCAAGGCCGAGGGCACGCTGACCCTCTCCGAGGACGGCACCGGCGCCCAGAGCTTCGAGTTCTCCGGCTCCGGCTTCACCCCCGGTGAGACCGTCACGCTGACCCTCAAGGACGGCAACGGCACCGTCGTGGCCACCCTGGCCACCATGACCGCCGACGCCGAGGGCAACGTCGCCGCCTCCTTCCCGGCCCCCACCGGCATCGCCGACGGCTCCTACGACGCCGTCGTCGAGGGCTCCCGCTACGGCGAGGGCGGCACGCTCGAGTACAAGGTGACCGTCTCCGGCGGCGTGTTCTCCTACGAGGGCAAGGGCGGCAGCCAGCTCGAGGACTCCGCTGACGCGCCGTCCACCGACGGCTCGGCCGCCCCGGCCGCCGCCCCCGCCGCGGCGCAGAACGTCGCCGCCCCCGCGAAGGAGGGCCTGGCCAACACCGGTGCCGACGCGATGACCTTCATCATCATCGGCGGCAGCCTCGCCACCGCCGGCGGCCTGCTCCTGGCGGCCCGCCGTCGTCGCGCCTGACGCCCCATCGGGCCGGTCGAGTGAGCAACTCACCCACGGCCCCTGACCGCGCGCCCGCCCGGGCCCCGAAAGCGCTTATCGCGCTCGGGGCCCGGGCGGGCCGTTTCGCGCGCGGGCACCGCATCCTGACCGCCGTGATCGCCTGCCTCGCGCTCGTCCTCGCCCTGGCGCTCGGCGACCTGGGGCTCCTCGCCCACCGCATCAGGCACGTGCCCGTCACGATGCCCCACCGCGCGAGCGCCCTGGCCGAGGGCGACGCCACCGTCCCCTACGAGGGCGAGACCTGGCTCATCATCGGCACCGACTCCCGGCTCAGCGTGCCGGGCGGGCCGGATCGATACGGGGACGCCTCCGAGGACCGGGCGGGCGAGCGCGCCGACGTCGTCGTCCTCCTCCAACCGGGCCCCGGCGCACCGCGCGCGACCGTCCTGCCCCGCGACCTCACCCTGCCCGCGGGCGGCCTCCAGCGCGACCGCCTGGCCACCTCCTACCTCAAGGGCCCGCAGAGCACCGTCGACCTGCTGTGCTCCGCCCTGGGCGTGACAACTGCGCACCTGGTGACCGTCGACATGGCCGGTTTCGCGAGCATCGTCGACGCCGTCGGCGGACTCACGCTCGACATCCCCGAGCCCATTCGCGACGAGATGTCCGGGCTCGACATCCCCACCGCCGGCACCCGCACCCTCAGCGGGATCGACGCCCTGGCGCTCGTGCGCTCCCGCCACCCGCAGATCCTGCGCGACGGGCAGTGGACGACCCTGGGGGAGGCGGAGGGAGCGCAGCGGCGCAGCGAGTCCACCGGCCTCGTCATGAGCGCCCTCATGGCCGCCCTCGCGGACAAGGCCTCGACCCCGTGGGGCGCGCGCTCCCTGGCGCACACCGTGGCCGGGACCCTCACCACCGACGGGGGCACCGGGCTGATCGACCTCTCCCGGCTCGGCTGGGGCCTTGCCAGCGTCGGAGAGGACTCCCAAGGCTCCGCCGGCCTGGACGTCGCCACCGTCCCCGCCCCCACCCAGGGCGACAGCTTCATCGCGCTGCCCACGCAGGAGACCTACTCCGCGCTCTCGGCCCGGGGCTACGCCCCCGGCACCTGCGCACCCTGACACCCCTGACGCCCCGGCGCTGTTCACGCGCCGCGCATCCCGGGCCGCGCCCGGCGCGGCAGTGAGAGGATCGGGCGAAGCCCCGCGGGGCGCGCGAGCCCCGCCATGATGACAGGAGCGCAGATGCCCGGAATCAACCTGACCCGCGATGAGGCCCGCGAGCGCGCCTCGCTCGTGACCGCCGAGAGTTACGACGTCGCCCTGGACCTGTCCGGGGCGGCGGACCCCGACCAGGCGACCTTCCGATCGGTGACCACCGCCCGGTTCTCCGCGACGCCGGGCGCCTCGACCTTCATCGACCTCATCGCGCCGACCGTGCGCGAGGTGCGCCTCAACGGGGCCGACCTCGACCCGGCCGCGGTCGTCGCGGACTCCCGGATCGCCCTGGAGGGGCTGGCGGAGTCCAACGAGCTCGTCGTCGTCGCCGACTGCGCCTACATGCGCACCGGTGAGGGGCTGCACCGCTTCACCGACCCCGCCGATGGCGCCACCTACCTCTACACGCAGTTCGAGGTGCCCGATTCCCGGCGCGTCTTCGCGGTCTTCGAGCAGCCCGATCTCAAGGCCTCCTTCACCTTCACGGTCACGGTGCCCGACGGCTGGACCGTCTTCTCCAACTCCCCCACCCCCGCGCCGAGTCCCGCGGGCGCCGGGGCGCGGGTCTTCTCCTTCGCGCCGAGCGAGCGCATGAGCTCCTACATCACGGCGATCGTCGCCGGGCCGTACGTGGGGGCCACCGATGAGTACCGCGCCGACGACGGCCGCGTGGTGCCGCTGGGCGTGCACTGCCGCGCCTCGCTGGCCGAGCACCTCGACGCCGACGAGATCCTGGCGCTGACCAAGGGCGGCTTCGCGTTCTACGAGGAGCTGTTCGGCACGCCCTACGCCTTCCCCAAGTACGACCAGGTCTTCGTCCCCGAGTTCAATGCCGGCGCCATGGAGAACGCGGGGATCGTCACCCACCGGGACGACTACGTCTTCCGCTCCCGCCCGGTGGAGGCCCGCGTCGAGCGCCGCGCGGTGACGATCCTCCACGAGCTGGCCCACATGTGGTTCGGGGACCTGGTGACCATGGAGTGGTGGAACGACCTGTGGCTCAACGAGTCCTTCGCCGAGTACACCTCCACCCTGGCCACGGCCGAGACGACCCGCTTCACCGACGCCTGGACCACCTTCCAGACCCTGGAGAAGGCCTGGGCCTACAACCAGGACCAGCTCTCCTCCACCCACCCGATCGCCGCCGAGATCAGGGACCTGCACGACGTCGAGGTGAACTTCGACGGCATCACCTACGCCAAGGGCGCCTCGGTGCTCACCGCCCTCGTGGCCTACGTGGGCCGCGAGCGGTTCTTCGCGGGGATCGCCCGCTACCTGAAGGCGCACGCCTTCGGCAACGCGACGCTGGCCGACCTGCTGAGTGAGCTCGAGGCCGTCTCCGGGCGGGATCTCGCGGCCTGGACGCGGGTGTGGCTCCAGGAGGCGGGCGTGACAACGCTGCGCCTGGAGACCACCACTGATGAGGCGGGCCGCATCACCTCCGCCGCCGTCGTCCAGGAGATCCCGGAGGGCTCACCAGCGACGCTTCGCCCGCACCGCTTGGCGATCGGCGCCTACAGCCGTGATGACGCCGGCGCCCTGGTGCGCGTGGAGCGCGTCGAGCTGGATGTCGCGGGCGAGCGCACACCGGTGCCGGGCCTGGTCGGCCTGCCCCGCCCCGAGGTCCTGCTCGTCAACGACGACGACCTCACCTACGCCAAACACCGCCTGGACGAGGCCTCCCTGGCCGCCGCGCTGGAGGGGATCGGGGACTTCACCGACTCGCTGGCCCGCTCGCTCGTCCTGGCCTCGGCCTGGGACATGGTGCGCGACGGCGAGCTGTCCGCCTCCCGCTACCTCTGCGCCGCCCTGGAGGCGCTGAAGGTGGAGTCGCACTCGAGCGTGGTCCAGGGGCTGCTCGCGCGGATCGGCACCTGCCTCGCCCTCTACCTGCCCCCCGCAGCGCGCCGCGAGGCCGCCCCCGAGGCGGCCGCAGCCCTGCTGTCCCTGGCCCGCGGTGCCGAGCCGGGCAGCGACCGCCAGCTCCAGCTCGTGCGCGCCGTGGCCGCTCACGCCGTGAGCGAGGAGCAGATCGACGCCGTCGCCGGCTGGCTCGATGGAAGCGCCCCCCTGCCGGGACTGGCGGTGGACGCCGATATGCGCTGGGAGCTCCTCACCGGCCTCGTGGCGGCCGGCCGCGCGGGCGAGGCTGAGATCGCCGCCGAGGAGGCCCGCGACCGCACGACGACGGGCCGCGAGCGGGCGGCGGGCGCCCGCGCCTCGATCCCCACCGCCGAGGCGAAGGGAGCGGCTTGGCGGGCCCTGGTGGAGGACTCCTCGATGCCCAATGAGACGCAGCGCCAGGCGCTGGTCGGCTTCGGCCGCGTCGAGCGCGCCCCCGAGCTCATGGCGCCCTTCATCGAGGAGTACGTGGCCGCCATCGAGCCGGTCTGGTCATCGCGGACCTTCCACATGGCCGAGGCCCTGCTGGAGGGCCTGTGGTCCTGCGCCACCGTCGGTCTTCCGGGCGCCGACCCGATCGGGGCGCTCGAGGGCTGGCTGGACGCCCACGCCGACGCCCCGGCCGCGCTGCGCCGGATCGTGGCGGAGAACCTCGACGACGCCCGCCGGGTGGCCCGCGCCCAGGCGGCGCAATTGGCGGCCTGAGACGTGAGGGGCCGTGGCCTCCACGGCCCCTCACGTCTCTCGCCCGCCCAAGTGCGCACATTGTCTTGACGAAGCAGGGCACAATGGGACCCGCCCCTGGCCCCTTCCCGAGAGCGCCATGACCACCTCATCATCCCCATCGAGCCGCCGTGCCCGCTCGGCCCCCCGCGCACCCGCCAAGTACGTCGTCGTGAGGGACCACCTCCTCTCCCTCATCGCCGATGGCCTCGAGCCGGGTTCGCCCATCCCCTCCGAGAGGGAGTTGTGCGAGACCTTCTCCGTGTCCCGGATGACGGTGCGCCAGGCGATCGACACCCTCGTCGTCGACGGCGCCCTGGAGCGCCATCAGGGCCGGGGGACCTTCGTGTCCCAGCCCAAGCTCGACCTTCAACTGCGCCTGGCCTCCTTCACCGATGAGATGCGCAGGCGCGGCATGGAGCCGGGGTCCGTCTTCCTGACCGCCGAGACGACGCCGGCCACGCCCCAGGTGGCCCAGGCCCTCGAGATCCCCGCCGGTGACGACGTCTACCACCTGAGGCGCCTGCGCACGGCCGACTCGACCCCGATGGCGATCGAGGAGAACTGGCTGACCGCCTCGCTGCTGCCCGGCCTCCTCGATGGAGCGCTCGACTTCTCCGTCTACCAGCGCCTGGGGGAGGCCGGCCTGGGGCCGCAGTGGGGCGAGGACATCATCCAGGGGCACGTCGTCTCCTCTGAGGAGGCGATCCTCCTGGGCGTGCCCGAGGGCGCGCCGGCCCTCGACATCACCCGCCGCGCCTTCCACGACGACGTCGCGGTGGATTACTCCCGCTCGCTGTACCGCGCCGACCGCTACACCCTGTGGGTGCCGGTCGCGGCCCCTCAGCCCGCGGCATCCCGCCCCTCCGCCCTGCGAACCAGGACTGCCTCATGAGCGCTCGCCCCCTCGATCTGGACACCCTCCTCAGCGCCCTCGGCGGGGCCGAGAACATCGACGCCCTGGAGCCGTGCATCACCCGGCTGCGGATCGAGGTTCGCGATCCGCGAGCAGTGGACCGCGCTGCCCTGCGCGCTGTGGGCGCGCACGGGGCGACCGCCGCGGGCAGGGTGGTCCAGGTGGTCGTCGGCCCCAGCGCCGACGAACTCGCGGCCGGGATCGCCGCCAGGCTCTGGCCCGACGGCTCCGGCGCCACCGACGACGCGGGGTGATCCCGCGGTGGCGCGCCGCGCGGGCCCGGGCTCCGAGGCGCGCGCCACCGGGTGATCGGCGCCCCGTCCTGAGGTGGGGAGTGATAACGCTCTCAATGGGCGGTATTGTTCACATCAGCCCCTATCTCCGGCCGCCTACCGCAGCCGTGTCCACCGCATCCAGGAGGAGCAACCATGTCCCAGGCACGCCAGATCGTCGACGCCCTCGGCGGCTTCGACAACATCGCTGAGATCGAGCCCTGCATCACCCGGCTGCGCTGCGAGCTGGAGGACGTCTCCGCCGTCGACAAGGCCGCGCTCAAGGCCGCCGGCGCTCACGGGG
>NZ_MVIW01000057.1 GCF_002072185.1 Actinomyces denticolens
GCCGGCGGGCGGGGTCCCGTAGGCGCCGTAGGCGGGTCGGGCGCCCGCCCCGGGCACCGCCGCCGGCCCGCCGTCGGCCCCGGGCGCCCCGGCGCCCCCGGCATCGGGCTGGGAGGGGGGCAGCCAGTCGCTGCTGTCATCGCTCATGGCCCCATGCTGTCACGCGGGGCCGACCGCTCTCCTCCGTCCTGAGGAGGAATCGGGCCTCCCCGGGCATGGGCCCCGGAGAGGAGCCCGGGCCCTCAGGGGCCCCAGGGGGCGCCCGCATATCACAAGGAGGAATCAGTCGGGGTGTCAGCGTGTTCCCAGGCGCGATGGTCATGCCAAGATACGGCCCATGAGCACCAGTATCCTCGTCGTGGATGACGACACCGCCCTGGCCGAGATGATCGGGATCATGCTCGAGGCTGAGGAGTGCACGCCGTCGTTCTGCACAGACGGCTCGCGGGCGCTCGAGGCCTTCCGCGAGAACACACCAGACCTGGTGCTTCTCGACCTCATGCTCCCCGGCCTCGACGGCGTTGAGGTCTGTCGCCTCATCCGCGCGGAGTCCGACGTCCCCATCATCATGCTGACCGCCCGCACCGACACGATGGATGTCGTGGCCGGGCTGGAGGCGGGCGCTGATGACTACGTCACCAAGCCCTTCCGCTCCAAGGAGCTGCTCGCCCGCATCCGCACCCGCCTGCGCCGGGGAGTCGACCCCGTGGCCGAGCACGTGCGCGCCGGCGACCTCGATATCGACGTCGCCGGGCACGAGGTCCGCCGGGGCGACCAGCGCATCGCACTGACCCCCCTGGAGTTCGACCTCCTCCTGGCCCTCGCCCGCACCCCCTGGAAGGTCTTCACCCGCGAGGAGCTCCTGGAGAAGGTCTGGGGCTACCGGCACACCGCGGACACCCGGCTCGTCAACGTGCACGTCCAGCGCCTGCGCGCCAAGATCGAGCAGGACCCCGAGCACCCGACCATCGTCCTGACGGTCCGCGGCGTCGGGTACCGCGCCGGCGACGCCCGCTGATCCGTGCGCTCCCGGTGCGCCCGATGGCGCCCGACCCTCCTCTTCCGGCACAGCCTCGTGGCCAGGATGACCCTGGGCGCGGTCATCATCGGGGCTCTGGCCACCGCCATCCTGCTGAGCATCGTCAGCATCACCATCCGCCAGAACGTCTTCAACGACCGGCGCGACGCGATCCTGGCCAACGCCCAGCAGCGCATCGTCGCCACCCAGGCGGCCCTGGCGACGACGACGGCCTCCACCTCCGAGGAGGTCTCGGCGGCCATCCAGGCCGAGCTGTCGGGGATCAGCGACTCCGCGTCCGGCGCCGGGGTGATCGGCGCGGTCGTCCAGGGCAGCGGGGAGTCCTCCTCCGTGGCCATCAACACCCTGGCCACCGATGACCGCCTGACCGGGCTCATCTCGGACCGCATGGAGCGCGAGGTCCGCAATGGGCAGTCCGGCCGGCAGTACTGGCAGTCCGTGACCGTGCCCGGCGAGCGGGACGGCACCGTGCCCGGAATGGTGGTCGGCTCGCGCGTCTCCATGCCGCTGGCCGGCGACTACGAGCTCTACATCGTCTACTCGCTGGAGTCCCAGCAGCAGGTGGTGGTCACGGTCACCCGCTCAGTGGTCCTCACCGGCGTCGGCTTCCTCCTCATCATCATCCTGGCGGTGGCGGTCTTCACCTGGCGCGTCCTCATCCCCGTGCGCAGGACGTCCCTGGCCGCCAAGCGCCTGGCGGAGGGGCGCCTCGACGAGCCGCTGGCCGTCAACGGGGAGGACGAGCTCGCCGCCCTGGCCACCTCCTTCAACACGATGGCGGAGTCCATCCAGTCCCAGATCGACCGGCTCAACGCCATGTCCGTCTCCCAGCAGTTGTTCGTCTCCGACGTGTCCCATGAGCTGCGCACCCCGCTGACCACGATCAAGATGGCCGCCGAGCACATCTTCGAGCTCCGCGAGGAGATCGAGGACCCCCTCGTGCGCCGTGCCGCGGTGCTGCTGCACGGCCAGGTCGACCGCTTCCAGACGATGCTCACCGATCTGCTCGAGATCTCCAGGATCGACTCCGGGCGGGTCACGCTGCGCTCGGACGAGGTGGACCTGCGCGACCTGCTGTCCGGCGTGCTGGAGGACAACGAGGTGCACATCCAGTCCTCGGGCTGCGAGATCCGCCTCCAGGTGCCCGACGAGCCCGCCACGGCGGAGGTCGACTCGGTGCGCGTCCAGCGGATCCTGCGCAACCTCATCCTCAACGCGATCGAGCACGCCGAGGCGGGCCCCATCGACATCACCATGGCGGTCAGCGACGACGCCGTCGCCGTGCGGGTGCGCGACCACGGCGTGGGCATGAGCCCCGATGTCGTCGGACGCGTCTTCGACCGCTTCTACCGCGCCGACCCCTCCCGCAAGCGCACCCTGGGGGGCACGGGCCTCGGGCTGTCGATCTCCGCCGAGGACGCCCACCTCCACGGGGGCTCCCTCCAGGCATGGGGGTGGCCCGCCGACGGCGCCTCCTTCCTCCTCACCCTCCCGCGGGAGCTCGGCGAGGGCGGGACCCCCGGCCACTACGCCGAGCCCGGCCCCCTGCCCTGCATCCCCGACGACGCCCCCGCCGTCGCGCGCGTCAAGCCCCGCCGCGCCCCGGAGGCCGTCACCGGGACCGTCCTCGGGCCCGGGCCCGTCTCGCGCCGCTCAGCGCGCCCCCACGGGGATGGGGAGGATCCCCTGGCCGCCGAGACTCCCGCCGCCCCCGGGCACGTCACCGTCATCGCCCCCGGGCAGGCCCCCACGGCCCGCACCCCGGAGGTGTCCGGCGGGAGGGCCTCGTGAGCGCACCGCGCGGCCCCCGCGCCGCGTCCCTCCCCCCGCGGCTGCCGAGCCGGCGCGAGGCGATGGCGATGCTCGCCGTTGGGGGAGCGGGCGCCCTCGCGTCCTGCTCCAGCCTCCCCATGGAGGGGGACGTCTTCCAGTCCGACGCCGTCGAGGACGGTGGTGGCGTCCTCGTCCAGACGGCCCCCGGCCCCGCCGAGGGCGCCGATCCGGAGGCGATCGTCGAGGGATTCCTGCGGGCCTGCACCGCGGGGCTCTCCGACGGCTTCGCCACCGCGCGCGAGTTCCTCGTCGAGGGCGCGGCCGATTCCTGGCAGCCCCTGGCCCCCCTCCTGCTCGCCTCCGACTCCCAGCCGCTGACCGTCAGGCGCGCTCGCGACGGCGGCGTCTCCATCTCCGGGAGGCTGGAGGGCAGCCTCGACTCCACCGGCGTGCTGAGCGCCCAGGGCCTCGACTACTCCGAGACGCTCACGCTCGTCGCCTCGGCCCGGGGGCAGTGGCGGATCGCCTCACCGCCGCCGGGGGCCATCGTGCAGGGATCCGTGCTGCGCACCGCCTACACCCAGCAGAGCATCAGGTTCCTCAACGCCGCGCACGACCGCCCCATCCCCGACCCCCGCTGGCTTTCGCGCAAGCGCCTGGAGGAGGCCTCCATCGAGGCGCTCCTGACGGGGCCTGCGGCCTGGCTCAAGGACGTGGCGACCACCGCGATCCCCTCCGGGACGAGGCTCCAGGACGTCAAGGTCGTGGACCGAGCGGCCACCGTGCGCCTGAGCGCCGTCGACACCTCCTGGGACCCCGAGGCCCAGGCTCTCGCCGTCGCCCAGATCACCGCCACCATGAAGGAGATCGGCGGGATCGACACCGTCATCGTCATGGCCGGGGATCAGCGGCTGGCCACCCAGGTCACCACGCTCGACGCCGCCGCCGAGCCCGGCGCGGTCGTGGGGATGAGCGGCGGTTCGGTGGTGCGCGGCACGAGCACGACCCGCGCCGTGCTCATGCAGCCCACCACCCTGGGCACCAGTGCCGCCCGTCATCCCTCCCTGGGGAACGATGGGGGCGTCTGCGTCGTCTCGGGCCCCAGCATCCTGCGCGTCGGGCCCGGCGGGACTCAGGCCGCCTCGATCCTGTCGGTCGGCGACTCACCGGCGGATGCCGCCGTCCTCCTCCCGCCCCGCCAGGACCGGCACCGCTGGATCTGGACGGCCAGCCAGGGGCGCCTCATCGTCGTCGACGCCCGGGGCGTGCGGGCGGACGTGGCGGCCGCCTGGCTCGAGGGCCGCAGCGTCGTGTGCATGGACATCTCGGCGGAGTCCGGTCGGATCGCCCTGCGCCACCGCGATGCCGCCGATCCCTCCAGCCAGTCCGGTGAGCGAGTGGATGTGGCGGCGATCATCCGCGATCGGGAGGGGCGCCCCACGGGCCTGGCCGACCCCTATCCCGTGGCCGGCCTGACGGGGCCGGGAGCTCATGAGCTCGCGTGGTACTCCGGCACGGAGCTCATCACCATCGAGCCCGCCCAGGATGGCCAGGGCACCCCGAGCCTCGTCGTCGCCTCACTGGGCGCGCTGGAGTCCACGCGCTCCCCGGGCCCGCCCAGCGCCAACGGCATCGCGGCGAACCGCCTGGACCAGACCATGCTGCTGTCGGACTCCGACGGCCAGTTGTGGAGCAGGGCATCGGGGACCTGGCGCGTCATCTCGACCACCGTCACGGACGCCGGCTACCCCATCGTGTAGCGGCTCCGAGGCCCAGGTGAGGAACCGGGCCCGCCCCCCATGAGAGGAGGACGGGCCCGGATCGGTCCGCCGCCGACTCATGCGCCCGGTGCGGCGCTCCTAAAGCACCTGCGCGTCGAGGCGGATGACGCCGTAGGTCCAGCCGTGGCGGTGGTAGACCGCGCAGGGCTGCTTCGTCGCCTTCTCGATGAAGACGTAGAACGGGTGGCCGACGAGCTCCATGTGGTCCAGGGCGTCCTCAACGGTCATCGGCGTGGCGTCGTGGAGCTTCTGGCGCACGATGACGGGGGAGTCGCCGAGCTGGGACTCGATGGCGACGCCCTTCTCCGTGGGGACCTTCGGGGCCTCATCGATCTCCTCGACGGCCTCGACCGGCTCCTCCACCACGGGCAGGTCCTTGGGGACCGGTACGGCGTCGGTGCGGTGGTGGTCCTTCTTGCGGTCACGGGCGCGGCGCAGGCGCTCGGTCAGCTTCCCCATGGCAATGTCGAAGGCGGCGAAGCGGTCGGAGGAGCTGGCCTCGGCCCGGATGACCGGGCCCTTGGAGATGACGGTGATCTCCACCCGCTCGGCGGTGTCCGCCTGGCGCGGGTTGCGCTCATGGGTGACCTCGACCTCGACGCGCTGGACGCGGGGGTCGAACTGCTCGACCTTGGTGGCCTTCTCCTCGATGTAGTCGCGCAGGCGGGAGCTGATCTCAGCACTGCGGCCGACGACGGTGATGTCCATGGTGGAACCTTTCTGGAACCTGGGCGGCCCGGGGACCGGGACCCGATACGGTGGGCACCCGCCGCGCCTCGCGGCGGGCTCTGGGGCGGTGGTCTCACCTCCTGCGCGTCGCGGGGAGTGCCGCGCGGCGCCCTCGCCGGCGGTGCGGGCCCTGCCGTCGGGCCCTCGCACTCCTTGTGCCTTGTGACACATAACTTACACCATTCGACGGCCCTCCCGGAGCGCTCCGGCGCCCCGATCGCCCGGGGCGGAAGACGCCGGCCGTCGGGCCCGCCCGGCGGCCCCGTGGGGATGGGGCCGGGCAGGCGCGGCGCCGTTCCGGGCGGGGGCGGCGTGGCCGCCAGGACGAGGGCGCCGAGCGGTCGGGCCCCGGCCCCCGCCAGTGCCGCTGCGCAGGAGCGCAGCGTGGCGCCGGTGGTCACCACGTCGTCGACGATGAGCGCGTCCCAGCCGTCGACGTCCGCCAGGACCCGGGGAGGCGCGGAGCGGTTGCGGCGCCGCTGTGCGGCCGACAGGCCCGCCTGGTGCGCGCCCCTGAGAGCGCGCCCGCCCGTGCGCCGCAGGATGTCGGCGCTGACGACGAGCGGGCGGGGGGCGTCCCGCCCTCCGGGCGGGGGAGCCGCCGGCGACCGCGCGATCCCCAGCGCGACGGCATCGGCCAGGACCGCCGCCACGAGCCTGCCGCGCGCCCGGCGCACGATCCCCGAGGGGGCGGGGACCACGAGGAGTCGAGGCGGGCCGTCCGCCCCCTCGGCGCCGCGGCCCGGCCAGCCGGAGAGACCCGCCCACTGCCCGCCCGCGCGGGCGCCGACGGTGGCCATCACCGGCGCGAGATCCTCGCGTGCCCCGTTCTTCCAGTTCAGGACGAGCGCGCGGCCGGTCCCGGCGTAGGCGAGCACGCTGTGGACGCGCAGCTCCTCCGCCGCCGGCGCGCTCGCGGTCTCGGTCAGGGGCGCGTCCAGGAGCGCGGCGCACTCGGGGCACAGCGCCGTCTCCCAGCGGCCGCACCCCGCGCAGGTCGCGGGCAGCACGAGCCCCAGGGCCGCGGGAAGGGCGGCCAGCGCGGCCGGCCATGCGCGCGGCGCCGGTGGAGCGGGCAATGGTGCCAGTGGGGTCATGGGCCCAGTGTCGGCGCGCGGGCGCCCCGCGTGCGGGACTCCCCACGAGGGGCGGCGGTCGGCCGGCGCCGCGCGCCCTGTGGTTCCCCGCGGCGCCGGGACCCCGGCCCCGGGCACGCCGAGACCCCGGCCCCGGGCACGTCGGCCCACCGGGATCCGGGTCTCGGTTTGGGGAGGAGGCTCCGATCACCTTGGGGAGCGGGGCGGGGGTCCACTAGCATGTGCAAGGCCCGCGCTCCTGGCTCATCTGGACTCATCCAGTGACTCGGGGCCGGGTGGCCAATCCACGTCCAAGGGAGTTAGCAGCGTGTCGATCGTCGACCGGATCCTTCGCATCGGCGAGGGACGCACCCTCAAGAGGCTCGACGCCCTCGCGACCCAGGTGGAGGCCCTCGCCGACGCCTACAGCGAGTTCACCGACGAGGAGCTCCGCGAAGCCACTGACGAGCTCAAGAAGCGCTACGACGAGGGCGAGACCCTCGACGAGCTCCTGCCCGAGGCCTTCGCCACCGTCGCCGAGGCGGCCGAGCGCGTGCTGGGCATGCGCCCCTACCACGTCCAGCTCATGGGCGGCGCGGCGCTGCACTTGGGCAACATCGCCGAGATGAAGACCGGTGAGGGCAAGACCCTCGTCGCCACCCTCCCGTCCTACCTGCGCGCGCTGACCGGCAAGGGCGTCCACGTCGTCACCGTCAACGACTACCTCGCCGAGTACCAGTCCGACCTCATGGGCCGCATCCACCGCTTCCTCGGCCTGACGACCGGCTGCATCCTGACCGGCCAGACCCCCGCCGAGCGCCGCAAGCAGTACGCCTGCGACATCACCTACGGCACCAACAACGAGTTCGGCTTCGACTACCTGCGCGACAACATGGCCCAGCGCCCCGAGGACCTCGTCCAGCGCGGGCACGCCTTCGTCATCGTCGACGAGGTCGACTCCATCCTCATCGACGAGGCCCGAACCCCGCTCATCATCTCCGGGCCCGCCACCGGGGATGTCAACAAGTGGTACAAGGAGTTCGCCGCCATCGCCGAGCGCCTGAGGCCGGAGAAGGACTACGAGGTCGACGAGAAGAAGCGCACCGTCGGAGTCCTGGCGCGCGGCATCGAGCGCGTCGAGGACTACCTGGGCATCGACAACCTCTACGAGTCCGAGAACACCCCCCTCATCGGCTTCCTCAACAACTCCATCCGCGCCAAGGAGCTCTTCCACCGGGACAAGGACTACATCGTGCGCGACGGCGAGGTCCTCATCGTCGATGAGCACACCGGTCGCGTCCTGCCCGGACGCCGCTACAACGAGGGCATGCACCAGGCCATCGAGGCCAAGGAGCGCGTGGAGATCAAGGCCGAGAACCAGACCCTGGCCACCATCACCCTGCAGAACTACTTCCGCCTCTACCCCGAGGGCTCGCGCTGCGGCATGACCGGCACCGCGGAGACCGAGGCCGCCGAATTCGCCGGGACCTACAAGATCGGCGTCGTCCCGATCCCCACGAACAAGCCGATGATCCGCGTCGACCAGCCGGACCTCGTCTACACCAATGTCAAGGCCAAGCTCATCGCCGTCGTCGATGACATCGAGGAGCGCCACGAGGCCGGCCAGCCCGTCCTCGTGGGCACCACGAGCGTGGAGAAGTCCGAGCAGCTCTCCGCCATGCTCACCGAGCGCGGCATCTCCCACGAGGTGCTCAACGCCAAGCAGCACGCCCGGGAGGCCGCCGTCGTGGCGCTCGCCGGGCGCAAGGGAGCCGTCACCGTGGCCACCAACATGGCCGGCCGCGGCACCGACATCATGCTGGGCGGCAATGCCGAGCACATCGCCGTGGCCGCCCTCAAGGAGGCGGGACTCGACCCGGAGGAGGACTCCGAGGAGTACGAGAAGGCCTGGCCCGCCGCCCTGGCGGCCGCCAAGGAGGCCTGCTCGGCGGAGCACGACGAGGTCGTCGAACTCGGCGGCCTCTACGTCCTGGGCACCGAGCGCCACGAGTCGCGCCGCATCGACAATCAGCTGCGCGGGCGCTCCGGCCGCCAGGGCGACCCCGGCGAGTCCCGCTTCTACCTGTCCATGGAGGACGACCTCATGCGCATGTTCGCCTCCGGGGCGGCGCAGCGCATCATGGCCTCCGGCGCCTACCCCGACGACGTCCCCCTGGAGTCCAAGATGGTCTCGCGAGCCATCGCCTCGGCGCAGCGCCAGGTGGAGTCCCGCAACTACGAGATCCGCAAGAACGTCCTCAAGTACGACGACGTCATGACCGAGCAGCGCGAGAAGGTCTACGACGAGCGGCGCCGCGTGCTCGACGGCGAGGACCTCGAGCCCCAGATGGCCAACTTCCGCTCCCAGGCGGTGGAGACCATCGTGAGCGCCCGCACCGCCGAGGGGCGCCCCGACGAGTGGGACCTGGACGCCCTGTGGAACGACCTGGGCCACCTCTACCCGGTGGGCCTGACCGCCGAGGAGCTCGAGGACGCCGTGGGCGGCATCGACCGCCTCACTCCCGAGCGCCTGGCCACCGAGCTCACCGAGGACGCCGCCGTCGCCTACGAGGACGCCGAGGCCCAGATGGAGGGCAACGCCCTGGCCCGCGCCCAGCTCGGCGACGAGCCCATGCGCGCCCTGGAGCGCAGGGTCCTGCTCGCCGTCGTCGACAAGCGCTGGCGCGAGCACCTCTACGAGATGGACTACCTCAAGGAGGGCATCGGCCTGCGCGCCATGGCCCAGAGGGACCCGCTCGTCGAGTACGCCAACGAGGGCGCCCACATGTTCAAGGCGATGATGGAGGGCATCCGCGAGGAGACCATCGAGCAGGTCTTCGCCAACGCCGCCCGCTTCAAGGCCGCTGCCGAGCGCGCCGAGGCCGACGGCACGGCCGACGCCGCCCGCATGGTGGCCGCCGCCGACGCGACCGCGACCGTGGGCCGCCTGCGCGGCACGGTCATGGGGGATATGGGCCAGGAGGCCATGAGCCAGCGGATCTCCTACTCCGGACCCGCCGAGGACGGTGAGGCCACCGCTGCCGGCGGCGGGAGCGCCGTTGGCGGAGCGGCCCGCTCCACGGACGACGACGGCGGGGCCGCCCAGGGCGCCAACCGCGCCGAGCGCCGCGCCGCGAAGAAGAAGCGCAAGCGCCACTGACGCGCGAGCCGGCCCCGGCGGCGAGCAGCCGCGCCTCAGCGGCTCGACGACGCTGCTGAGGCCCGTGCCCCTGTCACCGGGGCCCGGGCCTCAGATGACCTCCAGGCTCGCCAGCACCCACCGATCCCGGCGCGGGATGAGGCGGGCGGCGGCGGCCCGGACCCGGTCTCCGCACTCGAGGAGGACCGTGGCCTCGCACTCCCCGCCGGCGGTGAGCTGAGTGTGAACGGAGCGGACGATGGGCCCGCGCCTGCGGGCCGCGGCGGAGTGCCGTTGAGCAAGGCCCGCGCGTCGCAGCAGGGCGTCCATGAGGTCGGGCTCCGTCCAGCGGTCGAGCTGGTTCGGCGCCCGCAGGCCGAGCAGCACCTCCACCGCCGCTCCGATGAGGACGCGCGCCGCGCGTGAGGCGTCGGCGCTCACACCATCCTCCCGCGCAGACCGAGGGCGCGCGGCGGCGCCGCCCGTGGGACGCGGGGCCGGCGCGGGCGCCCTCGTCGCGCCGATGACGATGCGGCGCGGCGCCCTGGCGGGGGCGAGCGCGGAGACCGGTGCGTGGGTGCTCCGCAGTTCGATGGAGGGGGCGGGGGCTTCGAGGAGGGCGCTCATGACGGGCTCCGTTTCATCGTCGGTGATGGGTGGGCGCGCGTGTCAGGGCTTCGCGGGATGTCGCAGGGGCTGGGCCGGGTCAGGACCCCTGGGGCGGGGGCGCGAGATCCTCGGGGACGGTGAGCCTCAGGCCGGGGTGGATGAGGCCGGGCTCGGGGCCGATGGCCCCCTCATTGGCGTGGTAGAGGCTCCGCCATGCCCGGGCGATGTCCGCCGTGGATGCCTGGGGGCCGAGCCTCGCCGCGCTGATCGACCACAGGCTCTGCCCGGGCTCCACGACGAGCGACTCCCGGCTTCCGGCCGCGGGTGGGGCGACGCCGCCCTCCGTGCGCCGTGGGGCCCCGTCGGCGCCCTGATCGGGCGATGACGCCCCGGGGTCCCGCGCCTCCTCGCCGCCCGCGGCGCCACCCGCGCCTGAGGGCCCCGGGACGGGGGCGGTCCCGCGCGCCGTCGATGGGGAGGATGGGGAATCCGCTCCCGGGGAGGTCTCGGGCGAGGGGACCGGCGGGCCCTGCGCCGGGGACTCCGGGCCCGCCGGGTCCGCGGGGGCCGTCGAGGCGGCGGAGGACTCGGCCTGGCCGCTCGTGGGCTGCCAGCCCAGGTCCGGCGCGTCCGGGCCGGGGGCCGGCGCTGCGGCCGCGGGCGC
>NZ_MVIW01000058.1 GCF_002072185.1 Actinomyces denticolens
ACATGTACATGGAATCGGGGATCGCCGTCTGGACGTCCTTGGTGAGGAGCCATTCGATGAAGGCCTTGGCGCCGGAGGGGTTCTTGGCGCCGGCCAGGACGCCCGCGTACTCGACCTGCCGGAAGGCGGTGGCCGGGACGGAGGCGGTGGTCGACGTCGTCCCATCGGCGCTGACGGTGGCGGCGGGCGAGGAGGAGTAGGACAGGACGATCGGGTAGGCGCCCTTGCCCTCGCCCGCCGAGAAGTCGACGCTGTAGGCGGCGGTCCAGCCCTCGACGATCTTGGCGTCATTGGCCACGAGCCGCTTCCAGTAGTCGGCGAAGCCGTCCTCCCCGAAATGCGCGATGGTGGCCAGGAGGAAGCACAGGCCGGTGGTGGAGGTGGAGGGGTTGATGAGGACGGCGAGCCCCTTGTTCTCCGGCTTGGCGAGGTCTTCGAAGGAGGCCGGCGGAGTGAGGCCGTGGTCGGTGAAGTAGGCGACGTCGTAATTGAGGGCGACCTCGCCGAAATCGATGGGGGCGATGGCGGCGGAGCCGTCCACGAGGTAGTTCTCGGCGCCGGCGGGCAAAGTGATGGAGGAGGCGGGGTCGACGACGCCGCCCGCGACCAGGCGGGAGATGAATGAGTTGTCGATGCCGAAGAAGGCGTCGCCCAGCGGCGCGTCCTTGGTGAGGACGAGCTGGTTGGCGAGCTCGCCGCCGCTGCCGGACTTCGAGATGGACACCGTCAGGCCGGAATCCTTCTGGAAGGCGTCCAGGAGGTCCTCGGGGAGGTTGAAGTCGTCGTGGGTGAGGACGGTGATGGCGTTGGCGGCGGTATCGCCGCCGCTCTTCCCGCCGCAGGCCGCCAGGGTGAGGGCGGCGGCGGCCGAGCCGGCGAGCAGGGCGCGGCGGGTGAGGACCGGCGCGGGAGCCGCGCGCCGCGGGGCGCCGGGCGCGGTCGGAACGGTTGATGCGGTCATGGTGCCTCCTGGTCAGGTGCCTGGAGGGCCCGCGCACCCCGGTGGCGCGCGGGGAGAACTCGACTTCCTTCGCCGGTGCGAGCCGGAGCAGGTTCGAGGGTCTGCGGTTACCCGCACTCTCAGCGCCCGCCCCCGCCGTCGATGGCGGGGCCCGGCGCTCCCCTGTCGTAGTGGCCCCAGCATAGCCGGGCGCGGATCATGCGCCCCCAGTGCGAGCCCCCGCTGCGGCCCCGGCCTCTCACTGCGCCCCCGGCCCGCAGATACCGTCTCAGCCCGGCGCTGCGCCCTCATCCTCGCAGTTCGAGGGCGCAACGGCGGGACGAGACGGTATCTTGGGGGTGAGGACGCGAGTTCGACGGCCATCGACCAGGACGACCCGCGGATGGGGCATGATCGTCCTATCGCACCCCGCTCGCCGATCGAAGGAGCCCCGCCATGTCCGGCAAGACCACCGTTGACTTCGCCTGGAAGGCGACCGCCGCCGTCGCCACCCTGGCCGCCGGCTTCGTCGCCGACAAGGCGCTGGGCACCGCATGGAAGACCATCACCGGCAAGCCCGCCCCCAACGACGAGTCCCAGCTCCTGGACTACCGGCTCATGGAGGTCGTCGCCTTCGCCGCCCTCTCCGGGGCCGCGCTGGCCGTGACCCGCGAGCTCGCCCTGCGCAAGGCGGCCGCCTGGTACGGCGGTCGCGGCCACAACCCCCTCACCGCCTGAGAGAACTCCCCATTCCCGCACGTCGCAGGGCGTGGAACCGTAGGCTCCGAACCGGGTGATCCCTGATCACCGACGACGAATCGGAGCACTATGACCACTCCATCCCAAGGACGCACCCCCGCCGGCCCCCGCTCTGACGCATCCCTGCCCGACGTCGAGCGGCGCGTTCACGAGGCCGCCACTCCTGCTGAGCGCGCGGAGGCCCTCCTCGTCCTCGCGGAGTCGCTGTCCGGCGCCGGGCGCGCCCATGAGGCCGTCGACGCCTCCTCTCAGGCCGTCGCGCTGCTCCGCGCCCTCGCCGACGCCGACCCCGCGGCGCACGCCCCGGGCCTGGCCATGGCCCTCAACAATCTGAGCATCCACCTGGCCGGAACCGGGGACGCGGAGGACGCCCTCCGGGTGGGGCGGGAGGCCACCGCTCTCCTCCGGAACCTGGCGGCCTCCGATCCCGGGGCCCACTCGCCCGGGCTGGCGATGTCCCTGACGAACCTCGCCACGCGCCTCGCGAGCGCCCGACGCCGGGAGGAGGCGCTGCTCACCGCCCGAGAGGCCGTCGACGTCTACCGGGCGCTGGTGGTCACCGCGCCCGAGCTCCACACGGAGAACCTCGCGGGCGCTCTGGCGAACCTGGCGGTCCACCTGCGGGGCACCGGGCGCCGGGAGGATTCCCTCGACGCCGTGCGCGAGTCCGTCGGCCTGTTCATCGACCTGGCCCGGGCCGATCCCGGCGCCCACACCGCGCACGCGGCACGGGGAATGGGCCTGCTCGCCACGTTCCTCAGGGACGCCGGCCGCCAGGAGGAGGCCGCCGCAGCATTCACCGAGCGCATCGGGGAGCTCCCTCCCGCGTCCCGCGCCCATGTCCTCCTGACGCGCCAGGAGTGGAGGCTCACCGGCTCCGCCTCGAAAGCGGGGGGCGCTGGGAGCACCGACCCGGGGGATCTGCTGGCGGCCGTGCGCGAGACCGAGGGGATCGAGGACCCGGGGGACCAGGGCCCCGCCCGCCGGGCGATCAACCAGCACGTCCAGAACCACGCCGCATCCGGCGCGTACGGCGCGCTCCCGCCGCTGCCGGCCTGGGCCACGGTGGCGATCGACGGCGAGCTCGCCGATGCCATGCAGGAGTGGCTCCAGGTGGGCTCGCCCGCCGAGGAGTTGGAGTACGTGGAGCGCCGATGGCCGCGACCGACGGCGGAGCAGGCGGGCAGAATCGCCGCCGTCGCCGATCTGTACGTCGACGCGCCCCGGCTGCGGCGCCTGGCGGGCATCGTCGCTCAGGTCAACCACGACGGCGACGACGGCCTGGCCCGGTTCCGCGCGCAGGTGGCCGGCGCGCAGCTGCTCATCGCCTGGCTGGCCGAACAGGAGGCGGGCCGGGGGCGGGCCTTCATGGAGGCTCATCCGAGCCTGCTCACCGACCCCGCGGTCCGCGAGTACGCGAGCAGCCTCCCCCAGGGGCCGGGGAGGACCGCGATCGCCATGCACCTCAATCTGGCCTCGGTCGCCGGCCCGCAGGCCGCCTACGCGGTCATGGGCGGACTCGACGAGGCTCTGGACGCCGTGCGCGGACTCATCGACGACGGCAACTGGCAGGCACCGATCTTCGCCCTCGCACTGCGCACGGAGCTCTCCGACCACGCGCCCTACGGGACCTTCGCGGGCGCGCTCCACGCAGCGGCCTCGGGCGACGTCGGCACCGCACAGGACCTCCTCACCGAGGCACTGGCCGCGAGCAACACGGCCACGACCGAGGCCTTCGGCCGCCTCCTGTACAACGCGACGCTCAGCCCCGACTGCCCACGGGGCCTCCACGCACTCCTGGGCTCGCTCACCAGCCGGTCCTGATGGCGGGCGGGGAGCCGCCGCGCACGTAGGCTGGGACCGTGACATCGCTCGAGGTACTCCAGGCCGTCTGCACCGCCATCGTGCTCGTGTCGACCGTCGTCGGCGTCGCGGTATTCGGACGCGCCTGCCTCACGATCGCCCGGCGCCTGCGGGTCGGCCGCTCCGTGCCCCGCGAGCGCCTGCGCCCCATCGGCCGCCGCGCCTGGCTCTCGCTCTCCTCCGCGCTCCACCACCGCGCGTTCCGCCGCCGCCCCTGGATCCGGGCGGCGCACTGGCTCGTCATGGTGAGCTTCCCGCTGCTCTTCCTCACCCTCGTCACCGGGTACGGGCAGGTGCTCGGCGGTGCGTCGTTCGCCCTGCCGCTCCTGGGGCACGCCGCCTGGTGGGGGTGGGTCGTCGACCTCATCGCCTGGCTGAGCCTGGCCGGCATCCTCCACCTCGTGGCCGTGCGACGCCGCCTCACCCGCCGGGGCGCGGCCGAGCCCCCCTACGCCGCCGACTCCGAGGGGGGCGCGCGCCCCCGGACCTCCCGATTCGCCGGCTCCACCGCCTCCCAGGCGCATTTCGTGGAGGCGATCATCGCCGTCATCGTCGTCTGCGTCCTCGCACTGCGCATGCTGGAGCACGCCCGCCTGGCCACCTCCCCCGACGCCGCAGAGCGCGCCCTGGCCACCTGGACTCGATTCCCGCTCACCGCCTGGGCCGGTCCCGCGCTCGAGCCCCTGGGGCCCACGGGCCTGGCCGCCGCGATCACCATCGTGGCCACCGTCAAGGTGGTGGTCTCCATGGCGTGGTTCGTCGTCGTCGGGCGCCAGCCATCCATGGGCGTGGCCTGGCACCGCTTCCTCGCCTTCATCAACATCTACGCCCGCCGCGAGCCCGACGGCACCAAGGCGCTCGGGCCGCTCGCCCCCATCGCGCTGCCCGACGGCCGCCCCCTCACCGCGGAGACGATGGACGATCTCGACGCCGCCATGGAGGCCGCCGACGAGGGCACGGGCCCCGAGGTGCGCCTGGGCGTGGGGCGCATCGAGGAGTTCACCTGGAAGGGGCTGCTCGATTTCAACACCTGCACCGAGTGCGGCCGCTGCCAGGACCTCTGCCCCGCCTGGAACACCGGCAAGCCGCTGTCCCCCAAGCTCTTCACCCTGGCCCTGCGCGACCACGCGGCGGCCGCCGCGCCCTACCTGCGCGTCGCCGCCGAGCTCGGGGTCGCCCCCGAGGATGTCGACGACGGCGCCCTGCCCACCCGGGGCATCTCCAGCCCCACCGGCAGCGCGGGGCTCGCCCCCGACTCGGCCCACACCGGCGATGTCCTCGGCGCGCTCCTGGCCGCCAAGGCCGCGCCCACCGAGACCGGCGTCGCCACCCGGCCCGCCCCCCTGGCGGGCGAGGTCATCCCCGCCGACGTCCTGTGGGCCTGCACCACCTGCGGCGCCTGCGTGGAGCAGTGCCCGGTGGACATCGAGCACGTCGATCACGTGGTGGATGTGCGCCGCCAGCAGGTCCTCATGGAGTCGGCCTTCCCCAAGGAGCTCGGCGGCATGTTCCGCAAGCTCGAGTCCAAGGGCAACCCCTGGGGCCTGGCCGCCCGCAAGCGCATGGACTGGGCCAAGGGGCTCGACTTCGACGTGCCCGTCATCGGGGACGACGTGGAGTCCGCGGCCGACGTCGACTACCTCTTCTGGGTGGGCTGCGCCGGGGCCTTCGAGGACCGTGCGAAGAAGACCACCCGCGCCGTCGCCGAGCTCCTGCACACCGCAGGGGTGAGCTTCGCGGTTCTCGGCGACGCCGAGTCCTGCACCGGCGACCCCGCCCGCCGCGCCGGCAACGAGATCCTCTTCCAGATGCTCGCCGCCCAGAACGTCGAGACCCTCAGCGAGGCCGGGGCGACGCGCATCGTCGTCACCTGCGCGCATTGCTTCAACACCCTGGCCCGCGAGTACCCGCAGCTCGGGGGGCATTACGAGGTTCTGCACCACACTCAGCTGCTCAACCGTCTCGTGCGCGAGGGACGCCTGAGGCCGGTCCCGCCCGAGTCCGGGAGCGGGGCCGCGGACAGCGCCGTCCCCACTGTCACCTACCACGACGCCTGCTACCTGGGGCGGCACAACCGCGTCTACTCCCCGCCGCGCGAGCTCCTGGAGGCGACGGGCGCGACCGCCGTCGAGATGCCCCGCAACCATGAGGAGGCCTTCTGCTGCGGCGGCGGCGGCGCGAGGGCCTTCATGGAGGAGTCCATCGGGACGCGGATCGCAGTGGAGCGCTCGCGCGAGGCCATTGGCACGGGCGCGCAGGTCATCGCCACCGCCTGCCCCTTCTGCACCACGATGCTCTCCGACGGCGTCGCCGGCGAGGGGGCGGACGTGCGGGTCGCCGATGTCGCCACCCTCATGCTCGAGGCCGTCCACCGGGGACAGCGGGCCTGAGGGAGGCCGCGGCCTCGGCCTGCGCGTACCGTCTCGCCCCGCATATACCGTCTCATCCTCGCACCGCGCCCTCATCCCGCACATACCGTCCCGGCCCACAGATACTGCCTCGGCCCCCACATACCGCCTCGGCCCGGCGTTGCGCCCTCATCCTCGCAGTTCGAGGGCGCAACGCCGGGGCGAGACGGTTTCTTCGGGGTGAGAGGGTATGTGGGGGGGGTGAGACGGTTTTCCCGGGCTGAGAACCACAAGGCCTCCGACGCATCTCTCTCACTCACCCCAGTGGAAAGAGCGCGGCAGGAGCACGATCCCCCTGGGACCGTCGTACCCATGAGCGCGCTCCCCTCCGACACCACAGACCTGCAAGCACCACTGGCCAGCCCGGTCCACCTGCTCCTCGTGGACGAGGACCCGGCGGGCGGCCCTCACTCCGGCCTCTTCCGGCGCAGCCGAGGACCGCACGCGGAGCTCTACCGCCTACGGCCCGGCGTCTACACACCGAGGAGGGAATGGGACTCCCTGCCCTACGCCAAACGACACCTGGTGAGGATCCTCGCCAATGCGCACGCGCCGCGCGGTCGGCACACCGGAGTCCTCGCCCGCGAATCCGCTGCTGTCGTCCTGGGCATCCCCATGATCGGTCCCCTGCCGAATCGCCTGCAGTTCGCGATCCCCGGCGGCCGCCACGGGGACACCACGCCGCTGGCGCATGTCATCACCGCCCCGAAGGACACCCCCATCGTCATGGCGCACGGCCTGCCGGTGACCGACCCAGCGCATACTGCGGTCGATCTCATGCGCCATCGCTCCTTCCAATCCGGACTCGTCACGCTCGACCACGTTCTGCGCGAAGGACTCGCCACGCTCGAGGAACTGCTCGACGTCGTCGAAGCCCAACCAGGTCGCCAGGGCAACTCACGGGCCCGCCTCTGCCTCAAGCACGGGGACGCGCGCTCCGAATCAGTGGGCGAGAGCCTGTCCCGCGCTGTCCTCATCGAGCAGCACCTGCCCACCCCCGATCTGCAAGTCTCCTACTACGACCACGATGGGCGATTCATCGCCCGCGTGGATTTCGCCTGGCCGGAGCTGCGGCGCGTCGGAGAGTTCGACGGCGCGGGCAAGTACCGGCGCGAGGTCAGCGGCACGGCTCCCGAGCGGGCCCTGATCGACGAGCGTCAGAGGGAGAACCGCATCGAGGTCGTCACCGGACTCAAAGTGATCCGATGGACTTGGAATGACCTCATGCGGCCCGAGAAGTTCTTGAGAATCCTCGCCGATGGCGGCATCGTCCCCCTGCGATGAGCGCACCTGCGCCCTCATCCCGCATATACCGCCTCGGCCCACACATACCGTCCCAGCCCATACATACCGCCTCGGCCCGGCGTTGCGCCCTCATCCTCGCAGTTCGAGGGCGCAACGCCGGGGTGAGACGGTATCTAGAGGGTGAGACGGTATCTAGGGGGTGAAACGGTATTTCGAGCGCCAGGCGGTACTTCGGGAGTGAGACGGCATCTCGGGAGGCGAGGATGGGGCGCAGCGCGGGAGAACCCGGGCCGCCTGACCACCCGCCCGACTACCCGCTGGAGCAGGAACAGGCGAAGGCGCCCCCGCCCGGGATGGGCAGAGGCGCCTTCACCATGCGCGTGGTTTCGGCGGGGCGCTTGGCCCTCGCACAAATCCGCTTACTCCCAGCGCATGCACCACGTGGCGGCCCCGAAGAGAGAAGCGCCGCCAGCGGCGAGAATGGACCAGCCGAGCAGGGCGTGAGTGGCACCGCCGACACTCGTCAGCGGCCACCGCAGCCCGTCCAGCAGGTAAGTGGTGGGAAGGAACTGGGAGAGGGCCTGGACCCCGGGGAGGGAGTCGGTCATCGCGGCCGCGGCCGAGAAGGCCGTCATGGGGACCATGATCACGAGGACGACGGCGGTGGCCGCGGCGGCCGATGGCGCCACGACCCCCACGAGGACGCCGATCGAGCAGAACAGCAGGGTCCCCAGGATGGCGGGCAGCAGGGCGAGGGGCATCCACGGCGTGGCGCTCATGCCGGCGCCCATGCCGAGTCCGATGGCGGCGAGGATGAGCACCTGCACGAGGGTGACCGCGATCGCCACGCTGAGCGCGGCGGACAGCATCGTGGGAACCCGCACCGGGGCGCAGCGCAGGAGCGCTCCCAGGCCCGAGTCCCGCCAGTCGGCCACGCTGCGGGCGCCGGCGAGCATCCCGGTGCAGGCCGCGCCGAAGGCCATGACGCCGGGCCCGATCACATCGAGCATCGGAGCGGAGGCCGCCACGGTCCGCCCGCTCACGGCGAGTGCGAGACCGACGAGCAGCACGGGCGGCAGCACGAGGGAGAAGACGAGCGCGACGGGATCGCGCAGGTAGGTCCGGGCGATGGAGCGGGTCAGCGCCTTGTAGGAACTCATGCCAGCGCCCCCTTGTTGCCCAGGACGGCGGGCATGGGGTCGAGCGCGGTGACGCGGCCCCGGGGCCGGGCGGTCATGGCGGCCCGCCCGAGTGGCGGCGTCAGGCACCGGTTCGAGTCGGCGACGAAGGCGGAGGCCGGCCCGACGGCGACCACTCGGCCATCGTCGAGGACGGAGACGCAGTCGCACAGGGTCCCCAGCTCGCCGAGCAACCGGGCGGCGCAGACCACGGTGGTCCCCTCGCCGCGGGCCTCATCCAACGCGTCCAGGAGGTCGGCGCGCTCAGAGCCGTCCAGGTCGGCCATGGGCTCGTCGAGGAAGAGGACCTCCGGGTGGTGCACCATCGCGGAGGCCAGCGCCAGCATCCGACGGGCGCCCACCGGGAGCAGTTCCACGCGCCAATCGCGCACCTGACCCAGCCCCATCTGGTCGAGGAACTGGCGGGCGCGGGCCTGAGAGGCCCCCAGGAGCGAGGCCACCGTGCTCAGATGCTCCCACACGGTGGCATGCGAGAAGAAGGCCGACGCCGTGGCCTGCACGCCGACCCTCGCCAGGAGCGCGCGGTCGCGCCCACCGGGGGCGCGGCCGAGGAGGGAGACCTCGCCGGTCTGGGCCCGCCGCGCGCCGTAGAGGACCTTGAGCAGAGCGGTCTTCCCCGCTCCACTCGGGCCGATCAGCCCGTGGAAAGCGCCCCGCTCCACCACGAGGTCGACGTCGTGGAGGATCTCCCGGCCGTGGAACGACTGGTTGACACCTCGAGCGCTCACCGCAGCAGCACGGCCATCGCGCGTCGCGGGGGCGCCGAGGGCAGCGGTCATGGACTCAATCCTCCCGGGCCGGGGCGCATCGTGGCTGTTGCCGTCAGGCGCTCGGCAGTCGGTCGTAGTATCAGGGTCGTTCACCCGCGGTCGCGCTGGGCGCGGGCCGCAGATGCCGACCGACGGGGGCGGTCGCCCGCGGCCGTCGGCTCGGGACCAGCATCGCTTCTCACCCGGCGACGCGGAATCCTGCCTTCCGCGCGATGCCACTCCTCCCAAAGGCGGATCGCGCCCCGACGACGTCGACGGCGAAGACCGGCTCCCGGGGGCACGGAGTCCTTGGGAATGGGCGCAGATGCAACACCACTGATGCTGACGAGCCCACCTTTCGCCCAGGAAGGTGGGCTAGCCTCGGCCTGTGAGCCCGGCATCCGCATCCCTGGGGACGCTCCCCGCGCCCCGCCCCTCGTGGCGGGAGCGGCTTCAGGCGCCCCGTCTGCAGTGGACGGTCCGCGGGGTCCTCACCGCCCTCCTGGCGCTTCTGGCCAGCGCGGACCTCAGCGCGAATGGCGCGGACCTGTACACGACGCTCTCCCTGCTGTCGGTGCCCGCGCCCGTGCTGTGCCGCCGGTTCCCCTGGGCGGTCACCTGCGTCCTGATGGCAGTCACCATCCCGCTCGTGGCCAACTCGTTCTTCACCGCGGCTCTCCTGGCCGACATCATCACCCTCCCGCTGCTCATCGTCGACGGCAGAGTCCGCCAGGCGGGATTGCTCTTCCTCTGCTTCCCCATCGGCTGGCTGGCGGCGCTCCTACTTGGCCACCCACTGACGGACGTGCCGTTAGTTGAGGTGTTCCTGCTGGCGTCGGGGGCCAATATCGGTTTCGTCCTGCGCTACTCCCGCGAGATGGTGGCGCGGGAGGCGCGGCTCCGGGAGGCCGCTCTGGGCGCGCAGCGCACGGCCATCGCGCGGGACCTGCACGACACCCTCGCCCGCGCCAACACCCAGATGGTCATGCGAGTCCAGGCAGTGCGCCCCCTGGCCGCTGGGGAGCCGCGCGTCGCCGCGATCCTCGATGAGATCGCGGCGATGGGGCATCGGTCGGTGTCCGACCTGCGCACCATGCTGCGCCTCCTGCGCCAGGACACGCCCACCCCCACCGCGCCCA
>NZ_MVIW01000059.1 GCF_002072185.1 Actinomyces denticolens
CCACCGAGGCCCCCGCGCCCGCCCCGGCCCCGGCCACTACGCCGGCCGCGACCGCCCCGGCCACCACCGAGGCCGCCGCTCCGGCGCCCGCCCCGCAGCAGCCCGGCGCCCAGGCTCCCAAGAGCCCCGCCGCCCCCGCTCCTGCGGCCCCGGCCCCGTCCAACAGCCAGCCGACGTCGAAGCCCTCGCTGGCCAAGACCGGTGCCAGCATCATGGTTCCCGTGCTCATCGCGGGCGCTGTCATCGGCGGCGGCATCCTCCTGGTTCGTCGCGGACGCCGCGCCTGATCCTCAGTCGGTCCCCGGCGGTGAGAACTGACGGGGACTGATGGAAGGGGCCCACCCGGAACTCCGGGTGGGCCCCTTGGCGTCTGCCCGCAGTTGTTCCGTGCGGGCGGCGGCGGAAGCGGAAGGCCGTGAGGGCGCCGGTGGCGGTCCTCACGGCCGGCGCGCCCCGCTCGGGGAGCGTCTAGGGACGAGCCATGGTCCAGCAGCGCGCCCCGCCGGTCATCCCCGCCTCATTGGGCACCACGACGACGTCGTCGCCCATGCGGGTCAGCTGGAGCGCCGTGATCCTCCTCGAATTGCCGCCCCCGAGGTAGAGGCGGTCCCACAGGTACATGGGGCGCAGCCCGTCGACGACGCGGCGCACCCTGCGGGACCAGTGCGCGTCGCCCAGGCGGAGGCGCTCGTGCTCGCCGATGTAGTCGTCGTAGGTCAATCCCCAGCGGACGGGCCCCTGGGAGACCTCGACATGCGGGGCCAGGACCCCGTTGTCGAAGACCGCGTTGCCCAGTCCGGTGCCCAGGGTCACGATCATCTCCAGGCCGTGCCCCGTGACGACCCCGGCGCCGGCGACCTCGGCGTCATTGAGGATGAGCGAGGGCAGGCCGAGGCGGTCGGCGATGGCCGAGCCCATGTCGAACCGGTGCCAGGCCTCGGCCAGCTCTGGGAGCACCTTGGAGCGCGGGCCGTCCTTCGTGATGTAGTGGGGGGTGGCGACCACGACGCCGTGGCGGATCATCCCCGGCATCCCCACGGTGACCCGATCGGCCCGGGGCAACTGCTCGGCGAGGCCGGCGATCGTCTCGACCAGCTTCAGCGGTGGCAGCGGGTAGGGGGTGGGCGTGCGCACGGCGCGCGAGCAGATCGTCCCCTCGGCGTCGAGGACGGAGGCCTTGATGCCGCCGCCCCCGCAGTCGACGGACAACGTTGTCACTGAGGAATGACTGGGACGACTGGCTCGGCTCGCGTGGCTCGGGGCTCCGGGATTCGTGCTCACGGGGACGACGCTACCGCCAAGCGCGACGAGACGCCCCGGAAGCGGGCGGGGCGGGGCGAGGACGATCCCCGGACCCGTGATCGAATAGGGCCATGGAGGAGACGATCGGCGACGCCCCGCTGGTGCGCGTGCGCCTGGAACTGGCCTATGACGGCGCGGGATTCGCGGGCTGGGCGGCGCAGCCGGGCCTTCGCACAGTGGAGGGCGTGCTCACCGAGGCGCTCGGAACGGTGCTGCGCGTTCCCGTGCGGCTGACAGTGGCCGGGCGGACGGACGCGGGTGTCCACGCCGCGGGGCAGGTCGCGCATTTCGACGTCGCCCAGGAGGCCTGGCGGGCGCTCCCCGGCCGCTCGGACCGGCCTCCCGCACAGGCGCTGCTCACCCGGCTGGCGGGGGTTCTCGCCCGGGAGGCCCGTCGGAGCGCCGGAGGCGGGGGCGCGGGGATCGTTCCGCGGGGGACGAGCGACGTCGTCGTGAGCGGGGCCCGCGAGGCCCCGGCTGGGTTCGATGCGCGCTTCTCCGCCACCGAGCGCGCCTACCGCTACCGGATCGCCGACGGCGGGCCCGTGGCCGGGGTGCGGGACCCGCGGCGGCGGGGGAGCGTGCTGTGGGTCCCCGAGGCCCTCGACGTCGATGCCATGCGCCGCGCCGCCGCGCCACTGCTCGGCGAGCACGACTTCCTGGGCTACTGCAAGCCCCGCGAGGGCGCCACGACGATCCGGGCCCTGAGGCGCCTGGAGTGGTCCCGGGTGCCGGGCGACGCCGTCGGTCGCGAGGGGGCCGACGCGGGCCTCGTGGTGCTCGACGTCGTCGCCGACGCCTTCTGCCATTCGATGGTTCGCTCGCTCGTGGGCGCCTGCCTCGCGGTCGGTCAGGGGCGCAGGGACGAGGACTGGCCCGCGAGGATCCTCCGGCGCACGAGCCGGGAGGCCGCCGCGCCGGTCGCCCCCGCGCACGGCCTCACCCTGGAGCGGGTCGGCTACCCCGCCGATGACGAGTTGGCCGCCCAGGCCGAGCGCGCCCGGGTCCTGCGCTCCCTCCCCGCCCTCCCCGTCCCCTGCGCCGAGACCGGTTGAAAACGACAGCGAGACCGGTTCGCCGTCCACAGGGACGACGACGCTCGTTCCGTCCCGGTCGGGCTGTGGACACACGACCGGTTTCGATCGCGATATCGACCGGTCTCGGCGAGAGGGGCGTGGCGGGATTCACGGCAGGAGCGCGGCCCCTTCTTTTGACCCCCCTGACAAGCGCCGGTAATGTGGGCAACCGTCGTGCAGCACGCTGAACGCGCCACCGCGGTGCCATCCCACTCGCCCCGGGGCACGAGTGCTCCGACCACCTCACCTGACCATGGCGGTCCCGTCGAACGGCGACGCTTCAACGCTCATCGACGTGACCGCTCGCCAAGAGAAACGAAGGCAACGCCCGTGCGCACGTACACACCGAAGCCCGGCGACGTCGAGAAGAACTGGTACGTCATTGACGCCACCGACGTCGTTCTCGGCCGCCTCGCGGCTCAGGCCGCGAACCTGCTCCGTGGGAAGCACAAGCCGCAGTTCGCTCCCAACGCCGACTGCGGCGACTACGTCGTCATCATCAACGCCGACAAGGTGGTCCTCACCAACGGCAAGGCCGACCGCAAGTTCGCCTACCGCCACTCCGGCTATCCGGGTGGTTTGACGGCCGTCTCCTACCGCGACCTGCTGGCGACGCGCCCCGAGCGCGCCGTCGAGAAGGCCATCAAGGGCATGGTGCCTCACACCAAGCTCGGCCGCGCCCAGCTCAAGAAGCTGAAGGTGTACGCCGGCCCCGAGCACCCGCACGCCTCGCAGAACCCGCAGGCTTTCGAGATCATCCAGGTCGCCCAGTAAGCGCTCCAGCGCTCGGCACCCCGCGACAAGCAAAGGACACATCGTGGCTGAGACCACTGTCGACATCGAAGCGCTGGACGAGGAGAACGCCCCCTCCAGCTACACCACCGAGACCGGCGGCTCCTCCGTTGAGGGCCGCGGGCAGTCCATCACCGCCCCCGGGGCGGGCCTTGGCCGCCGCAAGGAGGCCGTCGCCCGCGTCCGCCTCATCCCCGGCACCGGCAAGTGGACCCTCAACGGCCGCACCCTGGAGGACTACTTCCCCAACAAGCTGCACCAGCAGCTCGTGCGCGCCCCCTTCACCATCCTCGACCTCGAGGGCCGTTTCGACGTTGTCGCCCGCATTCACGGCGGCGGCGTCTCCGGCCAGGCCGGCGCCCTGCGCCTGGGCATCGCCCGCGCCCTCAACGAGATCGACCGCGAGGCCAACCGCCCGGCCCTCAAGAAGGCCGGCTTCCTGACCCGCGACGCCCGCATCGTCGAGCGCAAGAAGGCCGGTCTGCACAAGGCCCGCCGCGCTCCGCAGTACTCCAAGCGCTGACCCATCCCGGTCCGGCGGCCCCGAGCCGCCACCGCGCTCATCGACGACGGCGCCCCGTCCGCCCCGCTCCTGCGGGAGGCGAACGGGGCGCCGTCCATGCTGCTGGTGGAGCATTGGTGGTGCCGTTGCCGGTGCGCGATGCGGCGGACAGTGGGAGGATGCTCCTCGGAATCCAGACACGAGAGGAACCCATCCATGGCACGACTCTTCGGCACCGACGGCGTTCGGGGCCTGGCCAACGACCTGCTCACCCCCGCCCTCGCCGTCCAGCTCGGCGAGGCCGCCGCCCGCGTCCTGACCAAGGAGGCCCGCGCGCGCTCCGGCGGCGCCCGCCCCCGCGCGATCGTCGGGCGCGATACCCGTGCCTCCGGCGAGTTCCTCGACCACGCCATCAGCTCGGGCCTGGCCTCCTCCGGCGTGGACGTCACCCGCGTCGGCGTTCTGCCGACCCCCGCGATCGCCCACCTGACCGCCACCCAGGACATCGACCTGGGCGTCATGATCTCCGCCTCCCACAACCCCTTCCCCGACAACGGCATCAAGTTCTTCGCCCGCGGCGGCTACAAGCTCGAGGACGCCGTCGAGGATGAGATCGAGGCCCTGCTCGGAGGCGTTGAGAACCGGCCCACCGGCGCCGAGGTCGGCCGCGTCATCAAGGGGGAGACGGTCGCGGACCAGAACTACATCAACCACCTCGTCGACTCCGTGGCCACGGACCTGTCGGGCCTGCGGATCGTCGTCGACGCCTCCAACGGAGCCGCCAGCGCCGTGGGCCCCGCCGCCCTGCGCGCCGCGGGCGCCGAGGTGATCGTCATCAACGCCTCCCCGGACGGCCTCAACATCAACGCCGACTGCGGGTCCACCCACCCCGAGCAGCTCCAGCGCTACGTGCCCTCCGTGGGCGCGGACATGGGAGTGGCCTACGACGGCGACGCCGACCGCTGCCTCGCGGTGGACGCCGATGGCAACCTCGTCGACGGCGACCAGATCATGGGCCTGCTCGCGCTGGGCATGAAGGCCGACGGCACGCTCGGCTCCGACACCCTCGTGGTCACCGTCATGAGCAACCTGGGCCTCATCCTGGCCATGCGCGACCACGGCATCCGCACCGTCCAGACCGGTGTGGGCGACCGCTACGTCCTGGAGAAGATGCTCGCCGGCGGCTACACGCTCGGCGGCGAGCAGTCCGGTCACGTCATCGACACCGTCCACGCCACCACCGGTGACGGCGTGCTCACCTCCCTGCACATCGCCGCCCGCGTCAAGCGCAGCGGCAAGAGCCTCGCCGAGCTCGCGAGCATCGTCACCCGCCTGCCCCAGACCCTCATCAACGTCAAGGGCGTGGACAAGGCCTCCGCGGGCACGGACCAGGGCGTCCAGGACGCCGTCGCCGCCGCTGAGGCCGAACTCGGCGAGACCGGGCGGGTCCTCCTGCGCCCCTCGGGCACCGAGCCCCTCGTGCGGGTCATGGTGGAGGCCGCCACCCAGGAGCGGGCCGACGCCGTCGCCGGCCGCCTGGCCGGCGTCGTCAAGGAGCGCCTCGCGCTCTGAGCCGAGTCGTGGGAATGGGGCGGGGCCCGGTCGACCGACCGGGCCCCGCCCCATGCGTCCTCGATGCTCCCCGCCCCATTCCCGATGGGCGGCGCCTCAATCGAGGGCGCGGATGATGTCCTCCACCGTCCCCTTGGCGTCGCCGAAGAGCATGGCGGTGTTCTCCTTGAAGAACAGGGGATTGGCCACGCCCGCGTAGCCCGTGGCCATGGACCGCTTGAAGACGACGACCCGGCCCGCCTCCCACACGCGCAGGACCGGCATGCCCGCGATGGGGGAGCCGGGCTCCTCGGCCGCCGGGTTGACGGTGTCATTGGCGCCGATGACGAGCACGACGTCCACGTCCGCGAAGTCGTCGTTCACCTCGTCCATCTCCAGCACGAGGTCGTAGGGGACCTTCGCCTCGGCCAGCAGGACGTTCATGTGGCCGGGCAGGCGGCCCGCGACGGGGTGGATGCCGAAGCTCACCTCCACGCCCTGGGAGCGCAGCATCTCGGTGAGCACGGCCACCGGGTACTGGGCCTGGGCCACCGCCATCCCGTAGCCCGGGGTGATGACGACGCGTCGGGCGGACTGCAGGTCGCGCGCCAGGGAGGCGGCGTCGGTCTCGACGATCGCGCCCTCCTGGGCCGAGGCGCTGGGCGCCGCCGCGCCCTCGGTGCCGAAGCCGCCCAGGAGCACGGACATGAAGGAGCGGTTCATCGCCTGGCACATGAGGTAGGACAGGTAGGCGCCCGAGGATCCCACGAGCGTGCCCGTGATGATGAGCAGGTCGTTGTTGATCATGAAGCCGGTGAAGGCCGAGGCCCAGCCCGAGTAGGCATTCATGATGGACACGACGACGGGCATGTCCCCTCCGCCGATCGCCAGCACGAGGTGCGCGCCCAGGACGAGGGCCAGCGCCGTCATGACCCCCAGGCACGCCCAGGCGGCCGGCGAGTGCTCGGGCAGGAGCATGAAGGCGATCATGAGGGCCCCGGAGACGAGCAGCATCCCGAGGTTGAGCAGGTTGCGGCCCGGCAGGGTCACGGGGCGCCCCGGCACCTTGCCCGAGAGCTTCAGGGCGGCCAGCACGGAGCCGGTGAAGGTCACGGCCCCCACGAGGACTCCCAGGAACACCTCCCCGAGGTGGAAGGCGCCCAGGGCGCGGGACATGGCGTCCGGCGTGGCGTAGGAGTTGTAGCCGACGAGAACGGCGGCCAGGCCCACGAGCCCATTGAGGACGGCGATGAGCTGGGGCATGCCGGTCATGGCGACCCGCTTGGCCAGGACCATGCCGATGACCGCGCCGATCCCCAGGGCCAGGGCGATGAGGATCGCGGTGGTCACCACGCCGCGGCCGGGGCGGGAGGTGAGGGCCAGGCCGATGGCGGCCACCACGGCGACCCCCATGCCGATCCCGCCGGCGATGTTGCCGGCGACGGCGGTCTCATGGCGGGACAGGCCCGCCGCGGCGGCGATGAACAGGAGCGCGGCGGCGATGTAGGCCAGCGCCACCGGGGAGGGCAGGGCGAGTGCTGCGTGCATCGGCTCAGTCCTTCCTGAACATGGCGAGCATGCGGTGGGTGACCGCGAAGCCGCCGAAGACGTTGATCGTGGCCAGCGCGACCGCCACGAAGGCGATGGCGCTGATGAGCGGGTTCGCGTTGCCGACCTGCGAGATGGCCCCCAGCAGGATGATGCCGGAGATCGCGTTGGTCACCGACATCAGCGGGGTGTGGAGGGCCGGGGTGACATTGGAGATGATGTGGAACCCGAGGATGATGGACAGGGCCAGCACGATGTAGTGGCTGGTGACGGCGGCCGGCGTGGCCAGGACGAGGGCCGCCGCCAGCGCGGTGGCGGCCACGATCCCGGTCAGGCGCCTGCGCCGGGAGCGCGCCTTGGCCAGGGCCGCGGCGGCGAGCTCGGCCGCCTCCTCCTCGGGGGAGCGCCGCGGCGCGGCGCCGGGCGCGGCCGACGCCGACACCGAGATGGGCGGTGGGGGCCACAGGAGCTCGCCGTCGGCGCATACGGTGATGCCGCGGACCACCTCGTCGTCCAGGTCGAGCGCGAGGGCGCCGTCCTTGGCGGGGGTCATGAGGGTCAGCAGGTTGACGATGTTCTGCCCGTAGAGCTGGGAGGCCTGCGCCGGGAGGCGCTCGGCCAGATCCGTCGCCCCGATGATGGTGACGCCGCCGGGTGCGGTGATGGTCTCGCCGGGCACGGTCAGCTCCGTGTTGCCGCCGTTGGCGGCGGCCATGTCCACGATGACCGAGCCGGGCCGCATGCCCTCCACGGCCTCGCGGGCAAGGAGGATGGGGGAGCGGCGGCCCGGGATGTTCGCCGTCGTGATGACGATGTCCGCGCTCGCGGCCTCCCGGGCGTAGAGGGCCTGGGCCAGCGCCGCCTGATCCGAGCTCATCTCCTTGGCGTAGCCGTCGGAGGAGACCTCCTGGGCGGTGGGCACGGGCACGAACTCGGCCCCCACCGAGCGCACCTGGTCGGCCACCTCGGGGCGCACATCGGTGCCGCGCACGACGGCGCCCAGCGAGTGCGCCGTGCCGATCGCCGCGAGCCCCGCCACGCCCGCCCCGATGACGTAGACGGTGGCCGGCGGGAACTTGCCGGCGGCCGTCACCTGCCCGCCCAGCAGGCGGCCGAAGCGAGAGGCCGCCTCGATGACCGCCCGGTAGCCGGCGAGGTTCGCCTGGGAGGAGAGCACGTCCATGGCCTGGGCGCGGGAGATGCGCGGCACGGCGTCGATCGCCAGGGCCGTGAGGCCACGTCGGCGCAGTTCCTCCAGCAGTTCGGGGCTGCGCGCGGGGCCCAGGCGGCTGATGAGGGTCGCACCCGGGCGCATGAGGTCGAGCTCGGCCTCGCCGGGCGCCCCGGTGGAGGCGACGACATCGGCCCCCCACGCGCCCGCCCGGTCGGTGAGCAGAGCCCCCGCCTCCTCGTAATCGGCGTCGGGGAAGCGGGCCGCCTCCCCGACGCCGCGCTCGACGGCGACCTCGTATCCCAGGCGGATGATTCGGGCGACGGTCCTCGGCGTCGCGGCGGCCAGGGCATGGCCCGGAGGTTGGCAGGGGATTCCCACGCGCATGGAGGCTCCTCTCAGCAGGCATGCCCGGGACGATGCGCCATGAGAACGCGACCGACGGGCATGAGAGTGATGGGCGCAACAGTAGAGGGGGATCGCCGGAGCCATCTAGGACCGACGGCATGATGAGACGGCCGCCGGAGGCGGGACGGCGCCGCACGCCGTCGGCCGCGACGCCCCGCGCCCGGTGGGCTCACGACTTGCGCAGCAGCACGCGGCGCATATGGTGATCGGGGCCCTTGACCAGCACGAGGGTCGCCCGCCCGCGGGTGGGGGCGATGTTCTCCCGCAGGTTCGCCAGGTTGACCGACTCCCAGATCCCGTTGGCCGCGGTCAGGGCGATGTCGTCGGGGATCGACGCGAAGCGCTGGAAATAGGAGTCCGGGTCATTGAAGGCGGTGCGCTTGAGGGTGAGGAAGCGCTCCAGGTACCAGCGACGGATGTCGGCGGGATCGGCGTCGACGTAGATCGAGAAATCGATGAAGTCCGAGACCGCCAGCACCGAGCCCATCGGGTGGCCTCCCGGCTCATCGGGGTGCTCGGCGGCCGCGCGCCCCCTCGGCGCGGGTTGGAGCACGTTGAGCCCCTCCAGCACCAGGACGTCGGGCCTCTCGACGACGACGCTGCGACCGGGGACGATGTCGTAGACCTTATGGGAGTAGACGGGGGCCTCCACGCGGGGCGCCCCGGATTTCACCGCGGCCACGAAGTCCACGAGCGCGCGCCGGTCGTAGGACTCGGGGAAGCCCTTGCGCGACATGAGCCCGCGCGCCTCCAGCTCGGCGTTGCTCAGGAGGAACCCATCGGTGGTCACCAGATCCACGCGGGGGGTGCCGGGGAAGCGGGCCAGGAGGTGGGCGATGAGGCGGGCCACCGTCGACTTGCCGACCGCGACCGACCCGGCCACCGCGATGACGAAGGGCGTGGGCCTTGTGTCGACGCCCAGGAACTCGGCCGTGCGGCGCGCCCGCTCCCGGGAGGTGAGGATGTAGTCCTGGAGGATCGCGGTCAGGGGGCGGTAGACGGCGTCGACCTCCGTGAGGTCCGTGGGGTCTCCCAGGCCGCGGAGCTTGACGACGTCGTCCTGCGTCAGGGGCAGGGGCGTGGAGGAGGCCAGGGCCCGCCACTGCTCGCGCGACAGCTCGATGTAGGGGGAGTGCGAGGAGGTCACTGCCCAAGTCTGACGCATGCGTCAAGATCGCGCGCAGGTCCGCGCAGTCGATTGCCGCGAATCACAGGAGACCCGGCGGATGGGCTTTCCTGAGCGCTCCACTCATGATTCGATCGCTCCATGTGTGGAATCGTCGGGCACGTCCGCCCCCTCGCCCCCGTCATCTCCTCCGCCGCGACCCCCGAGGCGGAGGGGCGCACCCTCTCCGTCCTCCTCGACGGCCTGGGCCGCCTGGAGTACCGCGGCTACGACTCCGCCGGCGTCGCCCTCGTCGGCCCGTCCGGGCTGCAGGTCGCCAAGGCGGCGGGCAAGCTCGAGAACCTCCGCGCCGCCATCGCGGCCGAGCCTCCCGCCCCCGCCACCGCCGGCATCGGCCACACCCGCTGGGCCACCCATGGCGGGCCGACGACGGAGAACGCCCATCCGCACCGCGCCGGCAGTATCGCCGTCGTCCACAACGGCATCATCGAGAACTTCCGCGCCCTGCGCGCCGAGG
>NZ_MVIW01000006.1 GCF_002072185.1 Actinomyces denticolens
CGGCTCGGCGCTGGCGGGCCTGGCAGGGGGCGCTGAGGACGCGGATGGCGGCGCGGGTCATGGGGGCGGCGCGTCCGGCGCCCGGCCCGGGGCGTGGGTGCCGCCCGAGCCGCGCGGCGCCGTCCGGCTGCGCCTGCTCGGTGAGCACGGGGTGGCGGACCTGACCGGGCCGAACGCCTGCGAGGTGCTCGACGCCGAGGGCGTGGCGGCGGTGCGCCGTCGCCTCGGCCCCGACCCGCTTCGCGCCGACGGGGAGCGGGAGGCCTTCGTGGCCTCGGCCAAGGCGCGCCGCAAGGCGATCGGCGAGTTGCTCATGGATCAGTCGGTGCTGGCCGGCGCGGGCAACATTTACCGCGCCGAGACGCTGTTCCGCTGCGGCATCAGCCCCTTCAGGGCGGGCAACCGGGTGAGCCGGGAGCGCCTGAGGGCGGTGTGGGACGATCTGGTCCCTCTCATGGAGTACGGAGTGGCCACGGGGTTCATCACGACCGTCGACCTCGATGACGTCCCCTCACCGCTGCCCGAGGATGATCCGGAGGCCGCCCGCTGGTACGTGTATCACCGCACCGGGCGCCCCTGCCTGCGCTGCGGGACGCCGATCGCGGAGCGGGAAGTCGCCGGGCGCCGTCTCTTCTGGTGCCCGGCCTGCCAGCGCGCCTGAGGCCGCCCCGCTCTGCGCGGGGCGGAAGGCGATCAGATGTGGAGGGTCCGGTCAGATGTAGATCGTCGGATCGGTCATGAGCTCGGGATCGACCTTGGGGTCGCGCACGCGGCTGGGCACGCCGACCGCGACATGCCCCTGCGGGACGTTCTTGATGAGCACCGCGTTGGCGCCGATCTTCGCCCCGTCCTCCACGGTGACCGGCCCCAGTACCTTCGCGCCGGCCCCGATCTGCACGTTGTTGCCGATCGTGGGGTGGCGCTTGCCGGGGTTCATGGAGACCCCGCCGAGCGTGACCCCGTGGTACATCAGGACGTCGTCGCCCACCTCCGCGGTCTCGCCGATGACGACCCCCATGCCGTGGTCGATGAAGAAGCGCTCGCCGATCTCGGCTGCGGGGTGGATCTCGATGCCGGTGAGGTTGCGGGCGGCCTGGGACAGGGCGCGGGCGGCGAAGCGGTGCCCGCCGTTCCACAGCCGGTGCGCGGCCCGGTAGGCCCACACGGCGTGAACACCTGGGTAGAGGAGGGCGACCTCGGCGCTCGTACGGGCGGCCGGGTCCCGGCGCCGCGCGGTGGCGAGGTCCTCCTTGGCCTGCGCCAGTAGGGAGCGGTGGCTGTGGGACATGACTCTCCTCGGTCGGTGGGGCGCTCTGATCGGGCGCGGGGAGCGGCTCGCGCCGTCGGCTCATGCCCCAACGCCGACGGCGGCGATCCTGTTCCCGGGACCACCGCCGTCGGCGCTGGGGCGAGCCCTCGGGCGCCGTCGGGCGACTGGTGGCTCAGTTGAGGTACTCGGCGTACAGCGGCGTGGAGAGGTAGCGCTCGCCGGTGTCCGGCAGGACGGTGACGATCGTCTTGCCCTCCAGCTCCGGGCGCTGGGAGAGCAGGTCGGCGCCCGCCAGGGCGGCGCCGGAGGAGATGCCCACGAGCAGGCCCTCCTCACGCGCGGCGCGGCGGGCGTAGGCCAGGGCCTCGTCGGAGGAGATGTGCAGGAGCTCGTCCCAGATCCCCTGGTCGAGGACCTCCGGGACGATGTTCGCGCCCAGGCCCTGGATCTTGTGCGGGTTCCAGTCGCCCTCCTGGAGGAAGGGGGACTCGGCGGGCTCGATGCCGAATACCTTGACGCCCGGCAGCTCCTCGCGCAGCACCGTGCCCACGCCGGTGAGCGTGCCGCCGGTGCCGATGCCCGCGACGAAGGCGTCGATCCTGCCGTCAGTGGCCTCGAGGATCTCGCGGGCGGTGGTCTCGCGGTGGACCTTGGGGTTGGCCGGGTTGGTGAACTGGGACGCCAGGATCGAGTTCGGGGTGGCGGCCTGGATCTCGGCGGCGCGCTTGGCGGCCCCGGCCACGCCGCCCTCGGAGGTGAGGACCAGCTCGGCGCCGAAGGCGCGCATGAGGGCGCGGCGCTCCTTGGAGAAGGTCTCCGGCATCGTGATGATGACCTTGTAGCCCAGGGCCGCCCCGACCATCGACAGGCCGACGCCGGTGTTGCCGCTCGTGGCCTCGATGATCGTCCCGCCGGGCTTGAGCTGCCCGGAGGCCTCGGCCGCGCGCACGATCGACAGGGCGATGCGGTCCTTGACGCTGCTGGCGGGCTCGAAGGCCTCCACCTTGGCCAGGACCGTGGCGGGGCCGGAGATGATGCGGTTGATGCGGACCAGCGGGGTGGAGCCGACGAGGTCGGTGACGTTCGCGGCGATGCGGGATGCGTGGGACATGGGTTCTCCTTGAGGTGTGTATGGCGCTCCGGGCCCACCGCGCTGGTGCGCTCAGGGGCGTCCGGGAGACGGAAGAGGGTGAAGGATGACGGGGCGGTTCGCGGCCGCGATGGTGCAGGGATGGTCGAGGGGCCTGCGGTCCCGGAGCGCCGGGCATGCGCGCAGCGACGCGCGCACGTCTTGAGGAGCCTGGCGCTCTATCGACACAGGCTGCAGGAGGTGGACATCTCGCGCATGAGGCACGTGGCCGGCACGGGCATCATGGGGGTCCTCCTCTCGCGAATGGCGCCGTGACTGGGAAATGCCAACGGGCGCTGTGGAACAGACCCTAATGCCGCCCCGGTGGGTGACGTCAAGCGGCTCGGACCGTGAGCCGGCCCGATCCGCCGTCAGCGGAGCGGGGAAGCCCCGGACCCCGCTCAGGCCGGTGGCCGGAGGGGCGACTCGACCAGCCTCGTGCCGGCCGGGGACGGCCTGGCACTCCCCGAGGTGAGCGAGGCGATGAGCTCATCGGGGGAGGGGGCGCCGACCGGCGTGGACAGGAGGACGACGGCGTCGCTCGCCCCCCAGGACGTCCCCTCCACGGCCAGTGCGCCGTCGGCCGCCCCCGCGGCGCGCAGCTCGGCCTCCAGGCGGCCGGCCCGCGCCACCGGCACCCGCACCTCCCACAGCGCCCGCTCGCTGATGCTCACGCGCGCGGCCGCGGCGAGGGCCTTGGAGGCGGCCTCCGAGTAGGCGCGCACGAGCCCGCCGGTTCCCAGCAGGGTCCCCCCGAAGTAGCGGGTGACGACGACGGCCGCTCCGGTCAGCCCGCTGCCCCGCAGGACCTCCAGGATCGGCTGGCCGGCAGTGCCCGAGGGCTCGCCGTCGTCGCTGGAGCGCTCGATCGCGGGGGAGCCGGGGGCGGCGCCCGGTTGGGGGACGATGAAGGCGGAGCAGTGGTGGCGGGCATCGGGGTAGCGGGAGCGGATGCGGGCGATGAAGGAGCGGGCGGCGTCCTCGTCGTCGGCCCGCTCGGCGCGCGCCAGGAAGTGGGATCGCTTGACCTCCAGGTCCGTCTCGGGCTGCTCGCCCGGTGTGAGCGTGATCCGGCAGGGCGCTGCGCCGTCGGCGGGGGCGGGGGAGGCGGGCGCGGGGCGCTCTGCGGGCATGTTGGGCACGGCAGTATGGTCCCATGAGCGCCCCGGCGATCGCCGGGCCGGTCGCGGGCTCGCGGTGGGGAGTCGCGGAAGGGCCGTGGAAGGGCCGTGGAGCAGCGGCGGTGGAGGGCTGACGGGACCGATGTCACAGCTCTGGGCGCCGTTGCCAACTGGAAGCGGCTCGCGCTGACTGGCTATGGTGTCCCCTGGTCCTGTTTGCCGGGATCGGAAGATCCCAAGGAGACTTTGAGAGGAGCGGGCCCATGGCAGTGCCGAAGCGGAAGATGTCCCGCAGCAACACCCGCAACCGCCGCTCGCAGTGGAAGGCCGAGCTCCCCCAGCTCGACACCATCAAGGTGAACGGCCGTGAGATCAGCGTGCCCCGTCGTCTGGTGAAGGCCTACAAGACCGGTCTTCTCGAGCACTGACGTGCGCGGAGCGGGCGGCAGCGCCGTCCGCCTTCTGCGGGTGTAGCTCAATGGTAGAGCCTCTGCCTTCCAAGCAGATTGCGCGGGTTCGATTCCCGTCACCCGCTCGATGAGGCCAGCGGGGCGCCCTTCACGGAGGGCCGCCCCGCTGCCGCATCCTCGGGCTGTAGCGCAGCTTGGTAGCGCGCCTGCTTTGGGAGCAGGAGATCGCGGGTTCAAATCCCGCCAGCCCGACCATTAACCTCACACTCAAACCCGCGTCATTAACCTCACACTCAAACCCGCGTCATGGTTGACCCATGACGCGGGTTTTTGCTTGCCAAGGGGTGTTTGAGAGGTCTGCGGGGTAGGTTCGGGCATGGTCTGGCGGGTCTGGTGGCGGGGCGAGGCTCGACCCGGGCATCGATGGGCCCGTCGTGAGCACCGCAGGGCCAGGACCATCGAGGACGTGCCCCGGGGTTGCCGACGTGCGGCGGGGTTGCCGACGCGCCCCCGGGGTGCGTCCGCAACCCCCGGGCACGTCCATAACCCCAACGCACGTCGGCGACCGGGCGACGACCAGCCCGGCCAAGTCACCCTTGACCAACGGAAAACGCCCGACGATCCCAACGCTCGGGCGGTGGCTGTTCGAGGTGTCGTGGGCCACTCGCCCTACTCATCCGCGGACGCCCCTCCCCACCGCCCGGTCGGTCGGCGTTGGGCTCGCGTGTGGCCCTGCCGCGGACGTTGAAAGCGCTTCCGGAGTGCGTCCTGGGGGCCTCCAAGCCGTCACACAATATTGAGTGAGCATGACTCAACTTCTGGGAATACCTGCCCGGGCGGTCCTGTTGTCACGGGTGTCAGCGGTCAAGGACCTGGCCGGAGGCCCTCAGCGACCCCCGGGCCGGTCCGAGGCCGCGAACCATCCGACAACAACCGTGAGCTGCCGCAGGAGGAACATCATGGCTCGCACCCTCAACCCCTTCCAGGACATGGACCGTCTCTTCACGGACCTGACCCGCACCCCCGCCGCCGTCGGCATGCCGATGGACCTGTTCCGCGAGGGCGACACCTTCTACGCGGAGATCGACCTGCCCGGTGTGGACCCCGCCAGCGTGGACGTCGACGTCGATGACCGCACCCTCACCGTGCGCGCCGAGCGAAAGGCCACCACGGGCGAGGGCGAGCGCTCCTGGCTGACCCGTGAGCGCCCGACGGGCACCTTCGCCCGCCAGCTCACGCTGGGCAGCCGGGTGGCCCTCGACCGCATCGAGGCCGAGTACTCCGACGGCGTGCTCCGCCTGACCATCCCCATGGCCGAGGACGCCAAGCCCCGCAAGATCAGCGTCGCCCACGGCGACAGCTCCAAGGTCATCGAGGCCTGAGCGAGCAGCGGTCCATCAGGTCCGGCAGGGCCCGGGACCGATGATGGGCCGCGCCCCGGCGCAGGGGGCGCGGCCCACATCGTCGCGCATCGCCGAGGGGGCCCGGTCGGCGGGTGGACGGCCGAACAGGTCCTCGCCCCGTCTGGTCGGTGCTAAGTTGAGGCGGACACTTGTCCCATCCCTCCACCTGCGTCAGGAGCCCTGCCATGGCCACTGAGACCGAACGCCAGTCCGTTATCGCCACCGCCCACCGCCGTTACGCGACGAAGGCCTTCGACCCCGACCGCCGCGTCTCGCCGGAGGACCTGCGCGCGATCCTGGAGGCCGGGCGCCTGGCCCCCTCGTCCTTCGGGTACGAGCCGTGGAAGTTCCTGGTGGTGCGCGATGAGGACCTGCGCGCCGAGCTCGCGCCGCTGGCCGTGGGCGCCGGCGCCGTCCTGCGTGGCGGGGCCGAGCTCGTCATCGTCCTGTTCAAGAGGGGCGTAGTCCACGACAGCCCCCACGCCGCGCATATCGTCAACGACGTCCTCGGCGTCGACTTCGACCCCGACTCCGAGCTGTCCCAGATGTTCAAGGGCTTCCAGGAGCAGCTGCTCGGCCTGTCCTCGCCCGAGGACGTCGACCACTGGGCCCAGAGGCAGACCTACATCGCGCTGGCCAACATGCTGTCGGCCGCCGCCGCCCTCGACATCGACTCCGTGCCCATCGAGGGATTCGCCGTGACCGCCGTCACCGACCTGCTCGCCGCTCGGGGCATCATCGACCCCGCCGAGTGGGGCGTGTCGGTGATGGCGGGCTTCGGGTACCGGGCCGAGGAGATCCACCCCAAGCGCCGCCGCGAGTACGACGAGGTCGTCCAGGTCATCGGCTGAGCCGTGGGTCTGGACGGTGAGATGAGCGGCGCGGCGGTCGCAGCGCCTGCGCGGGCGTGCAGGTCGACGGCGACGGGTGCCTCGTACCGGGCTCGGGGGTGCTGTCCTCCTCCCTGTGGGCTGTCGCCAGGCTCGCCGTGCAACCGCAGAGGCCGAACCCGTCATGGGTCACCGAGTTCGACGCCACTCAGCAGAGCTTCGCCGAGATGGCTGACCGTAGTGATGTCGCACCGTCCGTGCTCACCACTCTCGCGCACCGCGTCTCGGGGATCGATGCCGTAGCCGAGCTGGCGAGCCGGCGCGTGGTGATCGAATCCGTCCGCGTGCGCGAGACTGACACTGGGGACGTGGATATCGACTTCCTCAACAGCTTCTTCCTCAAGGACCTTGCCGCCGTCCGCGCGGACGTCGCGACCGGGCGGTGCCCGACGGCATTGGCCTCATACCTTGCCGACTCCGGGCATCGCCGCCCGGAATCGCCCAGCGACGCGAGGATCGACGTTATGAAGGATGACGACGTCGTCAACGCAGGGGTGGGAGCGGACAGGATTCCCGCGGGCCGATGGCCCTCGGCACCGCAGCACACGCTTGCTCTCAGGCAGCAGTTCGCCGTCAACCGGGCCCTACTCGACCTCGGCCCGACGCACGGCCTCATGGGTGTCAACGGCCCTCCCGGGACGGGTAAGACGACCATGCTGCGCGACATCGTGGCGGGCAACGTCGTTGAGCGGGCCCGGCGCCTGGCTGCGCTGGAACGCGCAGAGGACGCCTTCGTCGGGGAGCCGCTGCGGTGGATCTCGGGCAGCTACCCGCGCATCGTGCACAGGCTGCGTGAGGAGCTGACCGGTTTCGAGATGGTGGTGGCGTCGGCGAACAACATGGCCGTGGAGAACGTCAGTACCGAGATTCCCGGTGCCAGCGCGATCGACGAGCGGTGGCGGGGCCGAGCCGACTACTTCTCGGATATCGCGTCAGCGCTACTCGCGGCGTCCGCGCCGCGGCGCGAGGACGATGACGAGGGACCGGAGAACCCTGGTGCCGACTGGGGCGGAGTCAGGCGACACCTGGATGACGAAGGACGAGACGACGAGGGTGCTCGTAGCCGGTCAGGTGGTAACCCTGCCTGGGGGCTCGTGGCCGCGCGCCTGGGCAGTAAGAGGAACCGGGCGGCGTTCCGTAGCGAGTTCTGGTTCGACAAGATCGACCGGCGAACCGGGCAGCGCCGATTCGGCACCGTGCCGCGCATGCAGTCACGGCTCAGGGACTGGAGGGGAGGAGCGGCGCACCCGACCTGGCAGCAGGCGTGCGCCTCGTTCCGGTGGGCCGAGCAGCGCGTGGCCGACCTCGTGGACGTGCGGCGCGAGGCCCAAGCCTGCCGTGAACGCCTCGAGCAGCTCCGCGATGAGCAGGTTCGGGCCGATGACGAGATGCACCGCCTGAGCGGTCTCCTGGCGGAGACCGCCGAGGGGCTGCGCAGATGCGAGCAGGCCCTCAGTGAGGCCCGGGCGCAGCGCGACACGGCCGCGCAGGCCCGCAACCGGCACGTGGAAACCCGTCCCGGTCTCCTCGAGATGCTGCTGACCCTGGGGCGTTCGACCCGCGAGTGGAGGAGTGCCCTGGTCCCGCTCGAGCAGCGTTTACGGGCCGCGGAGGAGGCCGAGCAGGGCCTTCGGGAGCAGGCGGCGCACTTGAGCCGGCAGGAGGAGGCTCTGCGGCGCGAGATGCTGGGCGCCCAGGACGTCGCCGAGCGGGTCCGTTGCGAGGAGAGGGAGCTGCGCGCCCGATTGGCTGACCTGCGTGAGCGACTGGGACAGGCGTACCCCGGCCCGGAGTGGGAGGGGGAGCAGCGTGAGCTGCGCGCTCCCTGGCTCAACGTCGAGATCGACGAGGCCAGGTCGGAGCTGTTCCTCGCAGCGTTGCGGTTGCACGAGGACTTCCTGGCGAACGCTGCCGGGAAGATGCTGGAGGGGCTGCGTGCTGCGATGGACGTCGTGAGTGGTGAGGCCCCGAGAGAGCTGCCTCGGGAGGTGGTCCGTGCCGCCTGGCAGACCCTCTTCCTCGTCGTCCCGGTGGTGTCCACGACTTTCGCCTCTTACGGTCGTATGTTCGCGGCGCTCGGCCCGGAGGACCTCGGGTGGCTGCTGATCGACGAGGCGGGCCAGGCCGCCCCGCAGTACGCCGTTGGAGCGATCTGGCGCTCGAAGCGTGTGGTGGCCGTCGGCGACCCCTTTCAGCTCGAGCCGGTCGTGACGATGCCGCGCAAGGCCATGCTCGACATCGCTGCCGCCTGCGGTGTTGATCCGCTGTGGATCCCGCCACGGGCGTCGGTGCAGACCCTCACCGATCGGGTCTCCCCCTTCGGGACAACCCTTCACCAGGCCGAGCGCCCCGTATGGGTCAGCTCCCCGTTGACGGTGCACCGGCGGTGCGATGAGCCCATGTTCGGGCTGTGCAATACGATCGCCTACGACGGCATCATGATCAGCGGGGTCGGGTCCCGCGCGAGCCGGAACGACCTCTTCGACGGCCCTGACGGCCCTCGCGTTCCGTGCAGCCAGTGGATCGATGTCCCTGCTGACAAGCCCGGATCGCACGCCCAGCCAAACCAGGTCAGGAAGCTGCGCATGCTCATCACCGACCTCGGGCGTTGAGACGTGATCCCGTCCCAAATCATCGCGATATCCCCGTTCCGGGAGATGGCCGGTGAGCTGGAGGCCCTGAAGCGCCAGTACCCGGGGTTTCGTGGCGGCACGATCCACACCGCGCAGGGGCGGGAGGCCGACGTCGTCTTCCTCGTCCTGGGAGGCGATCCCGATCGACCGGGGGCGAAGGCGTGGGCGGCGCAGACGGTCAACCTCGTCAATGTCGCCGCGAGTCGTGCGAAGCGACGGCTGTACGTCATCGGGGACCGGGCCGCGTGGGCGCAGCACAACTACTTCTCCCAGCTGTCGGCTGTGCTGTCAGAGGGAGGGGGCGGAGCCGGCATGACCGTTCGACGCAACGAGGCGTAGCCAGGTGGAAGAATGAGGCGGTGGACACACAGGGACGTGAGTCAAGAGCGTGTATAGACGCGAACGAGACGACGATCGACAGCGGCCCCGCGCACGACGGCGCTCTGGTCGAGCCGGAGCCCACCGGGGCTCTCGTCGAGGTCCTGCCCGGACTGCTGATCGCCTACGGCGGGATCGACCTGAAGGCTCTCGACGGCGCCCAGCTGCTCGACGTCGATGTCATGGCCGTGCCCGGCCTGACAGATGCGGCCGCCGGCGCCCTCACCGGGGCGAACCTCGTGGTGCAGGGGGCGCGGTCGGCGCTGAGCGCTCGCGGGCTCGTGAGGCTGGCGCCCGAGACCATGCGGGCGTTGAGGACCGCCCAGCCCGTCGTCTCGGGCGGGTGGAACCTCGGAACGCTGGCCGGAGGGGGAGGGCGCTTCGTGCAGTCCGTCCGGTGGCTGCCCGCCACCAGTGCGCAAGCGGTGACGATCCTGGCGGGCATGGGACCGGCCGTGGCGCTCGCCGCGATCAGCGCCCAGGCCTCCGCCCTCGCCTCGACGGCGAAACGGATCGAGAACAAGCTCGACGCGCTTCGTGCCGAGCAGGAGCAGCGGGACCTCGACAAGCTCCGAGCGCTTCTGCTCAGAGTGCATGAGGTGTACGACGAGGTCTTGCAGTGCGGGCTCGAGAACGGCAACACACGGCGGAGCATCGAGGCGCTTGCTGAGAACCGCGACCTGGACGAGATGTACAGGCGTTTCCTCCGCAAGACCCGTGCGTATCCGACCAAGGACATGCAGAATGCAACGGAGCTGATCGACGCGCGCGGTGGGATCGCCTCCGACCTCAGTGCGCTTATCGCGGTCTGGCAGGCGCGCGATCTTGTCGGGATCATGAGCATCGGTGCGCTTCTCGCCGAGGGACCGGAGGAGAACCTGCTGAACCATCGAGCCCAGAAACTGCAGAGGGATCTGCACAGACGTGAGGCTGAGGTGACGAATGCCGTCTCCTCCATCCACTCGCGGGCCCACCTCCTCATGATCGAGGAGGAGAACCTGGGCCTTGTCGATGAGGCGAGGAAGCGTTTTGAGGGCGTCGTGAAGAGTCTGCCGTTCGGAGGGGGCTCCGACGCCCCATCGCTTGGTGACGCCGTCGGCATGATCGACGAGGCCGTTGACGCTTTCGACGACGTGCGCCTCGCTGCTCCCGAGCCGCTGGCCCCTGAGATCCAGGACGGCGAGGCCAACGCGGCGCAGAACGTGCGCGAGGCGCTGCGGTGGCTGCTGGAGGCGGGCGAGGAGCTCCTCGCCCTGGTGGAGGTCGGCCAGGAGGCGCGCCACCTCGTCGTCACCACGAGCCGGTGGGGGCGTATCACGCTTCATGACCTGACGATGACGCGCGACGCTCTCAGGCCTCTTGAGGACCTGCGGTACGTCGTCGACGACGGGCTCAAGGACTCCGTACGAACCGTGCATATCGTGACGCGAGCCGATGTCGTTTCCGTCACGTTCAAGAAGGCCGAGGCCGGGACCAGCCGGGAGACTGCCGTCGACCGGACGCTCTCGCTGCTGCGAACCGCGATGAACCTGCCCGACGACGAGCGCGAGCACGACCCGCTCCTGAGCCTGCCGCGGCCGGCTCGTGCCGCGCTAGGAAGCCGCTGAACTGGGTGGCGGGAGCCGATCCGCTTGACTGGAATCATGTGAGACTAGTAACATCTCGTACGGTAGTTTAGTCCGCCCTGACTCCGGTTGGGAGTGGGCTGGATCTCTTTCTGGCGCAAGGAGCGCGACGGTGACGAGGCCGCTCAAGTCAGCTATGACGATCGCCGACTATTCACTATGAGAGGCAATATCCGTCCTAGGTGCTTGCGGTTCATGTATGGCGAGGATGCTGGTCCGGGTCGGCCGGGAGTTCCTTCGGTCGCATTGCAGTTTCTCGCCCATGGCTCAGCCAGTTGTGCGCAGAGATCTGGTGATATCGAGCGCTCCTATGACCTGTGAGAAATTGACGTCTGGCAGTGCGTCGAAGTGACCGGTGAGATAGCGCTTGTTATCGCCGACGCGGATGTCAGCGCCTACCAATGAATGATCGCGCATCCGTCTTCTCCTCCAGGTGAGGGGCCTCAGTAACGGCCGAGGCCCTCCTCGTTGGTGCTTCGTCCTCTATCGAGCTCGTTGAGGGCGTTGCGCGCGGTCTCTGGATCATCGCGCACGGCTGAGGCCAGTTGGAGGTGCCGCCATGCGATGCGTCCTGTGGTAAGAGCCTCTTGCCAACCGTCGACCGTGTCTACTCCGAACTCGTTGATGATCAGTTCGAGAATGTCCTCCAGGCATGGGCGGAAGCGCGTTCCACCGACGGGGAAGTGGATCATGCCGACTCCCCGAGGAGAGGACGGGTCGAGATCCTTCCTCCGGGACGGCTTTGATTTTGCCCGATTGGAGATGTACATGGCATGGAGTAGATCGTCCCGATGGCCGTAGACCTGCAGGTGCGCCGTCGGGACGGTCTTTGAACGGGGTGATGCCAAGAAGTCGTAGCGGAAGAAGGGCTCGCGCCGAGGGACCATGCCTCTGACCTGGAAGGATGATCGTGTCGTGCGAAGGTACTTGCCGTCATTCGTGAGCTCGAGCTGGTAGGACAGGTCGAGGCGCAGTAGCGGTCGGCCGTTGACATGCGCGGTGACCGGCCTGTTCTCATCGGTCCTCAGCGTCACGCTGCGAGCCTGGTCGTCCTCGCGCTGGCGCGCGATAAGGTCAATCTCCCTTCCGACACCGTCCAAGGTGCTCGTGAGGAGATCCACGATCTCGGAGGCGAAGGTGTCGGTCTGGTTATGAAGCGGCCCGCGCGTCATGGCTCAGGAACTCCAGATCCTCGAGTTCGTCGAGAAGGGCCTGCTCCCGGGGGAGAAGAAGATCGCTGTCCCGACGCTCCTGAAAGTCCGGCTCCGCTATGAGCCGCCTGATCTCCGCACGGCGCTCATCCAGCTTCTCGTCGGTATAGGTCTCGTATCGCACCGTCATTCTCAGTCCCCTCTCGGAGAGTCCTGTGCTGTCCGTGCCAGGATCTCACACGTTCCGGTCCTGTGTCATCCCTGAGGCCCGGGCCTGATGGGCTCGCCCGCAGCGGGTGGCGGGAGGGCATGGGCGGTCGGTTTCGCTGGTGCTCCCGCAGGTCCGCCGCACCCGCTCCGTGACCGAGGCGACCGAGGGGCTCGCCGACATCGAGGCCGCCGAGGCTGCCCGCGCCGGGATTGCTGAAAACGGCACCGTCCCCTGGGACGAGGTCAAGGCGGAGCTTGGGCTCGCGTGACCTGCAGGATCACGTTCAGGAGCTTGTCGGCGGGGTCGTGGCCCACACCGCTGCCCCTGGGCGTCACGGATGAGTGATGTCGAAGCGAGGGGAGCCGCATGAGTTGGCTGTGCCGTCAACGAGGTGGAGCGGGAAGCAGGTGCCCGGAGTCCCTGTCGTGGATGGGCCCGATGTTCGCGTGTCTGTGATGCGTGGCATCTGGCTCTCTTCTGCTTTCCGCCGCCCGATCGTCGACCGCCCAGAGAAGGTCTGAGGGGCGGGTGCTTTGCTGAGGAGGTCGGAGACGATGACTAAAACTCGTTGAGATAGTGTGGGCGAGCCTTCATGGCGTGAATGATCAACTCATAGCCGTCGTCGTAGACGAGGGTGACGAGCTCCAGGAGGCGACCGGCAGGATCGACGGCGATCATGAGCCAACGACGTGGGTCGTCCTCGTCGTCAAGCGGGCGTGAACTCAGCACGTGGGAAGCAGCGTAGCGAACGGCCTCGTCGTCGAGATGATCACGGCGGTAGTGCTTGCGAGCCGAAGAATGCAGGTCAGGCACTGTGCGCCCACTCGCGCACGGCTGCTCGGACTGCGTCTGAGCGAGTGGCCAGGCCCTCGGCCTCGGCCCTCGCCATCAGCGCCGCGAGAGTGGCCTCGTCGAGTCGGACCGGAACAACCACGCCAGGCCCCTCGCCCACCGGTGGGCGGCCCCGACGCGCTCTGGGCAACTGGGACAGGTCGTAGCCGGCCTCGGCCTCGTCAGCCCAGGTCTGAATCTGCTCGTCGCTCACGATCCTGCCGTGAAGGAGGTGCTCACCCACACACATAGTGTATACGAAATACCTTCGAGGTGCGGTGCGGCGAGCACGTCATCCCTACCCCGCAATCCCCTCCAGCAGTGGGCTGGCCTGCCCGCTCCAGGAGATGGCCAGCTGGTCGCGGGCGCGGGTGGCGGCCACGTACAGCAGGGAGCGCTCGCGCAGGAGGGCGTCGGCATAGTCGGCATCCGAGTACTGCTGGTCGCGCAGCGCACGGGGGATCGAGGCCTCCGAGACGTCGAAGAGCAGAACCTTGCGGAACTCCAGGCCCTTGGCGCGGTGCATGGTCATCACCACCGGGCGTCCCCGGCCCATCGCCTCCCTGTCCACCGGGCGCACGTCGACGCCCCGCTCAGCCAGGCCGGTGACAACCGCGTCGCGCTGATAGCGGTCGCGCACGAGGACCGCGATGGTCTCCGCGCCCGCCTCGCGCTGCTCGCTGTCCTCCATGAGCCAACCGCGCAGCAGCTGCGCCGCGAGGTCGAGCTCCTCGGCCCGGGAGCCGGCGCGCAACAGGACCGGTTCCGGCCCGGATCGCGGTGAAATGTATCGGTGCTCCTCGGCGTGACCCTCCAGGTCCTCATACGACCCGGCGTCGAGGATTTCGAAAGCGGCGCGCAGGTTCTGGCGGGTCGTGCGGTAATTGCGGGTCAGTCGCCGTGACCGGCCGCGCACCTGGATCCCGTAGTGGCTCAGCGTGATCTTCTTGCCGTAGATGCGCTGGTGGGAGTCCTCGGCCAGGAAGAGGTCGTCCGGCCCGGGCTCGACCAGTGCGCGCAGGAGCAGCAGGTGCGCCGGGGTGAGGTCCTGCGCCTCATCGACGAGCACATGATCGAAGGGCCGTGGCCTCTCCTTCTCCGCCTCGTCGTCGAGCCAGGCGGCGGCCAGGGCGAGCTGCTCGGCGAAGGAGGTGACGTCCAGTTCCGCGCTGCGGTCCCGGTAGCGCTCCATGACCGCCCACACCTCAGCGCGCTTGCGACGGTCAAGCGCCACGCCCCTGCCCGGACGGCGCACGCGCAGATACTGCTGGAGAGTCGTCACGTGCTGCGGCAGCACGACGAGCTCGTACTCGGAGGCGAGGAAGTCCGCCGACTGGAGGTCGGCGGGCAATCCCTCACCAGTCAATGCGAGAACGTCGCCCCATAGGTTGTTCCGGGCGTAAGCGAGGACTCGGGCGCGGCGCCGGCCCAGAACGCGCTCGGCGACCGGCGCGATGTTCTCCCCGGCCCGCTGGAGGATGGCCCGGGCCACCCTGTCCAGGCCGGAAACGAGCACACCCGGTTCACCGATCTTCTCCGCGAGGGCGAGGCCCGGGGCGAGCTGCGCCAGCTGACGGCTCAGGTCGTCAGCGAGGTTGCGCGTGTAAGTGGTCAGGAGGATGCGCGTCTCGCCCGCTCGTTGGCCGTCGTGCTCGCGCCCGGCATCGCGGGTGCGGGACAGGCTCATTCCGGTCGCTCGCCCGGCCAGGGCGGCCGTCCGGTGCACGGTGACAACGGTCTTTCCCGTCCCCGCCCCGCCGGAGATCCGCATCGGGCCGTTGGAGCGCCGCTCCACCAGGTGGCGCTGCTGGGGGTGGAGGAAGAGCTGCCATTGCGCGAAGGTGAGGCCCTCGATGGCTCGGCGCAGGTCCTCATCGGTCTCCAGCCACGTGAAATCAGCGCGGGAGGCCCTGCGGCGCAGGCCCGCGATGACCTCAGCGTCGGTGGGCTCAGCGGTGACATCCCGCGGGTGGAGGAGTTCGAAGTCCTCACGCACGCCCTCGATGCTCGTCCCCGTGGCCAGTGCCAGCAGCGCCTCGCCCTGCCAGGAGGGGGAGGTGGTGGCCGCAAGGTCGAGCAGCTCGGACTCGCGGCTGGCGGCGAGCGCCGCGGCGGCGAGGCGGACGTCGATGCCCAACTCGTCGCGCAGGGACTCCACCGTCAGCCCATCCGGCCACACCGGACGATCGTCGCGCGTTGCCACGACGACGCCGGGCATCGCCGCCTTCACCCCAGGTGCCGGTGCCCCACTCTCAGTCCCGGGCCGCACGGGGCCGGAGAGCGCAGGGGGAGCGGAATCGGCCTCCATACGGCGGCGCGCCTCGGCATTGCCGGCTTCGAGGCGCGCGGCCTCGCGGGCGATCTCCTCGGCTTCCCGCCGGGCGGCGTCCAGTCGCCGGCGGGCGTCGCGCCGTGCCTGATCAACAGCATGATCGTCCTGGCCCGTGGCGTCACGGAGATCGGTGATCTGGGCGGCGCCGTTGTACGGGTTGATGCCGACCGTCACGGTCCTGGCGATCTCGATGGCCTCGTCATGCGGCCAGATCCCGTGGATGACGTAGACGGGCTCCCCGTCGCCATCGAGCTCGAAGAGCACGGCCCGGTAGAAATCGGTGACCCGAGCGGTGCGCACCCTGCGGTCCGCCGACTCCCGGATGGGCTCCACATGGAGACCTGCGCTCGTGGTCCCAGCGGAGAGCTTGGTGATGAAGGGGCCGATCTTCGAGCGCAGGGACGGATCCTTGTGAGTGGCGTCCTTGGCCTTGTTGCCGGGCCACACGATGGCGGGCATATTAGCGTCCTTCCAGAAGCGAGCGGATCTCGTCGGCGGTGACGGCAGCATCATGCCCCACCCTCACGACACGCCAATCGGCCGCGGTCAGGGCGGCGACCTCATCGTCGCGGGGATCGACGACGACGGCGACGCGCTTGTCCGGCCACGACAGATCGGTCATGACGCCGTCGGCCTCCTCCTGGCCCTCCCGCCCGAAGCGCACACCGGCCTCGGCCAGGTGGGGCAGAAGGTCGAGGACCTCCTGGGCGGCGAGATTCCGGTCGACGCCGTCCCAGCCGAGAGCCGTCATCGCCGAGTCATCGGAACCCGGCCCGCCGGCGACGGCGGCGCGATCGTGCAGCTCCGTAAGGGCGAGGCTCGTCGTCGTGATCGTCACGGGGGCGCCGGAGAACGGAAGGACGTTGCTCAGTCGCAGCCAGCTCAGCCAGGCGTCCCGGTGCTCGGGTGAGGACAGTGCCTCCTCGGAGTCGTCGATGACCAGGGCCATACCGGTGGTGCTCGTGCCGCTCAGCTGGATGGCCAGGGCCAGGTGCGGGCCGTGGAAGACCGATCCTGAGACTGTCGTCGTGGGGGCGAGCGGGGCGGGCAGGGCCTGGGTGGGCGCGAGCGCGTGGACCGCCTCCCACAGCGGATTCGCCTCGGAGCGCTCAGCAGGGGAGTACCGGAGCGTGGCGTCGCCGAAGAAGGCGGCGTGCCCGGCGGCGCCATGGATGAGTGGCACCCCGACCGAGGCGGCGAGGGCGGATAGCGCAGTGGATCGGGCGCGAAAGCCACTGTCATCATCGCGCAGCATGGTGGCCAGCAGCGCCATGGGCCCGCCGCGCCAGACCTCGATCGCCTCATCGGTGATGGCCGCGGTGCCGGCTGCGACCAGGTGGCCGTTCTTGAACGCAGTAGCCGTCTCTTCTCCGAGCCACTGCGGGTTCCAGGCGCCGTCGAGATCCTCTTTGGCCACGGAGATGACGCGGTATCCGTGGGCGCGCAGGTCGGCGCGCTTGGCGGCGTCGTCGGCGAGGCGATTGTGCCGGCGGCTCGCGTGATACCTCAGACCGTCGGTGTAGATGGCGATGGGGGCGCGCCCGCTGACATGCAGCGCGGTGAAGTCGGGACGGGTGCGTCCCACGTCGAGCTGAGGCCGCAGCCGCCAGCGACCGCCGTCGAGCTCGAGGGCCGGCGCCCCGGAGGCGTCGCCGATGACTCGCACGCTCATCCGGGCCGAGAGCAGCTCCTTGAGTTCGGTGCGGAAGCGCGCCTCCAGGGGGCTCTCCCCGGAGCCGGCGCGCACGGGCTCTTCGGTCACTGTCCAGCGGGGCGCGGCCGGGTCGAGGTCCGCAGCGGGCTCGTCCGCCTCCAGGCCGAGGATGAGGCGCAGGGCGTGCAGCGCGGAGGCGCGGGATACCTCGCCGGGGGTGCCGCGCATCGGGTAGGGCTGGAGGCAGCGGTGGCACATGTCCTTGCCCTCGGCCGCGCAGGGGCAGGTCTCCAGGCGCTGGGCGGCGCGCGTCAGTAGGGTCCAGATGACGGCGGGATCCTCGAAATCGGTGAGGTAACCAGTGCCTCCGGGGACGAGGTCGTGCAGGAGCAGAGCCAGGCGAGTCTCCCCGGGGGAGCCGTGGGGCACGGGGTAGGGCACGGGGATCACGCCCAGGTGGTCGGGGGCGCCGCCGGTGGCGATCTCCAGCCCGAGCATGAGGGCACTGGCCAGGGAGGCGGCCCCGATCGGGTCGGAGGCGAACTCCTGGGGAAGGATGAGAGCGAGGGCCTCGGTGACGAGGTCGCGCATGAGATCGATCTGGATGACGTGCTCGCGCGGGTCGCTGCGGTGCTCGCACCAGGCGCGGTGCTCCCTGGCCGAGGAGGTCCCGGTGCTGGTGTCGAGCTTGCCGCAGGCCTCGCACAGGCGGAAGCCGCGGGCGCGCACTGGTTCCCCACCGATCTGGTCGACGGTCTGACCGGGGAGGGTCCGGCCCGTGTTGAGCCAGCGCAGGCTCAGTCCCCGGAAACGGCTGAGGCCGAATCCGGTGGCGCCCACGCTCCACTGCCGCTGGGCGCGAGTGGGGTCGAGGTCGGCCAGGGGGAGGACCTCGAAGCGCGTGGACTCCCGCTCGTCGCGAGCGTCGCCGATCCGGGCGTCGTCCTTGGCGACGTCGGCGAACACGCGGGTCAGGCGCAGGACGCGGCGCGCCCGACCGACGTCGGCGATCCCGGTGTCCCCGCAGCGCGGGCACCGCCCCGGGGCGGCCGGTGGACCCTCCTGAGGCTCGTGGGTCTCGACGTAACCGCAGCGCTCGCAGGTCAGCCACCATTGGGCCTGCGCGGCCAGGCCGGCGGAGTCCACCCCGTCGATGCGCATCTCCATGCCGTGGGTGTAGAAGGCGGCGCCGGGGGCGAGCTCGCGCAGGGCATGGGTGGAGGCGCGGTCGAGGTCGTAGGGCTCGGTGGTGAACTCGTCGGTCTCCGGGTCGCGCCAGGACACGCGGGCGGACAGCCGGACGGTGTCGTCGATGAGGGCGTAGTTGGGCAGGACGCCGTGGCGCTCCAGGGCGGCGATCCAGGGCTCGTTCTCCAGGTCGATGAGTCGGGCGTTGATGGCCTTGCGGGCACTATCAGCGGCCCGCCAGGCGCGCTCGTCCTCCTCGGTGGCGTTGGGGCGATCTCTGGCGGCGATGAGTTCGGGCAGGGCCGCCTCGATCTGCTCGTGCTGGTGCCGGAGCTGCTCCGCCTCAGCGCGGTGCTCCCCGGCGGCCTGCTCGAGCATGAGGCGGGGGCCGGCCCCGCCGTCGTCGGATGCCCAGGCGGTCAATCGCTTCAGGGCCGGGGCCCGATCGGCGAAGGTCGCGGTGAATGCTGCGGCGAGGAGGGCGCCGTCGCGGGCGATCCGCTTGATGACGGCGGTGAGGAAGGTGCCCTGACCGCGTGTGTCGAAGACGGTTCGGGCCGTGGCCCGGCCCCTGCCGCCACCGGGGACGGCGGGGTGGCCCTCACGGGTGAGGGTGTCGATGACGTAGGCGAGGAACTGGCGGCGCAGGATCTCCTCGGCGCCCAGGTAGGTGGATGGCGGGGCGACGGCGCCGTCGAGCAGGTGGGCGGGGTCCTCCAGGAGGCGGATCTGGTTGGGGCGCCCGGGCACGTAGGCCAGGGCGAGGGCGGAGCCGGAGCGGCGGCCGGCGCGACCGACCCGCTGCACGTAGGAGGCGACCGTGCTCGGCAGCGAGCCGAGCATGACGGTGGACAGGTCCCCGATGTCGATGCCCATTTCCAGGGTGGGGGTGGCGACGAGGACGTTGGGGTCTCCGGGTTGCTGGATGGGGCGCTTGAATCCTTGCTCGACGGCGGCCCGCTCGTCGGCATCGAGCAGGGATGTGTGCTCGTGGGCGTCCACCCGCCGCACGTGCGAGGCCTCGTACATGCTGCGGTAGAAACTGTCTGCGGGGTGCCGGGTGGCGACCAGGTGCCCGGGGCAGCGGGCGACCATGCAGGGGGCGGCGTCGAGCAGTCCGACGGTGGCGCGCGCGGCGGGCAGCTGACTGCGGCAGGTGTCGCAGACGAGGAGCAGCTCATCTGTGCTGTCGGTCGGCAGCGGGGTGACAAGGATCCGGTCGGCGGGGATGCCGTAGACGGTGCCGCCGGAGGCGGTGGGGGTGGTGGACAGGACGCCGGCCTCGGCGAGGCGGGCGAGCAGCAGGGCGGCGAGGCGCGCCGAGTGGGAGCCAGTGACGCTCAGGCACGCGCGGGCCCAGGCGGCGTACCAGGACTTCGGGGAGACGACCGGTGTGAAAGCCGAGTAGCGAGTATTGATATTCCCCTTGACCTGCGGGAAGGAGGGTGCGGAGCGCCCGGTGGGGAAGGCGGGCTGCCCCTGGTTGCGGCGTCGTTTGTACCAGATCCACAGGCGCTTGCCGTCCTCCTCCTTGTAGCGCGTCAGCCACTCGTGGTCGATGGCGCCGTCGCGGCGCATGCGCTCCACCGTCCCGCGCACCCAGGCGAGCAGGTCGGCGTCGGTGAGGGTGCTCAGGCCGGGCAGGGCATCGGGGGCGCCGTCCTCACCGAGAGTCGCTCGGGCGATCCTGATCAGGTCCGCGGGCCGGCCGGCGTCCACGTGGACGGTCAGGGATCCGGTGGCCTCCAGGGTGCGGCCGTAAGTGGACTGGAGGCCCACCTCCAAAGCGATGTCGAACAGGAGCCGACGGCGCACGTACTCGGCGGCTCGCCGGCGCTTACTGGTGGTGGCATCGGGGTCCCAGTAGGGCTTGAACCGCGGGTGCTCGGCGAGGGCGGCGGGGACCAGGCGGTAACGGTCGAAGGCGTCGTTCGCCGCGTCGTCGAGGGTGGCGTCGGCCCAGTCGGACAGGGTCGTCTCGGCGTTGAGGGCGCCGCGCAGTGCGGAGCGCAGGCTCATGGTGTGGGAGCGCTGGTCGACGAAGCCTGCCCGGTGGGCGGCGTCCTGGACGGAGTCGGTGAAGATGAGGGCGCGCTTGTCGGCGTCGTCGAGGGCGTCGTCGCCGAAGAGGGTGGTGAGGCTGACGGACAGGAGGGTGGCGACGGCGGAGCCGAGGAATCGGATGGAGTCCGTGGCCCCGCAGGAGGGGCAGACGTCGTGGGTGGTGTCGTCGGCGATGGCGCGCTCGTCGCCGGTGAGGACGAGGACGGGCAGGTAGCGGCCCTCGCGGGCCTCCAGGGAGCCCTCCTCGGGGATGCGGGTGAGCAGCTCGCGGTCGGCGACGGAGTACCAGCGCAGTCCGGGGTGGTGGCGGGCCGTGTCCGGCTCACCGGCCTCGAGGCGGCGGTGGTAGTCGGCCTCCTCCCCGGGGGCGGCGAGCAGCGCGCGGAATCGGGTGTCGCCGGTGAGTCGGTCGCGGCGCACCTCGCTCTGGTCGACCTTCTCCCCCTGTCCGGTGGGGGCGAGGCTGATGCCCCATCCGGATCGGCCGCAGGAGCGGCAGTACAGGGCGGGCCGAGCGGGGACGGTCTGCGTGATGTGCTGGTCGGTGGTGTCGGACCAGCGGAAGGAGGGGCGGGTGTCGAGTAGCCGGTCCACGCGGGTGACCTCGCGGATCCACAGGGTGACCTCGACGCCGACGGCGCTGCGGTCCGGGGCGCCGTCGAGGCCCGCCCGGATGGTGGAGAGCGCGGCGAGGAGGGCGGCCAGGGCTTGGCGGCTGACGGCGGGGTCGGTCAGCTGGGCGGGGGAGAGGAGAGAGGCGGCGAGCCCGGCCAGGGGCGTGGCCCGGTCGGCGAGGCGGATGAGCTCGACGACGTCGGGGTGAGCCTGGATGGCGTGGGCGAGGTCGGGGGCGGCGAGGCCTGCGATGGGGTCGGCGGGCCGGCCGTTCTGCGGCCGGTAGAGGATGGCGGCGACGTCGGCGAGGAGCCGCTCGGGGGCGGTGACGGGTTGGCGGGCGAGGCCGGCCAGCTGGGTGAGGTCAGTGGGGGAGAGTGCGGTGAGGCGGCGGGCTGTGAGGCCGAGGGACGCGGTGGCCGCCTGGTGGGGCTCGGCCCAGGTATCGAGGCCGGCGCGGGTCTCGGTGATGACGGCCTCGGTGGGCAGGTCGGCGCCGAAGACGTCGCGGGCGAAGGTGAGCATGCGGGTGGGGTCGCCGCCGTCGCCGAGGGTGGCGGAGGTGGCCACGGGGCAGACGGGCCCCAGCGGAGAGCGGGCGTAGTCGGCCTGGCGGGGGTCGTCGTCGGCCAGGTGGGCGCGCAGGGTGAGGCCGAGGCGGCGCAGGAGCATGGCGACGTCGGTGCCCTGGGCGCCGTCGTAGGTGTGGAACTCGTCGAGGACGAGGTAGGTGAGGGATGAGGCGGAGGCGCTCCACAGCTCGCGGTCCTGTGGGCGCAGGAGGAGCTGGTCGAGCATCTTGTAGTTGGTCAGGAGGATGTCCGGCGGGTTGTCGCGGATGGCGTAGCGGTCGGTGATGAGGGAGGCGGGGGTGACGCGCGCGGTGGGGGTCTCGGAGGCGTCTCCGGTGTAGAGGCCGGCGCGGATGCCCGCCAGGGCGGGGTCGGAGGTGAGGAGGCGGGCGAGGCGACCGGCCTGGTCGGAGGCCAGGGCGTTCATGGGGTAGAGGATGAGGGCCTTGAGTCCGGTGATGCCTTCGGCCCGGGCGCGCAGGACGTGGTCGAGGACGGGGTGGAGGAAGGCCTCGGTCTTGCCGGAGCCGGTGCCGGTGGTGATGAGGGTGGGCTGGGGGCGGTGGCCGCCCTTGGTGGTGAGGCGCTGGTAGGCCTGCTCCTGGTGGTGGTAGGGGGTGAGGCCGGGGTCCCAGTCGAGGGCCTCGGAGCGGGCGCTCGCGGGCACGTAGGGCAGGCGGAGGCGGACGAAGGGGCCGACGAAGACGCCGTCCTGCTCGTCGACGAGGAAGTCGGTGAGGGCGCGCCGGGGCTCGGCGTCCGTCAGCGCGAAGGTCGTCGACAGGTAGTCGACGACGGCGGCGCGGATGCGCTCGGCCTGGAGGCTGGGGAGCAGGAGGGGCATGGTGCTGAGGTGTTGGGCGGAGGGTGGCAGGCGGGCCGGGGCTGGTGGGCGGGCTTGTGGCCCTGAGGTGAGGCTAGCGCAGGGTCACAGCAAGTGCTGGGCGTGCGGTCGGAAGCGGCGCATCGGGCGGAGACTTCGCCGTCGACGCGTTGACGTTCGGCAGTTGCATAAAATATCATCAGTTTCGTCTGCCGAATAATCGGAATGCGTGCGGTGGGGGCGCGTGAGAAATTCCTTCTTCGGAAGAGGTGAGATGCTATGGCAATCAACATCGATGATATGGATGACGCTGAGATTGCAGCATGGTTCGAGAATGCCGAACCTGAGGACTTTGATTCCGTCGTCGACGGAGAGGCTCTCGTTGCCCTGGCGCGCGCGAAGGCTCTCGAGGTTCGGGCTAGGGAGAGTATGCGAGGCGCCGTTGATCTGGCGAGAGAAAATGGGTTGTCCTGGCAGGAGATCGGGCGCGTGCTAGGTATGAGCCGCCAAGCAGTGAATGAGCGCTTCGCACACAGGTGAGTGGTTGTGAGACCTGTTGAGGCGCTGCTCGACGAGGCCGTAATGGCCGCGCGCGAGTCCGGTCTGGTCGCCCCTGGCCAGCACGATCGTCTTTGGATGCTTCAGTAGAATGGTCTGGGAATGTGGGGAGGGGCTCGCCGTGGCGGGAAATCGTGAAAGTGAGGAGTGTGGCATGATCGACGACGCGAAGAGCCGCAATCGTTCTGTGCCGACGGCGTCGCGGTAGCGGATGTTCTTCTCCGACGTGAAACCGTACGAGGTCCCGGAGAAATTGGATGACTTGAAAGGACCGATTTCTGGTGTCGTCCACCTGCCGCACAGGGTGCTGTGGACGCCGGGCGGTGGCCGCGTTGATCTTGATGCGGAGGGCGGCGTCGAGTTGGCCTATCGAGCAGTGCTGGCTGAGGGCACTGCTGCGGATCAGGCAGCCGTTGTCAATCGGGGTCGGCTTGTGGAGGTGTGGCCTGAGCTGCTTCTACCGCACCGGGTGCGGCAGATGTGGGAGGAGCGATTTCCCGAGCTACGTACTGGGGTGAGCGCATGAGTGGGAGGAAGGACGTGCAACCGGGGCTCTTCCGGTTTGAGGATGAGGATGGGGTCGGGTGGCTGGTGGCTTGGCGGTAACCGGTGAGGGGTGTTGAGGCACTGCGCTGGTTCTTCGCCCGATGTCCTGCGCACTGTTGCCGGGGCCTCTGCCGTGCTGGCCCGGTATGGCATGCGTTGGGTCTGGGGTGCATGTGCTGGATCACCCTACGGTCGGTGAGTCGTCTCGGTGGTACTCTGTCGGAAACGAAAGTCGGGCGCGTTCCGCGGTGCGCCATGCGGCGTCTCGTTCGCCCCGTGGGGTCGCCTTGCTGACGATCTGATCGAACATGTCGCACAGTGGTCCGAAATCCCGCTGCTCGGATGCCGCTCGGCTCGCCTGATCGTTGGTTTCGCCGCGCACTGTGCGCCAGTCGAGCTGCCAGCCGGCGTCGCGGGCGACGCGGTTCCAGAACACTCGTTGCGTTCTGCCATTGCCTTCCCGGAACGGATGAACATAGTTGAACTGATCGTAGTGGAACGCCAGGCGGTCGATGAATTGATCACGGCTCATGCCGAGTAAGTCGTTGTCCGCGCGGAGCTCGCGCTCGGCGTAGCTGGCGGCGCGAACGATCATTGAGACGGGGAGGAAGAACTGAGCTCCGTCCACGTTCTTACGAATGTCGACGGTACGTAGCTCTCCCGCCCAGTCGTAGACATCTTGAAATAGGTGTCGGTGAATCGCGCACAACTCATGAAGGTCACCGGTCGACTTGACTGGGTTATCCATGAGCTGTATCAAGCGGGCAAACGAAAGGTAGCCCTCAGCTTCATCGAGGGCAGCCTTCGTCCGTGCTCCGACCTTGTTTCGCAGCAGGCCCGTTTCGGGATCGAGATATGGGTCGACGAACTCAGTCGAGGCCATAGCGGGCGCGGGCGCGGGCCACCAACTCGTCAGAGTCGATGCGACCGGCGATGTACTCGCGGGCGTCCTGGCGGCCGGCTTCCGTCACTGTCAGGCCCTCCATCTCAACGCTGTGGATTGCCTCGGCTACGCGCAGGTCCCGCTCGGCTTCGGTCGTCGCGATCTTTGCAGTCTCAGTAGCCACGGGACACTCCTCTCCTCCGGCGCTAAGTACATCATACCCGGTTCCCAGAAAACCGGCCAAGAACGGCTTTGGGCCGTTGAGTCTTCGGTCCTGAGTCTCGGGCGGGAGTCCTGTGCGTATCGTCCTGTCATGCGTGGGGTCGTACACTCCCCGGGGCGCGCATGTGGCGTTCAGGCGGCGCGCCGGACCACCGGGCGCTGGGCTGGGCGCTCAGCACCCTCCGGGTCCGCCTGGCACTCAGTGAGCCTTTCTCACCAGGTGTCTTTGTTGGGGTTGATGATGACGAGGGCTGTGGCGGTGATGTGGGTGATGGTGTGCGGGCCTGGGGGTGACGTGTTGGAGGGCCTTGAGGTGCTTGAGCATGGTGTTTGCTCTCTCGGCAGGCGAGCGCAGGCTGGCGTGCAGGTGGTTGTAGGTGGCGTCGTCGGGGCAGGGGCTGGTGCCTTTGACGGGTGTGAGCACGCCGATGCCGGCGCCGATGTAGCCCTTGTCGGCCAGGGTGGGCATGCCCTGGGAGGCGGCCTTGTACAGGGCGGGCAGCGCGTGGGCGCGCGCGGCGGTCAGGTCGTGGGCCGAGCCCGGCTCGACCGGCCAGACCCACACCGGGAGGCCGGCGAGAGTCGGTGAGGACCTGGGCGTTGCCGCGTGAGGGCCTTGTGCAAGACCTGCGTACCACAGGTGGTGACCGGTACCCGGGTTGCGGGCTGTGACCGGGTCGGTGCGGATCAGGGTGGCGCCTGAGCGCACGAACGGCTCGCCCTGGTCCTTCAGGCACCGCAGGACGTCGGGCAGCTGTGGGGCCTGGTCGGCAACGACCTGGAGGGCCTCGTGCAGATACCTGTAGGCGGTGGCGGGCGAGATGCCGGCGTCGCGGGCCAGGGTGCGCATGCTGGTGGCCTCGATCATCCAGCGCAGCAGCATCACAGCCTGCACCCAGGGCGTGGCGGCGCGCTGATGGGGCCGGGAGTCGTGGGCGCGGCGGTGAGCCGACAACCAGGCCGACACGGTGCGCACGGTAGCGCACGGACGCGCCCGAGGGTGGCACGATAGGAAAGCACGCGGAGCCTCCTTGCGAGCAGGTTTTCTTGGTCGAAACCCATGCTGACGCACGGCTCCGCGTGCCCTCGTCTACGACACACCCACCTTCCCGCACCACCCCAACGATCCCCACCCACCCGCCCTCACTCCCGGTGAGAAAGGCTCGATGAGCCTCCACAAAACCCGGGGCCTGACAAACCGTCACCGATGTCCTGAGGCAGAATTGTCACCCATGTCCTGAGACATCACAATCAGTTGGCTGATGGGCGTGGCGGGAAAAGCCACCCATCGCCAATCTCCGGCAAGACGTCGGAAAGAACGGCGATTTCTGTGGCAGTTGTCACGTGGTGAGCGGAATAGCGCAATTCGAATTCACGCCGTCTGCGGTACCTATATAGGTCCGCAACTGGAGGCGCGTTGTCGTAAGTGAGGAGCCAAGGGCTGCCAGAGTGTTTGTTGAGTACTTGCGCCAAAGCCTCATGGTTAGCAGAACTGAAAGCATTGAGGTATAGCGAGCCTGCCTTCTCAAAGTATGGAGGGTCGGCATAAATGAAGGTATTGTCGCGTTTCGAGTACTCACGAATTACATCTATGCCGTCGCATGAGGTTACGACAATGTTATCCGAATAAAGCGAGAGGAGTCGAATTCTTTCTGCGAGACTTTCTCGGTTGAATCTAGCATCAATCTTATAAGTGCCTGTTTGGTCTAGGCCACCAATCGGCCCGCCGTTAAGTACACCAGATCTGTTGGTGCGATTAAGATAGAAGGTTGCGAATCCTAATTCCGAGATCCTGGAAGTGTCTGCAGTAGTATATACTTCGCGCTGTCGCCTCCACTCTTTGACACTCAACTCCACTCTTCGGATACGCTCGATGAGCCACGAGGGGTTGCTTTGAACTGTTGACCAGAAAGCGTAGATTGCGGGATCTAGATCGTTGATAATAACGCGCTCAACCTGGCCTGTAACTAGAAGTCCGAGCCCGGCGCCGACGCCACCCGCATAGGGCTCAACATAGGTGCACCCAGCGAGGTCGAGGTCCCGTATTAGCCTCCGTATACGCGGGTACAGGGCAGACTTGCCACCCGGATACCTGAGCGGTGAAACCAACGGGCGTCGCATAGACACTCCTTTCGTTCTCACGGCTTCATCAGGTATCTCATTAGGGAATCAGTCGAATCCCACATCGAGAAAGCTTCGTCAGCATCGACACTGAAATGATGATTATGGTTGACTGCATTAAGTGAGTCGCCGGAACTCGTGTAGGCTACGAGTTTTCCCGTCTTCAACCTTTCGATAACTTGAATCAAGTAGGAAGGCCCTTCGGATTTTACATAAGCTGAAAGCCAGTTTAAAGCGTGCCAGAGTTGCACTCGACCGTTAGTGTTGTTGCCTGTACCTTTAATGTCAATAGATTTCGCATCGGCGAAAGCTTTGATGGATTTTTCCAGTAGCGCACGGATCATCAAGAAGGTTCCGTTCGGGAACTTCCTGACATTGATCTCTGATAATTCACCAAGGAGATTCTTTAACGCATTCGGATATGAGTCCGGAGGATTTACTTGACTGAGGTCGAGGTTGCTGGGTTTCTTTCTCCTGCTGGACGACTTTATCTTTGTGTCCTGCTTACCTGTATGGTTTGACCCCGTAACTTCGGTTTCGGTTCTCGTTGTTTCTCCAATATTGGTTCCCGCTGTGGCTGATGACTCGCTGGCTCTTCCGCGCGGATCTTCCGTTATTGGCGGCCTTCCATCCTGTGGCGGCTCGGTGAGCTCGGCTGTACTGCTGGCGGTCGGCAAGGGCTCATTGTTCTCCAATACGATGTGACGAATTTCGTTCATCAGTTGTATGTAGCGCGGGCTCCTGATAGTGTTCAAGCTTCGGGTGTTGATGTTTTTCTCGTACATGCCTCGTACGATAGTCGTTGCTATGTCTTTGAAGACTGCTTCGGAAACGGTCTTCGTAATAGTTCCGTTCGTGTCCATACTCAGGCCGATCAGTTCGAGAAACTCTTTGGATTCGTAGATTCGAGCCAATGTCGATAAACCGCGTGCCCATTGTTTAGTGCTCAGGAAATCTTGAAGTTCTGTATCTTCATACCTGACCGACCTGAACAGATTAACGACGTGAGCCCTGAATACGAATTTGCGGACGTCGATAGTTGGATAGCGAGTCAGTAACTCGCTCAATTCCCTTCCGGAATCGATCTGTGCTTGGAAGAATGCTGCCTGCCTGCTTGGACTCCATGGTTTTCTGAGGTTGCCTGTATGGATAGCCGCAATGAGTTGTTCAGCTTCGGTCTGGTTGGGTGCAACCATGACTCGTATCTTAGCTAGGCTGGAGCGGTTGGGTAGCTCGGAGGCGAATGCAGAAATCCTCGCCTGAAACTGTGGTACCAACATGGGATTTTGGATGGCCTTGAGGGCCGCAAGGCGACGATTCCCTTCGACCATCAAGTACCTGTCACGTTGTTTTATGACTATAGGCGTCTCATGAGTCAGGTAGCCGACTTTACAGATACCCTCGACGAGTTGCAAGGCATGCTCATTGGCGAACAAGTCTTCAATGATGTCGGCTTCGACCTTAGCGTCCGCGCTCTCTAAGCGCACGTTTTTTGGATCGAGTTGCACCTCCTTGATGACATCCAACTCAATCACTGGCCACTGTGATGTATCCAACATTTGGTTGCTCCTAACTCGTTTTGTATCGGTAGGTCGAGCACTTCGCCCTTCTTTTTTGGGTTGCTCCTCTCTCTTTGCGATTTATCGAGTGGTGCCCGTAGGGCATGTCCAGAGTGTAGCGCATACTTGGTACGGCAAGGTGCGGCGTTGAGTTCCGCTCGTTGCTGTTGACCTCATTGCGGTTCGTGTCTTGGTTTGTGATGACCTGAGCGTATCGCCAGGTTGGACTGGTTCGGTCGAGATGTGCGTTCGGTGGGCAGGTTGGCATAGGGGTAAAGGGGTCTTTCTTGACGTCATGTGAAGATAGAGGTGGCTAGTAAAGTCAGTGCAGCAGTAATGCGGTGGAAGTCGGATTCGCGGTCGCGGGTGCTGAAGGGGAGGGAGTAGACATAGTTTACTCCCGAGCCGGGGTGGGGGTGAGTGCGCTCAGATAACGGCATCGCATCGTTCGAGTCCGGGCAGCCTCGCTTCGCCCAGGCCTGGCGCACCGGAGTCGGGACCTGCCTACCATTCACATCATAGACGTACGCACCCTGGCCCCGGCCATGGTCATAGTCGTACAACACCGCGAACTGAGTCCGATAAATCGTGCACAAATCCTCGATCGGCACACCCAACATCACCGCCACCATCACGTCGACCTCCGCCTGAGCATTCCGACGATCTTCAGCCCGACGCAACGGCACATCCCGCGTCCACACCGGACCCACCGGACGCTCGTCATGACGCCCCAAGATCGGCGAGTCATCCAAGAACGAGTCATCCCAGCACTCAGCCCAGAGGTCCGCGTAAGCCTCGGTCACGCAGTTGAGGCGGAGTGCCCGCAACGCGATGCGTGGCGCCAGAAGGTGGTCGAAGGGGAGGGCGGGTAGGCGGCAGAAATCGGGGAAATAGATACCTGACTTCGGCAAGGCGCGGAGAGTAAAGTCGACGAGAAGCGAGGATGTTCCGGCCTGAGTGACGACAAATTCCGGAAGTGATGCGCGTGGGGACCCAGTTGAGAAGACTCCGTTGGGATGGGCGGCGCCGGGTGGAATGAGCGCCGTGATCAAGGTTCGTTCCCCGGTATTGGCCGCCATCGCTCGCCAGGCGATGCGGTAGTGGTCGCGGGCGGAGGACTCGCCCCAGTGAGTGTAGAGGCGGTCGTAGGCGGCGCGGTCGCCCGCAGGCTTGTACTGGGTCACCGGCAGCGCATGCGCAGGAAGCACCTCAAGGTCCGTCGGGGTCCAATCCTGGTTGTGCTTCATCGTCGCATTCGGGCTCTTGTACAGCGGCGTCGAGACATGGAGGTGCGGCCCTTGGAGGATCGCGGCCTCCCACGTGGCCTCGCCCCAGGTCCTGGTGAAGAGGCCCTTTGAGAAGTCTGCTGTCTCATGCCATCCCGCGGAGAACTCCAGCCCGAGGCTGCCGATCCGTGGATGCGAGGCCAACGCGGCGAGCGTGCGCGCTGCGGCCGAGTTGACGGTCGAGACCATGGGCGTGGAACGCCAGTCCTCTGCTTCGGTCACCGCCTGCCAGGTCTGCAGGACCGCCTCGTCCACCTGCTGGATACGGGATGCATGCGGGCGCAGATCCCACGTTCCCGTGTGCGGATCCTTGAAGCCGGGCTCCTCGCCGCTGCCGTCGTGAACGAGCGACCGGAGGACTGTGTCCGGATGGTAGAGCGACGTCGCATGGACGAACGAGGGCGCACGCTCCGCCCCGTAGACGTGGACGCCGTACTGGACCAGGTGATGGATGTCGAACAACTGGATCTCGTTGATGAACTGCCAGTGGCGACGCAGGTGCCGGTACGTGGCGGCGCGGAGTCCAGGAGTCTTGGCATCCGTGAAGTGCGTCTCCATATGGATGAGGGTAGAGATGCCTCGGTCGCTCTGGTGCTCCCATGCCTGGCACATGAAGGCTCGGTAGAGGTCGGGCTGACCGCTCAGCAGCGGGTAGACGGTCGAGTCACTCAGCAGCTCGGACTGGACGATGACCTCCGCCGTACCGTCGATCACCAGGTCTCGTACGCCGTCGCGCTTCAGTGTCATAGGCATGCGCGCGTTCTTGGCTGCGACCGAGGGCTTGCTCGTCAGGGCCCACCACGGGTCGCCTTCCGACAGCAGGGCGTTGACATCGGTGCGTGGGCGCACCCACGGCGGGTTCCCCACCTGGAGGTCGAAGCCGCCCCGGGCGAACACCGTGGCGAAGTCGAGCTCCCAGTGGAAGAAGCCCTGCTCGGCCGCCGTCGTCCGCACCACCTGCAGCCAGCGGTTCTCCGGGTCGGCAAACACGGCCTTCATCGGGCGGGCGCCCGCGAAGGCGAGCTCCACCGCCTCCACGTTCTCCAGCTCCGCCCAGGTCGAGGCCTCGGCCAGCGTCCCGTCAGTGCCCTTGGCGTCCTTGGGCGCCCTCCCGAGAATCCCCTCCAGAGCGTTCAGCCAGTGCTCCAGCGTCGGCGGGGCCACGTTCGTCGTCAGCGGCCAGTACCACAGGGCGCACCACGCATCCATCACCAGGCGCAGCCGCCGGTACGCCGAGTCCTCATCGGCCAGGTATGCCTCGATCTCCTCACGGCTCACCGTCGAACCAGCATCGGGTGCCGTCTCCCGGCCCCACAGGTCGATCCGCCGGGAGGCCTCCGCCTCCGCCACCCGCAAGCGGCGGAGCGACAGCTCCCACAGGACCTCCACACGCCGCGCCAGCGCCGTCAGCCGGCGCGTCTGCACCGCCGTCGGCGTCTTCGCCACCTCCTTGCGCCACGTCTTCAGCGCCCTCAGGCGCTCAGCGTCCACGAGCTCGCGCACCTGCTTGGGCACCTCCACCGCACTGCCCCAGCCCTTGGCCGGCAGGAGGAAGTGGTGGATGCGATCCGACACGTCCACGGCCCCGCCCAGGCGGCGGGCGCCGTCGTCGGCGTCCAGCGCCTCCGCCACCGCGCTCAGCGGCTCAGCCACCGGCGCGTTCTTCAGCCACGCCCCCTTCTTCAGCTGGGAGACCGAGTACAGGGCGCGTTTGGCGCCCACGAGCGAGTTGCCGCGCCGCAGCCGCAGACCGAACCACGGCGCCGCCAGGCCCTCCACCATCGTGTCCAGCCACAGGGAGACCTCCGCCAGCTCCACCGCCGTCGCATTGAGGTCCACCCCGTACACCTGGTGCAGCGCCAGGTAGGCCTTCACCTTCGCCAGCTCGCGCGGACGCTCCTCCGGGTCCACCCGCTCACCCAGCTCCCGCTCCCGGCGGGACAGGTACTGCTCCGCCAGCTGGCGCACCGCCTCGATCGCGAAGGCCCCCGAGCCCAGCGCCGGCTCGCACACCGTCAGGCCCAGCACCTCCTCCGCCGTCGTCGTCCGTTCACCCTGGTCCAGCAGCTCGGCCAGGGCTTGCTGCACCGTGAACCGGGTGAGCACCTCCGGGGTGTAGAAGGAGGCCGACCGCTGCCGGTCCCGGCCCGAGAGGCGGAAGACGAACTCGCCCGCCTCATAGGTCACGTTGCGGCGCTCGCCCGTGTCCTCGTCCGTCACCGTCACGAAGTCCCGCTCGTCCAGGCCCTCCATGACGTCGCGCGGCACCACCCACGAGCCCTTCGAGGCGTCCCCGCCCGGGGCCACCTCCCACAGGCGCTCCGTCGCGAAGGAACCCGTGTAGCTCATGAGTCCCTCGTAGACCGCGCCCAGCTGGTTGATGCCCAGCTCCACGTAGGAGATGAAGCCCCGGCCCGCCTTGCCGCCCTCCTTCGTCAGCAGCAGGCTGCGCAGCACTCGCAGCATCGCCGCGTTCCCCAGCCCCACCTCGTCGATAAGCGCCGTCGCCTCCGGGTGGAACAGGTCCGCGCGCATCGGCTGGAACACCAGGCCGTCAACCGGCTCTGTGGCCTCCTCGCTCACTGCCCGCGCGTTGTGGCCGCGGTCCACCAGGGTGAACAGCAGGTTCAGGGACTCGTAGACGTGCGTGCCCGACTGGGAGGACTCCTCATGCAGCTCGCGCAGGCACAGCTCGCGCAGGCGCTCCAGGCCGTAGCCGGCGTCGTACTCCGCCGCGCCCACCGGCAGCACGCCCAGCTCCGGGCTCGCCTCCGCGTACAGCAGGAAGATGATCCGGTAGATGAACCGCAGCGACTGCAGGGCCAACGGCTGCGCCTCCTCCTGCGGCAGCGGGGCCAGGCCCGCCGCCGCGCGACGGCGCACCACCTCGTTCGCGATGACCTCGATCGAGGAGCGCACCCCCTCACGCAGGTCCTTCGAGACCCCCACCGTGTGCGCCGCCGACTCCGCGAGCGTCGCCGTCCACCACGTCTCGCCCTCCGGCCCGGGCACCAGCGAGGCCGCCTCCAAGCAGGCCAGGGCCCGCTCCACCTCACCGCCTCGCCTCACGTCATGGCGCTCGACGACCAGCTGGACGTCCACCGCCAGCCACCGGCCCTCCGGCCAGCGCTCCTTCTCCGCGATGAGCGCCCACCGCCCCGCCAGCACCAGGGCGAAAGCCGGACCGTGCTCGTCGGTCATGAGCGTCGACAACGCTCGTGACACCGACTCCACCGGCTCGGCCCCCTCCACGGGCGGGGCGTCCGGGTCGGCCAGGTCCACCGGCTCCCACGGCTCGGTCAAGGTCGGGGCGTCCTTGACCAGCAGGTCCTCCACCGCCGCGGCCGGGCGTGCCCGCAGCAGGGCCACCGGGGCCGGGCCCTCGTCGCCCACAGGGCGCACCAGCGTCACCGGGCCGCAGTCGGTCAGCCGGTATTCGGCCGAGGTGAAGCCCAGGACCTCGCGCAGGAGGGCGTCCAGCTCGGCGGATGCCTCCAGGGCCGACGCGGTCAGGGCCACCGGCCCGTCCGCCGCGTCGCCGCCGGCCGGCCCACCGCCGTCGGAGGCGGGGAGCGCCGCCAGCAGCTCCTCCAGCCGAGGCCGGGCCGAGCGCAGGCGCGTGCGCGGCGTCGGCACGGGCGCCGCGCCGTCGGCCGGCTTCTCCAGGCCCTCCCACTCCTTGCGGCGCTCCAGCACCCGCGCCAGGAAGGAGCCCTTGGCGGCGTCGGTGGTGAAGTAGTGCTCACTGATCCAGTCCTCGCCCACGACGAGCGCGTCCGATACCGCCATCAGTGGCCCCCTTCCTCAGCGGTCTCCTGCGGTACGACGACGAGCAACGGCCTGATGAGACTGTGCGCGGGGGAGTGTTGCGCGATGAGCTCGCGCTCCTGGTCCACCGTGAGGCGCTGAGCGCGCAGCTGACGGTTCTGGATCAGGCGGCCGGCGTCGTCGTCCCACGAGTCCACCCGCTCAGCCCAGGCGGCCACCCGCGCCTCGGCGTTCGTCGTGGCCGCAGCCACCACCGTCCGCATCTGGGCCTGGGCGGCGTCCACCGCCGGGGCGATGAGCGCGCTCAGCAGGTCCAGGTCCGCAGGCGCGCCCGTATTCGTCTGCTCCTGCGCGACCCCGACGGCCGCGAGCATGGCCGCCGGGGAGTCGTGAACCGTGGCCATGGGAGTGGCGGTGGCGGTGGGCGCGCCGCCTGCCGCCATATCCGCGCGGGCTGCCTCCACGCCCAGGAAGAAGGACACGCTCGTGCTCACCATCGACACCGTCCGGCCCGCCCGGTTCGTCAGCGTCCCCAGGAGCAGGACGGTGGGCGAGTTCACCTCGCCGTGAACGGTGAAGATCGAGGAGCGGCCCAGGCGCGCCAGCACCCGGTCGCCCGCCCATTCCAGCACCGGGTGCAGCGGCCCCAGGTAGTGGGCCTCCGGCCAGGAGGAATCCGACTCGTCCCGCAGGGCCTCGGCCAGGAGCTGGGCCCCTTTGCGGACGGTGGTCGCCAGCAGCAGGTGCTCGCGCACCCGGCGCTCCTGCAGGTAGGACTGCGGCAGGACCGCCAGGCGATCCCGCAGCCCCGGTGGGGGCGCGAGCTCGGCCACGTGCTCGACGCCGTGCTCGCGCCACGACACCCCGCCCCCGCCCGTCACCGGGTCGGCCTTCTCCTCCGGGCGCTCATAGAGCTCGGTCAGGGCCTGGCGCAGGTAGTCCACCTGTGAGGCGTACAGGGAGGTCGGCTCGGAAGAAGGGGCGGTCGGAGGCGTGGGCGGAGGCGCTGAATGCGCCGGTTCGCCGTCGGTGCGTGCGGGCTCCGCGGCATCGGCGCGCGCCGATGCCGCGCCGGTCAGCCGGGCGAACAGGGCCGCCATCGGGTCGCGCTCCAGGGCCTCGTCCACGTCCGGCACGACGGCGTCGATATCCGTGCCCGCCGCCAGCGCCTCACGGATCGCCTTCTCCTCCTTCTCACCGGAGTACAAGCCCATGAGGGAGGCGGCGTCACCCAGCGCACGGTGCGCCTGGTCCTCCTTCTCCATCAGGCGGGTCAGCACCCGCACATCACCGGAGAACCCCGGGTCCTCGGGGCTCAGCAGCAGGGTCGTGATCTGGGGGGAGACCTCCTGGCCGTAACGGTCGATACGACCATTGCGCTGCTCGATGCGGATGAGTGACCACGGGATGTCGTAGTGGATGAGCTCATGGCACTGGGCGTGCAGGTTGACGCCCTCCGAGGCCACATCACCCGTCACCAGGACGCGCACCGGCGTGTGCGACTGGCGGAAGGCCTCCACGATCTCCTGCTGCTCCACATCCGACAGGCTCCCGTGCATCACCCGCACAGCCTCGGCCGGCAGGCCCAGGTCCTCGCGCAGGTGCTCCGCCAGCCAGTTCAGGGTGGCGATGCGCTCGGCGAACACCACGACCCGCTGCGGTGACCGGCGCCCGATGCCGATCCGCGTCAGCTCCTCCAACAGCGCCCGGTACTTGCCCGAGTCCGTCGTGTTCGCCGCTGCGGCCAGCTCGCGCAGCCGGGTCAAGGCCCGTGCCTGCTCCGAGGAGGCCAATGCCTCCTCACTCGCCGCCCGAGCGCGGCGCCGCGCCATGCGCTCGTCGATCGTCTGGATGAGAGCCGCCGGGGAGGACAAGAAGGCCTTCGCCAGCGTCCACGAGAACAGAGCATCGCCGCCCCGGCCCGCGCCCGGGACCAAGCCGGGTGCCGCGGCGCCGTCGGGCCGGTGCAGCCACGAGCGGGACAACTCCGCGGCCACCGCCTCCTCCGCCGGGGACGGCTCCACCAACCGGTTGACCGGGGTGAGCCGCTCCTGCCACCGGCCGCCCACGACGTCGCGAACCTCGGGGGAGTGGCGATGGCGGCGGATGACCAGGCGCTTGACGGCCCCCTCATCCAGGGCGCCGTCCGGGCGAACCGCCGTCGGCTCCAGAAGGCGGATGAGCTCGGCGAAGGATGCTGGATCCCCATTGTGCGGGGTGGCGGAGGCCAGGATGAGGGCGTCGGTCTGACGGGCCAGGACGTCGGCCAGACGGTTGTTGAGCGTGCCGCGGTTGGTGACGTTGTGCGACTCGTCGATGACGACGGCATCCCAGCGCTGGCGGCGCAGATGGCTGAGATAGCGGTCGGACTTCAGCGTGTCGATCGAGATGATCGCCCGGTGATAGACGGAGAAGGGATTGCGGGTGGCCGGCACCGAGCGCCGCACCCGCTGGATGCCCAGAGAGTCCAGGCGCACGAAGGGCAGGGCGAAGCGCGACCACATCTCGTGCTGCATCTGCTCCAGCACATGGCGCGGGGTGACGATGAGGATCCTCTCGCCCCTGCCCCGGCGCACCAGCTCGGCCAGGATCATGCCGATCTCCAGCGTCTTGCCCAGGCCGACCGCGTCAGCCAGCAGGATCCGGGGGCGCAGGTTCTCAGGGTCCAGGGCCTGGCGCACTGCGGTGAGCTGATAGGGCAGGGGATCAGCCAGCATGCCGCCGACCACCGCCAGGTCCGTGGAGACCGCCGGCAGCGGGGTCTTGCGCAGCGTCGCCTCCAGCCACAGGCGCGCCAGCCTGTGGCGGGGGGAGCCGTCCGCGACGACGCGGGTGCGGCGCGGGTCCACCGGGATGATGCGGTCTAGGCCGGCGCTGAACTGGGCGGTGGTGTCGCGCACCAGCTCGGACAGGCCCTGGACGGTGACGAGCAGACCGTCGACATTGTGGGACACCTGGGTGACCAGCCAGTCCTCATCGCGCACGCGCACCACCGAGCCGGGGGCGACGTCGGGGGAGGCGGAGGCGGTGCCTGGGGAACCGGACGGGGGAGGGGCGGGTATGGCCGTGGTCACGGACATGATCCTAGGCAGCGGGGAACGCCTCCGGGGCCTCTCGGGGTGTGCGCCGCGGTCATCGGCGCCCGTGTGCGCCCAGGGCCTGCGTGTGAGCGCTGACGCGACGGGGCATCTGCCGTCTCTTCCCGGGGCCCGGTTCCGATTCATGTCCGACCAGGTCGGTACAATGAGCTTTACCCACGGAAGGAGGGGTCGCATGTCGACGAGCAACCTGGTTCGTGTCTTCACCGAGCAGGAGCTTGAGGATCGCAGGTCCGCCGTGGTCGCCGAGTGAGCCGGGCGTTCGCTCCGGCGAGCCCATCGGTCGTGTCGTACGCCTGCCATAGGATGGTGGTCGCAACTTTGAAGTCAGCGTGGGAGGGGGCCCAGTGGCCGGTCACGGCTCGCACATCACGGCGTTGGTACGCTCCCACGCCGCTGGGGATGAACAAGCCTTCTACGCGGTCGCCCTCCAGGTAGCGGCTCGGGAGGCCCGCCAGGGGCATCACCGCCTAGCTACTGACATCAAGAAGGCGGTCGAGTCGTCCCGTCGTGCTGCTTCGCCTGCTCCGCTGGCGGCTGTGACGACTCTGCCGCGTCCCCAGGGTGAGGCTGCCGACCTCGTCGAGGTGAGCAGCCCTCGAGCGCATCTGCGTGACCTGGTCATCAACGCAGAGCTGGCCGGACAGGTCTCCCAGGTCATTCAGGAACAGCGACAACGAGCTGTTCTCCTCGAACACGGCTTCCTCCCCATGCACCGGCTGCTTCTTGAAGGGCCGCCCGGAACGGGGAAGACGATGACCGCCTCGGTGATTGCCTCCGAACTGTCCCTGCCCATGTACACGGTCCGCCTCGACAGCCTTCTCAGCAAGTTCATGGGTGAGACGGCCTCAAAGCTAAGGGTCATCTTCGATGAGATCGCCGTACGCCGCGCGGTCTATCTCTTCGACGAGTTCGACGCTCTTGGCGGGGACCGAGCCGGCAACGACGTCGGAGAGGCCCGGCGTATCCTCAACTCCTTCCTCGTCTTCCTGGAGGGAGCCAGCGCAGAGTCCATCGTCATCGCCGCGACAAACCACCGCACCATCCTCGACCGCGCTCTCTTCCGGCGCTTCGACGCCGTCCTCACCTACACCCTGCCCACGAGCAAGCAGGCGCAGTCGGTTATACGCAAGCGATTGGGCAGCCTGGTCAAGGGTGTCAGTCTCAGTGGTCTCGGCCCGCTGACGGACGGGCTTAGTCACGCAGACCTGGTTAAGGCAGCCGAGTCCGCCGCGAAGTCGGCGCTCATGCGAGGTGGCAGTGGAGTGACCCGCAGCGATCTCGAGACAGCGCTCGCCACACGACGGTCGGCCAGTCTCACCTGAGGGCACCTATGTCTATGGCGGCTAGCAACCTCGACCACCTGCTCGTGGGAGACCGCGTCAGGTCGGAGAATTGGACGGCGCACGGCGGCGGAGCGCACGCGATTCGCGCGGTGGATCGTGCCGCCCACGGTCAGCGGATCCTTCACGACATCGAAGAGGTGTTCGCATCTGCGGAGAAGACTCGTGAGGAGAGTGGTCTCGAAGAGGTGCTTCGTGCTTCCGGCACGTACCTGACCCTTGAGGGGCATGCGGCCGAGTTCCCGCTTCAGCTTGACCGACTGACATCCTTGACAAGGCACCGCAAAAAGGCCAAGAAGCCTCAATGGATGTTGCTGTCCGTTCATGAGGCGACCGAGGAGACCCCAGAACGCGCCGTTATCTGGGTGGCTGACGAGTTCAGGTCCCAGTTCCTCAAATTGTTCAAGGAATATCTTGACCCTGACAAAGATACTCTATCGAAGGAAGGTGAGACGAGGAGTCCGAAGAACAGTCCTCTGGTTGCCAATATTTCTCGTGTTCAAGGCCTCTTCCTCAAGGACTTGTGGACCTCTCGAGATTCGCCACCTGCAGGAAAGGTGTGGTGGGAGCTGTGGCTCGATGCGCGCAGGGAGCGTCCCGGGCTTCTGGAACGAGTTCTCCGCGCGTATAGGTTGGAGGCTCTTGACGAGCGCGTTCGCATCCGTGATTCGCTCGTCGTTCATGTTCGTGCGACTTGGAAGGAACTCGAACCCCTGACGGCTACCGACCTTCCTCTGACGGAGGTGCGGGCTCCTTCCTTCGTAGATACGATTGAAGACCTCGATGGCGATGGCCAGATGGAGTATGTGCTTGATCTTGCAGCCAGAGTGAAGGCGGCGCGCTCAGATGCTCCCGCAGTGTGTCATCTCGACACCGGTGTGTTCCGAGGGCACAAGCTGCTCGATTCGTCCTTGGCGAGCGAAGATCAGCACACGGTGGTCGGCGACACCGGTAATGATGCTGACGGTCACGGCACGTCCATGGCGGGGTTGGCGCTGTACGGTGACCATCTCGATGACCTCTTGCAGGGGCTCGAGGGTGTCGCGTTGCAGCATCGTCTGGAGTCGGTGCGCATAATGCTTGGACGAGGTTCTGAGGCCGCAGGGATGCCGCCACGGACTTATGCCGGTACCACGATCGAGGCGGTATCCCTTCCGGAGATCGCCTCCCAGCGGCGGCGAACGTTCTGCATGCCGATCAGTGCCACCTCTGAGTCGGAACCAGGGCGACCGACCCTGTGGTCGATGGCGATCGACGCCCTCGCGGTCGGCACGGACATCGTCGTGAGGGAAAACTCGGTCAGCCTCCTCTCGGAGCCGGACCCCGAGGCCGCGCGGCTCATCATCGTCTCCGCCGCCAATGTCGATTGCTACGAGCAGGACCATCTGGCGAACTCTGATACTCAGCCGATCGAGGATCCTGGACAGTCGTGGAACGCGCTGACCGTCGGAGCGTACACGGAGCTCGATTCTCTACCCTCGGATCCGACCTATCGTGGGCATCTTCCACTGGCTCCCGCTGGCGAGTTATCGCCCCATAGCCGGACATCCTTGCTCTTTGGAGACAGTCCCTGGCCGATCAAGCCTGAGATCTGCCTGGAGGGAGGGAATGTGCTATCTGATGGGCAGGAGGTGACCGAGTTTCGCCATCCGCTGCTTTCTTTGCGCTCCATCGGTCGTAGTAATGACGTCGCTTTGACGTCGGCCAACGCGACGAGTGCCGCAACCGCCCAGGCGGCACGGTTGGCCGCCCTCGCGATGGCTCGTTACCCGTCGTACTGGCCCGAGACGATCCGGGGTCTCCTCGTTCATGAGGCTCACTGGACCCCTGTCATGCGAGATCATCTTGATGCCTGTGGCGATAAGAAGGGAGAACGTGCCCGGCTGCTCCGTCGATACGGATGGGGCGTCCCGACCGAAGAGTCGGTCCTCTCCTCGTCCCGAAGTGCCGTGACTATGGTGGTTCAAGACGAGATTGAGCCATATGCCGACGATTTTACGATGCCTCGGCTCCGCCTTCACTCTCTGCCGTGGCCGCGTGAGGTCCTTGAGGGGATTGGTGACAATGACGTTCGCCTGCGTCTGACGCTGTCGTACTTCATCGAGCCGTCGGGTACGCGTCGTGGGTGGAAGGGCAAGTACACCTACTCCTCTTATGGGCTTCGGTTCGATCTTCAGGGGCCGACCGAAGGAATCGATGACTTTCTTGCGCGAGTGAACAGGGAGGTTAGGGATGAGGAAGGAGGTAGCCGGGGGAGCTCCAGTGATTCTGACAGATGGTTCCTCGGGAAGCAGGCTCGGAGTTTCGGGTCGCTGCATCAGGACGAGTGGATCGGAACGGGCGCGGATCTTGCTGCCTGCAGCCATGTTGTCGTCTATCCGACCGGAGGCTGGTGGAAGAACAATCGGCGACGGGATCGATTGGGTATTCCTGTCCGCTATTCCCTTATCCTGTCCTTGGCTAGCAGCGAGCAGGATGTCGATCTGTACACACCGATCGCGGTTGACCTCGGCGTGCGTGTCGCGACGACTGTTGGAATTAGCTGACAGGTGGTCGTCACGTTCGCCGGTCCACCGAGAATCATGTTCGGTCGCCTATATGACGGCCGACCGGACCTACGAGTCGTCAACAGATGTTGCCGAAAAGGAATCCTGTCTTCATGCACCTAAGGTCCGAGGAGCGCGATGAGGATGACGGCGGCGCCGCCCTCGTCGCGGTAGGCAACACGATCCTGTTGCGATGATGACGACGGCAGAAAGGTGCTCGCCAGGGGGGTGGACCCTCAACCACAGGAGATGGTGCGTCTCCTCACTGCGCGAGGTGGACGACACTTGTGCCGACCGATATGGATCGCGAGCGCCTTGAGGAGGTCATCATCGCCGTGTATGTGGGGGTTGACCATTAAAGGGCGTGGAGGGCCGGAGGTCCGGATATATCGAGAAGTGGTCGCGGAGGGTAGGGAGAGCGATTGTGGTATTGTCGGCTACTTGAGTGCCGCCTTGGCGGTGGCGACGAATGTCGGTAACTGCTCCCGTTCCAGTTGGCCAAGAATGTTCGCATGGGTCCACCGGGGCCCTCTGCGTCCGGATCGTGCGCGAATGGTGTCAATGGCGTTGAAGATCCGGTCCTGATCGAGGCCCCACAGGTCCATGAGAAAGAGGAAGTTGCCCGGATACTGACTGAAAAGGTCGCGCGGAACGCTGGGCACGAGGACGCACGTGTCCAGCAAAGCGGAGAAGGTCACTGGCGCACCCCATGGCGGGCGTGGTCGAGTGCCTCTCGGACCGCTGCCGGGTCGTCGTCGTAGTCGCCGAAGTACTGGGCGTCGGCCACCATGTCCGACAGAGCCTCCCCGGCCTGCCGGCGCGGGCGCTGGTGTGACGGAGGTGCTCGCCATCTCCCCCGGGGCCTGGTCCCGATTCATGTCCGACCAGGCCGGTACGGGTGGTGAAGCGCCCTGGGGCGTGCCTGCAACCTCCAACACTCTGCGGCAACCGGGTGACGACCAACCCGGTCAAGAAATCACGATCAACAGAACACGGCCTATTAGCCGGCGTGCGCAGCGTGGGCGCCCACGGGGCCATCAGCGGTGCGTTCCGCACTGAGCGGTGCCGTTTGCATCCACTGGTGCGTCCTGCCCGCACCAGTGGGTGCAAACAGCGCCACTCGGTGGGAGCAGCGCCATTTGAGGACGAGGCGGGCCCTCTCCTCGATTCACGCGTCGAACTTGGGGGCGTTCCGCCGGGTGGTCTCGTCGCCCCCGCCCACCCCTGCCCTGCCGGCTCCGCCCAACCCCGCCCTGCCCCACCTCGCCCCGGGCCGCCGCGCCTGAGCAGGCCGAATGTGTCGCGCGCGGGCGAGGCGTTTATCCTGGCGTGATGCGGCACGGCGCGGGGAACAGACGAAGGTCGGGGTGGTGGCAGATCGCCCCCTCCTGCGCGCTCGTGCTCAGCGGGGCCGCGATGGTCGGAGGCTACGCGCAGGCCCACGACGACGTCGCCCTGCCCGGCACCACCATCGCGGGGCAGGACGTCACCGGCCTCGACCACAACCAGATCGTCGGCCTCGTCTCCCACCGCTTCAACGAGGCCCAGGTGACCATCCGCGTCGGCGACAGCACCCGGACGGCCACCTTCGCCCAGGCCGGGGTCGTCCTCGACGCCGACGCCACCGCCAGGGCCGCCGTCGATGGCGCGGGCTCCTTCGGACCCACCCTGCGCTCGATCATCGGCCCCCGCGAGGTCATCCCCGCGGTCAGCCTCGACGAGGACGCCTTCACCGACTTCCTCGCCTCCACCCAGGCCCTCGCCGGCACCGCCCCCGTGTCCGCGCGGATCCGGCTCAGCGCCGACGGGAGCGCCTTCGAGGTCGTCCCCGACTCCTCCGGCACCGGCGTCGACGGCGCCGCCATCCGCGCCTCCCTGACCACCTCGGCCCGTTCACTGAGCGGCGGCGACATCACGGTGGCCGCGGCCCCGCAGGAGGCCCCGACCACCACCTCCCACGCCGAGACCGCCGTCACCGAGGCCAACGCGCTCATCGCCGGAGGCGTCATCCTCACCGGCGCCGGCTCCTCCTGGACGGCGACCACCGCCGAGAAGGCCTCCTGGGTCACCACCACCGCCACCGATGAGGGGATGACCGCCCAGATCGACCCCGCCAAGGTCCGGGCATGGGTGGACACCCACGCCGCCGAGGTGGACAAGGCGCCGGTCGACGAGATCACCAACGTCGACGCCGCCGGCAACGACCTCGGCCTGGCCCGCCCCGGTCGGCCCGGCACGCGCACCACCAACGCCCAGGAGATCGCCGACGGCATCGTCTCCTCCCTGAGCGCCGGCACCGACTACTCCGGGTCCCTCGCCTCCGAGCCCGTCGCCCCCTCCACCCAGACCCGCACCGTCCCCTCGGGCCCCGAGCGCTTCGCCTACCAGGCCGCCGACGGCGAGAAATGGGTCGACGTCAACCTCACCGACGACACGATGACCGCCTACGTCGGCACCACCGTCGTCCACGGACCCGTGAGCATCAACCACGGCGAGGAATCGGGCGAGTGGGCCACCAAGCTCGGCACTCACCACGTCTACCTCAAGAACGAGTCCCAGGACCTCGGCTGCACCCCCGGCTTCCCCTACTGCCAGAAGGACGTCCCCTGGATCGCCTACTGGGACGGCAACTTCGCCATCCACGGCGCCCCCTGGGCCACCGATTTCGGCTACGACTCCGGTCAGACCAGCCACGGCTGCGTCAACGCCCCCGTGGAGGAGGCCCACTGGTTCTACGACTTCGTCGAGATCGGCACCACCGTCGTCACCCACGAATGAGCCCCGCCGCGGTCGGCGCACCCCGCCGCCGTCGAGACGGGCGGGCCCGCGCCGGGCGCCCGGGAGGTCCGCCCCCAGTTGTGCCCAGCGCCATAGGCGGGGGCTCCCGGCTGTTTTCACCGCTCACCGGCGAGTGCCATAGGATGACCGGGATTGACGCCATCCATGGGCGTCCGCCGGACGACGGCGCACCTGCAACCCAGCATTCGGAGTAGATCCCCCGTGAAGAGCACTGTCGAGAACCTAGACCCCGCGCGCATCAAGCTGACCGTGGAGGTCCCCTACGAGGAGCTCAAGCCCAGCCTCGACGCCGCCTACAAGGAGATCGGCTCGCAGGTCCAGATCCCCGGCTTCCGCCGCGGCCACGTCCCCGCCCGCATCATCGACCAGCGCGTGGGCCGCGCCTCCGTCATCCAGGAGGCCGTCAACAACGAGCTGCCCGACCGCTACCGCGACGCCATGGCCGAGTCCGGCCGCGTGCCGCTGCTCCAGCCCGAGGTCGAGGTCACCGAGCTGCCCAACGTCACTGGCGAGAACGGCGGCCGGCTCACCTTCACCGCCGAGGTCACCGTGCGCCCCGAGTTCGATCTGCCCGAGCTCGACGGCGTCGAGCTGACCGTCGACGCCGTCGAGGTGGGCGAGGAGGACGTCGACTCCGAGCTCGACTCCCTGCGCGCCCGCTTCGGCTCGCTGAAGTCCGTGGGCCGCAAGGCCAAGACCGGCGACTTCGTCACCATCGACCTCAAGGCCGTCATCGACGGCGAGGAGGTCGACTCCGTCTCCGGCGTCTCCTACGAGATCGGCAAGGGCAACATGCTCAAGGGCCTGGACACGGCCCTGCGCGGCCTCAAGGCCGAGGAGTCCGCCACCTTCACCACCGAGCTCGCCGGTGGCGAGCACGCCGGTGAGGAGGCCGAGGTCACTGTCACCGCCTCCGCCGTCAAGCAGCGCGAGCTGCCCGACGCGGACGACGAGTTCGCCCAGATGGCCTCCGAGTTCGACACCATCGCCGAGCTGCGCGAGGACCTCGCCAAGCAGGTCACCGACCGCAAGACCGCCGATCAGGCCGTCGCCGCCCGCGATGTCCTCCTCGACCTGCTGCGCGACAAGATCGACTTCGAGGTCCCCCAGGCCGTCATCGACAACGAGATCACCCAGCACCTGGCGGCCGAGGGCAAGGAGGGCGACGAGGAGCACGCCGCCGAGATCCGCGACGACGTCACCAGCGGCGTGCGCGACCAGATCATCCTCGACGTCCTCGCCGAGACCCTCGACGTGCGCGTCGACCAGAACGAGCTCCTGGACTTCCTCTTCCAGACCGCCCAGCAGTACGGCATGGAGCCCGGCCAGTTCATGCAGGGCGCCCAGCAGGCCGGCCAGATCCCGGCCTTCGTCTCCGAGCTCGCCCGCAACAAGTCCCTCGCCCTGGCCCTGCGCCAGGTGACCGTCAAGGACTCGGCGGGCAAGGAGCTCGACCTCAGCGAGTTCATCGGCTCCGATGAGGCCGACGCCGCCGCCATCGTCGACGAGGTCGAGCGCATCGCCACCCCGGCCGACGCCGACGAGAAGAACGGCTCGGCCGGCTCCGGCTCCTCGCCGTCCAGCCCGTCATCGGCCTCCTCCGCCAGCGCCCCGAGCGCCGCCAGCGCCGAGTGAGCTGAGCGCGCCGCATCATCCCCGTGGGGCCCGGCACCGGCACGGTGCCGGGCCCCACGTCTGCGCTCGGCGCCTCCAGCCCCACAGGACCGGTGCTGTTCCCCACGAGGGCGCCCGGGCCGTGCGCTGCGTCCCCGAGCATCCTGAGCTCCCGGCTCCCCTTGTCGCGCGGCACGAGCTCGGACTACCGTATGACTCATCAGTCATATGACTGGCGAGTCACACGGTTGCGAGGAGGCCCGTCGTGCCCACGCCCACCTTCGCCAACCTCTCGGAGGACAAGCGCACCCGGATCATCGAGGCGATGAAGCAGGAGTTCGCCACGTACTCCTACACCCGCGCCTCCATCGACCGCATGACGGCCGCCGCGGGCATCTCCAAGGGCAGCTTCTACCAGTACTTCGAGGACAAGCGCGACGCCTACGCCCACCTCGTGGAGGGGCTCATGCGCGACAGGCTCGCCGTCGTCGACACGCCCGTGCCCGAGGCGAGCCTCGAGCAGGTCCTCACCGCTCTCGTCCGCGGCAGCCACGGCTTCCAGGTCCGCGACCCGCTCGGCTGGTCCGTGCTCGCCCGCGCCTTCGCCGCCGACTCACCGCTCGACCCGGCCGCGCTCACCCAGGACGACGCCGACCTCACCCGATGGGTGGAGCGGGCCGTGCGCAGCGGTCAGGACGACGGCGAGCTGCGCGCCGACGTCGACCCCGCCACCGCGGCATGGATGCTCGTCCACGTCATGGCCGGCCTGCCCGACCACGTCATGCGCCGCTTCGGCGTCACGGCCGAGCGGGCGGCGACGGACGGCAGCGCCTTCGACCGGCCCGAGATCGCCGAGGTCGCCGCCGACACCGTCGCGCTGCTCACCGCCGCCCTCGCCCGGGAGGAGCCGTGAGCGCCCCGGCCCCCGCCCCCGCCCCAGCCGTGGCGACCCGAGGGCTCGGCTTCACCTACCGCGGCGCGCAGCGTCCCGCCCTGGAAGCGGTTGACCTCACGGTCGAGGCAGGCGAGGTCCTCGGTCTCCTGGGGCCCAGCGGTGCGGGCAAGTCCACCCTGCAGCGGGTGCTCATCGGTCTGCTGCGCGGCTATACCGGCACCGCCCGCGTCCTGGGACGGGAGGTCTCGTCCTGGGGCAGGGAGCTGTACGAGGCCGTCGGCGTCGCCTTCGAGCGCCCGGTGTCCATCGGTCGGCTCACCGTCAGGGAGAACCTCGCCTACGCCGCCCGCCTGCACCCCGGAGCGACCCGCGACCCCGATCGGCTTCTGGAGGCCGTGGGCCTCGACGACGACGCCGCCACGAGGGCCTCCGCCATGAGCAAGGGCATGGGGATGCGGCTCAACGTCGCCCGCGCCCTGCTCGCCCGTCCCCGCCTCCTGTTCCTCGACGAGCCGACGGCGGGCCTGGACCCGGCGGGCGTGGCCCGCATCGAGCGGATCATCGCCCGGGAGCGCGAGCGGGGGTGCACCGTCGTCGTGACGACCCACGACATGGCGCTGGCGCAGCGCGCCTGCGACCGGGTGGGATTCGTCGTCGACGGCCGCCTCCTCGAGCTCGGTGCCCCCGACGTGCTGCGCAGGAGCCACGGCACGCGCCGGGTCCGCCTCACCTGGGACGGGGGCCATGGGACCTACCCCCTGGACGGCCTGGCCGACGACGAGCTCTTCCACCGCGACCTGCGCGAGCACGAGGCCCTGTCCCTGCACAGCCAGGAGGCGGACCTGGGCGCCGTCTTCCGCGACGTGACGGGACGGGACCTGCGGTGAGCGCGCCGGCACTGCGCCGTACGGCCGCGACCGTGCGCCTCGACCTGCGCCTGCAGGCCGCCGGCGGCTACTGGCTGGTCGCGGTGGCGGTCGGCCTCGTCATCGCCCTGCTCCTGCGGGGACTCACGGCGCTCCCGCCCCGATGGTGGCCCGTTCTGCTGCTGGGGGAGATGACGATCACCTGCTTCTACTTCGCCGCCGTCCAGGTGCTGGCCGAACGGGGCGACGGCTCGCTCATGTGCCGGGCGGTGAGCCCGATGCGGGTGGGGGAGTACCTCGTCGCCCTCACCGCCTCCCTCGGCCTGCTGGCCGTTGTCGAGTCGGCGGTCCTCGTCCTCGTCTCGGGGACGGCGGTGGCCTGGCCCGCCTTCCTGGCGGGCGTGGCCCTGCTGGCGGTGCTCGAGGTCCTCTACGGGGCCGCCGCGGTGGCCGGCTACCGGTCCGCCGCGTCCTTCCTGCTGCCCTCGGGGGTGTGGACGATCGGCTTCGCGGTGCCGGTCCTGCCGCTGCTCGGGGCGGCGGAGGGCTGGGGGTACTGGCTCCACCCCCTCCAAGGGCCGGTCGTCCTCCTGCGCATCGCCGTCGGCCAGGCGCCTGCAACCCTGGCCGCTCCCGCGGTGCTCGCGGCCGCCGTCTGGTCCGTGGCCGGTCTCGCCGTGGCGGGCCGGCGGCTGCGCGGTGCGGTAACGGACGACGGCGCCGGGGGGAGCCGGCGGCGCGCCGCCGGGAGCACGGTGCACTGGGACGGCCTCGCGGGCGACCGTCCGCGCCGAGGGCGCCACCCGCTCCGCCTGCGGCGCCGGCAGTACCCGGACCACACGCTCCGCCTCCGAAGCCCGCAGTGCCTGCGGCGCCCGGGCGGACGGCGTTCGAGGACGGTCGGGGTGCTGGCGGCGCTGGTTCCGATGGACATGCGCCGTCTGGCGCGCGACGACCTGCTGTGGTGGCTGGCCCTGCTGCCGCTCGTCATGATCCTGGGCGTGCGCCTGGGGGCCGGTCCGGCGGCAGAGGTGCTGCGCGCCCACGGCCTGGACGAGGCGGCCTGGCTGGAGCCCCTGGTCGGTCTCGTCCTCACGGTGGTACTGCCCGTCATGATCGGCACCGTCGTCGGGTTCATGCTGCTTCAGGACAAGGAGGAGGCGACCTGGCAGATGATCGCCGTCACCCCGCTGTCCCTCCACCGCTACCTCGGATGGCGGGCCGGGCAGGTGGCCGTGATCAGCGTGCCGGCCGTCGCCGCGGGGCTGGCATGGTGCGCGGGCACCGGGTGGGGGCGCGCCGCCGGCATGGCCCTGGCCTGCGCCCCGCTGGCCTCCGCCACCGCCCTGGCCCTGGCCGCCTTCGCCACGGGCACCGTCCAAGGCGTGGCCGCGGTCAAGCTCGGCCTGCTCATCCTCGTCCTGCCGGTCCTCGACCACGCCGGGAGCGGGGGCCGGGCCCCGTGGCTCGCCGTCGTGCCGACGTGGTGGCCGCTGCGGGCCCTGGACGCCATGGGCGGGGGCGCCGCCTGGCTGCCCTGGGCGGCCGGGGCCCTCGGCTGGGGGATCGCCCTGGCGACGGGGTGCCTGTGGTGGGCGGGGCGCAGCCGCGCGGCGGCGCGCACGGCCCCGTGAGGTCGGCCCGGGCGGGGCCCCACCGTAGCCCGCCCGGAGCGCGATCACTGGCCGCCGACGTCGACCATGACCAGCTGCATGCGGCAGGCGGTGATGGCCGTGAGGGCATGGCGGTCGCCCGGGGCCAGGTAGACGACGTCCCCGGCGGCCAGGCGCTCGGTCCGCCCGCCGATGGAGAAGTCCATCTCGCCCTCCAGCAGCGTGACGACCACCGCCTTGGGGGAGGCGTGCTCCGTGAGCAGCTGGCCGGCGTCGAAGGTGAAGATGACGGTGCGCAGGACGTCGTTGTTGACCACGACTCGCGACGTCGTGGCCTCCTCGCTCACGGGAAGGGCCTCGTTGAGACCCAGACGGAACAGGGATTCGGTGACGGGCGTGGTGGGCATGGTGCTCCCTTCGTGGTCGGGTGCTGGCGGATGGATGGGATCGTGCCGGGGCATCGTGCGGGGCTCGGCTCATTCTCAGCCGGGGGCGGGCTTGCGCGCGACGATGCCGACAGCGCTCAGCAGCTCGCCCTGCGCTCGGAAGGTCTCGCGCATCGCCCTGATGCGCTCCAGGGCGCCGGGCGTGCGCCGCACGGCGCGCCAGAAGCGCAGGGCCCCGAGGACCCCCTCATCGGCGATGAGGCGGCGGGGCTCGAGCAGGCGCATCGGGGCCGTCCCGGTCCACACGACCTCCAGTCCGGCCCCCGTCATGAGGGCGCGCCACTCCTCCTCGGGCAGCGGCCTGGCCCCGACCTTGATGATCCGGGACAGGCGCTTGCGCGCGGCCTCCCTCTCCTCCTCGCCGCGATCGGCGCGCAGGGCGAGCTCGTGTATCGCATACCGGCCCCCGGGTGCCAGGAGCCGGGCGGCCTCGGCGATGATCGCCCTCTTGCCCTCCTCCGACTGCATGGTCAGCATCGCCTCGCCGACGACGAGATCGGCCTCGCCCGTGGGGAGCCCCGTGTCGGCGGCATCGGCGACCACGTAATCGGCCCCCGGGTGCCCCGCGAGGACGGAGGCGACCTGCTCGCGGCCCTCCGGGTTGGGGTCGACGGCCCGGTACGAGGCGGGGGAGGAGCCCAGGAGGAGCTCGGCGGTGCGGCCCACGCCCGGCCCCAACTCGACGATGCGACATCCCGGCCGGATGTCGGCGGCCCTGAGGAGACGGCGGGTGAGCTCGATGCCGCCGGGGCGCAGCACCCGCTTGCCGAGCTTGGCGAGCAGCCAGTGCCCCTGCATTCGGGCCGCCTCCGGCCCCTGGCGCCGGCCGTGCTCGACGGGGGTGCTCGTCCCCTCGTCCCGGGGCGGGCGGTGCTCCGACGCCATGATTAATTCCTATCGCAGTCGAGAAAAATAAGGATGAGGTCAGACTAACCTGATCCCCGGGTTCGTGCCACCCCTCCAGTGAGAGGGTCGGCCGCCCGGCGGACCCTGTGCCGTGAGCGAAAAGGCCGCGGGGGCGGGCATGGCGCCCGGCCGGCTCGCGTTAGCGTTGGCGTACCGACACGAGAGGACAGACGTGAGCGAGCTCCACACGCGCCCCGGCGCAGTCGCCGCCCCCAGTGCCCACGAGGGCCAGGGCGCCGGGCTGGGCCTGACCGACTCCATCTACAACCGGCTCCTCAAGGAGCGCATCATCTGGCTGGGATCGGAGGTGCGCGATGACAACGCCAATGCGATCTGCGCCCAGATGCTGCTGCTGGCCGCCGAGGACCCCGACAGGGACATCTACCTCTACATCAACAGCCCCGGCGGCTCCGTGACCGCGGGCATGGCCATCTACGACACCATGCAGTACGTCCAGCCCGACGTCGTCACCGTCGCCACCGGCATGGCCGCCTCCATGGGGCAGTTCCTGCTCAGCGCCGGCGCCAAGGGCAAGCGCTACCTGACCCCGCACGCCCGGGTCCTCATGCACCAGCCCTCCGGGGGCGCCGGTGGATCGGCCACGGACATCCGCATCAACGCCGACCTCATCATCAAGATGAAGCAGGAGCTCGCGGAGATCACGGCCGCCAACACCGGCCATTCCGTCGAGGAGATCATCGCCGACTCGGACCGCGACCACTGGTTCAGCGCCCCCGAGGCCCTCGAGTACGGCTTCGTCGACCACATCGTGCGCTCCAGCCGGGAGATCGGCCAGCAGAACGGGGAGAACTGATATGAGCACTCGTCCCTACTTCGAGGCCGTCGCGCGCCAGATGGGCCCCGCCGGCGCGGTCGGCGCTGCCGCCGCCATGCCGCAGTCCCGCTACGTGCTGCCCCAGTTCGAGGAGCGCACCGCCTACGGCTTCAAGCGCCAGGACCCCTACGCCAAGCTCTTCGAGGACCGCATCGTCTTCATGGGCGTCCAGGTGGACGACGCCTCCGCCGACGACATCATGGCCCAGCTCCTCGTCCTGGAGTCCCAGGACCCCGATGGGCTCATCACCATGTACATCAACAGTCCCGGCGGCTCCTTCACGGCCCTGACCGCCATCTACGACACGATGCAGTACATCAAGCCGCAGGTGCAGACCGTCTGCCTGGGCCAGGCCGCCTCCGCTGCCGCCGTGCTGCTGGCCGCGGGCAGCCCGGGCAAGCGCCTGGCCCTGCCCAACGCCCGCGTGCTCATCCACCAGCCCGCCATGGAGGGCATGCACGGCCAGGCCAGCGACATCGAGATCGTCGCCGACGAGATCGACCGCATGCGCGCCTGGCTGGAGGATACCCTGGCCGCGCACACCGGCCGGGACCGCGACCAGATCCACAACGACCTGGAGCGCGACAAGATCCTCACCGCCGCCGCCGCCAAGGACTACGGCATCGTGGACCAGGTGCTCAGCCCCCGCAAGGCCGCGCCCTCCCCGCACTCCTCCTGACGTCCCCTGGCGCCCGATCGCCCGATCGGTGCCATCCGCCCCGAGCGGTGCGCGCTGCCCCGAGCGGTGCGATCCGCACCCACTGGTGCGGGCAGAACGCACCTGTGGGTGGAATCGGCACCACTCGGTGCGGAAGGCACCGCTCAGGGCGGATGGCAGCCGTCGGCGCGGTGGCCCCCCGGCGTCGAGCTTGCGATCGCAGGTCACCACGGGGGAGTCGAGGCTCTCCGCGAGGGCGAGATAGGAAGCGTCGTACGCGGTGCACTGGTGCCGCAGCTCCCAGATCCTCTCGGCGAGGGGAGCTCCTTCGCATCGCCAGATCGTGAGCTCGTAGAAGAAGCGCCGGGCCTCCTGCGCCTCATCGAGGGGCAGGAGGCCGCCGAGCACCATGCCGCGCAGGGCGGAGAGCACCTCGAAGTCGATGACCTGAGGAGCCGCGAGTTCCCCCGTGAGCAGGTCAAACAGCCGGGCGCTGGGTGTACGCCCCACAAGTCCCTCGATGAGTGCCGAGGTATCGATGACAATCACCGGGCCCGCCCCCGCGCCGGCCGAGTGGGATGAACGGAGGTCCTGCTCACTCCCGCCCCTCGCGCACTGCGGAGACGATCTGCTGCGTCGTCGGCTCGGTGCGACGGGCGGCGCCCCGCCACCGGGTGGGCAATCGCGCAGGGGCTCGCCGGGCCCGGCCCTCGCGCTGGGACGCTCCACCTAATAGGCTGGCAGTACCCCGTTCCCTGATTCCAGCGGCGCTCCCCGCGCCGCCTGGGAGCGGATCCGACGACACAAGGGGGACACGTGCCACGCAATGCCGAGAGCGTCGATCTGCTCAAGTGCTCCTTCTGCGGCAAGAGCCAGAAGCAGGTCAAGAAGCTCATCGCCGGCCCCGGGGTCTACATCTGCGACGAGTGCATCGAGCTGTGCAACGAGATCGTCGACGAGGAGCTCGGCTCCGGCTCCGTCGGCGTCCCCCTCGAACTGCCCAAGCCGCAGGAGATCTTCGACTTCCTCAACAGCTACGTCATCGGCCAGGAGGGCGCCAAGCGCGCCATGAGCGTGGCCGTCTACAACCACTACAAGCGAGTCCAGGTGCGCGAGCGCGCCGTCGCCGAGGGCGACGGCCTGGAGCTCGGCAAGTCCAACATCCTCCTGCTCGGCCCCACCGGCACCGGCAAGACGCATCTGGCCCGCACCCTGGCCAAGCTCCTGGACGTCCCCTTCTCCATCGTCGACGCCACCGCGCTCACCGAGGCCGGCTACGTGGGCGAGGACGTGGAGAACATCCTGCTCAAGCTCATCCAGGCCGCCGACGGCGACGTCAAGCGCGCCGAGAAGGGCATCATCTACATCGACGAGATCGACAAGATCGGCCGCAAGGCCGAGAACCCCTCGATCACCCGCGACGTCTCCGGCGAGGGCGTGCAGCAGGCGCTGCTGAAGATCATCGAGGGCACCACCGCCTCCGTCCCCCCGGGAGGCGGGCGCAAGCACCCCCACCAGGAGTTCCTCGAGATCGACACGACGAACATCCTGTTCATCGCCGCCGGGGCCTTCGCCGGCATCGAGGAGATCGTGCGCGCCCGCCAGCGCAAGGAGGCCGGCGCCCAGCTCGTCGGCTTCGGCGCGACGCTGGCCAAGGACCAGGCCAAGGACGTCTTCACCTCCCCGGTGCGCCCCGAGGACCTGCACACCTTCGGCCTCATCCCCGAGTTCATCGGCCGCCTGCCCGTCATCGCCACCGTGCAGGACCTCGGCGTGCCCGAGCTCGTGCGCGTCATGACCGAGCCCAAGAACGCCCTCGTCTCCCAGTACCAGTACCTCTTCGGGCTCGACGGCGTCGAGCTCGTCTTCACCGACGAGGCCATCGAGGCCATCGCCGCCAAGGCCCTGGAGCGCAAGACCGGCGCGAGGGGCCTGACCTCCATCGTCGAGGAGGTCCTGGGCGAGGCCATGTTCGAGGTGCCCTCCATGCCCGAGGTCGGGTGCGTCGTCGTCGACGCCGACGCCGTGCGCGGCACCGCCCGCCCCCGCTACGAGGCCGGCACCGGCTCCCTCAGCTCCACGCGCAAGGCCGAGCAGTCCAGGAGCCGGACCGCATGAGCGCCTCCGAGGCCGTCGAGCGGGACATCCCCGGGGTGCCCGCCGACCTCGCGCGCTACCGCGTCACCATCGACAACCTCGACGCCGCCCTCGTCCACCTCCTCGCCGAGCGCTTCCGCTGCACCCAGCAGGTCGGCGAGCTCAAGGCGCGCCTCGACCTGCCGCCGTCGGACCCCGAGCGGGAGGCCCGCCAGGTCGCCCGCCTGCGGGCACTGGCCGAGGACTCCGGGCTCGACCCCGTCTTCGCGGAGAAGTTCTTCGCCTTCATCGTCGCCGAGGTCATCCGCCACCACGAGGAGATCCGCGACGAGCTCTCCGCCTGAGAGGCCCGGCCCGGGGCGAGAGGCCCCGGCCCGGATCCCTCAGACCACCGGCCTGCTGTAGAGCGCGTCGATCTCATCGGCGAAGCGCTCCAGCGCCTCCGCCCGGCGCACCTTGAGCGAGGGCGTGAGCAGGCCGTTATCGATCGTGAAATCGCCCGGCAGCACCGTGAAGGTCCGGATCGACTCCGCCCGGGAGACCGCCTCATTGGCCCGGGCCACCGCCCGCTCCAGGGCCGCGCGCACGCGCGGGTCGCTCACCGCCGACACGGGGTCGAGGTCCTCGATCCCGTGGGAGGCGAGCCACAGCGGCAGCATCTCCGCGTCCAGCGTCACCAGGGCGCCGATGCAGGGGCGGTTGTCGCCCACGACGAGCACCTGGCTGACCAGCGGGTGGCCGCGCAGTCGGTCCTCCAGGACGGCGGGCGCCACGTTCTTGCCCCCGGCGGTGACGATGAGCTCCTTCTTGCGGCCCGTGATGCGCAGCGAGCCGTCGTCCTCGAACGCGCCGATATCGCCCGTGCGCAGCCAGCCGTCCTCCGTCAGCGCCTCGGCCGTGGCCCCGGGGTTGGCGTGGTAGCCCCGGAACAGGCCGATGCCGCGCACGAGGATCTCGCCGTCGTCGGCCAGTCGCAGCTCAGTGCCCGGCATTGGACCGCCAACCGTGCCGATCCTCATGCTCGCAGGCAGGGTGACGGCGCAGGGCGCGGAGGTCTCGGTCAGCCCGTAGCCCTCCAGGACGGTCACCCCCGCGCCCCGGTAGTAGTGGCCGAGCCTCTCCCCCAGGGGGCCGCCACCACTGATGACATGCGAGACCCTCCCGCCGAGCAGCGCGCGCAGCTTGGAGAACACGAGCCGGTCGAAGACCCTCATCTGGGCCCGCAGGCCGCGACTGGGCCCCTCCGGGGTATCCAGGGCGCGCGAGTAGGCGATCGCCGTCTTGGCGGCCAGGCGGAAGACCTTCTGCTTGTTGCCGGTCGAGCGCGCGTCCGCGGCGTTGTAGATCTTCTCGAAAACCCTCGGCACGGCGACGACGAAGGTGGGGGAGAAGGTCGCCAGGTCGTCCACGAGGTGCTTGACATCCGGGGCGTGGCCCATGACGCCGCGCTCGGAGCACACGATCGCGATCTCGATGAACCGCCCCAGCACATGGGCCAGGGGGAGGAACATGAGGGCGCGCACCTCATCGGCGGCCAGGACCTCGGGAACGTGCTCGCAGGTGTTGACGCCCAGCTGGATGAGGTTGCCGTGAGTGAGCTCGACGCCCTTGGGGCGCCCCGTGGTGCCCGAGGTGTAGACGATCGTCGCCAGGTCCGCGCTGGTGAGCGCGGCGGCGCGGGCGTCGAGCCCGGCCCGGTCCACGCCCTTCCCCGCGGCGATGAGATCCGTGATCGCGCCGCGCGACAGGCACATGACCCGCAGCTCCGCCAGGGCCGCCTGATCGGCGCCGCGGGCGCGGACCGCCTCGACCATCTGCTCCATGCCGGCGTTCTCGACGACCACCAGCCTCACGGAGGCGTCGGTGAGGATCCACTCGGCCTGCTCCGCCGAGGAGGTCTCATAGATCGGCACCACGACGAGGCCCGCCTCCCAGGCGGCGAAGTCCAGGAGGGTCCACTCGAAGCAGGTGTGGGACATGATCGCGATCGCGTCCCCGGGGCGCAGCCCGAGCGACATGAGCCCGGCCGCCACCTCGCGGACCTGGGCGCGGAACGCCGTCGCGCTCATGGGGATCCAGCGGCGGCCGACCGAGGGCTTGCGGGCGACGAGCGGGGCGGACGGTGAGCGGCGCACGCGCTCGGCCAGCGCCCACGGGGCCGTCATCCCGTCGTGGACGGGGACCGCCAGCGGGGTGGAGCGGATGGTGCTGGCAGCGTGCTGCTGGAGGGCCGCCGGCTCGGCGCCGGGCTGTGCGGGGCTCGTCATGACCCCATCATCGCCCGCCGATGCGCCCGACGGGGCCCGAATGCGGCCACGTACGGACCCCGCGCCCCGCCGGTGGCCCCGGAGCGCGCCCCTGACCTGCGACTTCCGCTGACGGTGAGCGCGTCAGGCCTCCGGGCCCCGGCGCTTGCCGGCGTAGATGGAGGCGATGGCGTCGGCATGGGCCTCCATGACGGCGGCCCGCTTGACCTTCAGCGAGGGCGTGAGCAGGCCATTGGCCTCCGTGAAATCCGTGGTGAGCACGCGGAACTCGCGGATCGACTCGGCCCGGGAGACCGCCTCGTTGGTGCGGGCCACGGCGCGCTCCAGCGCGGCGAGCACCTGCGGGTGGGACGCGGCCTCGACCACGCCCATCTCCGGCAGGCCGTGGTTGCGCAGCCACAGGGGCAGCATCTCCGCATCCAGCGTGATGAGCGCGGAGATGAAGGGCTCGTTGTCCCCCAGGACGAGGACCTGGCTGACCAGCGGGTGCCCGCGCAGTCGGTCCTCGAGAACCGCCGGGGCCACGTTCTTGCCGCCGGCGGTGACGATGAGGTCCTTCTTGCGGCCGGTGATGCGCACCCAGCCGTCGTCGTCGATGGCCCCGATGTCACCGGTGCGGAACCAGCCATCGGGGGTGAAGGACTCGGCGGTGGCGGCGGGGTTGTTGTGGTAGTTCCGGAAGACGCCCAGGCCCCGCACGAGGATCTCCCCGGTCTCGTCCACCCGGATCTCGTTGCCGCACACGGGCGGGCCCACAGTGCCGATCCTGTTGCGCACATCGAGGTTGACGCAGGTGGGGCCGATCGTCTCGGTGAGCCCGTAGCCCTCGAGGATCTCCAGGCCCATGCCCCGGTAGAAGTGCCCGAGGCGCTCGCCCAGCGGCCCGCCGCCGGAGATCGCGAAACGGGCGTTGGGCCCCAGCAGGGCGCGGATCGTGCGGTAGACGAGGCGGTCGGCCAGCGCGTGCGAGGCGGCCAGCGACTTCGAGGGGCCGGCCGGGGCGTCCAGCGCGCGGGAGTACTCGACGGCGACCTTCGCCGCCCAGCGGAAGGTCCGCAGCCTCATGCCGCTGCCCGCCTTGGCGTCTGCGGCGTTGTAGATCTTCTCCAGTACGCGCGGCACGGCCAGCACGTAGGAGGGACCGAAGGCCTGCAGGTCCGGCAGGAGGGTCTTGACGTCCGGGGTGTGCCCGAGCACGCCCTGGCCCGCCAGGGACAGCAGCTCCAGGCAGCGCGCGTAGGAGTGCGCCAGCGGCAGGAAGAGCAGGAGGCGCGTGTCCGGGCGGTAGAGGAGGTCGGGGATCCAGTGGACGCCGTTGTGCGCCAGGCCCGCCGCGTTGCGGTGGGTGATCTCGACGCCCTTGGGGCGGCCCGTCGTACCGGAGGTGTAGATGATGGAGAAGATGTCCTCGGGGCTCACGGCGGCCGAGCGGTCCTCGACGACGGTCCGCGAGATCGCCCGCCCGGCCGTGGTCAACTCGGTGAGCGCATCGCGGTCCAGCGACAGGACCCGGGGGCTCTCGGCGCCGGGATCGGCGGCCGAGCGCGCCCTGATGGCCGCCTCCACCACGAGCGCATGGCCGGAGGTCTCGGTGATGACGAGGCGGACGTCGGCGTCGTCGAGGATCCACTCGATCTGCTCGGCCGAGTCGGTCTCGTAGATGGGCACGGAGACCAGCCCGGCGCGGGCGATCGCCATGTCCAGGAGCGTCCACTCGTAGCAGGTGCGGGACATGAGCGCCACGCTTATTCCCGCCTCCAGGCCCAAACCGATGAGCCCCGCGGCGATACGGGCGACCTCCTCGCCGAAGGCCCGGGCGGTGATCGGCGTCCATGTGCCCAGTGAGCTGCGCCGCTCGATGATGGGGCGCTCCGAGGTGCGGGCGATGCGGTCGGCCAGCAGCCACGGGACGGTCCACTCAGACTCCGTGTCGCGGCTGTCGCAGGTGCCGGAGGCCCCCATGGTCAGGGGGCTGGAGGTGACGCCGTCGGCGACGGTCGTGGCCCCCAGGGACGGGTGGGGCGCGGCGCCGGCGGGCGCGGGGATCCGTTGCGGCACTGCTCTCAGCCCTTCTTCGGCTTGGCGGGGGCCTCGCCGAGCTCGACGGCGGTGACGATCACGGCCGGGGCGGGCTCGTCGTCGTCGCCCGCGCGCAGCTCGGCCGCGGCCAGGGTCATCGGGCCCGTCACCTTCGCGGCCTCGAGGAGATCGGCGCGAACCGCCTCCACGCTCGCCTCGGCCTCGGGGGCCACGGCCAGCGCCACGGAGAGGATCGGCGTCTTCTGGCTCGTCTTGGCCTCCGACTTGACCTTGCGCAGCGCCGCCAGCGCCTGGCCGGCGCGGGCCACGAGGGCGGCGTCGGCGCCGGCCGAGGCCTCGCGCAGGGGCGCGGCCTCGGGCCAGGCGGCGCGGTGGACGCTGCCGGTGCGGTACCAGCTCCACACCTCCTCCGCGGCGAAGGGCAGGAAGGGCGCGAAGAGGCGCACGAAGGTGTCCACGGCGATGGCCAGGGCCGTGCGGGCGCTCGTGACGGCGGCCGGGTCGTGGGAGCCGCCCAGGTCGTTGGCGCGATCCTTGACGAGCTCGATGTAGTCGTCGCAGAAGGTCCAGAAGAAGGACTCCGCGGCCTCCAGGGCGCGGGCGTGCTCGAAGCGCTCGAAGGCGGCGGTCGCGGCGTCCACGACATCCGCCAGGGCCGCCAGGACCGCCCGGTCGATCGGCTCGGTGACGGCGGTGGCGTCCAGGCTCGGCGCGGGGGCGGCCGCGAGGGCCTCCTCATCGGCGTCCCAGGGCAGGCCCATGGACAGGGCGAACTTGGAGGCGTTGAGGAGCTTGATGGCCAGGCGGCGGCCGATCTTGATCTGCTGCTCCTCGAAGGCCGCGTCCAGGCCCAGGCGGGCCGAGGCCGCCCAATAGCGCACGGCGTCGGCCCCGAACCTCTCCAGCAGGCCCATGGGGGTCTCGGCGTTGCCCTTGGACTTGCTCATCTTCTTGTGGTCCGAGTCCAGGATCCATCCGGAGATGCCCGCGTGCCTCCAGGGCAGGGCGCCGAACTCCAGGTCCGCGCGTACCACGGAGGAGAACAGCCAGGTGCGGATGATGTCCTGGCCCTGGGGGCGCAGGTCCATGGGGTAGACGCGGTTGAAGAGGTCCTCGTCCGTCAGCCAGCCGGAGACCAGCTGGGGCGACAGGGAGGAGGTCGCCCAGGTGTCCATGATGTCGAGCTCGGCGGTGAAGCCGCCCGGCTGGTCGCGCTGATCCTCCGTGTAGCCGGCCGGGATATCCGAGGAGGGGTCGATCGGCAGCTCGGCCTCGGCGGGGGTCAGGACGCGGGTGTAGTCCACCTCGCCGTCGTCGTCGATCGCGTACCAGACGGGGAAGGGCACGCCGAAGAAGCGCTGGCGGGAGATGAGCCAGTCGTTGTTGAGGCCCTTGACCCAGTTCTCATAGCGCACCCGCATGAAATCGGGGTGGAAGTCCAGCTCGGCGCCGCGGGCGAGCAGGTCTGCGCGCAGGTCGGAGCCCGTGGCCGGGTTCGTCCAATCCTTCCCGCCGTTGCGCAGGTACCACTGGCGGGAGGTGACGATCTCCAGGGGCTTGTCACCCTTCTCGAAGAAGTTCGTCTGACGGGTGGTCGCGGTCGGCTTGCCGCGCATCTCGCCGCTGGCGGCCAGGGCGGCCACGACGGTCTCCCGCGCCGAGTAGGTGGTCTTGCCGGCCATGGCGGCGTAGGCCTCGCGGCCCGCCGGCGCGGTGATCCACTCGGGGGTCTCGGCCTCGATGCGACCGTCCTTGCGCAGGATGGCGCGCAGCGGCAGGCCGAGGTCCCGCCACCACTCGATGTCCGTGGTGTCGCCGAAGGTGCAGCACATGGCGATGCCGGCGCCCTTGTCCCTCTCAGCGGCGGGGTGGGCCAGCACCGGGACCTCGACGCCGAAGACGGGGGAGGCCACGGTCGTGCCCAGCAGCGGCTGGTAGCGCTCGTCGTCGGGGTGGGCGATGAGGGCCACGCAGGCGGCGAGCAGCTCGGGGCGCGTCGTCTCGATGCACACGTCGTGGGTGCCGGCCGGGCCGGTCTCGATGGGGGCACCCGCCGCGGCCGCGCGCTCGGCGGCGTCGGTGTCGACGACGTGGAAGGCCAGGCGGTGGTAGAAGCCCGGGTACTCGCGGGACTCGAGCTCCGCCTGAGCGACGGCCGTCTGGAAGGTGACGTCCCACAGGCCAGGTGCGGCGGCCTGGTAGGCCTCGCCCCGCTCCAGGTTGCGCAGGAAGGCGGCCTGGGCGACCCTGCGGGCGCGCTCGCCGATGGTCTGGTAGGTCTGCCTCCAGTCCACGCTCAGCCCGAGCCGGCGCCACAGGGCCTCGAACTGGGCCTCGTCGATGGTGGTCAGGCGCTCGCAGAGCTCGACGAAGTTGCGCCGCGAGATCGGCTTCTGGTCCCTGGCCTTGATGGACTTGCCCTCACCGCCGGTGCGCGGCGGGGTGAAGTCGGGGTCGTAGGGCAGGGAGGGATCGCAGCGCACCCCGTAGTAGTTCTGCACCCGGCGCTCGGTGGGCAGGCCGTTGTCGTCCCAGCCCATGGGGTAGAAGACGGCCTTGCCGCGCATCCGCTGGTAGCGGGCGAGGGTGTCCGTGTGCGTGTAGGAGAAGACGTGCCCCACGTGCAGCGAGCCCGATGCCGTCGGGGGAGGGGTGTCGATGGAGAAGACCTCGGGGCGCTCGGCGGAGCGGTCGAAGGCGTAGATGCCGTCCTCCTCCCAGCGCTGCCCCCAGGTGGACTCCAGGCCGTCGGCGCTCACCTTGGCCGGCACGCGCGGGCTGCGGAGCTGCGAGGGGATGAAACGGGATGAGTTGCTGGGCTGCGACATGCCGCTGATTCTGTCACGGTGCCGCCTCAGCGCTCCAAGCGGGCGGGGCGGCGCGCCTGTGAGGTGGGCTACCAGGCGGTCGGGGGAGCGGGGCCGGGCTCCGTCGGCCGGCCCCGCCCCCCTCTCCTCGGCCCGCGTACCGGTCTCGGTGGCGTTTTCGACCGGTCTCGACGACGGTATCGACCGGTCTCGCGCGCGGGGGGAGGGGATTGGTACGCTTGTGCCAGAACTGGCCGCGGTGATCCCCAATGACGAGGAGGCGGGCATGACCGAGGAGTCCCCGGGCGCGCGCATCGCGGGGCTGAGCGACGACGTCGCGACCCTGACCCGCAAGAACACCCTGCTCGCCAACGCCCTGCGCGCCGCCCGCACCGAGCTCGCCTCCCTCCACGACGATCTCCAGGCCCTCCAGGCCCCGCCGCTGGCCCACGCCACGGTCATCGCCGCCCACGCCACCGAGCGCACCGCCGACATCGCGCTGGCGGGCCGGCGCCACCGCGTGGGCGTGGGGCCCGACGTCGTCGCCTCCTCCCTCGCCCCCGGCGCCCCGGTGCTCCTCAACGAGCACCTCGTCATCACCGCCATCGCGCCCGGGCCCCGGGGTGGGGAGGTCGTGAGCGTCAAGGAGGCCTACGACGACTCCACCATCCTGGTCACCGCCCGCCACGACGAGGAGATGGTCCTCGCGCTCGCGGACGGGCTCACCCGCCGCGCCCCGCGCGCCGGGGACGTCCTCGTGGCCGACCTCGCGGCGCGCATGGCCCTGCGCCCCCTGTCCCGCGCCGAGGTCGAGGACCTCCTCCTGGAGGAGACCCCGGACGTCTCCTACGAGGACATCGGCGGGCTCGGCCCCCAGATCGAGCTCATCCGCGACGCCGTCGAGCTGCCCTTCCTCCACGCCGACCTCTACCGCGAGCACCGGCTCACCCCGCCGCGCGGCGTCCTCCTCTACGGGCCCCCCGGCTGCGGCAAGACCCTCATCGCCAAGGCGGTGGCCTCCTCACTGGGTGCCAAGGGCAGGGGCGAGGCCTACTTCCTCAACATCAAGGGCCCCCAGCTCCTCGACAAGTACGTCGGCGAGACCGAGCGCCGCATCCGCGTCATCTTCGCCCGAGCCCGGGAGAGGGCCGCCACCGGCATCCCCGTCGTCGTCTTCTTCGACGAGATGGACTCCCTCTTCCGCACCCGCGGCTCCGGGCGCTCCTCCGACGTCGAGACCACCGTGGTGCCGCAGATGCTCGCCGAGCTCGACGGCGTCGACGAGCTCGACAACGTCATCATCATCGGGGCCACCAACCGCGAGGACATGATCGACCCCGCCATCCTGCGACCCGGCCGACTCGACGTCAAGATCCGCATCGACCGGCCCACGGCCGACGGCGCCGCCGAGATCCTGTCCACCTACCTCACCGAGGACCTCCCCCTGCGCGACGACCTCATCGCCTCGGCGGGCGGGCGATCGGCGGCCATCCGGTCCCTCATCGACGGCGTCGTCGCCCGCCTCTACTCCGACGCCCCCGGCAGCGAGATGGTCGAGCTCACCCACGCCGACGGGAGCATCGAGATCCTGCGCACCGCCGATCTCGCCAGCGGAGCCATGCTCGCCAACATCGTCGACCGCGCCAAGAAGGCCGCCATCAAGGACCTGGTGACCACCGGGCGGCGGGGCCTGGCCGACGAGCACCTGCGCGCCGCCCTGGCCGACGAGCTCGACGAGAGCAGGGGACTCGTGGCCGCCACCCGCCCCGAGGACTGGGCCAGGGTCACCGGCAGGCGCGGCGTGCCCGTCACCGCCGCCCGGCCGCTGGGGGGAGGACCGGCATGAGCCGGCCGGGCCCGCTCCCGACCGACCGGGTGATGGGCATCGAGACCGAGTACGGGATCCTCGGGGCCGGCGCCGCGGAGGTCATCGGCGCCTGCCTCGAGGCCGCCCGCCGCGACGGCCGCCCCGAGGGCGTGCGCTGGGACTACACCGCCGAGCAGCCCCTGCGGGATGCCCGGGGCTTCGAGATGCGCCGCGAGGACGCCCACCCCGCCATGCTCACCGACGAGACCGGCGCCCCCGGGCCCGTCCCCGGGGCCCGGGCCCCGCGCACCAGCGCCGCCGCGCGCCTGACCGACCTGGAGGAGTCCTGGCAGCGCGGCACCTCCACATGCCTGCCCGACGGCGGCCGCCTCTACGACGACCACGGCCACCCCGAGTACGCCACCCCCGAGTGCTCCACCCCCGCCCAGGCCGTCCTGCACGACCTGGCCGGGCAGACCCTGCTCGCAGACGGTGCGGCGCTCCTGGCCTCACGGGGGTCGCCCGTGCGCCTGTTCAAGAACAACATCGACGGCAAGGGCGCCTCCTACGGCACCCACGAGAACATCCTCGTCCCCCGGGCCGTGCCCTTCGAGGCACTGGCCCAGGCCCTCATCCCCCTGCTCGTCGCGCGCCCCCTGCTCACCGGGGCGGGGCGCGCCGGCACCGGGGTCGTGACCAGCGGCGCCCGCCTCCAGGCCTCCCAGCGGGCCGACTACATCGAGACGGTCATCGGACTGCCCACCGTCATGAACCGGCCCCTGATCAACACCCGCGACGAGCCCCACGCCGACCCCGCCCGCTGGCGCCGCCTCCACCTCATCCCCGGCGACGCGAGCGCCTTCCCCACCATCACCTGGCTGGCACTGGGCATCGCCGCCCTGGTGTGCCGCTGCGCGGAGGACCCCGCCCCCGGCGCCGCTCCCTGGAGGCGCCTGACCCTGGCCGATCCGATCACCGAGCTGCGCGCCGTCTCGCGCGACACGTCCCTCGCCCACCGCCTGGCCCTGGCCGACGGCGGGAGCGCCGACCCCCTCGACGTGCTGGACGCCTACCTCGACGCCGTCGTCGCCCACCTCGACCGCGCCGGGGCGCCCCACCCGGCCCCCGAGTCCGACCCGCTGGCCCCCGACCTCGCCGCGCTCGCGGACGGCCTGGACGCCGACGGTCGCGAGACCGGGGCGCTCCTGGCCTTCTGGGAGGCCTCGATCAATGAGCTCCGGCGCCTGCGCGCCGGGGAGCCCGGCGCCGCCGGGCACCTGGAATGGGTCGCCAAGGGGGAGCTCCTGCGCGCCACCGCCCAGCGCCACCCGGGACCGGCCGGCGAGCCCGTCCTCCACGCCGTCGACCTGGCCTGGGGCGAGCTCGGCACGGGCCTGGCCCACAGGGTCCCGGCCGCGGCCGCCGCCGCCGGAGGCCTCGATGAGGCGCGCATCCGTGCCGCCCTGGCCACCCCGCCGCCCACCACCCGGGCGTGGCTGCGCGGACGCCTCCTGGCCCGCTTCCCCGGCGCCGTCCGCGCAGCCGGCTGGCAGGCGGTCGTGCTCGACGCCGGGGGCGAGCACGACGAGCGACTGGCCCTCGACGAGCCCACGGCGTACGGCCGGACCCGCACCGAGCCCCTGCTGCGGGCCCCCGGGACCCCGAGGGACTTCCTGGAGGCCCTGGTGGGCACCGGCCGCCTCGGCCCGCCCCAGGCCGCCGCCCTCACCGGGGCCGGCACCCCGACCTGCCCACGACCATGACGCCCCACGATTGAGGAGAGCCACGATGAGCGAGACCGCCCAGCCCCAATCCACCCACCACGACGACCCCGCCCCGGACGACGCCCCCGGGCCCGGCGGCGCGGGCCCGGCGCGCGGCCAGGACCTCGGGAGCGTCCTGGACATGATCGACGACGTGCTCGCCGTCGGCGCCCAGGAGTTCGTCCAGGGCTTCGTCCAGAAGGGCGGGCAGTGAGCCGCGTCGTCGGCCTGGAGACCGAGTTCGGCCTGCTGCGCCAGGGCGCCGACGGCCGCGCGGAGGACCCCGCGCGCACCGCCGACGAGCTCATGCGCCACCGCCCTCCCGGTTACAGGAGCACGAACATGTTCCTGCCCAACGGCGGCCGCCTCTACCTCGACGTCGGCTCGCACCCCGAGTACGCCACCGCCGAGTGCGCCACCGTGCGCCAGCTCGTCGCCCAGGACGAGGCCGGCAGAGCCCTGGTCGCCTCCATGGCCGAGCTCGCCGCCGCAGGCGACGGGGGCGGTGAGGGCGCCGGGGGCCGTGGGGACGGCGGCTCGCGGACGATCCATGTCCTGGCCAACAACAACGACTCCGCCGGCCACACTTACGGCTGCCACGAGAACTACTCCCTGCCCCGCCGCGTGAGCCCGGAGGACATCCTGCCCGTGCTCTTCACGTTCCTGGCCACCCGGCCCGTCCTCGTGGGCTCGGGCGCCCCCGTGGGCGGCAGGGCGGGCACCGACGCGGGCCTCGCGGGCATCGAGGACGATGAGAGCAACGAGGGCGGTGAGGACTCGGCCTGGGCGCTGTCCCCCAGGGCGCCCCACCTGCGCGCACTGGCCTCGGCCGACACCACCGGCGAGCGGGCCCTCGTCAACACCCGGGACGAGCCCCACGCCGACCCGGGGCGCCTGCGGCGCCTGCACATCACCTGCGCCGACACCACGATGTCCTCCACGACGACGGGCCTGCGCACCGCCCTGACCATCCTCCTCCTCGACGCCCTCGAGGCGGGCGCCGACATGGACGCCATCGTCCTGGCCGACCCCCTGGAGGCGCTGGCCTCACTGGGCTCGGGCCCGTGGGGGGACCGGCCCGTGCGGGCCCGAGATGGGCGGACTCTCACCCCCGTGGACGTGCAGGAGGAGATCCTCGCGCACCTGCTCGACCGCCTCGACGCCGTCGGCGCCCCTCCGGCTCTCGAGGACGCGGAGCACCTCGTGCGGGACCTCGCCCCCCGGGTCATCGGCGCCCTGCGGGCGCGGGAGGCCGGGGCCATCGACACGGAGATCGACTGGGCGATCAAGCGGCGCGTCATGCGCGCCCACCGGCAGCGCCACCCCGATCTCCGCGGGCAGGCGCTCGCCGTCCTGCGGCAGCGGGTGGACCTGGCCTACCACGACCTCGATCCGAGCAGCGGCCTGACCCAGCGCCTGCGCGCCCAGGGGCAGATGGCCGAGCTGTGCTCGGCGCAGGAGATCGAGCAGGCGGTCATCCAGGCCCCGCCGACTCGGGCCGCCCTGCGCGGCGCCTTCATCCAGGCCTGCCTCGATCGCGAGGCCGACTTCTCCGTCACCTGGTCCAGCATCCGCCTGGACTCGCCTCCCTCGCCGGCCGTCGACCTGCTCGATCCCGCGGCGTCCAGCGACCCCGCCGCCGAGGCCCTCCTCGACCGGGTCCGCGCCCTGCGCCCCGAGGAGATCCGGCGCATCCGCCCCCAAGGGCTCTGAGCGCCCGGGGCGGAGAGCGCGGCCTGCGCGCCCGCGCGGCCTCAGGCTCCCAACTCGCGGTCCCTGGCGACCGTGGCCTCGAAGGCCCGCACGACGGCGTCGGAGAATCCCGCGCGCTCCATCGCCGTCAGCCCGGCGATCGTCGTGCCGCCCGGCGAGCAGATGGCGTCGATGAGATCCGCCGGGGTGCGGGGCGGCTCGGCGGCGGTCCCCGCCTGGGCGGCCAGCGCCGAACCCAGCACTGCCTGGGTGACGATCTCGACGGCCGTGCTCTTGGGGATCCCGCCCAGCACGCCCGCCCGGGACAGGGCCTCGATGAAGGCCAGGACGAAGGCGGGGGAGGAGCCCGCCAGGCCCACGAAGGCTGAGAAGTCCTTGTCGTCCAGCTCCACGGTGCGCCCGACGGCGCCCATGAGTGCGCGCACCGGCGCCATGGCGGTCTCATCGACACCCTGGCCCGCCGCCAGCGCCGTCATCGAGGCGCCCACCCCGGCGGCCATGTTCGGCATCGCCCGCACCGCCCGGGCGCCGGCGGGCAGGAGGGCGGCCAGACGCTCCAGGGTGAGCCCCGCGGCGATGGACAGCACGAGCGGCGAGCGCTCGGCCAGCACGGGGGCCAACCTCTCCACGACCCCGGGCAGGACCTGCGGCTTGACCGCCAGGACGAGGACGTCGTCGCCTCCCAGGCGGGTCACGAGGTCGGCGGAGTCGGGCACGTGACCCGCGCCCGTCTCCGCGGCCAGTACCCGGGCCGAGTCGTGGGCACTCGTGACGAGGATGGTGGCGGGGGAGATGCCCGCGCGGATCGCCCCTCGAACGATCGCGCCCGCCATGTTCCCCGCGCCGATGAAGCCGTAAGTCGTCATCGCCCCAGGCTACCCGCCTGCCGGCCAGCAGCCGTCCGCACCGGCCTCCGCGCAGCGATTCCGATTCCCGGGGAACCATGGCGCCCGCACGGGGCGGCGGTCCACAATGGCCGCATGAGCACCCAGGACGCAATTACTCCACCACCCGTCGAGTCCGCCCCCGAATCCGCCCAGGCTCCCGATTCCGCGCGTCGCGCGCTCGTCACCGGCGCCTCCACCGGGATCGGGGCCGCCACCGTCCGCCTCCTGCGCGCCCACGGGTGGGAGGTCGTCGCCACCGCACGGCGGGCCGAGCGCCTGGCGGCCCTCGCCGACGAGACCGGCTGCGAGTGGATCGCCGCCGACCTGCAGAAGCCCGAGGACGTTGAGCGCCTGGCCCACGAGGCCCAGGCGGCAGGCCCCATCGACGCCGTCGTCAACAACGCCGGCGGGGCGATCGGCGTCGATCCGGTGGCGCAGGGCAAGCCCGAGGAATGGCTGACCATGTATGAGCGCAACGTGCTCGGGGCGCTGCGCGTGAGCCAGGCCTTCCTGCCCGCGATGCGCGAGCGCGGCGGCGACCTCCTCTTCCTCACCTCCACGGCCGGCCAGGCCGCCTACCCCGGGGGCGCGGGCTACGTGGCCGCCAAGCACGCCGAGCGGATCATCGCCAACACCCTGCGCCTGGAGCTCGTGGGCGAGCCCGTGCGCGTCATCGAGATCGCCCCGGGGCTGGTGGCCACGGAGGAGTTCTCCCTCAACCGCCTCCACGGCGACGCCGCCGCGGCCGCGCGCGTCTACGAGGGCGTCGCGGAGCCGCTCGTGGCAGAGGACATCGCCGAGTGCATCGTGTGGGCCCTGGAGCGCCCCGCCCACGTCAACATCGACTCCCTCACCGTGCGCCCCCGCGCCCAGGCGTCCAACACCGTGGTCGCGCGCGACAGCTGAGCGGCGCAGCCCGGGCTCGCCGGTGCGCCCGGCCCCGACCCCGACGGGTGCGCCCGAGCCGATCGGTGCGCTTTGCCCCGAGAGGTGCGGTTCGCTCCCACAGGTGCGGGCAGGACGCACCGCTCGGGGAATACGGCACCGCTCGGGGCAGGACGCACCGCTCGGGGCGGATGGCGCCGGTCGATGGCACCGGGGGCGTGATCATCGCGCTGAACAGCTCGGAGAGCTCAGGCGGCGCGCAGGTAGCGCTCGACGACGACCTCGGCCAGGGCGGCATGGTGGCCGATCGGCGGGGCCAGGACATCGGCTCCGCTGGAGCGCAGGGCCGCCGAGAAGCGCCCCTCGGCCAGCAGATAGGTGGCCACCGCGATCATGCGCGCGCCCTCGGCGCGCCACGCCTCCACCGCCTCGCTCACGCTCGGCCGCCCGGCGGACAGGTAGGCGGCGCGCACCGGCAGGCCGAGCCTCGACTCCAGCCTGCGGGCGGCCCTCTCCGCCTCCCGCACCGGGCCGGCCCGCCGCGACCCCGCCGCCGCCAGCACGATCCCGTCGAGATCGGACCAGCGTGCGCCCTGCTCGACGAGCCGTCCGCCGAGCCGGTCGACGACGGCGCCGATGAGCGCCGGGTGCGGGCCCAGGTGCCCGGTGAGCCTGGCCGGGCCGTGCTCGCCCACCATGGCCGGCAGGTCCTTCTCCACGTGATACCCCGAGCCGAGGAACACGGGGACCACCACCGGCTCGTCCCCGCCACCGAGCGCCTGGCGGGCAGTCGGTGATTGGAACTCCACGTACCCGTGACTCACCTCCAGCCCGGGCAGCCGCGCCGCGACGTCCTGGGCCACGTGCTCCAGGAGGGGCACCGCCCCGCGCCGACGCGTCCCATGGGCCAGGAGCACGAGGCGGCGGGGCGGCCTGCCAGTGCCCCTGGGCCCGCCGGCCATGCCCTGGCTCATAGAGCGGCCCCCACGCGCGCCTCAGCGCCGGCCCCGGCGCCCACCCGTGCTTCCGCGCCGGCCCCGGCCCCCACGGATTCGCGGCGCAACGCCCCGTGCGGGCGCGATGCCGTGGCGAGCCTGCGCGCGCGCCGTGCCCCGCTCGCACTGATGGCCACCAGCACCGCCAGGACCGGTACGAGCATCACGATGATCCCGATGATGAGGGCCGCCGGGGCGCCGAGCGAGTGGAGGATCGTCGTCAGGTTCGTGCACACGATGAGAGCGCCGACGCCGCTGCCCAGCACCTGCCCGGGCAGGCGGGAGACCACCCAGGCGGCCAGCGGGGCGGCCAGCGCGCCCCCGGCGAGCACCGCCAGGACCACGCCGTTGTCGATCCCCGCCGTCCCCAGTCCCGCCAGGAACCCGGCAGAGGCGGCCAGGCTCACGAGGAACTCCGCGGTGTCCACGCTGCCGACCACCGTGCGCGGGGCGGTTCGCCCCCGGCTGAGCAGCGTCGTCGTCGCCACGGGCCCCCAGCCGCCACCGCCCGTGGCGTCGATGAACCCTCCCAGCAGGCCCAGCGGGGCGAGGAAGAGCGCCGAGTGCGGGCTCTTACGGGCGGTCGAGCCCGCGGGCGGCCGGACGGTGAAGCGTGCCAGCACGTAGATTCCCAGTGCGAGGAGGATCGTGGAGCTGATCGGCGTGGCCGCCTGGCTGGACAGGTGGGACAGGACCGTGGCGCCGAGGAACGCCCCCACCGCGCCGGGGCCCGCCAGGCGGGCGGTCAGCCGCCAGTCCGTGTTGCCGAGCCGGTGGTGGGAGGCCCCCGAGACAACGGTCGTGCCGATCTCCGCCAGGTGCACCGAGGCGCTGGCCAGGGCCGGGCTGAGGCCGGCCAGCAGCAGGAGGGAGGAGCTCGTGACGCCGTAGCCCATGCCGAGGGCGCCGTCGACGAGCTGGGCGACGAGCCCGGCGAGGGCGAGAATGATGAGCTTGCGCATGGTGGCCTCCGTGGCGGCGTGGTCTGCGGTTCGGGATGGGTGGGGTGGTTGGGGTCGATGGGTCAGGCACCGGTGACGATCCGGCGGTCCCAGTCGGGGCCGAGGGTGACGACGTCGCCGAGGACGATGACCGCCGGCGCGGCCACGCCGACCGACGCGGCGACCTCGCTCAGGCATCGCAGGAGAGTCGTCGTCACCCTCTGCTCGGGGCGCAGGCCGTTCTCGACGACGGCCGCCGGGGTGAGGGGATCGGCACCGCGCCCCAGCAGGATCGACACCGAGCGGGCCAGGTGCGTGACGCCCATGAGCAGCACGAGCGTGTGGTCCCTGCGCGCGGGGACCGTGGAGATGAGGTCCTCATGGGCGCTGACCACGGAGAAGCCGCGGGCCAGGCCCCTGTGGGTGACGGGGATGCCCGCCGCCGCCGGCACGGCCACCGCGGAGGTGACGCCCGGGACCACCTCCACCTCGACGCCGGCCGCCCGGCACGCCTGTACCTCCTCGCCGCCCCTCCCCAGGACGAAGGGATCCCCGCCCTTGAGACGGACCACCGCCTGGCCGCTGCGCGCCCGCTCGACGAGTAGCGCGTCGATGCCGTCCTGGGGCACGAGGTGGCGGCCGGGCCGCTTGGCGACGTCGATGACCTCGACCCCCGGTGGGCAGTGATCGAGGAGCTCGCGCGGGGCCAGGCGGTCGACGACGACGACCTCGGCCACCCTCAGCGCCTCCAGGCCCCTCAGTGTGATGAGCGAGGGGTCCCCGGGTCCCGCCCCCACGAGGGTCACCGAGCCGGCCCCCGGCTCCCGGCCTCCCGCTGCGGGGCTCGTCGCTGCGGGGGTCGCCTTCCCGCCGGCCCCAGTGGCCGGGCCGGGGGGCGCGTGGTGCCCGCTCATGCCCACTCCCGGGAGGGCGCCGGCCGAGCCCGATCCGTCCGATCCGCCTCATCGGCGCCGCGCGCCATGCCGGCCGCCAGCGTCCAGCCGTCATGGGCGTCGATGACGAGGAAGGCGCCGTCGGTGCGCGAGCGCTCGTAGGGGGCCACTGGGATGGCCTCGGCCAGGCGCAGGCGCACCCGCCCGATGTCGTTGAGCTCCAGGGAATCGGCCGGCACGAGCGTGAGGTCGTCCAAGTCCAGGCTCCCGGCGATGCTCGCGACCACCGCCTGGATGGTCCTCGTGCCGTGCTTGACCAGGACGCGGTCGCGCTCGCGCAGCGGCCGGTCGGACAGCCACGCCAGGCTGGCCCCGATCTCGCGGGTGGGCTCCGGCGCCCCATCGGGCGCGGCGAGCAGGTCGCCGCGCGAGACATCGATGTCATCGGCCAGCTCGAGCGTGACCGACTGGCCGGTGACGGCGCGCTCCAAGGGGCGATCGCCCAGGTGGATCCCCACGACGGTGGTGGCGCGCCCCGAGGGCAGGACGAGGACCTCGTCCCCGACCGCCACGGCGCCGGCCGCCACCTGCCCGGCGTATCCGCGGAAGTCCTCCAGGCCCCGAGGGGCGGCGCTCTGCGGGCGGATGACGGACTGCACGGGCAGCCGGAAGGGGCGGTCGGCCTCCGGCGGGTCCACCGGGATGGTCTCGAGGAGCTCCAGGAGCGCGGGGCCGGCGTAGAACGGGGTGCGCTCGGAGCGGGTGACGATGTTGTCCCCCTCCAGCGCGCAGGTCGGCAGGACGCGCGTGTCCGCCAGGCCCAGCCCCGCCGCGACGGCCTGGATATCGGCCGCCACGGAGGCGTACACCTCGGCGGAGTAGTCGACCAGGTCGATCTTGTTGACGGCGACGACGACGTGCGGCACCCGCAGCAGCGCCGCCACGGCCAGGTGACGCCGGGTCTGCTCGACGACGCCGTGGCGGGCGTCGACCAGTAGGACGACCAGGTCGGCGGTCGATGCGCCGGTCACGGTGTTGCGGGTGTACTGCACGTGCCCGGGGCAGTCGGCCAGGATGAAGGAGCGCCTGGGGGTGGCGAAGTAGCGGTAGGCGACGTCGATCGTGATGCCCTGCTCGCGCTCGGCGCGCAGCCCATCGGTGAGCAGGGCAAGGTCCGTGCGGGTCATGCCCCGGTCGAGGCTGACCCTCTCGACGGCGGCGAGCTGGTCGCGCAGGACGGACTTGGAGTCGAACAGGAGGCGGCCCACGAGCGTCGACTTGCCGTCGTCGACGCTGCCGGCCGTGGCCAGGCGCAGCAGGCTCGTGGGTCCGCCCACGGGGGCGCGCCCGGGCGCGGGGGTGGTCGTTGTCATCATGTGTCCTCGGGGTCGTCGGTGGGGCGGGGGAGAAGGGGGACGAGAGGCGGGCCTAGAAGTAGCCCTCCTTCTTGCGGTCCTCCATCGCCGCCTCCGTCAGGCGGTCGTCGGCGCGTGTCGCGCCGCGCTCGGTGAGGGTGGAGGCCGCGATCTCCACGGCGATCTCGTGGTTGGTGGCGGCGCTCGACTCGACGGCGCCGGTGCAGGACATGTCGCCCACAGTGCGGTAGCGCACCGTGCGGAGCTCGACCTCCTCGCCCTGGCGGGGCCGGGTCACCGGGGTGACGGCGAGCCACATGCCGTCGCGGCGGAACACCTTGCGCTCGTGGGCGTAGTACAGGCTCGGCAGGGCGATGTCCTCGCGCTCGATGTAGCGCCACACGTCCAGCTCGGTCCAGTTGGACAGGGGGAAGACCCGCACGTGCTCGCCGGGGGCGTGCCGGGGGTTGAACAGGGTCCACAGCTCGGGGCGCTGGTTGCGCGGGTCCCACTGCCCGAACTCGTCGCGCAGGGAGACCACGCGCTCCTTGGCCCGGGCCTTCTCCTCATCGCGGCGGCCGCCGCCGAAGACGCCGTCGAAGCCGCCCTCGGCGATCGCGTCGAGCAGCGGGCGGGTCTGCAGCGGGTTGCGGGTGCCGTCGGGGCGCTCCCTCAGGCGGCCGTCGTCGATGTAGTCCTGGACGGAGGCGACGACGAGCCGGGCGCCGGCCGCCTTCGCCGTGGCGTCCCGGTAGTCCAGGACCTCGGGGAAGTTGTGCCCGGTGTCCACGTGGAGGAGGGGGAAGGGCACGGGTGCCGGCCAGAAGGCCTTGCGCGCCAGGTGGAGCATGACGACCGAGTCCTTCCCGCCGCTGAACAGCAGGACGGGGCGGGCGCACTCGGCGGCCGTCTCGCGGATGATGAGGATCGCCTCGGCCTCCAGCGCGTCGAGCTCGTCGAGCGCGGGGCGGGCGGCGGTGATCGAGGGGGCGGTCGCGTGGGTGATGGGGGTGGTGCTCATAGGTGGATGCCGCATTCGGTCTTGGCGAATCCGGCCCAGCGGCCGGAACGGGGGTCTTGCCCGGGGGCGACGCGCGCCGTGCAGGGCTCGCAGCCGATCGAGGGGTAGCCGTCGGCCAGCAGCGGGTTGACGATGACGCCGTGCTCGGAGGCGTAGGCGAGCAGCTCGTCGAAGCTCCAGGCGGCCAGCGGGTTGATCTTGACGATCCGGTGCGTCTCGTCGAAGCCCACGAGTGGGGTGGAGACGCGGGTGACGGCGTCCTGGCGGCGCACGCCGGTGGCCCAGGCCTCGTAGCCGGATAGGGCCCTGGCCAGCGGCGCCACCTTGCGCAGGGCGCAGCAGCGCGAGGGGTCCCGGGAATAGAGGTCCGGGCCGTAGCGCTCGTCCTGCTCGGCGATCGTCAGCTCGGGCAGGACGTCGATGACGGTGACGTCCATGGACTCGGCCACGGCGTCGCGGGTCCCCTCCGTCTCGGCGAAGTGGTAGCCGGTCTCGAGGAAGAGCACGTCGACGCCGGGGATCTGGGCGGCGATGACATGCGGCAGGACGGCGTCGGCCATCGAGCAGGCGACGGCGAGACTGCCGGGGAAGGCTCTCGCCGCCCAGGCGACGACGGCCTCGGCGGGAGCATCGTCGCCCAGCTCGGCGGCGCCCGCGGCCGCCAGGGCGCGCAGCTCGTCCTCGCCGCGCCTGGGGGAGTGGGGCGAGCGGGTGGCGCCCACACCCCGGGCGGTGAGGTGGCCGAAGCGCCCTACGGGGGCGTCGGCGCTGCCGGCTGAACTGGTTGTGCTGGTCGCTGCGGTGGTCATGCGAGTCTCTCCTCATCCGCGCGCTGCGCCCATTGGGCGAAGCTCTCCTCGGGGCGGCGGTCGTCCAGGTAGGCGCGGACAACCCTCTCGATGTAGTCGGTCAGGCCATCGGCGGCGACCTTGAGGCTGCGCACGGTGCGCCCCAGCTCGGCCTCCTCATGGCCCGGGATGGCCAGGCCACCGCCCAGGTGGACCTGGAAGCCCGGGACCCGCTCGCCGTCGACGGTGATGATCTGGCCCTTGAGGCCGATATCCGCGGTCTGGATGCGCACGCAGGAGTTCGGGCAGCCGTTGATGTGCACCGTCAGGGGGCGCTCGAGGTCGGCATCGGCCAGGCGCTCATCGAGCTCGGCGGACACGCGCGCCGCGAGGCCCTTGGTCTCCACGATCGCGAACTTGCAGAACTCGAGGCCGGTGCAGGCCAGCATCCCGCGGGTGAAGGGGCCGGGATCGGGGTCGATGCCGAGGGCCGCCAGGCCCTCGCGCGCCTCCTCGAGCCGCTCGGCGGGAATATCGAGCAGGAGGATGTTCTGCAGAGGGGTGGTGCGCACGCGATTGGAGCCGACCCGCTCGGCGAGGTCGGCCAGGCCCAGCATGACGTCTCCGGACAAGCGCCCCACGGGGGGCTTGCCGCCGATCCAGTAGCGCCCGTCGGCCTGGAGGTGCGCCCCGAGGTGGTCCCGCGAGCCGCGCGGCGGTCCCGGGGCCGGCCCATCGGCCAGGGCGTAGCCGAGGTAGTCGTCCTCCAGGACCTCCCGGAACCGCTCCGGCCCCCACTCGGCCATGAGGAACTTGAGCCGCGCCTTGTTGCGCAGGCGCCGGTACCCGTAGTCCCGGAAGATGCGGATAACGCCCCACCACACGTCGGGCACCTGATCGGGCCGCACGAACGCGCCCAGGCGCTTGCCCAGGAAGGGGGCGGTGGACAGGGCGCCCGCGATCCACAGGTCGTACCCGGGGCCGAGCTCGGGGTGCTCGACGCCGACGAAGGAGATGTCGTTGATCTCGTGGAGCACGTCGAGGCTCGGCGAGCCGGTGAACGCGGTCTTGAACTTGCGCGGCAGGTTCGCGATCTCGGGATTGCCCAGGTAGGTGTCGTGGAGATGGCGCGCCGCCTCGGAGGGGTCGATGATCTCCTCGGGGTCGATCCCGGCCACCGGCGAGACGAGGAAGCCGCGCGGGGTGTCCCCGCAGGCCTCGATGGTCGTCAGGCCCACATCCTCCAGTCGGCGCCACATCTCGGGGACGTCCTCGATCCGGATCCAGTGGAGCTGGAGGTTCTGGCGGTCGGTGATGTCGAGAGTGCCGCGGGCGAACTCATTCGAGATGGCGCCGATGACGCGCATCTGCTCCACCGACAGCGACGCGCCATCCATGCGGATGCGCTGCATGAAGTAGCGGTCGGAGAGCTCGGAGGCGCTCAACTGGGCGGTCCGGCCGCCGTCGATCCCCTGCTTGCGCTGCGTGTAGAGCGCCCACCAGCGGAAGCGGTTGTGGAGGTCGTCGTCGGGGATCGCGTCGTAACCGGCGGACGCGTAGGTGTCGATGATGCGCCGGCGGGCGCCGAGCGGGTCGCCGTCCTGCTTGAAGGCCTCATTGGGGTTGAGGGGCGTCCGGCCGTCCACCAGCCACTGGCCATTGGACCTGCCCGAGCGGGGAGGTCGCAGGTCGCGGCCCTTCGTGGACGCCGCCGCGCTGCTCGTCGTGGTGCTCATGTCTCCTCCAGGTGGGCGGTGCTGGGCGTCTGGAGGGGGTCTGATCAAGAAGTTCCCCACGGTGCCGTTCCCGCGCGGGCGGTCTGCCGCTGGGGGAGGGTCATGCTCGGCTCCGGACGCCTCGTCGCGCCGGAATCCGATGATCAATCCGATGATCGCGGTGTCAACCGCTGCGGTCAGGCGCTCGTCAAGCCTGACAACACATGACCCAACCGTGGCCACGCAGCGTCAACGAGGGGTGGTCCCCCCGGGTTGTGACGCGGCGTGCTGTGGTCATGTGCCGGACTATAGGGCCCGGCCTGCGGTGATGCGATGGGGTGCTTGCATGGTGAGACCGGCCCCCGGCATCGGCGCGATGCCGGGGCCGGACCGGGGGATGTGTCGAGGACGACGCCGCCCTCACCCCGCCCCGGCTGGCCGCTCCCAGCGCCGCTGGCTACACTCCTGCGCTATCAGGCAGTGACCCGGCCGATCCGCCCACGGGGCGATCGGGCATCACCGGCGAGCCTCCGGCAGAACAGCGCCGGGCCCCTTGGCCCGCCCGCCCAGTAGACCCGGACGGGACAGCCCGTCACAGCTGGTGATGAAGCGGTCGTACCGCGCCGGGCCCCGGGTCGGCGCGGCGCGGCAAGCGAGGTGGTACCGCGGTGCGGGCCCCACCGGCCCGGGATCCCCCGGGCGGTGAGCGTCGGCGTCGTCCTCGTGAGTCCAGTCCACCCGGATGTTCACGAGCGAAAGACGCGAGGCACATGGCTGAGCAGACCCAGAACAGCGCCGCCGCCCATACCGGCGCCGCCTTCTACCCCCTGCACCGAGACGGCGAGCGGGTCGACCCCTCCCCGTCCTTCCCCGCCCTGGAGCAGGAGACCCTGGCCTACTGGAAGGCTGACGGCACCTTCGCCGCCTCGGTCGAGGCCCGCCCGGCCCATGACACGGGTGGCCACTCCAACGAGTTCGTCTTCTACGACGGCCCGCCCTTCGCTAACGGCCTTCCCCACTACGGGCACCTGCTGACCGGCTACGTCAAGGACGCCGTCGGCCGCTTCCAGACCCAGATGGGCCGCCGCGTCGAGCGCCGCTTCGGCTGGGACACCCACGGCCTGCCCGCCGAGCTCGAGGCCCAGCGCCTGCTCGGCATCGACGACATCTCCGAGATCACCCGCCCCGGGGGTCTCGGCATCGAGGCCTTCAACGCCGAGTGCCGCTCCTCCGTGCTGCGCTACACCCAGGAGTGGGAGGACTACGTCACCCGCCAGGCGCGCTGGGTCGACTTCGACAATGACTACAAGACCCTCGACCCCACCTACATGGAGAGCGTCCTGTGGGCCTTCAAGACCCTCTACGACAAGGGCCTGGCCTACCAGGGATACCGCGTCCTGCCCTACTGCTGGCACGACCGCACGCCCCTGAGCAACCACGAGCTGCGCATGGACGACGACGTCTACCAGGACCGCCAGGACAACACGGTGACCGTCGGCATGCCCCTGACCGAGGCGATCCTCGACGGCGTCCCCGAGCTCATCCTCATCTGGACGACGACCCCCTGGACTCTGCCCTCCAACCTCGCCGTCGCCGTGGGGCCGGACGTCGACTACGCCGTCGTCGAGGTGCCCGCGGGGCTCGATTCCCCCCTGGCCGGCCGCCGCGTGGTCCTGGCCGAGGCCCTCGTGGGCTCCTACGCCAGGGAGCTGGCCGCCGAGGGCTCCGAGCCCGTCGTCCTGGCCCGCCTGAAGGGCTCGGAGCTGGTGGGGCGCCGCTACCACCCGATCTTCGACTACTTCGACGACGTCGCCCACCGCGCTGAGGGAGCCGCCCCCGGCCCGAACGGCTGGACGATCATCGCCGGCGACTACGTCACCACCGAGGACGGCACCGGACTGGTCCACATCGCCCCGGCCTTCGGTGAGGACGACATGCTCGTGTGCCAGGAGGCCGGGATCGGCGCCGTCATCCCCGTCGACGACGGCGGCGTGTTCACCTCCGAGGTCCCGGACTACGCCGGGCTTCAGGTCTTCGACGCCAACAAGCCGATCACCGTCGACCTGCGCGACTCCTCGGGCCCCCTGGCCGGCCGCGACGAGGCCGCCCGGCCCGTCCTCGTGCGCCAGGCCTCCTACGTGCACAGCTACCCGCACTGCTGGCGCTGCCGCAAGCCGCTGATCTACAAGGCTGTCTCCTCCTGGTTCGTGCGGGTCACGGCCATCCGGGACCGCATGGTGGAGCTCAACCAGGAGATCACCTGGACGCCCGGTCACATCAAGGACGGCATCTTCGGCAACTGGCTCGCCGGGGCCCGCGACTGGTCGATCTCGCGCAACCGCTACTGGGGGGCCCCGATCCCCGTATGGGTCTCGGACGACCCCGCCTACCCGCGCACCGACGTCTACGGCTCCTTCGCCGAGCTGGAGGCCGATTTCGGCGTCGAGGTCGCCGACCTGCACCGCCCCTTCATCGACACCCTGACGCGCCCCAATCCGGACGACCCCACGGGCAAGTCGATGATGCGCCGCATCCCCGACGTCCTGGACTGCTGGTTCGAGTCCGGCTCCATGCCCTTCGCCCAGGTGCACTACCCCTTCGAGAACGTCGACTGGTTCGAGTCGCACAATCCCGGTGACTTCATCGTGGAGTACATCGGGCAGACCCGCGGCTGGTTCTACACCCTCCACGTGCTGGCCACCGCGCTGTTCGACCGCCCGGCCTTCACCTCCTGCGTCTCCCACGGGATCCTGCTGGGCGACGATGGCGCGAAGATGAGCAAGTCCCTGCGCAACTACCCCGACGTCTCCATGGTCTTCGACCGCGACGGAGCCGACGCCATGCGCTGGTTCCTGCTGTCCAGCCCCGTCGTGCGAGGAGGCAACCTCGCGGTGACCGACAAGGCGATCCGCGACACCGTGCGCCAGGTCCTCCTGCCCCTGTGGAACACCTGGCACTTCTTCGCCCTGTACGCCGGGCAGATGAACGACGGCGCCGGCTACGTCAGCCCCGGCGTGGACCTGGACGACGCCGGCCTGTTCGGCCGCAAGGGCTCCCTGCACGTCATGGACCGCTACATCCTGGCCCGGACGCGCGACCTGGCCGAGACCGTGGGCGCCCAGATGGGCTCCTACGAGATCACCGGCGCCACGGTGACCATCCGCGAGTTCCTCGACGTGCTCACCAACTGGTACCTGCGCACCTCGCGCTCGCGCTTCGCCGACGCCGACCCGGCCGTCGCCCGGCCCGCCTTCGACACCCTGGCCACGGTGCTGCGCGTCCTGACGGAGGTCATGGCGCCGCTCGCCCCGCTGGTGAGCGAGGAGATCTGGCGGGGGCTGACCGGTGGGCGCTCCGTGCACCTGACCGACTGGCCGGTGCTGCCCGTCCACGTGTCCGACCCGGCCCTGGTGACCGCCATGGACGAGGCCCGCGACGCCGTCTCCGCCGCCCTGGGCCTGCGCAAGGCCGAGAAGCTGCGCGTGCGCCAGCCGCTGCGCTCCCTGCTCATCGCCACCGCGCAGCCGGGCGGCCTGGCCCCCTTCGCCGATCTCATCGCCGAGGAGGTCAACGTCAAGGAGGTCCGCGTCCTCGACGCCGCCAACGCCGGCTACGAGCTGCGCGAGGAGCTCTCCCTCAACCCGAGGGCCTTCGCCCCCGAGGTCCGTAAGCTGACCTCCAAGCTCTTCGCCGCCGTCAAGGCGGGGGAGTGGGCCCTCACCGAGGACGGCGACGCGCGCTTCGACGGCGTGACGATCGACGGCGCGCCCGTGGTCCTGGAGGCGGAGGAGGGCTCCTTCACCCTCACCCAGCGCATCGAGGTCCACGATGACGCCTTGAGCGCCACCGTCCTGGCCTCCGGCGCCTTCGTGGTCCTGGACACCGCTCTCGACGAGGAGCTCGAGGCCGAGGGCTGGGCCCGCGACCTCATCCGCCTCGTCCAGGACGAGCGCAAGGCCGCCGGTCTCCACGTGGGCGACCGGATCCGCCTGACCCTCACGGTCCCCGAGGACCGGGACGCCTGGACCGGGGCCCACCTCGCCCTCATCAAGGCCGAGACCGCCTGCGTGGACGCCTCCGTCGTCACCAGCGCCTCGGGCGGGCAGCCCAGCGCCACTGTGGTCAGGAGCGAGGACTGACCGACTGAGGGCGGGCCCGCTCCCGGAGCCGGGCCGCGCCGCGATGAGCCGCGGGGGCGGCCGACCGCGATCGACCATGATCGCGGTCGGCCGCCCCCGCCGCATTCAGCGCGCACCGGAGCGCGTGATGAATTCTGGGAAAACTCTGGGAATGCGCTCGATGAGAATGTGATGTCGGACATATGTGCGGAGTGACCTATCTCCCGGAGTTCCGTCGAAGGTCGATATTCCATTGACACCTTTGGGTAGTCTCACTAGCCTGACAAGGGTGTTCAATTCAGCCGTGATTGTTTCGTGATTGAAGTGTTCGACTCGACAGGCCTCAGTGAGACGGCGTTCGTCCTGGCCGATTCCCTGCGCTTCGCGCAGCTGATTCGGGAGCCCTCTCAAGCCCTGCTGAGCTGAGTCGGTCGAAATTCCGTCTTCATACTCAAAGGAAATCGATGGCCCAGGAGAACTCCACCGGCGTCCCCACCCCTACCGGCGCAGCGCTGCGCGCGACGAGGCCGGGTGCCCACCCAGAGGGGCGCCCGGCGGACCCACCGAGCGGAGGCGCCCCGCTGGTGTCCGTGATCGTCCCCTCGTTCAACTCCGAGGACCACGTCGCCGAGACGATCCGCAGCGTCCTGGCCCAGACCATGGCGGACCTGGAGATCATCGCCGTCGACGACGCCTCCACGGACTCCACCGTCACCATCCTCACCGGCCTGGCGGCGCAGGACTCGCGGATCACCGTCCTGGCGCAGGAGGAGAATCAGGGGGTCGCCCGGGCGAGGAACCGCGGGCTCGAGACCGCCCGGGGGCGCTACATCGCCTACGTCGACTCCGACGACCTGTGGGCGCCCACCAAGCTGGAGCGGCAGCTCTCCTTCATGGGGCGGACCAGGGCCGGGGTGTGCATCACCTCCTACGAGACCATCGAGGAGGACGGCGAGCACCGGAACTACGTCCACGTGCCCCGGTCCTTCACCTACGAGCAGTTCCTCAAGAACACGATGACCTGCACGCTCTCCGTCGTGTTCGACACCACCATCGTCGATCGCTCCCTCCTGGTCATGCCCGACCTGCGCCGCGGGCAGGACGCCGCCACCTGGCTGCGGGTGATGAAGCGGGGCTACCGCTTCCACGGCCTGGACGAGTGCCTCGCCAAGTACAGGAAGACGGCGGGATCCCTGTCCTCCAACAAGATCAAGGCGGTCAGGCGCACCTGGCACCTCTACAGGGATGTCGAGCGCCTGCCCCGCCCCTACGCCGCCTACTGCTTGGCCTGGCAGCTGTCCCACGCGATGATCCGACGCCGGAGGAGCTCCTGATGAGAAAACGGATGGCTGCGCTGCTCTCCCTCACGGGCGCCGCCACCGCGGTCGCTGGGATCAGCGCCCTTCGAGCCCCCGCCCCCCGCCGAGCGGGCGGGGCGGCGGGGCGCCGCATCGGGATCATGGGCCGGATCGACCTCGGCGAGACGATGGTCGACGGCCAGACCGTCAAGACCCGAGTGGTCTACCGCCACCTCGCCGACCGCTTCGGCGCCGACGCCATCCGCACCGTCGACACCCTCGACTACCGCCACCATCCCCTGCGAGTGGCCAAGGACGCGGCGCGCTGCCTGGCCGTGTGCGACGACGTCGTCGTGCTCCTGTCCGACAATGGCCGCCGCTTCTTCTTCCCCGTGCTCGCCCTGGCCGCCTCGGTGCGGGGCACGCGCGTCTTCCACAACCTCATCGGGGGGCGCCTCGCCGACGACATCGAGCGCGACGCCTCGGGCCGCCTGGTGCGCTGCCTCAACGCCTTCCAGGTCAACTGGGTGGAGAGCCGCGCCCTCGTGGCGCGCCTGGCCGAGCTCGGCGTGCGCAACGCCGTCTACCTGCCCAACTTCAAGGACCTCGACACCGGCGCGGCCCGCCTCGACGCGCCCACGGGGCGCCCCGCCCGCCTGTGCACCTTCTCCAGGGTGGTCCCGGGCAAGGGGATCGAGAACGCCGTGCGCGCCGTGACCAGCCTCAACGAGGAGGCGGGCGCCGCCGGGCCCGTGGCCGTGCTCGACATCTACGGGCCCGTCGATGAGGACTACGAGGAGGAGTTCCGCGCCCTCATCGAGAGCGCCCCCCACGCGCGCTACTTGGGCAGCGTCAAGCCCGAGCAGGGCGTCGAGACCATCCGGGACTACTGGGCCCTGCTCTTCCCCACCGAGTTCTGGGGCGAGGGGATCCCCGGCACCATCGTCGATGCCATGGGCGCGGGACTGCCCGTCATCGCCAGCCACTGGGCCTACTACTCCGAGATGCTCACCGACGGCGTGACAGGGCTCGGTTACGACTTCGAGCGTCCCGAGGAGCTCCGCCCGACCATCGAGTCCTTCCTCGCCCTGCCCCGCGAGGAGGTCGAGGCCATGCGCCGCGCCATCCACGAGCGCGCCGCGGCCTACACCGCCGATGCCGTCTTCGATCGGATCGCCCAGGCCCTCACCGCCCGCCCATGAGGCGCGCCCCGCTCCGTCCCCAACGCACATCCCACCGGCCCCGAACCACCCACGGATCACAAGGACGCCCATCGATGACACGCACGCAGCCCGACGGCTCGCAGACGGCCGCGCGATCGCAGCCCGCCATGCGCATCATGCTCGTGACCCACGGGCTGGGAACCGGGGGCGCCGAGATGATGGTCCTCAACCTCGCCCGTGAGCTGCGGCGCGGCGGATGCCCCGTGCTCGTGGTCTGCCTGGGCTCGGGCGACACCGACATCGCCGACGCCCTGCGCGATGCGGACGTGCGCGTGGAGGCGCTGGGCAAGAGGAAGGGCCCGGATCCCCGCGTCACCGCCGGGCTGCGGCGCCTCATCCACGACTTCCGGCCCACCGCCATCCACACCCACCAGCCGGTCCTCGCCTACGTCCTGCCCGCCGTGCGCCTGAGCGGGGCCCACCCCCGCCTCATCCACACCGTCCACTCCGTGGCCACCCATGAGACCCGCCTGCCCGTCCTCCGGCGCTTCAACCGCTACGCCTTCAGCCACGGCGTCGTGCCCGTCGCGCTGGGCGAGGAGGTCCGCGACTCGATCTGCCGCGAGTACCGGCTCGCCCCCGAGGGCGTCCCCGTGGTCCGCAACGGCGTGGACGTGGGCGCCTTCGCCTGCGAGCGCGATCTCGAGCCGACGGGCGAGGGGGCCGGGCGGCGCGCTCCGCGCCTGCTGTGCGTGGCCCGGCTCGCGCGGGTGAAGAACCACGTCCTCCTCCTCGACGCCGTCGCCGCCCTGGCCCACGCCGGCCGCGACGCTAGCCTCACCCTCGTCGGCGATGGCCCCCTCGCCGCCGATCTCGAGCAGCGCGCGAGGGCGCTGGGCATCGCCGACCGCGTTCGCTTCGCGGGCCCCCAGCGCGACACCGCCCCCTTCTACGCCGAGGCCGACCTCTTCGCGCTCGCCTCCGAGCACGAGGGACTGCCCATGAGCATCATCGAAGCCATGGCCGCCGGCCTGCCCGTCGTGGCCACGGCGGTCGGAGGAGTGCCCAGCATCGTCGCCGATGGCGCCAACGGAGCCCTCGTCAACCCCCGCGGCCCCCAGGCCGCCCAGGAGATCGCCGCTGCCGTGGTCAGGATCTGGGAGGACCCCGAGCGCTACGGCCGACTCAGCCGCGCGGCGCTCGCCACGGCGCAGGACTACTCCGCACGAGCCATGATGGAGGCCTACTGTGACCTCTACCGCTGAGACGATCACCGGAACCGGCTCCCGGGCGCGCCTGCGGCCCCGATGGGGCCGGGGCGGCACGACCGGTACGGCCAACGCCCTCAGGGAGGCCCTCGTCGGCTTCGCCCGGCGCTGCTACCCCCTGCGCTACCTCGGCCTGATGATGATCTGCGGGATCCTCATGAAGCCGAGCCTGGTCGATGAGAGCCCATCCCTGGCCCCCCTGGTCAAGGCCCTCACCGCCGTCATCTTCCTCGGGCTCGTCCTGGCCTTCCTCGCCCGCTCGGTGGCGCTGTCGGCCACGCTCACCCTCTTCATCCTCTACCGCCTCGCCTACCTGCCGCCCACTCTGCTGGGCGATGGCGACCTGCTCAACTGGGGGTACGCCTCCATCGCCCAGGTGAGCGTGCTCATGGTCATCGAGCTGCACGTCGGCGGCGATGAGGACTCGCGCAGGCGGCTCCTGAGGGTCCTGACCGACCTCCTCCTCCTCTACCTCATGGTCAATGCCGCGATGATCCTGCTGGGGATCTCCAAGGACGCGGCCGCGGGCGCCCAGTTCTCCCAGCCCTCCTACCTCCTGGGCATCCGCACCAGGGTCACCGACACGATCTTCCCGGCCACGATGCTGGCCTTCCTCTACGACTCCACCTCGGCCAGGCGCTGGGGCTGGCGCTCGGTCATCGCCGTGGGCACCGGCCTGCTCCAGATCGCCTCCCTCCATGTGGCCACGGCCCTCGTGGGCACCGCCATCGCGGCCATCACCTACGTCGTGGTCGCCCTGCGGCCCCATGGGCGGGGCCTGCTGTCCATGAGGGCCGTCACCGTGGGCGGGCTCGTCATCACACTGCTCGTCGTGGTGGCCCGGATCCACCTCCTGTTCACCTCCCTCATCGAGGGCACCCTGGGCAAGTCGCTCACGCTGACAGGGCGCACGGACATCTGGGACTCGGCCCTGCCGATCCTCGCGGACTCGCCGCTGCTGGGCTACGGCATCAACCACGAGTTCGGCAGGTTCGCCCCCGGCACCGACGGCGGCCTGTGGCAGGCCCACAACCAGTACCTGCAGATCATGCACGACGGCGGGCTCATCGCCGTGGGCCTCTTCCTCGCCCTGCTGTGGGTGGCCGGCGCCCGGATGGACCGCTCGAACTGCGACCCGCGCGCCCGGGCCGCCCTGACCTCCGTCTACGCGGCGATGTCGGTGATGGCCGTGAGCGAGATCTACATCTACAACATGGCCCTGTTCATCCTCATCCCCTTCCTCGCCAGCCGGGTCGCCGAGCTGACGGGCGGCCCCCGCGCCGCGACCGGACCCATCGACAGGAGCGCCGACCGATGAGCCTGCCCTCACGAGTGATCCATGGCGCTCGCCGCTCCCTGTCCGCCGCCCAGTTCCGCCGCGCCTCCTCCTCCGGGGCCCTGCGCGCCGGCGAGGACCTGCGCCTGGGCTCCTTCGCCCGCTGCTCCGCCGGCTCCACGCGAGCCCCCTCCGTGACCATCGGCGACCACGTCTTCCTCGACGCCACCCTCATGACGCGAGGCGCGGGAGCCATCGCCATCGGCTCCCACTGCTGGATCGGCGGGGCGGGGGCCACCCTCATCGGCGCCGTCGAGTCGGTCAGCATCGGCTCCGACGTCATCATCTCCACGCACGCCCACATCTTCGACCACAACAGCCATCCCACCGATCCCGAGGCCCGCCTGCGCATGACGCGGGGCGAGCACGGCGGGCCCCTGTGGGACTGGACCGAGGCCGACGCCGCCCCCGTGGTCATCGAGGACAACGTGTGGATCGGGGAGTACACGATGGTGCTCAAGGGGGTGACCATCGGGCGCGGCTCGGTGGTGGCCGCGCACGCCGTCGTCACCAAGGACGTGCCGCCCTACTCGATCGTCGCGGGCAACCCCGCACGAGTCGTCAAGAGGCTGCGGTGAGAAGGATCCCGTCTCGCCGCCCCACCGGCAGCGCCGTCGACTCCCTGCTCCTGGCCAGCGTCAAGATCGTGACGCTGGGCTCGACCATGGCCAACACGATGATCCTATCGCACAGCCTGTCGCTGACCGACTACGGCACCTACGCGCAGGGCGTGCTCCTGGTGACCATCTGCTCCGACTCCACCATCCTGGGGATGGCCGACGCCGTCAACTACTTCTTCAACCGCGGCGGGCAGCGGCGCCTCTCCCGCGCCTATGTGCGCGCCATCGTCATGATCCAGGCGGTCGTGGGCGTGGTGACCGCCCTGGCGATGCTCATCGCCCAGGGCGCCATCGGCGACTACTTCAACAATCCCCTGCTCCCCCCGCTCATCGTCCTGCTCATGGCGCGGCCCATGCTCACGAACATGACCAGCGTCTTCCAGGTCCTCATCGTCTCGATCGGGCAGGCGCGGGTCATCGCGATCCGCAACCTCGTGCTGGCAGCGCTGAAGTTCATCGCGGTCCTCATCACCGCCACCATCACCTCCGACCTGGCGATCCTCTTCGCGATGCTCCTCGCCCTCGACGCGGTGTCCCTGCTGTGGTTCTGGGACAGCTTCCGGCGATGGCAGTACCCCGTGTGGCCCTCCCTGCCCAGTCGGCGCCGCATCCGCCAGATCCTCGGCCTGGCCCTGCCCATGGGCGTCTACGTCCTGACGGCCACCTTCATGAGGCAGATCGGCGCGCTGGTCATCGGCATGAACGAGCCCACCGAGCGCTACGCCGTCTACTCCAACGCCTCCATGGTCCTGCCCCTCGACCTCATCTCCGCCTCCTTCCTCACCGTCATCGTCCCGATCGTCACCCGCTACATCGGCGCCGACCAGAAGGAGCGCATCCGCGACCTCTTCCGGCACTACCTGGCCGTCGGCTACCTGACCACCGGCACCTTCGCCGTGGCCTGCCTCGTGGTCGCCCCCGAGGTCGTGCAGGTCCTCTACGGCGCCCGCTACCTCGACGGCCTGGCCGTCTTCTGCCTCTACCTGGTCACAGCCATGGTGCGCTTCGCCAGCCTCTCGCTCATCCTGTCCGCGGCCGGGAGGACCCGCGCCCTCATGGTGGTCTCGCTGGCGGCCGTCGCCGCCAACGCGGTGCTGTGCCCCCTGCTCTACGCCCTCATCGGCTTCATCGGGCCCGCCGTGGCCTCCGTCGTCGTCAACGCGGCGATGACCTGGGCCCTCCTACGGCTCAGCCTGAAGGAGATCGGCGGAAGCCTGCGCTCGGCCTTCGACCCCCACGACCTGGGCATCTACGCCCTGAGCGCGCTGGCCGCCGCGGCCGCGGGCGCCGGGGCGCGCTGGGCGCTGGTCTCGGTCGGCGCACCCGCGCCCGTGACCGCGGTGATCGTCTTCACCGCCGTGACCGCCGCGGTCCTCGCCCTCAACCGCAGATCCCTCATCGGCTCGCTGCGGGCGATCAACGCGATGAAGTGAGGGCCCCGCCGACATGACCGAGAACGACCGACACGACTGATGTGACCGACATGACCGAGAACGACCGAAGTGATTACCTAGCAGGAAGGCTCCACATGTGTGACGCAACAGGACGGCCCGGCGTGGCCTCCCCCCACGGCATGGCACCGGCCTGGACCGGCGCACCCGGCCGCCCCGGCGAGGAGGTGGCCCGCTGATGACGCTCGAAGACCTCCTCCTGCTCGCCAGGCGCAGCTGGCGCATCCTCTGCGCCGGAATCATCGTGGGCGCCCTCCTCGCCGCCGGCGCGGCGCTGCTCGGCCCCAGGTCGTACACCGCCACATCCATCGCCTACGTCAAGGTGGACGCCTCCATCGCCGCCGCCCAGGACAACCCGACGAGCTACCAGCTCGTCGCCTCCCAGCTGGCCGAGCGCAAGGCCAAGTCCCTCCTGCCCGTCATCACCTCCGAGACCGTGGCCCAGGGGGTCATCGACTCCCTCGGCCTGACGGGCACCACGCCCACAGCCCTGGCCGGCTCCATCAAGGCCGAGCACGTCACCGGGGCCGACACCGTGGTCGTCGAGGCCACCGCCGACTCCCCCGAACGGGCCCGCAGGATCGCCGACGAGACCGTCCGGCAGTCCAACACGGAGTTCGCCGCGCTCAACGGCGATGACATCCCCGTCGGGGTCGAGCTCATGACCTCCGCCGAACTGCGCGCCGCCCCCCGCTCACCGTCGATCATGATGCTCCTGGGGGCCGGCCTCCTCGGGGGGCTCGTCGTCGCCTACCTGGGTGTCCTCGTGGTCGAAGTGCTCAACAAGCGGGTGCGCGGCGCCGGCGAGGCCCTGGCCGTCCTCGACTCGCCGGTCCTGGGCGCCCTGCCCCACTCCGACCTCATCAGGAATGGGGCGGACGCCTCCGACCCGGCCATCGAGGAGGAGCTGCGCAAGCTGCGCACCAACTTCATCCGCGCCACGGCGACCGCCGGCCGCAGCGCCGTCATCTCATCGGCCGCGCGCGGCGAGGGCCGCAGCACCATCACGGTGGGCCTCGCCCGGGTCCTGGCCATGTCCGGTCACCGCGTCGTCCTCGTCGAGGGGGACCTGCGGGCCCCGTCCCTGGCCTCCGTCCTGGGGGTCGATGGCCGCCGGGCGGGCCTGGCCCAGGTGCTCGCCGGCGCCGCCGCCGTCGAGGACGCGCTCGTGCGCACCTCCATGCCGGGCCTGTCGGTCATCCCCGCCGGGGCCCTGCCCGGCAATCCCTCCGAGCTCCTGGGCTCGTCCCGGATGACCGAGCTCCTGGAGAGCCTGTCCGCCGAGGCCATCGTCCTCATCGACTCGCCGCCGAGCTCGCAGGCCACCGACGCCGCAGTACTGGCGGCCCAGGCCGACGGCGCACTGCTCGTGGTCTCCACCGGCACCACCACCAGTGCCCAACTGCGCCAGGCCGCCCAGGCCCTCGAGCAGGGCGGCGGCAGGATCCTCGGCGTCGTCCTCAACGCCGTCAACAAGCGGGGCTTCCTCGACGGCGGCCCGGTCGACGCCCTGATGCCCGGTGGGGCGAGTCGAGCCGATGACGCTCGCCGGGCGATCGGCGCCGGCGCCCCCGCGCCCGCGATCCCGTCCCGCGGCAGCGCCCCCGCCGGGCTCCTGGCCGACCGATCGGGAGAATCATGATCCAGTCATCCTCCTTCAGCGCCTTCCCGACGGCCTCCGAGGCATGGAGGAGGAGAACCTTCTTCCGCCGGGGCCTTCGCGCCGGGGACCTCGCGATCATCCTCCTCGTCGTCGTGTGCGTGGAGAGGCTCTGCCACGTCACCGGTCGCGAGCACATCGGCAGCGGCGTCATGCCCGCCCTCGTGACTCGGGCCCTGCTCATCGCGGCGGTCGCCGTGACCTGGGGGCTGCTGCTGACCAAGGCCGACGTGTACCGCGACCGGGTCCTGGGCCACGGCGCCACCGAGTACAAGCGCGTGGTGTGGGCCACCGTCCTGGAGTTCGCCGGGTTCTCGATCCTGGGGTACATGGTGGGGGTGAGGCTGTCCACCGCCTACCTCGTGGCCGCCCTGGCGATCTCGATCGTGGCCCTCCTGGCATGGCACTGGGCGGCCCGGCGCCGCCTCATCCGCCTCGCCGCCGCGGGGAGCCTCGCGCAGCCCGCCTACGTCGTCGGATCGGTCGGCGCCGTGGCCTCGGCCATCGCCGAGCTCGCCCGGCAGCCGGGGCTCGGCCTGCAGATCCGGGGGGCCTTCGTCTCCGACGAGGACGTCCTCGATGAGCACCCCGACCTCCCCGTGCCCGTCATCGGGGGGGTGGGCAGCCTGCAGGAGACCGTGGAGAGCTCCGAGGGGATCGCCGTCGTGGTCGCGGAGGACTCCGGGCTCACCTCCGCCATGATCCGCAGGCTGAGCCAGTCCCTCGGCGCCGAGGGGCGCCTCATCATGCTGCCCCCGCTCCTGCAGATCGCCAGCTCGCGGCTGTGGATGCGCTCGGCCAGGGGGCTGTCCGCCATCGAGATCCAGCAGCCCCGCGCCGACGTGGCGCACTCACTGCTCAAGCGCACCTCGGACATCATCGCCTCCTCACTGATCATCGTCCTGCTGGTGCCCGTGTGGCTCATCGTCCCGCCCCTGATCTGGATGCAGGACCGCGGCCCGATCCTCTTCCGCCAGACCCGCATCGGCCTGAACGGCAAGCCCTTCAAGATCTGGAAGTTCCGCTCCATGCGGATCAACGCCGACGCCGAGCTCGCCGGGCTCCTGCGGGAGCAGAACCGCACGGACAGCCCCCTGTTCAAGGTCGACAACGACCCGCGCATCACGCGCGTGGGCGCCTTCCTGCGGCGCACCTCCATCGACGAGCTGCCCCAGCTCTTCAACGTCCTGGCTGGCTCGATGAGCCTGGTGGGCCCGCGCCCGCAGGTGGCCAAGGAGGTCGAGCTCTACGACGAGGAGGCCGCCCGGCGCCTGCTCGCCAAACCGGGTATCACCGGGCTGTGGCAGGTCAGCGGCCGCTCCTCCCTCACCTGGGAGGAGGCCATCCGCCTCGACCTGTTCTACGTGGACAACTGGACCCCCGGGCTGGACCTGTGGATCCTGCTGCGCACCGTCAAGGCCGTCCTCCTCCTGGACGGCTCGGCCTGACCGGCCCGGCCGGGCCCGAGCCCCGCGCCCGCGCCCGGCCAACTCACCGTCCGCGTCGATCGCGGAGCCTCCCCTCATCCCGATGCCTCACCGCCACCGGCGCGCTGTCCCAGGCGCGCGGGGCACCACCGAATGATCCTGATGATCCGGCCCCGCGAGGGCCGGGAGGAGAGGAGCACACATGCGCATCTCGATGATCGGATGCGGCTACCTCGGCGCCGTTCACGCGGCGTCGATGGCCGAGATCGGGCACGACGTCGTGGGCATCGACGTCGATGAGACCCGGATCAGCGCCCTCGCGGCCGGGACCGCGCCGTTCTTCGAGCCGGGCTTCGAGGAGGTGCTCTCGCGCAACGTCGCCTCCGGCCGCCTCCGCTTCACCACCGACATCTCCGTCGCCGAGGGCTGTCAGGTCCACTTCATCGGCGTCGGGACGCCCCAGACGCCCTCAGGCGCCGCCGACATGGCCTACGTGGACAGCGCCGTCGACGCCCTGGCGCCCCACCTGGGCGGGTTCCGCGGGGGCGAGGAGATCGTCGTCGGCAAGTCGACCGTCCCGGTGGGCACGGCGACGCGCCTGGCCGAGCGCTTCGAGGCCGCGGGCGCCACCCTGGTGTGGAATCCCGAGTTCCTGCGCGAGGGCTTCGCGGTCAAGGACACCCTCGAGCCCGACCGCATGGTCTACGGCCTGCCGGCCGATCCCTCACGGGCCGAGGCGGCCGCCGCCGTGCTCGACGAGGTCTACGGCCCCATCCTCGCCACCGGCGTCAAGCGCCTGACCATGGACTACGCGACGGCGGAGCTGGTCAAGGTCAGCGCCAACTCCTTCCTCGCCATCAAGATCTCCTTCATCAACGCCGTCGCCCAGGTCTGCGACGCCGCCGGCGCCGACGTCACCGCCCTGGCCGAGGCCATCGGCCTGGACGCGCGCATCGGCCACCGCTTCCTGCGCGCCGGCATCGGCTTCGGCGGGGGATGCCTGCCCAAGGACATCCGTGCCTTCCGGGCGCGCGCGGCCGAGCTGGGCGCGGGCGAGGCCCTCGAGATCCTCGCCGAGGCGGACCGCGTGAATCTGAGGGCCCGCGCCCTCGTGCTCGACAAGGCCCGCCAGATGCTCGGCGACGGCCTGCCCGGTGCCCGTGTGGCGATCCTGGGCGCCGCCTTCAAGCCCGACAGCGATGACATGCGCGACTCGCCCGCCCTCGAGATCGCCGGCCGGCTCGCCGCCGTCGGCGCGCGCGTGGCGATCACCGATCCTCAGGCCGGCGCCATCCTCGCCGAGCAGGACCGCGAGGGGCTGGAGGTCTGCGGCACCGCCGATGAGGCGCTGCGCGGCGCCGACCTGGCGGTCCTGGCCACCGAGTGGCGCCAGTTCACGTCCATCGACCCCGCGCGCGCGGCCTCCCTCATGCGCCGCGCCAACATCATCGACGGCCGCAACTCCCTTGACGCGGGGGCCTGGAAGGAGGCGGGCTTCTCCTACGCGGGGATGGGCCGGCGCTGAGTCCGCCCCGGGGCCAGTACAGTTGCCTCTCGCGGGCCGGCGCGGGCATGGCGCGGGCGCGCGGGCGATGAGGAGGACGAGTGATGACCCACCACCACCAGGGATCCGGCTCCGCGGCGAGCGCTGGGGGCGGGCCCGGCAGCGGGGGCGGGGCCCCCTCCCACCCGGGCGCGGCCTTCGGCATCCCCGCCCATGCCACCGCCGAGGAGGTCGTCGACGCCGTCTTCGGCGCCGGGGACGGGGGAGAGGGGATCGACCCGGCGCTCCTGCCCTACCTCGAGGCCGCCGACGCCCCGGCGGCCGGAGCGCCGGGCTCGGCGGCCGCGGGCCTCAGCCTCGCCGAGGTCGGCCAGGCCCGCAGGGCACGGGCCGAGGCGCGCTCGGCGGCCGAGGCCGAGGATCTGGCGGCCCTGCGCGAGCTCGTCGCCCACAACATGCTGGCCTCGGGGGACCCCGATGAGCTCGACGCGCTCCTGGCCGAGGTCGACGCCGACGAGTCCGATGACTGGGAGTCCTGGGAGCCCGTCCTGCCCGACACCGGGGGCGATCCCGGCGAACACGACGCCCACCGCCGGGCCCTGCTGGCGGCGGCCCGCGGCGTCGAGGTGAGCGAGCGCATGCGGCAGGTCGAGGCCGAGATCCTCTCCCGCGCCCCCGAGCACCGCGTCCAGCCCTCCCTGGAGCGCATCGAGGCGGTCATGGACATCCTGGGGCACCCCGAGCGCGCCTACAGGGTCATCCACATCACCGGCACCAACGGCAAGACCTCGACCGCCCGCATGGTCGAGCGCCTGGTGGCCGCCGCGGGCCTGCGCACCGGCCGCTTCACCAGCCCGCACCTGGCCACGATCCGCGAGCGCATCAGCCTGGACGGCGAGCCCATCGGCGAGGCGGGCTTCATCGCCGCCTGGGAGGACGTGGCCCCCTACATCGCGATGGTCGACGAGCGCTCCCAGGCCGATGGCGGCCCGAGGATGAGCTTCTTCGAGGTCCTCACCGTCATGGCGCTGGCGGCCTTCGCCGATCACCCCGTTGACGCCGCCATCATCGAGGTCGGCATGGGCGGCACCTGGGACTGCACGAATGTCGTGGACTCCGATGTCGAGGTCATCACCCCCATCGGCCTGGACCACGCCTCCTGGCTCGGGAGCACGATCCGCGAGGTCGCCCGGAACAAGGCGGGCATCATCAAGGACGGCGCCACCCTCATCACATCGGTCCAGGTGCCCGAGGCGCAGGAGGTCATCGCCGATGCGGCGGCCGCCCGCCGCGTCGTGTGGCGCAGGGAGCTCGACCCCGATGAGGATCCCGGCGAGCCGGGCGCCGGTGAGCTGAGTGTGCGCTCGCGCGAGCTGGCCGTGGGCGGCCAGCTCGTCACGCTGGCCACGGCGGCCGCCGTCTACGAGGACGTCTTCGTGCCCCTCCACGGCGAGTACCAGGCGCATAACGCGCTGCTGGCGCTCGCGGCGGCCGAGGCCTTCTTCGGGGGGCGCGCCCTTCCACCGGCCCTCGTGGAGGAGGGCTTCGCCTCGACGACCTCCCCGGGACGCCTGGAGGTCCTGCGCTCGTCCCCGACCGTCATCGTCGACGCCGGGCACAACCCGCACGGCGTGGCCGCCCTCATGCCCGCCATCGAGGAGGCATTCGGCTTCAGTCACCTCGTCGCCGTCATGGGCGCGATGGCGGACAAGGACGTCGAGGGCATCCTGTCGCTCCTCGAGCCCGCCTGCGACGCAGTGGTCTGCGTGCCGATCGACTCCCCCCGCGCCATGGACGCGGAGGACCTGGGGGCCGTCGCCCGGGAGGTCTTCGGGGAGGACCGCGTCCAGGTGGCGCAGGCCCTCGCCGACGGGGTCGACCGCGCCGTCGCCCTCTCCGAGGGCGGTGACGGGCCGCTGACCGCCTCAGGCGTGCTGATCGTGGGCTCGGTGGTTCTGGCCGCCGAGGCGCGGGCCCTGTTCCGCCGCCCCTGAGCCCGCCGACGCGGTATCGTCGCCCCACCGCGGCGGCCCTTGCGACGGGACCCGATCACCGGTCCCGCCCATGATCCCGCCGAGAGGCGCCCGCCCGCCACCGACTCCCGAAGGACACCTCATGACCGCCTCACCCAGCCGCATCCTCATCCTCATCAAGCCCGACGGCGTGCGCCGCCGCCTCACCGGCGAGATCCTGCGCCGCATCGAGGCCAAGGGCTACGCCCTCACCGCCCTCAAGCTCATCACCCCCACCGAGGAGGTCCTCGCCGCCCACTACGCCGAGCACGTGGAGCGCCCCTTCTACCCCGGGCTCGTGGAGTACATGACCTCCGGGCCGGTGGTCGCCGCCGTGGTGGAGGGCCACCGGGTCGTGGAGGGCTGCCGATCCCTCATGGGCGCCACCGATCCGACGGCGGCGGCGCCCGGCACCATCCGCGGCGACCTGGCCCGCGACTGGGGCACGAGCGCCATTGAGAACCTCATCCACGGTTCGGACTCCGAGGCCTCCGCCGTCCGCGAGATCTCCATCTGGTTCCCCGAGCTCGGCTGAGTCCCTCGCCTGGCGAACGACGGCGGCCCGCCCCTAGAAGGGGCGGGCCGCCGTCGTCAAAGCGGGATCGGGGGAGGGGATCAGTAGTGGCTGACCACCGTGGTTCCGTTGTCCGCCCAGGTGTACATCCACTGAGCCTCGTCGACGGGCATGTTGAGGCAGCCGTGCGAGCCCGAGTAGCCGAAGGAGGAGCGCCACGGGGCGCCGTGGAAGGCGTACCCGCTGTGGAAGTAGCTCACCCAGGGCACGTCCTCGGTGACGTAGTCGGAGCCATCGGCGTTCTGACCGCGCATCGTCTGCGTCTCGTACTTGAGGTAGACGTGGTACGTGCCGGTGACCGTCGGCGTCTCCGCGGCGCCATCGACGATCGAGACGGGCCCGCGCACGACGGTCGCCCCCTCGTAGGAGGTCACCGTCTTGGCCGAGAGGTCGACATCCACCCACTTCTCGCCGGGGGCGGCCTGGTAGTTGAGGTTCTCGGCGCCGTCGGCGATGGTCCGCTGCGTCCACTTCTCCTCGCCGACCTGCATCTCGAAGGCCCCGGAGTAGCCGGTGCCCTTGCCCAGGGCCTCGGAGATCGAGGTGGACAGGGCATCCGCGTTCTTGACCGTCTGGCTCTTGACCGCCTCGACGGGGGTCGCCACGACATCGCCCTTGGAATTGACGTTCCTCGTGCCCTGGACCTCGTCGATGTTCTCCTCACTGGCCTGGTCGGCCACCCAGGAGGAGACCTTGGCGGAGTCGATCGACAGCGTCGGGGCGGCGTCGTTGCTCGTGGACACGCTGATCCAGGAGGCCTTGGTGGACTCGTCGGGGCTGTAGGAGTCCTTGCCGGAGGCGTCGGAGATCGTCACGTCCTGGCTGATCCAGCTGTTCGCGGTGTCGGCCACGGCCTGGGCGTCCGCATCCGAGACCGCGGGCGCCTGGGTGCTCATCGACACGGAGGCGCTGGCTGGGGCCAGGGCCGAGGCGGCCTCGGCGCCGGCCCGGGCCAGGGGGGCGGGGTCGATGCTCGTCCCCGACACCGCCGGCGTCACCGTGAAGGAGGTGCCCTCCGCGTCGAGCCCGATCTCCGCGTTGCGCGCGCGGACCTTGTCGGCGGGGATGAGCGAGGAGGCGTAGGCGTCGGTGACGGCGGCATCGGTGGTCGTGACCACGGGCAGGTCCTCGGATGAGAACAGTGTGGTCAGGCGGTCCCCGGCGGTGGCGCCGCGCGCCAGGGCGGCGTCGGCCGTCGCACCCGCGTCCACGGTGATGCCGAGGTCCGCCAGTGTCGCGGTGGCGGTCGCGTCCCCGGAGACGGCGACCGTGGCCGATTCCGATCTCGATGCGATCATCGAGGCGATCTCGTCGCGCGTCATGCCCGACACATCGGTCCCCGCGATCGCGGTGCCGGGAACGGCCCGGTCCGCGTAGTGGCTCGTGTAGGCGTAAGCGCCCGTGCCCGCGCCGGCCACGAGCAGCAGCAGTCCCAGCCCCGCCCACAGGGGCCAGCGGCGATGGCGCGCGGGCGCCGCCCCTGCCGCCTCCGTGCTGTTGTCCAGTAGAGTCTCTCCGGTCATCACATGCCTTCGATCATGCCCGCCCCGTGAGCCCCCTCCTCGGGGAGGGGAGGGGCGCGCTGTCCCAGTCCGGCCCCGCGAGCGTGCAGAACCGGCCACGAAACCATCACACGTCACTGCGCCCTCGGAGTCAACGCCCTTGGCTGCGAGTTCCCTGTGAGATCTCTTAACGCCCGCGAGAATCCGCGGGTCATGGGGCACTCGTGGGGAGTCCTTCCCACCCCCGGTACCAATGGGTGGACAGGGTCGGCGGCGCGGCGCGCCCGGGAGGCGGGCACGGGCGGGCGAGGGCTCCCATGGGCGCGCGGCCGGCAGCGGCACGACTAGACTCCTGCCCATGTCTGCCATCTCCTCCGCCGAGGTCGCGCGGGTCGCGGCGCTCGCGCGCGTGGCCCTGACCGATGAGGAGGTGACGCGCCTGGCCGGTGAGCTGGACGCCGTCGCCTCCTCCTTCGCCCGGGTCACCTCCGTTGTCACCCCCGATCTGCCGGCGACCTCCCACCCCGTGCCACTGACCAATGTCCTGCGCGAGGACGTCCCCGGCCCGACCCTCGACGTCGACGAGCTCCTCGCCGGCGCCCCCGCGGCCGAGGACTCCATGTTCCTCGTGCCCCAGATCCTCGGAGAGGAGTCCGGCTCATGAGCGAGGCCCGCTCCCTGCCCGCCCTCATCCGGGCCACCGCCGCCGAGCAGGCCGAGGCCCTTGCCCGCGGTGAGGTGAGCTCCCGAGAGCTCACCGGCGCCCACCTGGAGCGCATCAGCGCCGTCGATGGCGCCGTCGGGGCCTTCCTCGACGTCGATGCCGACAAGGCCCTGGCCGATGCCGACGCCGCCGACGCCGCCCGCGCCGCCGGGCGGGCCGGCGAGCCCCCGCACGAGCTCACCGGCGTGCCCGTGGCCGTCAAGGACCTCTTCGCCACCCGTGGGCAGGTCACCACGGCCGCCTCCAGGATCCTTCAGGGATGGGTCCCGCCCTACGACGCCACGGCGGTGACCGCGCTGCGCGAGGCGCACTTGCCGATCCTGGGCAAGACCAACCTCGACGAGTTCGCCATGGGCGGCTCCACCGAGCACTCCGCCTTCAAGCGCACCGCCAACCCGTGGGACCTCGGGCGCATCCCCGGAGGATCCTCCGGCGGCTCGGCCGCCGCCGTCGGCGCTTACGAGGCCCCTCTGGCCCTGGGCACCGACACCGGCGGCTCCATCCGCCAGCCCGCCGCCGTCACCGGCACCGTCGGCGTCAAGCCGACCTACGGCACCGTCTCGCGCTTCGGCGTCATCGCCATGGCCTCCTCCCTGGACACGCCCGGCCCCATGGCCCGCACCGTCCTGGACACGGCCCTCCTGCACGACGTCATCGGCGCGCACGACCCGCTGGACTCCACCTCGCTGGCCGACGCCCCCCGCGGCATGGCCGCCATCGTCCGCGCGGCCCGGGCCGGGCGGGATCTGACGGGCCTGCGCGTGGGCGTCATCTCCGAGCTCGACGGCGGCGAGGGCTACGACCCCGGCGTCCTCGACTCCTTCCACGCCGCCCTGGCCCTGCTCGAGGCCGCCGGCGCGAGTGTCGAGACGGTCGGCCTGCCCCACCTGGAGTACGCGCTCGACGCCTACTACCTCATCATGCCCGCCGAGGCCTCCTCCAACCTCGCCCGCTACGACGGCATGCGCTACGGCCTGCGCGTCGAGCCCGCCAACGGGCCCGTCACCGCCGAGACCGTCATGGCCGCCACGCGCGGCGCGGGCTTCGGCGACGAGGCCAAGCGGCGCATCATCCTGGGCACCCACGTCCTGTCCGCGGGCTACTACGACGCCTACTACGGGTCCGCCCAGAAGGTCCGCACCCTCGTGCAGCGCGACTTCGCCGCCGCCTGGGAGCGCGCCGACGTGCTCGTCTCCCCGACGACGCCGGTCACCGCCTACCGCTTCGGGGAGAAGGACGACCCGTTGGCCATGTACAAGCTGGACGTCACGACGATCCCGGCCAACCTCGCCGGCATCCCGGGCATGAGCCTGCCCTCGGGGCTGAGCGGGGGCCTGCCCGTCGGCTTCCAGATCCTGGCGCCCCAGCGCGCCGACGACCGCCTCTACCGCGTCGGCGGGGTGCTGGAGGCGGCCCTGGAGGAGACCTGGGGCGGGCACCTGCTGGCCCGGGCCCCCGAGCTGGAGGAGGAGCAGCGATGAGCGACACCCTGATGGACTACGACGAGGCCGTGCGCCGCTACGACCCGGTCATCGGCCTGGAGGTGCACGTCGAGCTCGGCACCGCCACGAAGATGTTCGACGCCGCCCCCAATGCCTTCGGCGGGGAGCCGAACTCCCGCGTCACCCCCACATCCGTGGGCCTGCCCGGCGCGCTGCCGGTGGTCAACAAGCGGGGCGTGGAGTACGCCATCCGCATCGGCCTGGCCCTGGGCTGCAAGATCGCCGAGTCCTGCCGCTTCGCGCGCAAAAACTACTTCTACCCGGACCTGGCCAAGGACTTCCAGACCTCCCAGTCCGACGAGCCCATCGCCTTCGACGGCGCCCTGGAGGTCGAGCTCGAGGATGGCGCGCTGTTCACAGTGCCGATCGAGCGCGCCCACATGGAGGAGGACGCCGGCAAGAACACGCACATCGGCGGCGCTGACGGCCGCATCGAGGGCGCCAGTCACTCCCTGGTGGACTACAACCGCGCCGGCGTGCCACTGGTGGAGATCGTCTCCCGGCCGATCATCGGCGCCGGGGCCAGAGCGCCGGAGGTGGCCGCCGCCTACGTGCGCTCCCTGCGCGACATCTTCCGCGCACTGGGGGTCAGCGAGGCCCGCATGGAGCGCGGCAATGTCCGCGCCGACGTCAACGTCTCCCTGCGCGAGGGCCCGGACGCGCCGCTGGGCACCCGCACCGAGACCAAGAACGTCAACACCTTCCGCGGGATCGACGCCGTCATCCGCTACGAGATCTCCCGCCAGGCCGCCATCCTGGCCAGTGGAGGGCAGGTCCTCCAGGAGACCCGCCACGGCCAGGCCGACGGCACCACGCGCGCCGGGCGCGTGAAGTCCGACGCCGACGACTACCGCTACTTCCCCGAACCCGATCTCGTGCCGGTGGCCCCCAGTCGGGAATGGGTCGAGGAGATCCGCGCGGCCCTGCCCGAGCTTCCCGCTGCTAAGCGCCGCCGTCTCAAGGCCGAGTGGGACCTCAGCGACACCGAGATGCGCGACGTCGTCAACGCCGGTGCCCTGGAGCTCATCGAGGCCACCGCTCTGGCCGGGACCACCGGGCAGGCCGCCCGCAAGTGGTGGATGGGCGAGCTCGCCCGCGCCGCCAAGGAGCAGGAGATCGCGCTGGAGGAGCTGGCGGTCACCCCCGCCCAGGTGGCCGAGCTCCAGGGACTCGTGGACTCGGGGCGCCTCACCGACAAACTCGCCCGGCAGGTCCTGACCGGCGTGCTCGCGGGCGAGGGAGATCCCGAGGCCGTCGCCTCCGCACGCGGCCTGGAGGTCGTCTCCGACGAGTCCGCGCTCGCGGCCGCCATCGATGAGGCGCTGGCCGCGCAGCCCGACGTCGCCGACAAGATCCGGGGCGGCAAGGTCCAGGCCGCCGGTGCGATCGTGGGCGCCGTCATGAGGGCCACCAAGGGCCAGGCCGATGCCAGGCGCGTGCGCGAGCTCATCATGGAGCGCGTCCAGGGCTGAGGCGCGGCGCCGTCCTTCGGCGCCCTGCTTCCGGTGCTCCGGCGCGCCCGCCACGAGGGGCGGGCGCGCCGGAGCACCTCTCGTGCAGGGACGGCCCGTGGGGGAGGGCTGGGGAATCAGACAAGCGCGGGTCGTCTTGCCTGACGGTCGCGCCGGATCCGATGGGCGGGGCAAGGGGGATAGTCTTCGGCCGAATCATTCCCAGCCCAGGCGGTCGGCGAGTGGCGCCGACGGACACCGCCTCGAAGGAGCCAGCATGGTCCAGCCCAGTCCCAGTTACACCGTGGCCCTGCACATGGAGGTCCCCGCGTCCCAGCGGGTCGTCGCGAAGCTGGTGGACACCGCCACCGCGACCGGCGCCGTCGTCACCGGTGTCGACGTCTCGGACTCCGATGGCGACAGCCTCGTCGTCGACCTGACCGCCGACACCCGCGACTCCGTGCACCGCGGCGAGCTCGTCAAGGCGCTGCGCGCCATCGACGGCGTCATCGTGGAGAACGTCGGGGACTCCACCTTCCTGGCCCACGTGGGCGGCAAGATCGAGATCTCCTCGAAGTACCCGGTGCGCAACCGCCGCGACCTCGCCCGCGTCTACACCCCCGGCGTCGCCCGCGTCTGCAAGGCCATTCACGACCACCCCGAGCGGGCCCGCAAGCTGACCATCAAGAAGAACACCGTTGCCGTGGTCACCGACGGCACGGCGGTGCTCGGCCTGGGGGACATCGGCCCGGCCGCGGCGATGCCCGTCATGGAGGGCAAGGCCATCCTCTTCAAGCAGTTCGGCGGCGTCGATGCCTGGCCCGTCGCCCTGGACACGAAGGACCCCGAGGAGATCATCGCGATCTGCAAGGCCATCGCCCCGGCCTACGGCGGCATCAACCTCGAGGACATCGCCGCTCCCAAGTGCTTCGACATCGAGGCCCGCCTGCGCGAGGAGCTCGACATCCCCGTCTTCCACGACGACCAGCACGGCACCGCCGTCGTCACGCTCGCCGCGCTCATCAACGCCCTCAAGGTGGTCGGCAAGCGCATCGAGGACGTGCGCATCGTCCTGTCCGGCGTGGGCGCGGCGGGCAGCGCCATCGCCAAGCTGCTCATGGCCCACGGCGCCACGGACATCGTGGGCTACGGGCGCACCGGCGCCCTGCACAGCGGGGACACCACGGGCATGAACGAGCACCGCAAGTGGCTCGCCGAGAACACCAACCCCCGAGGGGTCACCGGGACTCTCAAGGAGGGACTGGCGGGGGCCGATGTCCTCATCGGCGTCTCCAGCGGCAATCTGCTGACCCCCGAGGACCTGGACGTCATGGCCGACGGCGCCATCGTCTTCGCCATGGCGAACCCGACACCCGAGGTCGATCCGATCGGAGCCGCCGACCACGTCAGCGTGGTCGCCACCGGGCGCTCCGACTTCCCCAACCAGATCAACAACGTCCTGGCCTTCCCCGGCCTCTTCCGGGGCCTTCTCGACACGGGGATCACCAACATCTCCACCGAGCTGCTCCGCGCCGCCGCCACCGGCATCGCCTCGGTGATCAGCGACGACGAGATCAGCCCCGTCTACATCATCCCCAACGCCTTCGACACGCGCGTGGCTGACGCCGTGGCCGCCGCCGTGCGCCGCTTCGCCGAGGACTGAGGCACGGAGCGCGCATCGACGTCCATCGCGGGTGGGGCGCCGGGCCTGGTGGCCCGGCGCCCCACCCATATGCGATCGGGCCGGCGCCCGCCTGGCGGCGACGGGGCGCCGATGGGTGAAGGCGGGCGCGGGCAGGGCGGCAACGGATGCCGGAGGGAGCAGACGGAGGCGGATCACGGGCCGGATGTGTTCCGCCTCATGCCCGGAGGATTTGACCTTTCGGGGAGGTCGCGGGCTAAAGTTCTCTGCGTCGCCGCGAGGGCCTGAGAGTCCGAAGCGCGACACCGGAGATCACATTCGGAACGATACGGGAGATGAGGGTCACGAACCCTCGATTTGACCGAGGAATATCGATCCGTTAATCTTCTCCTTGTGCCTCTTCGTGGTGGTGGCCCTTTTGTGGGGTTGTTGTTGTGGGGTGGGTGTGTTGTTTGAGAACTCGATAGCGTGTCATGCTTGTTTATGTCTTGTTTTTTGTTTGGCCTGTGCTGCT
>NZ_MVIW01000060.1 GCF_002072185.1 Actinomyces denticolens
GAGCCTCCTTGCGAGCAGGTTTTCTTGGTCGAAACCCATGCTGACGCACGGCTCCGCGTGCCCTCGTCTACGACACACCCACCTTCCCGCACCACCCCAACGATCCCCACCCACCCGCCATCACTCCCGGTGAGAAAGGCTCAATGAGCATGTAGAACCAGCAGCGATGCCGTCGATCTGCTTGGTCTGGTCGCTCTTGAGCCTGACCTCGCCTTTCGTCCCGTCCGAGCATTCGTAGGTGATTCGGTATCCTGCGGCGGGTTCGACGAAGGGTGGTGCGTCGTCGGTCTCATCGGCGGCGGAATCCGCAGCACCGAGAGCCGTCGGCATGCGCTTCCCGTCGTCGACGATCACCCTCTTGGCGATCTTCAGCGAGCCGACGTCCTGAGGGTCCGCATTGGCCTCTGCCAGTACCGGGCCGCTCAGCCCGGGGACGAGCATGGCGGCCGCGGCGAGTGCGGCCAGGCAACCGGGGATTCTGGTGAGTCCTCGTGGCGCAGCGGTAGTTCGCCTGCCGTGGCGCAGTGGGTGGGTCATCGGTATTCCTTCGTGTCGGAGTCGGTGAGTCGGTGACTCGGTGGATCAATGCGTGCTTCCCGGCGTCGTCACCGAATCGTGAGTCGATTGGTGTGATGCTGCGGTGCGATGACGTCTGTTGGGGCGGAATCACTCGGGGCCAGGGGCGCCCATCGGATCTCCTCGGGCGAGAGGGCCGACCAGCTCTCCTCCAGGCCGGGAGAAGCCCCGGCGTCGGGGTCCTCGGGCGTCGCGGCATTGCGGAGGGAGATCGCGCCGTCGACCCCGATCTGCGTGGGTGTCGCTCCGGTGTCTTCACCGCCGCCCTCACTGCGCGTGCCCGCTGTCGTCGCGCTCATCCGGGGGCCGGTCCAGTAGCCGTCGTCGGAAGTCGTCCGACTATGCGCCGCTGCGCCGTCCGCGCGCCCGGGACCCTTGGCGTCCTGTGCGTCTCTCGCGGGGGAGTTGGGACCGTTCTGGTCATCGTCATCCTTGGCGGCGGCGGCTTTGGGCGGGTAGCCGGTGCGCCAGAGGTAGAGGCCGACGGCGATGACGACGCCGGTGATCCAGACGGCCCACCAGGGGAAGCCGGGGATCTCGGGCTTGGCTCCGGCGGCGGCGAGGTCGTCGGCGGGGGTGGGGGTGATGCGCTCGGCTGTGACGAGGATGCGGTGGGTGTTGATGCCGAGCGGGGTGCAGGTGACGAGGGTGACGAGGTCGCGGTCGGGGTCGGCTCGCAGGGACTCCGTCTCCTCGGGGGCGACGACTTTGGTCTCGATGACCTGGTAGCTGAGGACCTCGCCGAAGACCTCGAGGGTGAAGGTGTCTCCGACGCCGACTTGGTCGAGGTTGGTGAACATGGTGGCGTTGGCGAGGCCGCGGTGCCCGGTGATGACGGAGCGCGTGCCCTTGCCGCCGACGGGCAGGGAGGTTCCTTGGAGGTGGCCGAGGCCGGCCAGGAGGACTTCGTCGGAGGTGCCGTGGTAGATGGGGAGGTCGAGGTCGATGGTGGGGATGCGCAGGCGGCCCATGAGTCCGACGGCGTTGGCGGAGAGGATCTTGTTGTAGTCGAGGGAGTCGTCGGGGTGCTCACCGGCGCCGGTGGGGATGTTGGTGTTGGCCTCGAGGATGGCGCCGGAGGAGAGGGCGTTGTTGTAGGCGTGGGCCTGGGCGAGCTGCTCTTCGGCGGCGGGTCTCGCGTTGTCGACCTGTTCCTCGTAGTCGGCGACGACCTTGGACTGGTTGTACTGGCTGATCCAGGAGGCGACGCTGGGGTAGGAGAAGAGTGCGAGTCCGGCCAGGGCGAGGACGGCGGGGATGAGGTTGATGATGCGGAGTCGCCAGCGGCGCTTGGCGCCGGGCTCGGCACGGTGGGTACGGCGGGCGCGGCGCTTGGATGAGCGCTTGGCGGTGGCTGCGGCGTCGGCGCCCGGGGTGGTGGGCGTGCTGCCGGGGGTGTCCGCGCCGTCGGCACGATCGGGGCTGCCGGGGCTGTGGGTGGCGCTTGCGGCGTCGGCTGTGCCGGTGGTGCTGCTCATGGCGGCTCGGGCTCCTGGTGGGTGGGCGGGATGGGGGCGGCGCGGGCGGGACGTGCGGAGGTGGCGGGGAGGCTGGTGCCTCCCCGCCACCTCATGCGTGGTTGAGGGGCTGGTGCCATCCGGCGTGGGGCGCGGTCACGCCTTCGCCGGAGTGGTCATCAGGCCTCGTTGACGCGGCGCTTGCGGGCAGCGAGCACGAAGCCGACGGCGATCGCCATGAGCGACAGGCCACCGACCGTCATGAGGATCTTGCCCGCCGCACCCGTGAGGGGCAGCTGCGGAACGGTGGTCTTGGTGTTGTTGACCGTCACCTGGTTGGCGGTGGTCGCGTCACCAGCTGTCACCTTGAGTGCAGTCTTAGCGGCATCGCCTGCCGGGAGAGTGAAGCCCGCAGGAGCCTTGGTCTCCACGAGCACGTAGCAGCGCGTGGTGTGGTCAACGGCCACCTGAGTGACGCCAGCGGCTCCCTGCTTCGAGTCGACGAACAGACCCTTGATATCGAACTTACCCTGAGCATCGGTGGTGAAGACGTCCTTGCCGTCCACGACAACCTTGGCCGACTCATCGATAGCGGTGTTGGGATCGTTCTCAGCGATCTCAGTGGTGCAAGTTCCCTCCCAGGGACTCTTCGCGTTGTAGATCTCGAAGGTCGCTCCCTCAAGCGCCTGCTGGCTCTGGTTGTCCTGCTTCAGCAGAGAGGCAGCGCCCCAGGCGGTGACAACCGTGTTCGAAGGCACGGGCGTGTCGCCGCCGGGAGGAGTGGTCGGCGGGTTCTCCGGAGGAGTGTTGCCCGGAATGGTGTCGACGTAGAGGTTCGCCTTGTTGTTAATGGCGGCAGCGACCGACTGCGTCTTCGCAGTGAAGGTGACGGAGATGACACTTCCCGCCTTGTTCTTCAGCCCCTCCAGACCAGTCTTGGTGAAGGAGATGTTAACCTCGTTCCCAGTGACCGTAGTCGTGTACCAGCTCTGATCAATTGCGGCGCCATCGATGGTCACGGAGTTGGCCTTCACGGCAGGAGAGGCGTAACTAGCATCCATCGGGTCAGAGATCATGAAGTGCTTGAAGGAGACGTTCGCACCAATCTTCGGCACAGTCGCAGTCACCGGGAACTCAACTTGAGCCTCCCCATTCAGGCCATAGGAAACGACGTTGACGGCCTTGGTCGGAGCGTCGATCACCACGTTCTTCGGGTAGACATTGACGTCGTAGATCCACTGGCCGTTACCGTTCGCCGCAGCACCATTGTTGGCATTCTGCGTGGTGTTGGGGAAGGGGACAGTCACGACGAAGGGGGCGGCCTTCTCAGTGACGTTAGCAGGAGCCTCGGTCTCACAGACAAGGTAAGCACCAACCGCAAGATTGTCGATACTGGCCTCACCCTGGTCGTTCGTAGCGCCGGATTCGGACTTCTGCGCGGCCTGGACCGTCAGGGTGCCGACGGTCCCCGCAGGGGTCTTGAAGTCGGCTCCACAGGCATTGTTCGGAACTGCCAGGTTGGACAGGGTGGTCCATGCGTCGTTGGTCTTGAGGTCGGCGTCCAGCTTGTAAGCAGTGAACTTCACCCCCGCAACCGGCGCACCCTTGGTACCGGTTACCGTTCCGTCAGCAGTGCCCGGCGTAGCGGTATCAGACTGGACATGCTTATGGATGAGGATCTTTCCAGTCGCATCGAAGTCGATGTTGCCGGGGCCGGAGGGGGCGGCCAGGGCCGTAGCGCCGAGGCCGGAGAGGCCCAGGCAGAGGACGCCGGCGACGCCGAGCGTTCCTCGGGAGAAGCGTGTTGCACGCATGGGTAGGGATTTCCTTTCAGGATGTGCCCGGGGATGGGCTGGCGCCACGATTTGGGAGTACCGTGCGGGCTCTCATGCGAGAGGCCCTCGCGCCATGATTGATGGAAACTTGTGGGAAGCACCGGCGGGAACCGGCCCTGGGATCAAGCAACCGTTCGATCAGCCCACCCCCTTAACGCCGGGCGAGTGCCGGCTCAGGACTGGGGCTATCAGGATGGAGCATATCGGCTCTCCGGCTCGGGAGAGTCCCGGGGCGATTGCGATCCGATCTCTGATCGTCGCGCGAGCTCGCCTCATGGCCGCCGCCTCCTCCGACGTCGACGGACGATCTCTGCGACCACGGTCGCGGCGAACAGTCCCGCCGCTCCCATGAGGAAGGCGTCCGCCCCCATGCCCCCTGTGAGCGGCAGCGTGGGGACCGGGCTCTTCTGGTTGGTGAAGGGGGCGTCGAAGGCGTAGTCCCGTGCGTCGGCGGCGATGGTGAACTCATGCGCCGCGCTGCTCAGGGCGTAGCCGGCGGGGGCCTTCGCCTCCACCAGGCTGTAGGCCTGCGCGCTCCATGGCAGGTCCGCCAGCTTGAATCGCCCGGGGAGCGGGTCCTGATCGAGGTACGCGCCCACAGCGCAGGCGGCCTGCTCGCAGTCCTTGACAACGGTGCCCGCAGGGACACCCGGGCCGGTCAGTGCCCACTCGGATCCGGCAAGCCCCTCATCGGTGTCCGCATCGACCTTCTGCCAGGTCACAGACCCCTTCTCGGGCTCGTTCCCGATCGCGCCGTTCTCATCGACTGCTCCCCCGGCGGCCAGGGTCGCGTCGAGGGCGGATGGCTTGATCTGCGGGAAGGTGTAGGTCTCCCTGCTGGGCAGATAACCCTGCGGGGCGGCGTGCTCCGTGATGGAGTACGTCCCCCACTTCAGGCCCGTCAGAGAGAACCGACCGGGCGCGGGATCCTGATCCTCGTAGTCGCCGGCGGAGCATACGCCGGACTCGCAGTCAGTAACCACGATGCCGTCAGGCACCTCCGGGCCGCTCAACGCCCATGCACTGCCGCCCAGCGCATCGCCGGTAGCGGCATCGCGCTTGCCCCAGGCCAGTGATCCGGGCTTGGCGGTGTTGGTGATCTCGCAGGAGACGCGGTCCAGGTTGTTGACGGTCAGCGTGGCCGCGCCAGTACTGTCCGTCGCGCCGACGGAGGAGGAGTACGTCCTGTTGACATAGTTGGTGTCCCGGATGGTTCCCGGCGTCTCGGAGCACGTCCATTGCCCGGCCGTGTACCCGGCAGCGCGCTGATCGCTGGAGGACTCGGTCAGGCCGACCCGACCGGCGGCAATGGCCAGCGGGCGATCGCCCGTCGTCCCCTCGGCGGAGATCGTCGCATTCTGCCCCTGGGCGGAGACCGTCCACTGCTCGGGGGTCAGTCCCGGCACCTCGTCGGTCTCGTAGGGGTTGTCCACCTTCTTCGTCAACTGGATGGTGGGGACGCGGATCGACACCTTGTAGTCCTCCACCTCGCCGGTGGCCGTGATGCCGGTGGGCTGCTGGTCGTCGCCGTTGTTGTCGTTGGTGATGCGGATGCGCATGTAGGAGTCGGCCCTGGAACCGGTCTCCCCATCGACGCTGCGCACCGTGTTGGTGACGTCTGCCGGGACGCTCCAGGTCAGCGTCGCCCTGCCGCCGAGGCAGGCGACCTCATCGCTCTTCTCCCGGGCCGCGAAGGCGCCGTCGTTGTTCCAGTCGATCCATCCGGCGACCTTCCCGGAACCCGCGCATTTCACGTACTGCTGCAGCTTCTTGCCCGGCCCCGTGGTGATGCCGCGGGAGCCACCGCTCCACGCCGAGGTATCGATGGCGTCCTCATCGTCCCTCCACCAGGCGTTGTCGTCGTCGCCCAGGGCATCCGCGCTGAACTCCTGGTAGCCCTCGGCGTCGATGTACGTGCCGAGCACCGGCGAGCTCTGGTCCATGTACATCCAGGCCTGGTCGACGCCGAAGACGTCCGTCGTGCGGGAGACCTCCCCACCGGCCCACTTCGGCTCGAAGAGGGCGCCGGCATTGCCGTACGAGCGCGGGGCGTCGCCGAAGTCGGTGGCGACGATGAGCCCGAGGGCGACGGCGGAGTAGCCGGCGCCCTGCATGGTGATCGTCGCGCTCGTCGCCCCCTGCATGAGCATGACCGCATCGGGCCCGCCCAGGCCGTTCGGGTTCTTATACGAGCCCGGCGTTCCGTCCGCGCCCTTCTGGTAGACGCATTCCTCGTCCGTGGGCATGAGGCGCAGCGTCCGACCGCCCCCGGAGATCTCGGCGTTGGTGGTCACCTGTCGCCCGGTCGTCTTGGAGTAGCATCCGCGCGAGCGCATCGTGTCCAGGACGCGCCAGGTCACCGGCTGGCTGGTCGAGGCCTGGATCCACTCGTCATTCCACTCGGTGGCCCAGTCCTTGATACCGGATCGCTTCGAGGAGGCCTCCGCGTCGGCGAAGACGAGGCCCTGGAGCGGGATGTTCTTCACTGAGCCGTCCGAGCCCCGCAGTTCGGCCTTGCAGGAGTAGTCGACGCTCACACGCGCGGAAACACCGGTCGGTTCCGTGCTGGAGCCGGGATCGCCCCACTTCTTTCCGTCCCAGGTGCCCTCACCGTTGTACGCATAACCATTGGCCAGGCCGATGACCATCTTGTTCCGATTGACGTAGTCATTGGGATATGTGAGGCCGGCATGCCACGTCGCGCTGCCGTCCTCCCACTGACCAGGGCCGCCGACGTTGTAGAGATTGTCGAGGGCATCGCCGGCCCACGCGCCGGGGATCGTCGCCACGAGCGGGCCCTTGGACTGCGCCTCGGGAATGTCCGGCTTGTGCCCGAGGTGCTGCAGGTTGGACAGGGTGCAGGTCGTCACGAGCTTGCCCGCCTCCCCCAGATCCCGGGTGTTGATGAAGTCCTTCGTCTGGTTGTAGCCGAGCACGGGGACATTCGGCTTGTCCTGGCCGTCGAACTTCGAGTAGTCCGCCCACTGGAGCCACTGGATGGCATCCACATAGCGCCCGCGCCCATCGGTCGCGAAGATCGCCGGTTGTGACGAATCACCAGGCGCCGCCTGGGCCGACTGGGGAAGAACGGCCGGGGTCGACAGGCCGAGGACGACGCCGGCGCCGAGCAGCGCAGTCGCCCCTGCGATCCGAGCACGGCGTCGAAGATGGGAACGAAATGACATGTGGAGGGGATTCTCTCTGTAGAGCCGCGGGGCGGCGATGGCCCCACTCAGGGACGCGGCTTGGGATCAGGCGGGCGGCCGCGGGGACGGCGTTCCGCACGTGATGAGCCGCCCTCTCGGCGTGCTCACGATCGACTGTACGCCCGCTTGATCACAGCGGACTCTCACCGGCATCACATCTGCATCACAATCACCGGAGGAATGAGAAGCGCATTCTCGCAGCGCAGAGCCCTTATCGACGCCTTAACAAGGCCTTAATGGAGCGTCAGCGAGCGCGTCGACGGCGGATGATCGCTGCGATGGCCGCCATCCCCGCCAGCCCCGCCCCGACCAGGTAGAACATGTCCGCGCCCATGCCACCGGTGAGCGGAAGGGCGGGCACTGGGCTCTTGCCGTTGGTGAAGGCCCGGGGGAAGGCGCAGTCCTGGGGCGCGCCATCGGCGGCGCTCGTGATCTTGAAGGAATGAGGAGTGACGTCCAACGCATACCCGGCCGGGGCCCGATGCTCCGTCACCGTGCGGGTCGCGCCGTCCGCGGGCAGCCCCGCCACCTTGAAGTACCCCGGGCGGGGGTCGGCGTCGAAATAGGTACCGCCATTGGCCTGAGCGGCGCAGTCTCCGGCCGCGCAATCCGCGATGACCGTGCCCGCCGGGATATCGGCGGCGGTGAGCTCCCACTGGGAGCCGGCCAGCGCCCCACCCGTGGCGGCATCGGTCTTCGACCAGGTCACCGCGCCCACAGCACGGTCATTCGTCACCGTGCCCAGGCCGAGCGAGAGCACGCCATCCGTCCGGGGAGAGCGATGATCGAGCGTCCCCGTCCTCCGGTCGGCGGATTTCACGTAGCCCGCCGGCGCGGCCGACTCAACGATCGTGTAGCCGCCCCACAAGGCGGTCAGCCGGAAACGGCCCGCTCGCCCATCCCGATCCAGGCTCGCCTCCTCGCAGGTACCCACGCAGTCGGCCACCTCGAAGGACTGCGCCTGCGAGCCATCGGACCTCGTGCGCGTGAGCGTGAAGACCGCCCCGCCCAGGGGAGTCACGCCGTCGGTCTCCGTCTTAGTCCAGGTCACCGCGCCCTCCTGGGCGCTGTTCGTGATCTCGCACGTGATTCGGTCATGGTTCTTGACCGTCAGCGTTCCCGTCCCCGCGCCCTCCTGAGAGACCACTGCGGAGGAGTAGCCGGCGGCGCTGTCGGTGGCGTAGCAGGTCCAGGCCGACGAGGAGTACCCGCCGGCCGCCGGGTTGGCCGAGGACTCCTGGAGGGAGAGCTCGCCCGTGGGGACCGCTGTCTCAGCGACCTGCCCGGATCCGCTGAGGAGCTGGTCGCTCCCGCGCGCGGCCGTGAGCGTCCACTGATCCGCCGCAATGCCCGAGCCGTTGGCCGAGTCGTTCACGACGTTCTTCTTCAGAGTGAGCGTGGGGAGCAGGACGGTGATCTCGCCGTGGTCCTCCACCTCGCCGTTGAGGGTCATGCCCGTCGGGGAGGGGATGAGCGGGGAGCCATCCGGGTTGCTGTCGTCCGTGATGCGCAGGCGCATGAAGGTCGATGCCGAGCCGGCCTCGCCGGGAACTGAGCGCTTTGCGTCCGCCGGCACCGTCCAGGTGAGCGCCGCCTGAGTGCCGTCACAGGTGGTCGGGGTGCCATCGGGATTCATCGAGGAGCGCTCGCCGTCGTCGAAGGCGCCGTTGCGGTTCCAGTCGATCCAACCCACCACCGTGGCGCCCGCGCCGGCGCACCGGACGGTGGTGCTCCAGTCGGCACCCACGGATGTCCGCACCGTCAGCCCCGGCGAGCCCTCCGTGCCGATCGCGTCCTCGTCGTTCACGATGCCATCCGAATCGTCACCGGAGGCATCTGCCGAGGTGGGCTGGGAGGGCTCGGCGTCCGTGACGTCGCCGAGCCGCAGGCGCGGCGCGCCGGCCTCGGCGACGCCGCCCCGGGCCTGCGCGGCAGTGAAGTTGTACCAGGTCCCCGAGGCCTCAACGGGCGCAGGCGAAGTGGCGATATCGGCCGGTTCCGTCCCACCCGGCTTGCCGCCCCGCCAGGTCGGCTGGAAGACCGAGGCGGCCTCCCCGTAGGAGGCGGGAGCATCCCCGTAGTCCACATAGGTGACCACGCCCAGTGCCATCGCGCTGACGCCGCCGCCCTTGAGCTCCACGTAGCCGCCGTCGGCGTTCTCCATCAGCAGGACCGAGGAGGGGCCATGGCCGACATTCCTCACCGCCCAGGTGGCGCACTCCAGTCCATCGGGGCGCAACTGCATTCCTCTTCGCGCCCCGGAAGGGTAGGGGAAGGTGTACTCCCCGCCCATGGAGCTCGTGGCGCAGCCGGGCGAGCGAGTGCTCTCGAGGAGACGGAAGCTGACATCCTCATCCGGCAGGCCGTCCATGGGGATCGGATCGACCGTGATGGACTCGCGACTTCCGGCCGTGGGCGACCAGTTCGAGGCCTCGGCATCCGCGTAGGCCATGCCCGCCATGGGGATCCGCCTCTTCGGCAGGCCGTCGAGTTCGCTCTTGGCCGGCTTGGTCGCCGACTGGATCGCATAGGTCTCGCACTCTAACTTGAAGTAGGCGTTCGCCGACTTCCCGTAATTTCCGCCCTGCATGTTGGAGATACCGATCGGAAGGTTCGACCGCACATTCTTCTTCCTGTAGTCGACGGTCTTGTCCGACCAGTTCGGATCGGTCTCCGCTCCGTTGTCGTAGCGCGAGGAGTCGTTGTAGAGCCGCGCCAGGCCATCACCCACCCAGGCCCCGGTGATGTACCCGAGTCGCAAGCCGAAATCGCTATTGAGTCTTTCTCACCGGGGTTGTTTGTTGAGGTTGATGATGACGAGGGCTGTGGCGGTGATGTGGGTGATGGTGTGCGGGCCTGGGGGTGACGTGTTGGAGGGCCTTGAGGTGCTTGAGC
>NZ_MVIW01000061.1 GCF_002072185.1 Actinomyces denticolens
CGGGAGCCGCCGGGGCCGCGGCGGCCGCAGCCTCAGTGGTCGGCGCGGCGGCGGGCGCCTGGGGGGCGGCCGCGGCCTCGGTCGTCGGCGCGGCCGACGGGGCCTGAGCCTCAGCGACGGGCGCTGCCGACTGCGCGGCGGCATTGGCATTGGCGGCGGGCGCCTGAGCGGCGGGCTGCTCGCCATTCCAAGCGGCGTTGACCAGGGCGCCCATGTTCACGGCAGTTCCGGCGTCGACACCGAGCTTCTGGGCGATCGCGGCGGGCAGGGCCTCGCCCGCTCCGGAGGCCGGGCTGCCGGACTTGAGGCGGAAGTCCGAGGCCTTCCAGTTCGCGCCGTCGGCCTCCTTCGTGAACAGCGGGTTGGCGTCCGGGTTACCGCGCAGGTCGAGGCTGTGGCTCTCCTTACCGCCGGTGGTCACACCCTTGTTCGAGGTGAAGGTCTTCAGATCCTGGGAGTAGAAGGCCTCGTTCATCGAGCTCGTCCCGTACTGCCACCAGTGCAGGAAGTTGTAGTCACCGCCCTGCGGACGGTAGTAGGCGTTGTGATCGATGCTGGAGATCATCTCGTTGGCGTAGACGGCGCCGGGAGCGTGGCGGTTGGCGTCGCCGTCGACATTGACCATGGAGGCGTAGCGCCAGGGGTCATCGGGGGCGCCCTGCGTCTGCTCCGAGGAGAAGATGTTGTTGGCAACCACCGTGTTCTTGGTATCCCAACTCAGGCCGTGCTTGGAGCTCCAGGCCTCCACCGCGGTGCAGGTCCCGTCCGCGCTCCTGTCGTTGCAGCCCTTGGAGCGGTTGTCCTCGCGCACCACGAGGCTGGTCAGGGCGTGGGAGACGGTGTTGTTCCACACCGCGGAGTTGTCGGATCCCTGAACCCTGATCGCCGTTCCCGCGCCGTCGATGATATTGGAGGCGATGGTGCTGTGGGAGGAGACCTCGTCGATGATCCCCAGGGGGACGTTGATGAGGTGGTTGCCCACGATGTCGGAGTTGATGACGCCCTCGTCGAACCAGATCGCGGCGGTCTGCACGCTCTCGTTGTTCTGGGGCAGCGAGGCGTCCTTGCCCGACGCCGAGTTGTCCACGGTGTTGAAGGCGTAGCGCACGTTCTCCGAGTGGGTCACCTTGGTGTCGGCGATGGTGCAGTAGGCGCCGCAGTCGGTCGTGATGAACCCGGCGGAGTTCGTCCCCCGCCAGTAGTTCTTCTCGATGACCGCGCCGGAGGATGTGTTGACGTTGAAGGCGGTGCCGCCGTTGTTCTCGAAGCGGTTCCCGGTGACCTTGGCGTTCGGGGCGCTGGCCAGGTGCAGCGCGCTGCCGGCCGCGGAGTAGCGGAAGGTGTTGTTCTCGATCGTCTGGCCGCCCTTGGACACGACGACGGCGCCGCCGCCGGTGAAGACGCCGATCTCCGGGTCGTTGTAGTCCCAGCGCTGGAGCGGGGAGTACTTCTCGATGACGATCCCGGACAGCGTGGTGTTGGCCCCTTGGAGGGTGAGCGCGCGGTGCTGCTGGACGACCTCGACGGTGTGCTGGGCCGGGTCGACCCCGATGACGTAGGCCGTTCCCCGGTGGGGCTTGGCGTTGAAGCCGGCGTAGGAGTTGTCCGACTTCTTGAGGGTTACCGGGTCGGGGTCGTCGACGTAGAAGGACGAGGCGTTGACCTCGCCGCGCGAGGCGACCTGGGTGAGCGGCTTGCCGTCGACGAAGACCTGCTCGGGGTGGGCCGCCATGCCCTCGACCGCGGGATTGGCGTTGGTGGTGCACACATCGCAGAAGCGGACCATGTCGTGGCCCGTCGACCATGTGCCGTCACCCCCGGCCGACCACGAGGTCGGCACCTCGGCCCCGGACAGGACCGGGGTGGCGCCGGCGGCGGCGCGGATGGTCACACCCTTGTCGACGTAGATGTTGCCCTCGCGGTAGGTGCCATCGGCGAGCTCCACGACCTGCCCGGCGCTCGCCGCCTTGAGCGCGGCGCCGAGCGTCTTGTAGGGCTTGGCGGCGGAGCCATCGCCGGAGTCGGATCCGGATGAGGCTGAAACATGGACCACTGACTCCTGCGCGGCGGCTGCCGGGGCCATGAGCCCCGGGGCGGCCACCCCGAGGAAGAGAATGGCGAACAGTGCTGTGAATCGACGGTATCGGCGCATCATTGTGTCGTCGTCTCCTGATGGTGGGCGGACCCCGTAACCGTACCGTTACGAGGAGGCTCAAAACGGTGACGTAGTGCGCATTTGCTCCTTTCTGGGATCTCAGGAGGAGCCTTTCAGGATCCTCCAAGGAACCATTCACTCGCGGTCGATCCGCGGCGCAAGAGGCTCCGCGCGATCAAGCCGACACGCCGCCGCAAGTCACATGCGCACCACGAGTCACACCTGCCACAATCGGATCATGAGCGACACGCCGTGCCACACCATCCTTGTTCGCGGAGAGATTAAATTAGGCCAGTTCTTGAAGCTCGCCGACCTCGTCGAGGACGGCGCTGAGGCCCGGATCGCGATCCAGTCGGGCGATGTGAGCGTGAACGGCGAGGTGGAGCGGCGTCGCGGGCACCGCCTGTCCGACGGCGACCTCGTGACAGTCGACCTCCCCTCCGGATCGGCGGAAGCGCGGGTGAGGGTCGAGACCTGATCCGAGCGCTGGGAGGCGCGCGCCATCCATGGGAGCGCCGGGCCGCGGCTCGGCCGTCGCCCATCGGGGTGAGAAGGGCTCCATGAGCAGGGGCGTCTGCGCCCCGCAAGGGCGGCCCTCCCCAGGTGTCATGAGATCAGGGCCTGGTCAGAGGCTGTTCAGCGATTTCTCAGTGATGGAGGCACCCCGGCCCGAGGAGTGCCTTGATGTCCGAGTAGAAGGCCTGGGAGGCCTCCACCCTCAGTGAGGGGGCGAGCTGAGTGCGCACCTCCCGGCCCGGGCTGGTCAGGTTGAGGCGCACGACGCTCGCGCCGGGATGGCGCTGCAGGAGGTCGCGCAGCTTCTCCACCAGGGGCCCGGTGCAGCGGTTGGTCGGCAGCGTGAGCGTGACGGCCTCATGGGTGGCGCTGGAGATATCTGGGAGGGTGAGCTCCTGGGCGTAGAGGGAGACGGCGCCATCGCGCCGGGTCAGCTTGCCCCGGATGGTGACCACCGTGTCCGGCGCCAGCATGGTGGAGACGGTCTGGTAGGTGGAGGGGAAGAAGAGGGCCTCGATGGAGCCGCCCAGGTCCTCGATCTGGGCGATGGCCCACAAGTTCCCCTGCTTGGTGGTCTTGCGGGTGAGGCCGGTGATGAGGCCGGCGATGGTGACCATGGCGCCGTCGGGGCGCTCATCATCCTCCACGAGCTCGGAGATCTCGGTGTCGGACAGCTTGGCCAGGAGGGGCTCGATGCCGAGCAGCGGGTGGTCGGACACGTAGAGCCCGAGCATGTCGCGCTCGTAGGCGAGCTTGTCCCGCTTGTCCCACTCGGGCAGGTCGGGGATCTCGGCGGAGAAGACCGGCCCGGAGGAGAAGGGGTCGTCGGCGCCGTCCGCCCCGCCGTCGCCCATGAGGGAGGCGAAGAGGTCGAACTGGCCCGCGGCCTCATTGCGCTTGACGCCGATGATCTCGTCGACGAAGTCCTCGTGGCAGGCCTGGAGCGCTCGGCGGGACTTGCCCAGGGAGTCGAAGGCTCCGGCCTTGATGAGGGAGTCGATGGTGCGCTTGTTGCACACGACGGCGGGAACCTTGTCGAGGAAGTCCTCGAAGGAGGTGAACTCGCCCTTCTCCTTGCGCGCGCTGACGATGGCCTCGACGACGTTGAGGCCGACGTTGCGCACGGCGGACAGCCCGAAGCGGATGTCCCCCCCAACGGCGGCGAAGCGCGCGCGGGAGGCGTTGACGTCCGGGGGCAGGACGGTGATGCCCATGTGGCGGCACTCCCCCAGGTAGACGGCGAGCTTGTCCTTGTTGTCCTTCTGACTGGTCAGCAGGGCCGCCATGTACTCGGTCGGGTAGTGGGTCTTGAGGTAGGCGGTCCAGTAGGAGACGACGCCGTAGGCCGCGGAGTGCGCCTTGTTGAAGGCGTACTTGGCGAAGGGGACCACGACGTCCCACAGGGTCCGGACCGAGTCCTTGGAGAAGCCGTTGGCGACCATGCCGGCCTCGAACTCGACGAACATCTTGTTCAGGATGTCCATCTTCTTCTTGCCCATGGCCTTGCGCAGGGCGTCGGCCTTGCCCATCGTGAAGCCCGCCAGGTCAGTGGCGATCTTCATGACCTGCTCCTGGTAGACGATGAGGCCGTAGGTGGTGCCGAGGATGGGCTCGAGGGCGTCGGCGAGCTCGGGGTGGATCGGAGTGATCTCCTGCAGGCCGTTCTTGCGCAGGGCGTAGTTGGTGTGGGACTCCGCGCCCATGGGACCGGGGCGGTAAAGGGCGCCGACGGCGGAGATGTCCTCGAAGTTGTCGGGCTTCATGAGGCGCAGCAGCGTGCGCATGCCGCCGCCGTCGAGCTGGAAGACGCCGAGGGTCTCCCCCCGGGAGAGGAGCTCGTAGGTGGCGCGGTCGTCGAGCTCGATGTGGTCGATGTCGAGGGCGGGCTTGCCGTTGGCGACGATGTTGTCCAGGGCGTCGGAGATGACCGTCAGGTTGCGCAGGCCCAGGAAGTCCATCTTCAGCAGGCCGAGGTGCTCGCAGGTGGGGTAGTCGAACTGGGTGATGTAGGCGCCGTCCTGGAGGCGCTGCATCATGGGGATGATGTCGGTCAGGGGCGCCGATGACATGATGACGGCGCAGGCGTGGACGCCCCACTGGCGGGTCATTCCCTCCAGCCCCTTGGCGAGCTCGACGATCTTCTGGGCGTCGGGGTCCTCGGCGTGGAGCTTGCGGAACTCCTCGGCCTCCCCGTATCGCTCATCCTCGGGGTTGAAGATCCCCTTGATGGTGATGTCCTTGCCCATGATGGTGGGGGGCATGGCCTTGGTGAGACGGTCACCGACGGCGTAGGGGTAGCCCATGACGCGGCTGGAGTCCTTCAGGGACTGCTTGGCCTTGATGACGCCGTAGGTGACGACCTGGCTGACCTGGTCGGCGCCGTACTTGTCCTTGACGTACTCGATGACCTCATCACGCCGGCGCTCGTCGAAGTCGACGTCGATATCGGGCATCGAGATGCGCTCGGGGTTGAGGAAGCGCTCGAAGATGAGCCCGTGGTTGAGGGGGTTGAGCTCGGTGATGCCCATGGCGTAGGCGACCATGGAGCCGGCGCCCGAGCCGCGACCGGGCCCGACGCGGATGCCGCGCGCCTTGGCCCAGTTGATGTAGTCGGCCACGACCAGGAAGTAGCCGGGGAAGCCCATCTGGACGATGACGCCGATCTCGTACTCGGCCTGCTTGCGGCAGTCCTCGGGGATCTGGCCGCGGAAGCGCTTGTCCATGCCGGCCCAGCACTCCTTGATGAACCACGACTCCATGGTCTCGCCCTCGGGGACGGGGAAGACGGGCATGAAGGAGGCGCCGTCGTCGACGGTGGCGAAGTGGACGTCGCACTGCTCGGCGACGAGGAGGGTGTTGTCGCAGGCCTCCGGCATCTCCTTGAAGAGCTCGCGCATCTCGCGGCCGGGGCGCAGGTAGTAGGTGTCGCCGTCGAACTTGAAGCGATCGGGATCGGACAGGACCGAGCCGGAGTTGATGCACAGCATGGCGTCCTGGATGGTGCGGTCCTCGGGACGCACGTAGTGGGAGTCATTGGTGGCCAGCAGGGGCGCGCCGATCTCCTCGGCCAGGCGCAGGAGGTCCTTGGTGACGCGCCGCTCGATCTCGAGGCCGTGGTCCATGAGCTCGACGTAGAAGTTCTCCTTGCCGAAGATGTCCTGGAGCTCGCCGGCGGCGCGGCGGGCCTCCTCCCACTGGCCGAGCCTCAAGCGCGTCTGGACCTCGGAGGAGGGGCATCCGGTGGAGGAGATGAGGCCCTTGGCGTAGCGGCTGATGAGCTCGCGGTCCATGCGGGGCGCCTTGCCCATCTGGCCCTCGAGGGAGGCGAAGGAGTCCAGGCGCATGAGGTTGTGCAAGCCCTCGTTGTCCCGGGACAGGAGAGTCAGGTGGGTGTAGGAGCCGCGGGCGGAGACATCGTCCTTGCGCTGGGACTCATCGCCCCAGAAGACGCGTGTCCTGTCGTGGCGCGAGGTGCCGGGCGTCAGGTAGGCCTCAACACCGATGATCGGCTTGATCCCGGCCTTGCGGGCGGCGGCGTAGAACTCGTAGGCGCCGAACATGTAGCCATGGTCGGTGATCGCCAGCGCCCTCTGGCCCAGGCGCTTGGCCTCGGCGACGTAGTCCTTGATCTTGCCCGCGCCATCCAGCATGGAGTAGTCGGTGTGGACGTGGAGGTGGACAAAGTCGTCCGTTGGAGTCGTCTGTTCCTGCTCGCTGCTCGCACCTGCCATGGCCTCATCCTAGGCCCTGGCGAGGAGGCGTCAGCCGGCGGCGAAGCGAGCCGGGGGCTGCGCCGTCACCCCGGCCAATGGCTCCGTCCGGTCGAGAGACGGCGAGGCCCCATCAACGAGGCCGCCGCGTGATCGTCTTGGCCATGTCCTGGTGGGGGATGCCGGCGTCGAGGTAGGACTCGCCGCTGATCACCTTGTAGCCGCAGCGCCCGTAGAAGCCCATGGCCCGCTCCTGGGCGGAGAGCACCACCGTGACGCTCACGGCGCCGTCACCGCCGCGCACCCCAGCCCTCTCCAGGGCGACCTCCTCCAGGGCCGTCACCATTCGGGCGCCCAGTCCAGTGCCCCGGCACACCCGACGCACTGCCAGCCTCCCCAGGTGGACCCGCCCGGGATGCTCGGGCTCCAGGAGGATCCTCCCCGCCGCCAGCGGTGTCCCGTCAGCTCCTCGCGCGAGCAGGTGAACGGTCGACGTCTCGAAATCACGGGCGTCGATCTCCTCCACGAACGGCACATCCTGCTCGTCGACGAAGACCTCCAGGCGCACATCCGCTGCCCCGTGGCGCAGCGCGTCGGCCTCAGGCCCCGGCTCATCGCCGACCGCGCAAGTGAAGCGGATCGGCTCGATCGCCGACGTCGCCGGCGCGATCCGCAGCCCTATCGTCCCCGCCTGGCTCATACGGCCCTCATCGCATCGAGGGCGTGCGCCAGATCCTCCGGGTACTCCGAGCGGAAGCGCATCGACTCCCCAGTGACCGGGTGGTCGATGCCGAGCTCCACGGCGTGCAGCCACTGCCGGACCAGCCCGGTCCGCTCCACGAGAGCCGCGTCCGCCCCGTAGGTCTCATCCCCCACGCAGGGATGGCCCACCGCCGCCATATGCACGCGGATCTGGTGAGTGCGCCCCGTCTCCAGGTGCACCTCCGCCAGGCACGCCCGCGGCATGACCTCGATGACGTCGTAGTGGGTGATCGACTCCCGCCCGCCGTCGATGATCGCCATCCTCCACTCGCGGCTCGGATGCCGGCCGATCGGCGCGTCGATCGTCCCCGATGACGGATCGAGGTGCCCCTGAACGAGCGCGTGGTAGACCTTGTCCACATCATGGTTCCGGAAAGCCCGCTTGAGCACGGAGTACGCGCGCTCCCCCTTGGCCACGATCATCACCCCGGAGGTGCCCACGTCCAGGCGCGAGACGATCCCCTGGCGCTCCGCCGCGCCGGAGGTCGCCACGCGCACGCGCATCGCCTTGAGCGCACCGAGCACATCCGGCCCATCCCAGCCCATCGACGGGTGCGCGGCCACGCCCGCCGGCTTGTCGACGACGACGATGTCCTCGTCCTCGTACAGGATCCCCATCCCCTCCACCGGGGTGGCCACGGGCTCAGCGGGCCGGGGATCGGGCAGGTCGATCTCCAGCATCGCACCGCCGACCACGCGATCCGACTTCCCCAGGGGAGCACCTTCCACCCTGGCCCCGCCATCGGCGCAGATCTCGGCGGCCTTGGAGCGGGACAGACCCGTCATGCGGGCGACAGCGGCATCGGCGCGCTCACCATCGAGCCCATCGGGCACGGGCAGGAGGCGCAGGCTCATGACCCCGTCCCCGACTCATCGCGCCGCCTCGCCCGCCGGGACCTCCTCGTCTCGCCGTCCCCGGTCGCTCCGTCGGCGTCCTCACCGCCGTGGCCGGCGCGGGTGCCGTCCAGGTTGATGCCCAGGATCGACAGGACCATGATGACCCCGGCCGCACCGACGATGGCGATATCGGCCACGTTGCCGACGAACTGCCCCCCGTAGTCGATGAAGTCGACGACGTGGCCGCGCAGGAATCCCGGCGCGCGCACGAGGCGGTCGATGAGATTGCCGATGGCCCCGCCGAGCACGAGGCCCAGGGCGATCGTCCACGCACGCGACCCGAGCCCGCGCGAGGCCCGGATGACGACGATCACCACCACGAGCGCGACGATCGAGAAGATCCAGGTCTGCCCCGTGGCCAGGGAGAAGGCGGCACCGGGGTTGCGGACGAGGACGAGCCCCAGCAGGTCACCGATGATCGGGATCCGCGCGTGCCCGGACAGTGCCGCCACGGCCCACAGCTTCGTCACCTGATCGACCGCGATGAGAACCACGGCGATGAGGCAGACCAGTGGCAGTGGGCCCATGCGCCCCGCGGGGCCGCGCGCGGGCGCCCCGCCGTGGGCGGCGGCGCCCTGGGGCTCGGGCCCGTCCGGAGCGGCGGGGACGGTGCTCCCCGTGGGGCCGCCGGGCGCGGTGGCCGGGGACGGGGAGGAGGCAC
>NZ_MVIW01000062.1 GCF_002072185.1 Actinomyces denticolens
GACTCCACGAGCGCGCCACCGCCCTCGACGGAACCCTCACCCACACCACCACCGACCACCACTGGACCCTCACACTCACCCTCCCACTCGGCCCCACTTGAGATCCGCCCAAGAGCTTCGGAACCTCCCGAGACCGTCCCGAGACAGGCCGGTCCTACAAAAGGATGAGACCCCTTGACCCTTGGGGCGATGCCGTTGTCCCATGAGCCCGTAAGAATGGAGCCATAACAGAGTTCCCTGACCCCAACATAGGAGATACCGTGACCCGTCGTCGCTCCCTGGCAGGCGCCCTCCTCGCCGCTTCCCTTCTCACCGCTGTCGCCCCGGCCGCCTCGGCCGCTGAGGCGGGCCCCAAGGCTCCCCAGGCCGTCTCCCAGTTCGACCAGTCCGGCAACGCGGCAGCCCCGGCCTACTGGTACATCCGCTGCGCCTACTTCATGGGCTGGCTCTGCTGAGCTAGCACCCCATATACGTTCACCTTCCTGTGCGGAGCGCGGGCCCGTCTCTTCGAGACGGGCCCGCGCTATTTCTCAGCGTCCCTTCATCCCCCCGCGCCGCCCCCACGCTCCGCTCGCCCGCGGCCCCGGTGACGCAGTGATGCCGCGGATAGCGGGTGAGGGCAGGGATCGTCCGCCGCTCAGGGCTCGATGAGCACCGCCACCGTGCGCGCGGGGACGCGCAACTCACCCGTCGTCGGGTCGAAGGCCGTGCCCTTGACGATGTCGTCCGCGCCCCCGGCCTGAATCGGGCTGAGGAGGAATCCGCGCCCCGTCATGGAGCTCGGGCGCACCACCGCCTCCTGGGCTCTCGCGTTGATGACCACGGCGAGGCCGTCGAGGGTCGGGTCGAGATCGGCGGGCCCTGCGCCGTCGTCGATCACCATGACGATGACGCCCGGATCGCCGGTGAACGGGAAGGAGACCCGCTCCCGAATGAGCCAGGCGCTGCCCAGCGCCAACAACGGAGTGGAGCGCCGCAGCCGCAGGAAGTCGAGGCACTGGGCCCGGGTCGCGACGATGCGCTCGGCAGTGGGCCGCAGCCCGGGGCGGGTGAGCAGCCCGGCCTGCACGAGCCATCGGTCGAAGTTGCGCTCGGCGGGAGGAAGGCCCCGTCCCCAGCCATTGTCCGCGCAGGACCAGTCGAGGGCGTTGAAGTGGTCCCCGGAGTTGTAGGAATCGCGATCCAGGGACTTCGAGCGCAGCATCTCCGAGCCGGCCGCCCAGAACGACGGCGACTGCCCGAGCGCGACCACGCCCAGGCACAGTGCCGCCAGTCGGGCACGGGACTCCATCGGCTCATCCGGGTCGAGCTTGTAGGCGAGGATGTCGAAAAGGGTCTCGTCGTCGTGGGCGTCCACATAGTTGATGGACTCCACCGGCTCGGAGCCGAATGCGGCGGGATCGGTGCCGTAGTGCAGCTCGTCGCCGCGCACCCAGCGCCCGCGGCCGGAGTGGAGCACCACGTCGCGCAGGTTGCCCGCCAGGGCGATACGGATGAGATCGCCGCGCCAAACGAGGTCCGCCTCCCGGACGTCGGCGGGGCGAGTGTCATAGGGCGACGGCGCCTGCGCCAGGCCGGTCCCCAGCCCCTGGATCTCCCTCGGGTCGGAGTCCGTGACGCTCCCCCCGCGCAGGGCATCGCGCAGGCGATCGTTGAAGCAGCCGATACCGGTCCCGACCAACTGGCCCTGCCTGGCCTGGACGAAGAGCCTATTATCCCGCACCTCGCCGAAGCTCCAGCCCTCCCCGTAGAGGAAGGGCTCGTGGCCGATCGCCTCGGCCGCCTCGGCGCGCAGGGCCTCGCGCACGGCGCGCATCGTGGCGGCGGAGTAGTGCCCCATGAGGTCGAATCGGAAGCCGTCCGCCCGGTAGTCCCGCGCCCAGCGCACGCACATGTCGATCATGAGGCGCTCCGCCATGGCCCGCTCGGTGGCGATGTTGTTCGCGCAGGTGGAGTCCTCGATGGCGCCGGTGGCGTCGAGGCGGTGGTAGTAGCCGGGCACGATCCGGTCCAGCACGGAGCGCGGATCCTGCCCGCTGGCCGCGGTGTGGTTGTACACCTGGTCGAGCACCACCTGGAGGCCCATGGCGTGCAGGGCGCCGATCATCTCGCGCATCTCGATGATCCGGGCGCCACCGTCCTGGTGGCCGGCGCGCGCGTAGGAGCCCTCGGGAACGCCCCAGTGGTAGGGGTCGTAGCCCCAGTTGTAGGCGTCGTCGTCGGCGACGGCGGCGATCGCCGCCTGCGGGCGGCGCGAGGCCGGGTGGGCGCCGTCGGGGATGTCGGGAACGGACTGGGCGGCTCGGTCCTCCGGGATGGAGGCGATGTCGAAGGTCGGCATGAGGTGGAGCGTGTCGATGCCGGCCTCGGAGAGCTCGCGCAGACTGCGGGTTCCCGCGCTGTCCTCGCTGAAGGCGGCGTAGGTGCCGCGCGACTCGGCCGGGCAGGTGGGGTCGGCGGCGGAGAAGTCGCGCACATGGAGCTCGTAGATGGCGCGGGCGGCATCTCCCCCGAGCTCGCTTCCCGCAGCGGGGGCGGCCCGACTCGCCCAAGCGGCGGGGGCGAGCGCGGGATCGGCGAGATCGACGGCGATGCTGCGGCGCGAGTCCACGGTCAGGGCGGTGGAGTACGGGTCGGTGACGAGATTCGTCTCAATCCGCCCGGTGGCGGGGACGTAGACCCGGACCTCCCACAGGTACTGGTCGCCAGTGCTGATGCGAGGGCTCGCGGGCACCTCCCAGCGACCGTCCGACAGGCGCCGGGCAGGGGAGCGCAGGGGCTCGCCATCGATAAGGGGGACGGAACCGGTGGGGTCATCAGCGGCCCAGCTCAGGAGGGCGACCTCGACGGCGGTGGGCGCCCAGAGTGCGAAGGCGGGGCCCCCGCCGCGGCGACGGCCGTCCCGCTCCCACGTGGGGCCCAGCGGCGCGGAGCTGTTGCGGCTCGCGGCACCACCGTAGAGGAGGTCGAGGACCGGCCAGATCTGCACGCCGGTGCAGGCGGTGATCCAGTGGCCGACGGCGTCGGAGTTCACCGTGCGCTGCACGATCGTCAGCTGACCGGTGAGCGCCGCCTCCACGGCGTCGTCGGGCAATCGGGGCCCGGCGATGGCGTCCTGCGTGCTCAGTGCCAGGTAACCGGCCAGCGGCGGGTGCGTGGTGAGCGCCTCGGGGAGGACGTCGTCGATGATCCCGACGAAGACGAGGGGGACGACGAGGGCGCCGTCGCCGAGGCTGAGCAGGCCCTCGGCGACTGCGGTGCCACCGCGCGGGCTGGCGATGAGATCGAAGGAGACCGGCGGGCGCGCGGAAGAGCCCAGCTCGGATGGGAGCACGCCGGCGGGCAGGAGGTTCGCGGGCCAGGCGATGGTGGTGGTGTCGAGCCAGTAGGCGCGGGACTCGCCCGCGCCGGGGACCTCGTGCTTGACCGGTGCCTCGTGGTGGGCACTGGGCGCGGTGCGCCGACGCCCCTTCGCGTCCTTCATGGGCTCACCTTCCCATGCCCTCACCCCCACGATCCACCCCCTTCGCCGAGACCGGTTGATATCAGGAGGCCGGTTCTGTGTCCACAGGTGGGGGCGGTGCCTCGCGGCGGCCGTGGCCCCTGTGGATCGTGGACCGGTCTCGTTCCTGGTTCGGACCGGTCTCGCTCCTATTTTCGACCGGTCTCGACGATCAAGGGGGGGGGGAGGGGTGGGGGTTAGGGGGTCAGGCGGCCGGTGGCTGGGTCGAGGTAGTACCAGGACCCGGCGTCCTTGAGCCATCCGGTGCGCATCGCCCCCGTGCGGCCGTCCAGGTAGTACCAGGCGCCATTGATCCACTGCCAGCCGGCGGCCATGGCCCCGTCGGGGGCCAGGTAGTACCAGTGGCCGCCGGTGGCGATCCACCCGGTGATCATGTGACCCCAGGCGGGCTCAAGGAAGTACCAGTGCCCGCCCACGGCGGTCCAGCCGGTGGCCATGGCGCCATCGGGGCGCAGGTAGTACCACAGGGTCCCCACCCTCACCCAGCCGGTGGCCATGGCCCCGGTGGCCGGGTCGAGGTAGTACCAGGACCCAGCGTCCTTGAGCCAACCCGTGACAGCCTTGCCCGTGGCCGGGTCGACATACGTCCAGACGCTGCCGGACCACACCCACCCCGACGCCGACGGATCAGGCGCCGGACTCGGGCTGGGGGCGGGTGTCGGGTCGGGGCTCGGCGCGGGGCTCGGCTCCGGCGTCGGGCCAGGCTGCGGCGCCGCCCCCTGCTTCTCGGTGAGCACCGCGACGGTGCGCGCGGGCACGGTCACCGTGCCAGTGGCGGCGTCGAAGGTGGTTCCCTTGACGGCCTCATCAGCGCCAGCGGCCTGCACGTCCGACAGCGCGAAGCCCCGCCCGGCCAGTTCCGGGACCACCTGGGTGATCGGCTCATCCGAGGCGTTGAAGACGGTGAGGGCGCCCGCGAGCGCGGGGTCGGAGTCGACGCCGCCCGCGGAGCCGTCCGCGGGGTCGTTCACGAGCATGGTGATGACACCGGGGGCCTGCTCGGGCCCGGAGCCCGGGAAGCTCAGTTTGGCCTTGATGAGCCCGGCGTCGCCGAGGCTGAACAGGGGCGTGGAGGAGCGCAGCCGCAGCAGGTCCATGGACTGGGCCTGCGCGGCGGAGATATCCGCGGCCGACGGCTTGAGGCTAGGGTCCTGGAGCAGCGGCGTCATGATCGGCCACTTCTCACCGTTCTTGGACTTCACCGGCAGTCCCTTGCCGAAGCCGTTGTCCTGTCCGGACCAGTCGATGGCGTTGAAGTGGTCACCGGAGTTGTAGGAGTCGCGGTCGAGGGACTTCGATCGCAGGCCATCGGTTCCGGCCGCCCAGAACGACGGCGACTGCCCGAGCGCGACGGTGGCCAGGCTGACAGTGTTCATGCGGACGCGGTCTGCCATGGGGAGGTCGGTTCGGAGCTTGAAGACGCCAAGGTCGTAGAGGGTCTCATTGTCGTGGGCGTCGACGTAGTTGACCGATTCCTCGGGTGAGGAGGCGTATCCGGCCTTGGCCCCGTTGTAGTCGAGCTCGGCGCCGGTGCGCACGGTCCCGTCGGAGGCAGTGAAGGAGTAGTCGGAGAGGTTGCCGGCCAGGCCGATGCGCACGAGGTCGGTGCGGTGGGCGAGGTCGGCCTTCTGATCGGCCTCAGGGCGCGGGTCGAGCCCGTTGGGGTCGGTGACGGCGCCGGTCCCGAATCCCTGGAAGGTGCGGTGGTCGTCGTCGAAGGGGCCACCGCCGTGGACGGCGTCGCGCAGGCGGTCGTTGAAGGTGCCGATGCCGGTGCCGCCGAGCTGGCCCTGGGTGGCCTGCTGGAACAGGGCGTTGTTGGCGACCTCGCCGAAGTTCCAGCCCTCGCCGTAGAGGTAGATGGCCGAGCCGTCGACGCCGTCCTTGTCCGGGGTGAGGGCGCGCAGGGCATCGCGCAGGCGCACCATCGTGTCCCTGGAGTGGTGGCCCATGAGGTCGAAGCGGAAGCCGTCGACGTGGTAGTCACGGGCCCAGGTGACCACGGAGTCGATCATGAGGCGCTCCATCATGGCGTTCTCACTGGCCGTGTTGGAGCAGCAGGTGGAGTTCTCCACCCCGCCGTCGGCCTTGAGCCGCTGGTAGTAGCCGGGCACGACGCGGTCGAGGACGGAGGTCGCGTCCTGCCCCGAGGCGGGGGTGTGGTTGAAGACCTGGTCGAGGACCACCTGGTAGCCAGCGCCGTGGAGCGCGCCGACCATCTCGCGGTACTCCATGATGCGCGCCCCGCCGTTCTGGTTCTCGGCGGTGGCGTAGGAGCCCTCGGGGGCGGTGTAGTGGTAGGGGTCGTAGCCCCAGTTGAAGCCGTCGGTGTCCGCGGTGGAGACGACGGCGGCCTGCTGCTCCTCGCTGGCGGGACCGGCGTCGGGAACGGGGGCGGTCACCTGCTTGGCGCGGTCCTCGGGGATGGTGGCGATGTCGAAGGTCGGCAGGAGGTGGATGGTGTTCATACCGGCATCGGCGAGGGAGCGCAGGTGCTTCATGCCGTCGGAGTCGGACTGCGTGAAGGCGCGGTAGGTGCCGCGGTAGGCCTCCGGCACGGTGGCGTCGTGAATGGAGAAGTCGCGAACGTGCAGCTCGTAGATAGTGTGGGCGGCGTCGTTGGCGAGGGTCGGGGCGGTGGCGCTGGACCACTGCTGGGGGGCGAGCGACGGCGCGGAGGCATCCACGGCGACGGACCGAGTGGAGTCGGTGGTCAGGGCCGTGGAGTACGGGTCGGTGACGAGGTTGGTCTCGACCTTGCCTGTGGCGGGCACGTAGACCCGCACCTCCCACAGGTACTGGGAGCCCGCGGCGATGGCGCCGTCGGCGTTGTCCACGCTCCAGCGGCCGTCGGGCCCACGGGTGGCGGCGGTGCGCACGGCCTCGCCTCCCGCCTCAGGGGCGATGCCGGTCTCCGACGCCGTGCCCCAGGTGAGCAGGGTTGCGCTCTTGGCGGTGGGGGCCCACAGGTGGAAGGAGGGGCGCGCCCCGTCCCAGACGACGCCGAGCGGCGCGGAGCCGTCGCGGGCGCTGGCGGGGAAGAGGGCGTCGAGGGCGGGGGCGAGCTGGATGCCGGTGAAGGCGGTGGCGCCTGTGCCGTCCGCCCCCTGCTGGACGACGCCGACCTGCCCGGTGAGGGCCTCCTCCACCTGTGCTCGGGTGAGGGCGGGGGCGCCGTCGGCGCCGGTGAGGCTGGCGGCGATGTAGCCCCGGAGGTTCGGGTGGGCGAGGAGGACGGAGGCGGGTAGGTCCCCGGTGATGCGCAGCGGTGTGAGGGTGCCGCCGGTGACGGCTCCGTCGGTGACGGCGGCCCCGCCGTCGGGGGCGGTGACAAGGCTGAGCGAGATGGGAGCCCCGGGAACGGGCGAGCCCTGGGCGTCGACGACGGCGTCACGGCTCACCCCGGAGGGCAGGAGGCTGACGGGCCAGGCCAGGGTGGTCTCGTCGATCCAGTAGGCGCGGGATTCGCCGACGCCGGCGACGCCGGGGCTCGCGGTGGTGATGCCCAGGCGGTGGTCGGCGAGGGTGTAGGTGAAGTGGACCTGCTCGCCGGCCTTGGTGGTGAAGCTGTAGTTCTCCCCACCGGCGGCGCCGTCGACGCCGTAGTTCTCATCCCAGGCCAGGCCGTGGGCGACCTTCACCTGGTGCGTTCCGGCTGGCAGCGAGGAGGTGGAGTAGGACCAGGTTCCGTCGCCGTTGGGGTGCATGAGGGTGGCGAGGCAGGCGGGGGCCCAGTTGCCGCCCTTGTCGCCCTGGGCGCAGCCGAGCGCGGACTGGAAGTCGCCCGGCAGGGTGATGGTGGGGCCGTCAGTGGTGCTCCAGGCGCGGTGGGTGGCGGGGTCGTAGTAGAAGGTGATGGGCCCGCCAGCGGTGGTGTACTCGATGTCGCCGCCGCCGGGGGCGCCGTCTTTGCCGTAGTTGGTGTCCCAGGTGCCGCCGACGGCGACCTTGTACTGGTAGGTCCCGGCCGGCAGGGTGAAGGTACCCGTGTGGATGCCGGACTCGGGGTCCTTGGTGAGGGTGGCGGCAGCGCAGTCGGGGCTCCAGTCGGCGGCGCAGCCCATGGCCGTGTTGTGGGTGCCGGGCAGGGAGATGGCCTCGGCGTCGGGGGCCGCGGAGGCGGGCGGGGGCACGGTGAGCCCGGTGACCCCGAGGAGCGCGAGCGCCAGGCTGAGGGTGGCGAGCAGGCCTGTCAGGAGCGCCCGGGAGGTGGGCCGCGATTGTGGAGTGGAGGGATGGGGCATGGTCGTCTCCAAGGAACGTCGTTGTTCTTACCGGTCAGGGCGCCAGGGACAAGGTAAGTGTGCGCCCGCCTGCAAGATACTGCAAGCCGTTTCATGGAGGTGGTCCCGCGCGCCTCGCCCGCCGAGACCGGTCGAAATCATGATCGAGACCACTATGTTGGTTGTGGGTGGGTGGGTCTGACTCAATCGAGACCTGACGGCCCCTGGTTTGCGGGGTGTGTCCTTGGACCGGCCTGTCGGCCCTTGCCCGCCCACGGTTC
>NZ_MVIW01000063.1 GCF_002072185.1 Actinomyces denticolens
CCGATCCTGGCCAGGATCTGCGCCGCCCACCAGCGCTGGGCGCGCCGGGCTCCCGCGCCGGTCAGCGCGAGGCGGTCGCCCGGGCGCAGCGTCAGGGCGCTCCCGCGCCGGCGCCGGCCCAGCCAGGCCGTCGGCTCCTCGTCCGAGGGTCCGGAGCCCCCTCCCAGCGCGCCCGGACGCGAGCCCTCGGCGCCTGACAGCGCCCGTGCCGCCACGGCGAGGAGCAACTCGGCCGGGTCGGGGCGCCGGTGCGACGGGCCCCGCCATCCCGCGCGGGCGCGCTCCGCCCCGTGCCCCCGGGATCCCCCGCCGGAGAGCAAGGACCCGATCCTCATGAGGCCCATGAGGAGCATCGGCGCCAGCATGAGCATCCCCATGCCGCCGCGCCCTCCCATGCGCAGCGCGCCGACCACGATCGCCCCCATCATGAGCAGGCAGAGGAGGCCCGCGAGGATGGAGACGGCCCGTCTCCTCAAGGGGGCGCGGCCGCTCGCGGGAGCCGCGACGAGGAGCGAGGCGGGACGGCGCCGCAGCTCCAGGACGCTGCCGCCCATCCTCAGGAGCTGGCCCTCGCGGCAGGCGCGCGGGCGGCGGAGCCGGCGCCAGCCGCGCAGTCGGCGCCGCATCCGAGTCCCGTTGGCCGAGCCCGCGTCCCCGATCAGCACGCGGTCGGTCTTGCATCGCACCCGCAAGTGCTCGCGGGAGACCTCCGGATCGCTCAGCGCCCCGCAGCGCCCGATCGTCCCCGAGACGGGGAGGGGGAGGACCAGGCCGGCGTCCGGGCCCGAGAGCACCGCCATATGCCAGGCGCTGCCCAGGGCGCGACGGGCCGCTGAGGCGGGGGCGTCGAAGGCCGGGGAGGGGGAGCGAGCGGGCATGGCACGAGAGTGCGCCCCGGGGCCGGCCCCGCGCTCGGCCGCTGTGGATGGGCCCCCGTCGGGGCGGCGTGGCGCCCCCGGTGGTTCACGGCGGATCGGGTGACGGCGGCGCCGCTGCTCCCGGGGCACCGCCGTCCCTGGATGGCGACGGGCATGGGGGAGGATGGGGGCATGACTGAGCGAAACGCGCCCACCGCGCCCGAGACGCCCGCTGAGCCGCCAGAGCCTTCAGTGGCATCAGTGCCGCCAGTGGCATCAGTGCCGTCGACCCTCGACGAGCAGCTCGACGCCCTCCTGGCCTCCCCTGAGCTCGCGGGCGTCCCGGAGGCCGACCGCCTGCGCTGGGCCGGGCTCGTGCGCGCCATCGAGGCCGCTCGCGCCGACTACTACGACGGGGACGGCCTCCAGGGCGCCGACGGGGGCGGGGGCCTCGTCGCCTCCGCCATCTCCGACGCCGAGTACGACGAGCTCTACCGCCGGCTCGAATCCCTCCAGGCCGCCCACCCGGCCCTCGACAACGCGCTGTCGCCCACGCGCACCGTCGGCGGCGGCGCCACCCGCGGATTCCCGCCCGCCACCCACCACGAGCGCATGTACTCCCTGCAGGACGTCTTCAGCCTCGACGAGATCGGGGAATGGGCCTCCCGCATGAGTGCCGCCACCGGGCGGGCCGACGCCGAGCTCGCCATGACCGCCGAGGTCAAGATCGACGGCCTGGCCATCGCCCTGACCTACACCGATGGGCGCCTGACCCGCGCCGCCACCCGCGGCGACGGCACCACCGGCGAGGACATCACCGCCAACGCCCGCACCATCGGCTCCATCCCGGAGCGCCTCACCGGCGCGGGCCTGCCGTCCCTCGTGGAGATCCGCGGCGAGGTCTACTTCCCCGTCGAGGAGTTCGGGGCCTTCAACGCCGCCAGCCGCGCCGCCAATGAGAAGGCCGAGGCCGACTACGCCGCCGGGCGCGCCACCCGCCGGCCCGCCGCCCTGCCGGTCTTCGCCAATCCCCGCAATGCCGCCGCCGGATCCCTCCGGCAGAAGGACCCCCGGATCACCGCGACCCGGCCTCTGGCCTTCATCGCCCATGGCATCGGCGCCATCACCCCCGGACCCGGACTCGAACCGCCCTCCAGCCAGCACGAGTGGTACGAGCTCCTGGAGCGCTGGGGGCTGCCCACATCCCCCTACAACGCCGTCGTGCGCGGCGCCGCCGAGCGGCAGGCCTACATCGACCGCTATGCCGAGCACCGACACGATCTCCTCCACGAGATCGACGGCATCGTCTTCAAACTCGACGACCGCTCCCTCCAGGACGAGCTCGGACACACCTCCCGAGTGCCCCGCTGGGCCACCGCCTACAAGTACCCGCCCGAGGAGGTCCACACCCGCCTGCTCGACATCGATGTGCAGGTCGGCCGCACCGGGCGCGTCACCCCCTTCGGGATCATGGAGCCCGCGCTCGTCGCCGGCTCGACCGTCGCCCGCGCCACCCTCCACAACGCCGCCGAAGTGGCCCGCAAGGGCGTCCTCATCGGGGACATGGTGGTGCTGCGCAAGGCCGGCGACGTCATCCCCGAGATCCTGGGGCCCGTCGTCGCGCAGCGCGACGGCACCGAGCGCCCCTTCATCATGCCGTCGGCCTGCCCGTCCTGCGGCGCGCCCCTGGCGCCGGCCAAGGAGGGGGATGTGGACCTGCGCTGCCCCAACACGCGCTCGTGCCCCGCCCAGGTCACCGAGCGCATCGCCCATATCGGATCGCGCGGCGCCCTCGACGTCGAGGGCCTGGGGGACGAGGCCGCCGCCGCCCTCACCCAGCCCGACGCCGGGCGCCCGGAGGCCATCGCCGCCCTGGCCGCCGGGGCGCGCCTGGACACCGAGCGGGGCAGCCTGCGCCTCCCCGCCGCTCAGCTCGACGCCCTCCGCCCCTCGCAGCGCGCCGACGCCGTCGAGGCCCTCCTCGCCGAGCACGGCATCGTCGAGCAGGTGCCCGTCGTCGCCGGGGAGGGGGGGCTCTTCGACCTCACGGCCGAGGATCTGCGCGACGTCATGGTCTGGCGCCCCGTGACCACGCGCGGCCGTCCCACCGGCGACTGGCGCCTCGTCCGCTACTTCTGGACCAAGCCCACCTTCACCAAGGACGGCGGGGTCAAGAGGCCGACGACGCCGGCCAAGAACGCCACGGCCATGCTCTCCCAGCTCGCCGCCGCCAAGGAGCGGCCCCTGTGGCGCGTGCTCGTGGCCCTGTCCATCCGGCACGTCGGGCCCACCGCCGCCCGCGCGCTCGCCGCCCGCTTCGGCTCCATGGACGCGCTTCGGGCCGCGACTCAGGAGGAGCTGGGCGAGGTCGAGGGCGTGGGGCCCGCCATCGCCGCCTCCTGGACGGAGTGGATCGGCGTGGACTGGCACGCCGAGATCCTCCAGCGCTGGGCCGACGCCGGCGTGCGCACCGCCGACGACGCCCCCGACGCAGGCGCCCCGGCCCGCACCCTGGAGGGCCTGACCGTCGTCGTCACCGGCACCCTGGAGGGCTACACCCGCGACGGCGCCAAGGAGGCCATCGTGGCGCGCGGCGGCAAGGCCGCGGGGAGCGTGTCGAAGAGGACGAGCTGCGTCGTCGTCGGGGCCAACGCCGGCTCCAAGGAGGCCAGGGCCCGCGACCTCGGCCTGCCGATCCTCGACGAGCGGGGATTCGAGGCCCTCCTCTCGGGCGGGCCCGAGGCGGTCGGGATCGCGCGGGCGTGACCGCGGGGGCGGCGGGATCGATCCGCGGGTCGGTACCGCGGAGCAACCCCGGCGCCCCCGCCGTCGCATGAGGGCATGAGGGCGCGGCCTCATGCCGCGCGGCGCAGGACCTCCGTGAGCGGGACGCGGCTGCCGGTGCGGGTGACCGCCCGGGTGTAGACCACCGAGCCGAGCTTGACCAGCAGGACCGTGGTCAGGAGCGCGACCGCCATCGTGATGGCCTGCTCGAGTGGGGAGGAGACCCCGAGGATCTGCCTGGCCGGCATCATGTAGGGGGAGAACAGCGGGAAGTAGGACAGCGCGCGGTACAGCGCGGAATCCGGGTCCCCCTGCGTCATGAAGATCGAGGCCATGTAGGGGATCATCCCCAGCATGAGCAGGGGCGTGGTGACGCTGGGGGCGTCCTCCTGGCGGCTCACCAGGGCCCCGGCGGCCCCGTACAGGGCGGCCATGAGCACGAAGCCGAGGATCATCCACGTCACGATGAGCACCATCGTGCTGTTGACGGGGATGTCCACGTCGTCGAGCAGCCCCGTGGTCTTCGCGGCGGCCGCGCCGACGACGCCTATCAGCGAGAAGCTCACGATCGTCGCCGTGCCGATCCCCAGGATCTTGCCCGCCAGCAGGGAGGAGGGGCGCACGCAGGCCAGGAGGATCTCCACGATCCGGCTCGCCTTCTCCTCCACGACGCCCATGGCCAGCATCTGGCCGCCGCCCATGATGACGGAGAGCAGGAGGACGTCCGCGGTCAGGAGGAAGGTGTAGCGCTGGGCGAAGCCCCTGTTCTCATACCTCGGAGGCGAGACGGCCTCCACCTCGGGCGTCGCGGTCGACAGCGCCGCCGCCACCGCGGACGGATCGCCGCCCAGCCCCGTGATCTGGTCGGACAGGGCCGTCTGCTGGAGGACCGCGGTGACGCCCGCCTTGACCTGCTCGCTCGCCCTCTCGTGGACGCGCAGGACGGGGGCGCTGCCGGTGAGATCGAGGATCATGTCCAGGTGCGCGGCATCATCATCATCCGCGGCCAGGGCGGTCCTCGCCGACTCCCCGGTGGGATCGCCCTCGAACTGGCTGACCGCGATCGCGGTGTCCTCGGAGTCGGTGACCCGGTCCAGGCCGGGCAGCGCGGAGGGGCTCGCCCCGGCCACCGCCACGCGGTAGGCCTGGTGACCGCCACCGGTGAAGAGGCTGAAGCCGATGACGCCCCCGACCACGACCACGAGCATGACGACGACCGAGATGAGCCACGGCTTCTTCGACATCTGGTTCTTGAACTCGCGCGCGGCGACGAGCCGGATCTCCTGGGAGGCGCTCATGGCCGCCCCGGAGGGGGCGATCGACGGCTGCGTCTGGGGAGTGGGCGCGGCGCTCATGCTCGCGTCTCCTTCTTCTCGGGGGACTGGGTGGGGGCGGGGGCGGCCAGGGCCTCGCGGAAGACCTCGGTCAGCCTGCGGTGGACCGGGCCGAGCTCGCGCAGCGCACCGAGACGGGCGGCGACGGAGAGCAGCGCCTGCTCATCCGGCCCGCCGCAGGTGAGCTCCAGGGTCCCGGGACGCTTGCCGGGCGTCACGGCCGGCGCCGGCAGTGACGCCATGGCGCTCACGGCGGTGGCCTCGTCCAGCCGGTCGCCCTGGGAGGCCTCGATGACGGCGCGCCAGCGGCGCCCTCCCGTCGCCTCCAGCTCCTCGACGGTGCCGTCGGCCACGAGCCCGCCCGAGCGGACGATGACCACCCGGTCCACGAGCCGCTCGACGACGTCGAGCTGATGGGAGGAGAAGAGCGTGGGGACGCCGGCGGCGGCGCGCTCGCGGATGACATCGGCCATGACCTCGACGGCCACGGGGTCGAGGCCGGAGAAGGGCTCATCGAGGATGAGCAGAGCGGGGTCGCCGACGAGCGCCGCGGCGAGCTGGACGCGCTGCTGGTTGCCCAATGAGAGCTTCTGAACGTCGTCGCCGCGCCGATCGGCGATGCCCAGGCGCTCGGCCCAGGCGTCCGAGGAGGCCTGGGCGGCTCTCTTGGTCAGCCCGTGGAGGCGGCCGAGGTAGGTCAGCTGCTCTCCCACCCTCATCTTGGGGTAGAGGCCGCGCTCCTCGGGCATGTAGCCGATGCGACGGCGGAACGAGGCGTCGAGTTCGACCCCATCCCAGGTGACGGCGCCCGAATCGGCCTCGAGGACGCCCATGGCGATGCGCATGGTGGTCGACTTGCCCGCGCCGTTGGCCCCGACGAAGCCGACGATCTCGCCGTCGTCGACGCGGAAGGACAGGCCGTCGAGCGCTTGGAGCGTCCCGAAGCGCTTCGACAGTCCGTTGATGCTGAGCATGCGGTTCTCCGATTCTTGCGATGTTCCCTGCGTCCTCGATGTCCTCGACGAGGCGAATGCGCTCGGCGCCGCCCCGACGGCCGATTCTCCTGATCCGCAGACGGTCCGAGACTAGGCGATTCCCGGTGAGCAGGGCTCATTCCCCGGGACTGATCGATCAAGGCGCGCTCTCCTCCTGCAGGAGGAGAGCGCGCCACCGGCCCATCTCCGGGCGGGTGGCCGGTGCCCTCGCGGGAGGGGCGTCGGGCAGTCGGTATCGTGGCGCCGTGCCGACCGCCAGGGCGATCCCCCGCAGGACGATTCCTGAGAGGCCCCATCCCAACGAGGGCCCCTCGGCCCGCTCGCGCCGCCGGGGGCGGGACGACCGCGCCATCGGGCGGCGCCGGAGGCGCGACGTCCTCACCCTCGTCGGGGCCTGCGCCGTCTGCCTGCTCGCGATCGGGGCGATCGCCGCCATCCCCGTGCTGTCCTACTCGCTCCTGCTCGGCGCCTGGGGGCTCGACGCCGCGGCGGCGCTGGCCCTGCTCACCGCCGTGGCCGGGTGGCGGGCCCTCCTGCGGCGACGCGAGCCGGGGGCCCGGATGCGCCTGGTGACGGCCGGACTGCTCTGCCTCTCCCTCGCGATCACGGGGTGGATGGGGGCCGCGCAGATCCGCTTCGCCCACGCGCAGGGAACCAGCATCTCCGTCCTCGGCCTGACCGGCATCGGCCAGTGGGGGCGCGCCCCCGACGACGCCCCCGTCGTCCTGGCCGACGGCGCCAGCCGCCAGACCCTGCGCGCCGGGATCTGGTACCCGCGCGGGGAGGCGCCGGAGGAGGGCGGTGTCCGAGAGGCCCCGATCGTCATCCTCCTGCACGGCGGGGGATGGCGCACGGGGGATCGCGACAACCCCATGACCCGCATCCAGGCGGACTGGCTCGCCGACCAGGGCTACCTGGCGATCGCCCTGGAGTACCCGCTCTCCCTGACCGACCTGCCCACATGGGAGCTCGCCCAATCCCGCCTCGTGTGCTCCCTGGCCTGGGTGGGCGCCCACGCCGGGGAGTACGGCGGGGACCCGGGCAGGCTCGCCGTCGTCGGGGACTCCGCCGGCGGGCACCTCGCCCTGGAGACGGCCTACCGGCAGGCCCTGGGCGGCCTCGACCCGAGCGGGCCCGACGCCCCGACGGACGCCAATGGCGAGGCGCTGCCCGCCTGCCAGGGGAGCGTGCCCACGATCCGCGCCGTGGCGACGACCTACCCCATCACCGATCCCGCGGTCTTCCACGACAACCCCGACCCGATCATGTCCGGACCGGTGGCGGGCCGGGCGCGACTGTACGCGGGAGGCAGCCCCGCGCAGTACCCCGAGCGCTACGAGTCCATCGACCCCACCCGCAAGGCCGCGGTCGTGGGGGAGGCGGCCCCGCCGGTGCTCATCGTCCACGGCGAGGAGGACCACGTGGTGCCCGTGAGCGGGACGAGGGGCCTCGACGCCGTTCTGGAGGCGGCCGGCGCCCACCACGAGACGATCATCGTGCCCTACGCGGACCATGTCTTCGACCTCAACGGAGGCTCCGTGGCCTCCCAGATCTGGCGGGCCAAGACCCTCGAGCTCCTGCGCGGGGCCGGCATGGGGATATGACGGCGCGGCGGCGCGCGGCGCCGGCGGCCGGACGGGGTGGAGCACTCGGCCTCCTCGGGCGACGGGCCACGGCGGACGGTATCGTGGGGCCGTGCATCTCAAGACGTTGACGATCAAGGGCTTCAAGTCCTTTGCCTCGTCAACCACGCTGCGCCTGGAGCCCGGCATCACCGCCGTCGTCGGCCCCAACGGCTCGGGCAAGTCCAACGTCGTGGACGCCCTGACCTGGGTCATGGGAGAGCAGGGCGCCAA
>NZ_MVIW01000064.1 GCF_002072185.1 Actinomyces denticolens
GGCGCCCGGGGCCGACGGCGGGCCGGCGGCGGTGCCCGGGGCGGGCGCCCGACCCGCCTACGGCGCCTACGGGACCCCGCCCGCCGGCCGGGGGGCGCCCGCCGACGGCATGGGGGGCGGCAATCCCTACGGGGACCCGCAGTCCTTCTTCCCGGCCCCCAAGCCGGGCATCATCCCCCTGCGGCCACTGGGCATCGGGGACATCATCTCGGGCGCCTTCGAGTCGATGCGCGCCAATCCCAGGGCGATGTTCATCCCGGCCCTGCTGACCATGGCGGTCGTCGGCGCGATCAACGCCGCCGGCAGCTACCTCCTGGGGAGCTCCCTCGTGTCCATCATCCCGGATCCGGGCACGAGCCAGTCGCTCACCCCCGAGGAGGCCGAGGCGCAACTGGCCTCCCTCCTGCTCGGCCTGGCCGCCGAGCTGGGCTCGCTCATCCTGACCTTCCTGGCGACGACCGTGCTGTCCGGGCTGCTCATCATGACCGTCTCCCGCTCCGTGCTGGGCAGGGTCGTGAGCGCGAGCGAGGTATGGACCCGGGTCAAGGGCCGGATGTGGGCCCTCATCGGGCAGTCGCTGCTCATCAGCCTCGTCTCCTTCGCCACCGTCGCGTTCCTCGGGGGCCTGGTCCTCCTGGCGATGTACGGGATCGTCAGGGACTCGAGCTCGTCCCTGCCCCCGGGGCTGGCGCTGCTCGTCATCCTGACCGCCTTCGCGGTCGCGCTCCTGGCCATCGCGCTGTCCTGGGTGTTCATGGTCCGCTTCACCTGCGCCCCCAGCGCGCTCATCCTGGAGGACATCGGGATCATCGAGTCGCTCAAGCGCTCCTGGCGCCTGAGCCGGGGCTCCTTCTGGCGGGTGTTCGGCGCCCTCCTGCTGGCAGTGCTCATCACCGTCACCGCCTCGAGCGTGCTGGCACTCCCGATCTCCCTTCTGATCTCGTCCAATGCGCTCGTCGGGGGCAGTGCGCTCCCCCTCATGGCGGCCCTGCAGTCCTTCTTGACCGATCTCGTCCAGGCGGTCATCCTCCCGTTCAGCGCCGCGGTGTCCGCCTTGATCTACATCGACCTGCGCATGCGGGGCGAGGGCCTCGACGTCGAGCTGCGCCGCGCGGCCCAGGCCTGATCCCATCGTGGAGCGGTGGCGGGATCACGCATGATCGCACTGGAGCAGGCGGCCGTCCGGGGCGCGGGCGCGCCGGGGGCGCTCGCCCGCGCGGGGACCCCTCCGGCGACGCCGGATGCCTCGCAGGCCGGCGAGGCGGCACAGCGCGAGCTGGCGAAGCCCGCCTACGCCGAGAGGGCCGACCCGCTGACGGCGGCCTGGCACTGGATCCAGCACCATATCGATCTCGGCTCGGTCATCCCCGGCATCCCGCCGTGGGCCTCCGCGACGATCCTGGTCCTCGCGCTGACGGCCCTCATCGTCGTCATCGGCGCGATGGCGAGGCGGGTCACGATCGCCAGGCTCGGCGGCGAGGTCCGCGGCTCGCTGTTCGAGGACGACCGCGACGCGGCCGCCCTGACCAGCGCCGCGGACCTCGCCGCCGATCGGGGCGACTTCGCCACCGCGGTCGTCGACCGCTTCCGGGCGATCATCCGCTCCCTCGACGAGCGCTCCATCCTCGAGGACTACCCGGGGCTGACCGCCCACGAGGCGGCCGGGCTCGCCGCTGACGCACTGCCCGGGCTGTCCGCCGACCTCCACTCCGGCGCCCGCCTGTTCGACGCCGTTCGCTACGGGGACGTGATGGCCAGCCCGGAGGAGGACGCCTGGATGCGGGCCCTGGCCGCCGACGTCGAGGCGCAGGCGGGCCGGGCGCGGCGCGACGCCGGGCGCCCCGCCGATGCGGCGACCGCGAGCGGGGCGCGCCGATGACCCCCGCAGGGGCGCGCCCCGGGATCTCGGCTCCCGCCACGTCGTCCCCGGAACCCGGGCCGGCGGGCGCGGGCGGGGACCAGGTCATCGGCGCGACCATCCGCCAGCGCCTGCGCTCCTGGAGGCCGGGGCTCCTCACACTGCTCGCCCTGCTCGTCCTGGCCATCATCACCCAGGCGCTCAAGCCCACCGAGTCGACCACGTCGCTGGCCATCGACAACCCGCACGCCAATGGCGCGCAGGCCCTCGCGGCGCTCGTGGGCGAGTGGGGCGTCGAGGTCGATGCCGTCTCCAGCGCGCGCGCCGCGCGCGAGGCCTCGGCCGAGGGCGCGACCGTCGTCCTCATCAACGCCGGACGCCTCAGCGACGAGGAGCGCGGGCAGTTCGCCTCGGCCGGCGGCGACGTCGTCGTCCTCGGCGCCCTCTACAACAGCCTCGAGGGGCTCACCGGGCTCACGCCCAGCGGCGTCAGCGCCGCCTCCGGCACCACTGTCAGCGCCCAGTGCGACGACGTCGACGCCCAGGCCGCGGGGACCATCCCGGCCGGGCGCGGATCTGTGGGGCTGGGCGGCGCGGCAGGGGCCACGGGATGCTTCCCCGTCGCCGACGGCATGTACGGCTACGCCACCGCGCCGCTCCCCTCGGGCGGGACCCTGCGCGTCCTGGCCTGGCCCGAAACCGCCATGAACTCCCGCCTGACCAGCCAGGGGAACGCGGCGCTGGCGATCCGCGCGATCGGCGCATCCAAGCGCGTCGTGTGGTACGACGCCGCTCAGGCACCGAGGCGGAGCATCTGGAACCAGCCGTCCACGCCCCGCTTCCTGCCCGTTGTCCTGGCGCAACTGGTCATCGCGGCGCTCGCCCTGGCCATCGCCGAGGGCCGCCGCTTCGGGCGCGTCGTCGTCGAGGACCTGCCCGCCATCGTGCGCTCCACGGAGACCACGATCGGCAGGGGCCGCCTCTACCGGCGCGCCCGGGACCGCGGCCGCGCCGCCACGGCTCTGCGCGCGGGGACGGCCCTGCGCCTGGGCAAGCGCCTCGGACTGCCCACGGGCGCCGGTCGGGGCGAGCTCATCGACGCCCTGTGCCGTGACGGGCGCCTGCGGCCCGCCGACGTCGACCGCATCCTCTACGGCCCCACGCCCCCAGACGACCGGTCCCTCGCGGACCTGGCCGCCCAGCTCGACCGACTCGAGAGCGAGGTCCACTCATCATGAGCAGCACTGACACCGGTCGGCCCGACCAGGCCGACCGCTCCCCCGCGGCGCCGATCCCGCCCGGGGGCCAGGAGAGCACGACAGACCCGGGGAGCATGAGGAGCACGGGGAGGGCGGAGGACGCCACCGCCGATGCCCGCTCCCGCCTCGTCGCCCTGCGATCGGAGATCGGCAAGGCGGTGGTCGGCCAGGACGCCGCCGTCACCGGCCTGGTCATCGCGCTCCTGGCCGACGGGCACGTCCTGCTCGAGGGCGTGCCCGGCGTGGCCAAGACGCTTCTCGTGCGCGCCCTGGCCCGGGCCCTTGAGATCGACACCAAGCGCGTGCAGTTCACACCGGACCTCATGCCCGGCGACGTCACCGGCTCCCTCGTCTACGACGCCCGCAGCACCGAGTTCTCCTTCCGCGCCGGGCCGGTCTTCACCAACCTGCTGCTGGCCGATGAGATCAACCGCACTCCCCCCAAGACCCAGGCGGCCCTCCTGGAGGCCATGGAGGAGCGCCAGGTGAGCGTCGACGGCGATCCCCGCCCCCTGCCCTCGCCCTTCATGGTGATCGCCACCCAGAACCCCGTCGAGTACGAGGGCACGTACCCGCTGCCCGAGGCCCAACTGGACCGGTTCCTCCTCAAACTCGTCCTGCCCCTGCCCGAGCGCGGCCAGGAGCTGGAGGTCCTCAGCCGCCATGCCGACGGCTTCAACCCCCGCGACCTGGCCGGCGCGGGCCTGGCGGCGGTCGCCGGCCCCGCCGATCTCCTCGCGGCCCGCGAGCAGGTCCGCGACATCGGCGCCTCCCAGGAGGTCCTGGGCTACATCGTCGACCTCGTGCGCGCCACGCGCGAGGCGCCCTCGGTGGCCCTGGGGGTCTCCCCCCGCGGCGCGACCGCCCTGCTCGCGGCCGCGCGCGCCTGGGCCTGGCTCTCCGGCCGCGCCTTCGTCACCCCCGACGACGTCAAGGCGCTGGCGCTGCCCGTCCTGCGCCACCGCATCGAACTGCGGGCCGAGGCCGAGCTCGAGGGCGTGACGGCGGAGGCGATCGTCACCGGCGCCCTGCGCTCGGTCCCCGTTCCCCGCTGAGCGCCATGCGAGAGCCCCTGGCCCCTCGTCGGCTCCCCTCCATGGCGCCGCTGAGGAGGGAGACGCCATGTTCCTAGCGCGACGCACCGCCGTCGTCCTCGCCCTCGGCGCGATCCTCGGCCTGCTCTGGCCCCGGCCCGCGACCATCGTGGTCGTCCTGGCCGCGACCGCGCTGGCGGTGGGTGCCGACGTGCTGCTGGCCGCCTCACCGCGCGACCTGCGCGTCCAGCGGAGCCTGGCCGGCGCCATCATGCTCGGTGAGACCGCCACCGCCACCCTGACCGTGACCAACACCGGCTCGCGGACCGCGGTGGCCCGGGTCCGCGATGCCTGGGCGCCGTCGGCCGGGGCGACCGGGGAGCGCAGCCGGATGACGATTCCGGCCGGGCAGCGGCGCAGGACCCGCACCGCGCTCACGCCCACGCGGCGCGGGGATCGACGGGCCGATCTCGTCACCGTTCGGCTGCTCGGCCCGCTGGGGCTCGCCGGGCGCCAGGCCTCCCTGCTCGCCCCCGCGCGACTGAGGGTGCTGCCGCCCTTCGCCTCCCGCCGCCACCTGCCCAGCAAGCTCGCCCGCCTGCGCGAGCTGGATGGGCGCAGCGCCGTCATGGTGCGCGGCGCCGGGACCGAGTTCGACTCGCTGCGCCAGTACGTCGCGGGCGACGACGTGCGCTCCATCGACTGGCGCTCGACGGCGCGCCGCGGGGAGGTCGTCGTGCGGACCTGGCGCCCCGAGCGCGACCGCCGCATCCTCATCATCCTGGACACCGGGCGCCGGGCGGCGGCACGGCTGGGGGACATGCCCCGGCTCGACGCCCAGATGGAGGCCGCCCTGCTCCTGGCGGCCCTGGCCTCGCGCGCCGGCGACCGCGTCGACGCCCTCGCCGTCGACAACGCCGTGCGCGCCCAGGTGCGGGGCGCGCACGGCGCCGCCCTCATGAGCTCCCTCGCCGACGCCCTCGCCCCGCTCGACGCCTCCCTGGTGGAGACGGACTGGTCCTTGCTGGCCTCCACCGTGCGCCAGTTGCTCTCCCACAGATCGCTCGTCGTCATCCTGACCGGGATCGACGGCGCCGCCGATGCGGACATGCTGCGCGCCACCGCCGCCCTGGCCAGGGACCACGCGCTCGTCATCGCCTCCGCCACCGACCCCGGGCTGGCCGAGCTGCGGGCCGAGCGGGGCGACACCGCCTCCGTCTACACGGCCGCCGCCGCGGAGAAGGATCTCGTGGAGCAGCACGCGGTGCGCGCCCGCCTGGCCCGCGCGGGGGCCGATGTGGTCCAGGCCGATCCCGGCGGCCTGGCATCCGCCCTGGCCGACGCCTACCTGGCGCTCAAGGCATCGGGGCGGCTATGACGGCGCCCGTGGGAGCGGGGGCGCTGAGGACGCGGGCCCCCCGGGCCCCGCTGGGACGCCCCGGGCGGTCGGGGCGCCCCGGCGCTGCGCCCGGCGCACTCGCCCGGCGGGGCTCAGCCGGCCTCGGGCGCGGCGTAGCCCATCTCATCGACGAGCACGGCGTCCCCGCCGTCGGCGAGGACCCGCTCGGCGCGGCGCCCCAGGACGAGCGTGTACGCCCACAGGACCGCCAGGGCGAGCAGTCCCAGCGCGGCCTTGAGCAGCCACGGGATCCGGGCGGCGGTGACGAAGCCCTCCAGGAGCCCGGCGACTCCGAGCGCTCCGGTCAGCCCCACAGCCGCGGTGATGAGCAGTCGGCCGTCCTCGGCGAGCGCCCGTCCGCGAGTGCGCGCCCCGGGGACCAGGAGGGTCCAGAAGAGCCTGAGTCCAGCGCCGCCCGCGAAGAACACGCAGGTCAGCTCCAGCAGCCCGTGCGGGATGATGAGCGCGAGGAACTGGAGGAATCGCCCGTGGTCGGCCATGATGGCCCCGGCCTGGCCGAGGTTCATGGCGTTGGCGAGCATGAGGTAGGCGGGGGCGATGCCGGTGATGCCCGCGCCGATGCAGATCGCCGCGATCCTGGCGTTGTTGGTCCACACCAGGGCGGCGAACTCGTGGGAGCCGTAGGCGGAGTAGTAGTCCTCGAAGCTCTCACTGGCGTACTGATCCAGCGCGCTGGACGGCCCGAGGGCGCTCATGGCCTCCGGGCTGCGCAGGGTCCATGCGCCGACGATGACGGCGATGATCGTGAACGCGGCGCCCACGCCGAGCGCCCACCAGCGCGCCCGGTAGAGCGCCAGGGGAACCGTCTCGGTGAGGAAGCGGGCGACGTCCCCGGCCCGGATCTCCCGGGTGCCGGTGATCCGGCCCCGCGCCTGGGCCACCCGTGCCGACATCTCGGTGATGAGATGGGGGTCGGGGGCGGATGCCCTCAGCCTGGACAGGTGCTGCGCCGCGATCCGGTACAGGATGACGAGCTCGTCGGCCTCGGCCCCGCTCAGGCGGCGGCGCGCGACCAGGGCGTCCAGACGCTCCCACTCATCGCGGTGGGCGGCGGTGAAGGCATCGATATCCACGGTTAGGAGCATGGCATGGCGGATCGAACGATCGCCTCATCCGAGCGGATGATGGAGGAGGTCCGGATCGTCACGGGCGAGGCGGTTCTCCTCGACGCCGCCCCGGCCTCGGCCGCCGCGCGCATGCTCAGCGGCATCATCGACTACGGCCTGACGATCATCGGGCTCGCCCTGTCCCTCATCACCCTCCTGGCCCTCCGTCCTGTAAGCGCGACGGGTGCGGACCCACTGATCGTCATCGCGATCTCAGTGCTCCTCCTGGCCTGGCTCGTCGTCCTGCCGCTGACGATCGAGGTGGCCTCGCGCGGCTCCTCCATCGGCCGGTGGGTCCTGGGCCTGCGCGTGGTGCGGGACGACGGCGGCGCCGTGAGGCTGCGCCACTCCCTGGTCCGCGTGCTCGTGGGCATCATCGAGATCTACGCCGCCGCCGCAACCCTGGCGATCGCCTCGTGCACGGTGACCAGGCACGGCAAGAGGCTGGGGGACCTTCTCGCCGGGACCTACGTGGTCCGGGATCAGCTGGAGGCGGCCACGGCGCCGCCGATCCTCATGCCGCCCGAGCTCGCCTCCTGGGCGGCGCAGGCCGACCTGCGCTCCCTGCCGGGCAACCTGGCGCTGGTCACGCGGACCTTCTTGCAGCGCGCCTCGACGATCGAGCCCCGCTCCCGGGCACGGATCGGCGCCGAGCTGGCCGCGAGCGTGTCCTCCTGCGTCTCGCCCCCGCCGCCGGAGGGCACGCACCCGGAGAGGTTCCTCGCGGCGGTGCTGGCGGAGCGGCGGGATCGCGAGCTCGCACTGGCGCTGAGGGACCGCCGGGCGGCCGAGTCGACCCGCGCCCGGATGGCCCTCCTGCCGCACGGCGTCGGCGATGACCCCGCCTGACCCCATCCCCCTTCGCCGAGACCGGTCGAAGTGGCGATCGAGACCACTATGTTGGTTGTGGGTGGGTGGGTCTGACTCAATCGAGACCTGACGGCCCCTGGTTTGCGGGGTGTGTCCTTGGACCGGCCTGTCGG
>NZ_MVIW01000065.1 GCF_002072185.1 Actinomyces denticolens
AACTCGCTCTACAAGGCCGAGCTCATCCGAAACCGCCACTACCTCGACGCCAACGGGCCCTGGCAGGGCATCGACGATGTCGAGTTCGCTACCGTCGAGTGGGTGCACTGGTTCAACACCGTCCGGCCTCACTCCACCATAGGCATGCACGCTCCGATCGAGCACGAGCAGGCCTACACCCCACCAGAAGACACCGACACCATCGCCGAGCCCGAAACCGAGCCCGACTCCGAGGCCTTGGACGTCGGCGAGCAGACCACCAGCCAACCCCAGCCGGCAACCGTCGGCGCCAGATAAAACACCCTCCACAAAACCCGGGGCTTGACAGAGCCTCGTACAGGACCCCTCACGCAACACCAACCACCCCAAAGGCGTACCCGGACCACGCGCCCTGCCGGGCACCCTCCAACCCGACGACCACCCACGCCCATGGCGCCGCTGAACACGAACACGCCCCACCATTGGCAACGAAATGGAGACCCCTTAACCGAGATATCAGACAACCTGCCGTCGACTTCGCCGAGCCCCTGGACCCGGTGCCAAGCCTCCTCCACCCGTGACGAGTCTCATCAACCACTTGACGACCTAGACGTAGTAAGGAACAATTAACCCTGCCGCGAGCACCACCCCTGCAGGTGGCTGCGACCCTCGTTCGCGAACCTGAACTCTTGTAGCTATAGCAGAAGGAGTCCCTCGATCATGACGCGTGACAGCAAGGAATATCAAGATAGCCATAAGCGCATATACACGCGAAAACGCACGATCTATAGCTACTGCGAATCAGTCGAGACCGCCTACTAATGAAACGGTAAATACCATGAAACCTTGGGCAAAGAACGCGATATGGTGGCAGGTATATCCATTAGGGTTTACGGGGGCTTCGGTGCGTCCGCTTCCGTCGGACGCTCTCGCAGATTCTGCCGGGCGTGGTCTCGGATCCCTGGTGTCGTGGCTCGACTATCTGATCGAACTCGGCGCCAACGGGCTCGCGCTGGGGCCGATCTTTCGGTCTGAGACGCATGGATATGACACTACGGACTATTTCTCAATCGATCCTCGGCTCGGCGATGACAGTGACTTTGACCGCCTGTTGGATGGCTGCCGTGCTAGAGGAATTAGGGTGATGCTCGACGGCGTGTTTAATCACGTCGGTACGGCACATCCGATGTTCGTGTCCGCGATGAGCGGAGATGAGCCTGCGCGATCGATGTTCCACCTGGAATTGGCTGAGGATGGCAGCGTCCGAAATTATCGTGACTTTGAAGGGCATCGTGGGCTAGCGGTCTTAAACAAAGACGCACCGTCTGTGCGCAACCTTGTTGTTGAAGTGATGTCTCACTGGTTGCGGCGGGGGATATCAGCGTGGCGCTTAGACGCTGCTTACTCGATGAATCCGAGTTTTTGGGCGGAAGTGCTTCCCATTGTGAGGAACGAATTCCCCGAGGCCTTCTTCGTTGGTGAGGTAATCCACGGAGACTATAGTGAGATCGTGCGGCAATCCGGGATGGACTCGGTGACCCAATACGAATTATGGAAGGCTATTTGGAGTTCCTTGAAGGACGGCAACTTCTATGAGTTGGACTGGTGCCTCGGACGGCATAACTCCTTCATGGATAGTTTCATTCCGATGACTTTCGTGGGAAATCATGATGTGACACGAATTGCGAGCAAGATTGGGGATGATCTAATGCGTCTTGCGATAGTCGTTCTGTTTACCGTTGGCGGTGTTCCTTCTGTCTATTACGGTGACGAAAAAGCGTTCCGGGGCGAGAAGAGAGACGAACTCGGAGGTGATGATGACGTTCGCCCGGTGTTCCCTGAGAGTCCCGAGAGGCTAAGTTCGCTCGGCAACGACATGTATAGACTCCATAAGGACCTCATTGCGTTGCGGCGTAACCATCCGTGGCTGGTTGGCGCCAGGACTCGTACGGTAGCCCTTGATAATCGCTCCTATAGTTACGAGTCCGTTGGGGAAGATGCGCAAGTGCTGACCACCACTATGAGGTTGGATCCTGCTCCCGTCGCGATTATATCTGCCAACGGGCAAGAACTTCTCAGAGTAGAGAAGTGACAATAGATGTTGATGTATCTCATTCGGCACGTGTAGACGGGAAACAGCAATGCTGGCTATACCTAGGGTCATTGTTCTTAGTCCATTCGAATCGGCGGACTCCTACCTCCCCGCATGCGCAAGCGAAGCTGGAGCACTGGGTGTCATAGACATATCGGACTCGACGAGTACACTGGTTGCGGAGCGTTTTATACAGTCCGCGTCAGGAGCCGTTGGAGTGCGGTTGTCGAGTTCTCCGCTTTTGTCCTGGGACGTTCTTGGTGATGCGTTGGCGTCGTGCCGACCAGATGTGATCATCCTCGGGTCTGCGTGCCTCGAAGATGATAAAGCCGCAGCGATGATGGAGGGCGAGGCGGTTATCCTGGGCGAGGCACTCTCTTGCGATGAAGCATGTCGCTGGATAGACCGTGGTGCAAGCGGCGTGATAGTTCGAGGGAGAGAGGGAGGAGGTGTGACCGGAGAGTTGTCGAGTCCGGTTATCCTTGCTCAGGTTCTTGAGCGGCACCCCGACGCGAAGATCTGGATCAGAGGAGGTGTGGGCCGTCATACTGCTAGGGGTCTTATCGCCGCTGGAGCAGCGGGAGTTGTTCTGGACGTCCAGCTCGCGCTGATGCCAGAGTCTGATGCTTCGGATTCTGTTCGTCGGATACTGGAAGCACCGTCTCTTCCTCGGCCGGTTAGGTGCGATGGGGAACAGGTTCTTCCTGATGCCAGGGGTCTGTATTCAGAAGTTTCTCAACGAGAGCGTCGTTTCGGTGACGACGCATTGATTGCCAACCTGTTCTGCCATAACTATGAGTCTGTTCATGATGCCGTGATTGACCTAACGTCTAGGATTGAAGGTGCAGCGGATACATGGCGTTCAGTTTATCAACTCAATATTCTCAATGCACGCGCAGCTCATGCTCAACATACCGGGATCCCTTTCATTCAAGGTCCAATGACGAGAGTCAGCGATGTCCCGGAGTTTGTCGAGGAGATCTGTGATGCGGAGGCGTTGGGTACGCTCGCACTTGCGGCTGCGAACCCAGCCCAAGCGAAAGCGATGCTAACGCAGGCAGAATCAGTCCTCCGGGGACGGACATGGGCGGTCGGTATGTTGGGATTCCTCGATGAAGATCTTGTCCGACAACATATAGATCTCGTTCGAAAGACTTCGGCTTCAGCTGTGGTGCTTGCTGGCGGGCGCCCATACCAAGAAAAGCTGCTTCGTGAAGCCGGAAAACAATGCTTTGTCCATGTCCCCTCTCCAGATGTGCTTCGAACATTCGTAGCGGCTGGTGCGCGATGCTATGTATTTGAAGGTGCGGAGTGCGGAGGACACGTCGGTCCTTTGTACTCCCTCCCGCTGTGGGAGATGCAAATTAGTGTTTTGCTGGCGTTGGTCAGCGAAGGGAAAGTCGATGCTGCGGATCTTGTTATCGCGATGGCCGGAGGTATACATGACTCATCGAGTGCCGCGATGGCTCTCCTGACTGCGGCTGATCTTGTTGAGCGCGGTGCGGCGGTTTCCTTTCTCATGGGAACTATGTATTCGCTTACGGCGGATGCGATACGGACGGGCGCTGTGACGCAAGATTATTGCGACGTTGTTATTGGTGCTACGGCTAGTGCCAGGCTGGAGACCGCTCCCGGTCATGTGACGCGCTGTGCTCCGACGAATTTGGTCGACGAGATCGAATTGGTCAGGGAGAACATGACCCGCGCTGGAGAATCGGACCGGAATATTTGGAAGTTGCTCGAGGAGATGACGCTCGGCCGTCTTCGTATGGCGACTAAGGGTATAACGAGGGACGGCAATGAGATGCGCCCGGTTCCGGTTCCAGTGCGTCATGATCAAGGCTTGTATATGACCGGTGAGGTGTCATTGCTAGCTCGGTCGGTTTGCAAGATTGACGAGCTTCATGAGAGAATTATGGGGGGTTTGAATGATATCGGCGAGCGTCTCTCTGGACTTGGTAATTCCCGCCGAATGGTCGTTAGCGAGAAACATTCGAATACTGAAACGGCTTGGGGCGACGGCATCGCCATCATTGGCATGTCAGGACTGTTCCCAGGGGGCGGAGGACTTTCCGAGTTCTGGTCCAACGTCCTTCAGTGCAAGGAGCTTGTAACTGATGTCCCTGAACGACGTTGGGACCCGAAGATATTCTGTGAGCCGGGTGCGCGAAATGCGCCAAGATCGGATAGTGCGAGAGGTGCGTTTCTTCCGGCTGTGCCCTTTGATCCGGTATGTTTCGGCATTCCGCCACGTTCGTTGGCGAGCATCGAGCCAGTCCAGTTGCTAGCGCTAGAGGCTGCCGGGCGTGCCCTGATTGACGCTGATCTGGTACCCGGAGAGGTTACGGCGACAACCAGTGTTGTATTTGGCGCGGAGTCAGGTAGCGAATTGTCGTCAGGGATGGCTTTACGGACCGGGTTGCCAGCGTTTACAGGTTGTCTTCCGGATGCGTTTGAAGCGGCGCTTCCTGAACTAACGGGAGATTCTTTCCCAGGTATGTTGGCTAATGTTGTCTCCGGTCGTGTGGCGAATCGTCTCGATCTCTCCGGATCGAACTTTGTCGTGGATGCAGCATGCGCGTCGTCTCTTGCCGCGTTGAAGACCGCCTGTCATGAGCTTATTCTCGGTGATTGTGACATTGCGTTAGCGGGTGGTGCGGACACTCACAACGGTATCGGAGACTACGTGATGTTCTCCTCGGTGGGGGCACTATCAAAGACTGGTAGATCACGTCCGTTTGATAAAGATGCGGACGGAATTGTTCTCGGTGAAGCAGTTGCCTGCGTGGTGCTGAAGCGTGTCGCGGATGCGCTACGTGATGGTGATCGTATCTACGCCACTATCCGAGGAATAGGTTCAAGCAGTGATGGGCGAGCATCAGGGCTTACTGCTCCTCGTTCTGAGGGCCAGCTTCTTGCGCTGGAACGGGCGTACAAGTCCGCGGGTGTTGACCCACTTTCGGTTGGTCTTATTGAGGCGCACGGTACTGGTACCGTACTTGGTGACCGTACAGAGCTACAGGCTTTGACCGACTTTATGACTGCTCACGGTGCGGAGCGTGGACAGTGCGTGATAGGTTCGGTGAAGTCTCAGATCGGTCATACGAAGTGTGCCGCCGGCATGGTTGGGCTGGTAAAGGCGGCGTTAAGCGTAAATCAGGCACAGCTACCGCCGACGGCGGCTTTGACTCATCCTAATCCAGTATGGGATGCTGAATCATCGCCCTTTGTGTTTCGTGACAAGGCTGCGCCTTGGCCCCGCGAGCCTTCTGAACGTGTCGCGGGAGTCAGCGCGTTCGGATTCGGGGGAACTAATTATCACTGCGTACTGACTGGAGAACATTCAACGGTGCGTCGCCTGTTGGATCCAACGAGTCCGATGCTCGCAGCTATACGTGGAGACTCTCGGGACTCCGCTCGGGCTGCCGCGCGCGCCGCACTTGACATGCTGGTTGACGGCCGAAGTGGCTCGGATGCTGTGAAGCTGCTGCTGGACCGTTACACTTCCTCGCGCTCGCCTGTTCAGGTGGCATTTACTTTTCGGACAGTCGACGAGTTGGAGCGCATGCTCAGCGCAGTCGTCGACGGTGAGGCGGTTCCTGGTGTCCATGTCCGTGCCGGGACGTTGCCAGATACACCGAGACTAGCCGTTCTGTTCAGTGGACAAGGTGCGCAACGTACGTCAATGGCACAAACGGTGCTGGAAGGACGTCCGGACTTGTCGTGGTTGGTCCAAGGGCAGAGCTCGATAGCTAGTGATTGCTATCCGCCGCTCCGCTTTACTCGCGAGGAGATCGAAGAGGACGACCACCGGCTCAGGCGCACCGACCGTGCTCAGCGTTTGCTAGCGATGGCGGAGTTGTCCGGATGGATGGCGTTCTCAGAATTGGGCGCGGACGTGGCGATGCTTGCAGGGCATAGTTTCGGCGAGCTAGTGGCGCTCACTGCCGGAGGATCAATGTCGTCAGCCACTTTGTATAGCCTCGCGCGCGTTAGGGGTGAGGCGATGAGACGCACCGGTGACGGGGGTTCTATGAGTGCGCTGCGGGCGGGCATCGACGAAGCTGCGGCGCTGCTGCAACGCGACGGCGATTCTTCGTTGTCAATTGCGAATATCAACTCGCCTTCGCAGGTGGTGATTGGTGGACCTCAACATCGTGTGGAGGCAATTGAACGCGCTGCGGCGCAGGCTGGCATCGCTTCGAGGCGCTTGGCGGTTTCGGCGGCATTTCACACGAAGCAGATGGAACCTGCTTCGGCGGAATTTGCGGCCACGGCGGAAGAAATGATTCTGGCGCCGCCAACAATACCTGTATACAGGAACAATGCAGGCACTCCGTATGGAGAACAGGACAATGTCGGCGAAGTATTGGCGTCGCAGATGAGTTCTCAAGTGGATTTCGTGCGAATGGTGCGTGCCATGGTGGAGGACGGAGCGACGACGTTTCTTGAGATCGGGCCTGGACGTGTCCTGGCGAATTCTGTCGCGGCGACAACCGGGGTTGAGTGCTTGAGCTTTGACCTTAATGCTAGCATGGATGTGCTCCCAGATCTTGCGGCCCGTCTCCTGACTCTTGGCATCGATCTCAATGCGGGTTGGATTCGGCGTGCGATGAGGCCGACGGCGGCTTTCGGGTCGGAGTTCCGAGGAATAGTTATCGACGGGATGGGGGTTGACACTAGAGGCGAGGTTATTGAAGGACTCACTCGTAAACCACGCCGTCGTGTACGTCTTGCGGAGGCATTTGCGCCTTCCACAGCAGCGGCAAGGACGCTGACGGCCGTGCGTCGTCCGGTGCCCGCCACGAAAGCTTCGAAAATAGAGCCAGACGTCCAAGGGCCGACTGCAGAAGCAGAGAACACTGAAAGATCGCCCCGATCAGACAAGCCTCTAGGCCGACCCGTAGCGCTTGATTTAACGCGGGTGTTCGAACGACAGGGACAGTCGAATACCGCTGGCGAGCGTAAAGGGGCGTCCGCACATCTACTTGAGAATGCGCGACATACGGTGTCTCATTCGGAAAGGAAAGAACAGTTGACCACTGTCAATAACGTCGTCGTGGAATACCTGAACGCTTCGACCAAGATCGCTGAACATCAGGCTAATGTTGTCCGATGGCTTGTAGGACATGATACAGAGCGAGGCGGCGCTGAAATGCTGCCGCCGGTTGTCGAAGGACGCACTGAGCATGAGGGCGAGTGGCTCCTCGAGAGCAGCTCGTCTCGTTCCCCTAAGACGAGTTCGCCGGATGTGGAGTTCGCCGGACCGGTCGAGACGCGCACTTTGCAGGTCAGTTCCGCTGTTTCGAGGTCTGAGACCAGTCCGTCAACGGCACTCGATACCGACCTGGCCGACATGCGCCATGACACTCCTGGCTCCGAGACGGGTATGGTGTTGGGTGTGTCGAGCGGGTCGGTTTCGGGCTCCGATGGTGGTGGTAATAGTTCGACTCTTGACGTTCATGACGTCGTGCTGTCTGTCATCGGCGAGAGGACTGGTTACCCGGCGACGATGATTGAGGATGAGTTGGACCTGGAATCAGATCT
>NZ_MVIW01000066.1 GCF_002072185.1 Actinomyces denticolens
AATGAACCGTGGGCGGGCAAGGGCCGACAGGCCGGTCCAAGGACACACCCCGCAAACCAGGGGCCGTCAGGTCTCGATTGAGTCAGACCCACCCACCCACAACCAACATAGTGGTCTCGGTGGCCGTATCGACCGGTCTCGGTGGCGTTTTCGACCGGTCTCGGCGAGAGGGGCGGGCGGGGCGCCGGTAGGCTTGGGCGCATGCCCGATACGACACCCCAGGCCGGCGGCCTGCTCGGCCCCGCCGACATCCGGGGACTGGCCGCCGCCCTCGGCATCCGCCCCACCAAGACCCTCGGGCAGAACTTCGTCCACGACGCCGGTACCGTGCGCCGCATCGTGCGCTCCGCCGGCGTCGAGCCCGGCGAGACCGTCCTCGAGATCGGCCCGGGCCTCGGCTCCCTCACCCTCGCGCTCCTCGAGGCCGGGGCGAGCATCGTCGCCGTCGAGATCGACCCGCGCCTCGCCCGCGCCCTGCCGGTGACCATCGCCGACCGGATGCCCGGCGCCGCCGAGCGCCTGAGCGTCATCAACGCCGACGCCCTGACCATCGCCGGCCCCGAATCCCTCGCGCCCGCCGGTCCCGCCGACGGCGCGGCGCACGCCCCCGTTGCGCCCATCCCCGCGGCGCCCACCCGCCTCGTGGCCAACCTGCCCTACAACGTCGCCGTGCCGGTGCTGCTCACCGTGCTCGCCGCTCTGCCATCGATCCGCTCGGCCACCGTCATGGTCCAGGCGGAGGTCGCCGACCGCCTCGCCGCAGCCCCCGGCACCCGCGCATACGGGGTGCCCTCCGCGAAGGCCGCCTGGTACGCCACCGCCCGCCGCACGATCACCATCGGGCGCACCGTCTTCTGGCCCGTCCCCGGCGTCGACTCCGCGCTCGTCGAGCTCACCCGCCGCGAGCCCCCCGCCACCACCGCCGACCGTGAAGCGGTCTTCGCCGTCGTCGACGCCGCCTTCGCCCAGCGCCGCAAGACCCTCCGCCAGGCCCTCGCGCCGCTGGCCGGGAGCCCCGCCGACGCCGAGGCCGCCTGCCGCCGCGCCGGCATCGACCCCGCGCTGCGCGGCGAGCGGCTGGGCATCGCCGCCTTCGCCGCCCTCGCCGAGGCCCTGGCCGCCCCCACCGCCCCTGAGGAGAAGCGATGAGCCACTTGCGCGCCGTCCCCGCCCCTGACGCCGCCGGCCCCCGCGCGGGCTCGGCCACCTCCGTGCGCGTCGAGGCCCCCGGCAAGGTCAACCTGTTCCTCTCCGTCGGCGCCCCCCGGCCCGACGGCTACCATCCCCTGACCACCGTCTTCCAGGCCGTGCGCCTCATCGAGACCGTCACCGCGCGCCGCCAGGCCCTCGACGCCCGCGGCCGCATCACGCTCACCCTGGCCGACCCCGACGACGCCGTGCCCACCGACGAGCGCAACCTCGCCGTGCGCGCCGCCCGCCTCCTCGCCGAGGCCACCGGCGTGACCGAGGGCGTCGATCTCCTCCTGCGCAAGCGCGTGCCCGTGGCCGGCGGCATGGCCGGGGGCAGCGCCGACGCCGCCGCCACGCTCCTGGCCTGCAACCACCTGTGGGGCACCGGCCTGGGGCTGGGCGACCTGCTCGACCTGGCGGCCCGGCTCGGCGCCGACGTCCCCTTCCCCCTCATGGGCGCCACGGCGCTCGGCCACGGCGTCGGTGATCGCCTCACCCCCCTCATGGGGCGCGGCACCTACCAGTGGGTGTTCGCCCTGGCCCGCGAGGGCCTGCCCACCCCGGCCGTCTTCGCCCGCTTCGATGAGCTCGCCGCCGCCAGGGCCGGAGGAGCCGGGGCGCCGGCCGCCCCCGCCGAAGCCCCCGAGGTGCTCACCGCCGCCCTGCGCGCCGGCGACGCCGCAGCCCTCGCCGAATGCCTCGCCAACGACCTCCAGGAAGCCGCCCTCGACCTGCGCCCCGAGCTCGCCGAGATCATCGAGACCGCCGAGCGGGCCGGTGCCCTGCGCGCCATCGTCTCCGGCTCCGGGCCGACCGTCGCCGCCCTCGCCCCCGACTCGGCCACCGCCCAGCGCGTGGCCCGCGCCCTCGCGGCATCGGGATCCTGCGCCGGTGTCCTGCGCGCGGACGCCCCCGTGGCCGGAGCCCGGGTGGTGGGCTGATGGCGCACCTGCTGAGCATCGAGGACCTGCGCGTCGTCGTCGGCTCGCGCACACTCCTCGACGGCGTCCGCCTCGGTATCGGGGACGGCACCCGCGTGGGCGTCCTGGGTCCCAACGGCGCCGGCAAGTCGACCCTCCTCGCAGCCATGGCCGGGACGCGCGAGCCCGACGGCGGCCGCATCGTCCGCGCTGGGGATCTGAGCCTCGCGCTGCTCAGCCAGTCCGATGACTTCACCTCGGGCACCACCGTCACCCGCGCCATCCACGGCGACGCCCCCGAGCACGAGTGGGCCTCCGATCCCGCCATCCGCGACATCCACGCGGGCCTGCTGGCCGACGTCGACCCCACCGCCGATGTCACCACCCTGTCCGGCGGGCAGCGGCGGCGCGTCGCCCTGGCCGCCGTCCTCACCGCCGACGCCCGGATCGTCCTCCTCGACGAGCCCACCAACCACCTCGATGTCGAGGGTGTCGACTGGCTCGCCCGGCATCTCAGCGCTCGCTTCTCCGGGCGGCGCGCCGGGGCCGGGGCGCTCGTCGTCGTCACCCACGATCGCTGGTTCCTCGACGCCATCTGCACCAACGTGTGGGAGGTCGTCCCCGGCGCCGACCCCGGCGGCGACCGCCCCCAGATCCCCGGGCGCATCGAGACCTACGACGGCGGCTACGCGGCCTACGTCCTGGCGCGGGCCGAGCGCGCCCGCCAGGCCGCGCTCGCCGCCGCGAAGCGCGACAACCTCCTGCGCAAGGAGCTCGCCTGGCTGCGCCGGGGCGCCCCGGCCCGCACCTCCAAGCCCCGCTTCCGCATCGAGGCCGCCGAGGCCCTCATCGCCGACGTGCCCCCGCCGCGCGACACCGTCGAGCTCACCGCCATGGCCACCGCCCGCCTGGGCAAGAGGGTCATCGACCTGGAGGACGTGAGCCTCAGCTACCCCGCCGGGGGCGGCGGGGCGGCCGACGGCGGCGCCAAGGAGATCCTGCGCCACGTCACCTGGCGCCTCGCCCCCGGTGAGCGCGTCGGCATCGTCGGCGTCAACGGCGCCGGCAAGACCACCCTCCTCAGGCTCCTGGAGGGCGTCCTCGAGCCGACCTCCGGGCGCGTCGTCCGCGGCAAGACCGTGGCGGTGGCCACCCTGTCCCAGTCCACCCATGAGCTCGATGCCCTGGCCGACCTGCGCGTCGTCGAGGCCGTCGCCCGGGTGGGGGAGCGCGTCGTGGTCGGCGGCAAGGAGCTCACCGCCTCCCAGCTCGTCGAGCGCCTCGGCTTCACCCGCCAGCGCGCCTGGACGCGCGTCGGCGAGATCTCCGGAGGGGAGCGGCGCCGCCTCCAGCTGCTGCGCCTGCTCATGACCGAGCCCAATGTCCTCCTCCTGGATGAGCCCACCAACGACCTCGACACCGACACCCTCGCCGCCGTCGAGGACATCCTCGACTCCTTCCCCGGCACGCTCGTCGTCGTGTCCCACGATCGCTACCTCCTCGAGCGCGTCACCGACCGCCAGGTCGCCGTCCTCGGGGACGGGCGGGTGCGCGACCTGCCCGGCGGCGTCGAGGAGTACCTCGAGCTGCGCCAGGCGATGGGCGGCGCGGGCCGGGGCGTCGTCGTCGGCGCCCGGGAGCGGGTCGACTCCAACGGCCCCGACGTCCCCGGGACCCCGCAGCCCTCGCTGACCGGCGCCCAGCGCCGCGAGGCCACCAAGGCCCTGGGGAGGATCGAGCGGAGGATGGAACGGGCCGCCGCCCGGATCGAGGACCTCCACGCCCGCCTCGAGGAGGTCTCGGCCGACCCCGCCCGCCTGGGCGAGTTGGCCGGGCTGGGGCGCGAGCTCGCCCAGGCCGAGGCCGAGCACGCCGCCCTGGAGGAGGCGTGGATAGATGCTGCCGAATCGTTGGAGTCCTGACTCGGCGCCTCACCCGACTTGCCCTTACGATGGTCGGGACGCAACGGCCCGGTGCCGAGCCTGAGGGTCAGGCCGGCTGGCCCAAGAGGAGGTCCCGTGCGTGAGGCTGCAGGCACGATCGGCGACGCCCGCTGGGGCGCTGGCGACTGGCACGGCATCATCACGCCGCGCGCCGCGCTCATCCTGCCCCCGGTGATCCCCATGCCGATCGTCGAGCGGCTCTGGCGGGACCTCCACGGGGACGGGCTGACGGCGGCGGCCGTCCTGTGGGACGTCATCTCCAGCGTCGTCGCCCGCACGGGCGACCGCCCCGACTTCGCCTTCGTCCTGTTCGAGCCCGGCGGGAGCAGGCGCGTGGCCGTGCGCGGGCGCGGGATCGTGCGAACCTCCCACGGGGACATCTCCTCCGGGCCCACCTCCACCTGGACGGAGACCATCGTCCAGCCCTCCGACACCCTCGTCCTGCTCACCCCGGATACCGGCGACGGCATCATGAGGCCGCTGGCCGACGGCATCGTGCCCGTCAGCGTCGTGGCGCTGCCCGCGCTCGCGGAGGAGGAGCGGCCCGAGGGCGTGTCCACCGTTCACGACGCGGCCAGCCTCCCCCGGCGCGCTGAGGCCTCCGGCCCCTCTCCCGCCACGAGCCGCCCCACCGCCGATGTCCTCACCAGCACCCCCTCCGCCCCGTCCGCGGCGCCGATCGGCCCGTCGGCCGCGCTGGTGCCGCCCGTTGCTCCGACGGCGATCCCCGCGCCGGCGGCGCAGCCGGACCAGTTGGGCCGGCCCGGGGGGCCCGGGGGGCTCAGCCTGCCGGGTGAGCCGGAGACCCTGCCCGAGCCCGCCGTCGAGTCCACCCTGGCGGTCCCCTTCGACCCCGCCGCGATCCTCGCCGGCATCAACCGGCAGGGCGCCCCCGCGATCGACGGGGCCCCCGAGACCCTGCCCGAGCCCGCCGTGGAATCCACCCTGGCGGTCCCCTTCGACCCCGCCGCGATCCTCGCCGGCATGAACCAGGGTTCGACACCCGCCGATGCCGCGGGGGGATGGACCGCCTCCGGGCCGGCCGTCACGTCCGGCACCGCGCCGGCGCCGTCCGCCGCCTCGGGGCCCGCCGTGTTCTCGGGGCCCGCCGCGCCGTCGGCCCCCATCGCCTCCTCCGCCCCTGCGGCGCTCTCCGCCCCTGCAGCCCTCTCGGCGGACGTGCCCGCCCAGACCGGCCCGGGCCCTGTGGCCGCACCTGGCATCGCGCTCGGCCCCGAATCCACCGGCGAGTCCTCCCTCACCAGTCCCGCCCCCCTCCGGCGCGGGGATCACGACGGCTCGACCGTGGCCGAGCTTCCCGGCGATCTCCTCGAGGAGATCCACTCGGCGCGCTCCGAGCTGGCCGAGCTCCCCACGCCCGACCGGAGCGGCGTCGTCCCCTCCCACGGTGCGCGCGTCCTGTCCGCCTTCTGCGCGAACTCGCACCCCAACCCGACCCACCTCGTGGCCTGCCGCGTCTGCGGGGCTCCCCTGGAGGGGCCCGTCCGGCTCGCGCCGCGCCCCGTGCTCGGCAGCCTCATCCTGTCCGATGGCCGCGTCCTGTCACTCGGTGGGCCCATCGTGCTCGGGCGCCGTCCCTCGGCCGACCGCGTGGCCACCTTCGACGCCGGCTTCCCCACCTGCATCAAGGTCTCCAGCCCGGACCGGCAGATCTCCCGCAACCACCTCCTCATCGACATCGACGAGTGGTCGGTCCTCGCCCGCGACCTGTCCAACACCAACGGCACCGTCCTGCTGCGGGAGGGCTCCGCCCCCGTTCACCTGTCCCGCGTGGAGACCACCATCCTGCGCAGCGGTGATGTGCTCGAGCTCGGTGAGGGAGTCACCGCGCGCTTCGAGGCCGCCTGATGGCGTCCAAGACCGACCCGCCCCCGCATATCGCCGGGCTCAAGCACCTGCGAGTCCTCGGCTCGGGCGGCTACTCCACCGTCCACCTCTACGAGCAGCAGGTGCCCCGCCGCGAAATCGCGGTCAAGGTCATGCGCGGCCCCTCCTCGGACCTCTTCCAGTCCGAGGCCGAGCTCATGGCCCGCGTCTCCAGCCATCCGGCGATCCTGTCGCTCTTCGGCGCGGGCGTCACCGAGGACGGGTTCGCCTACATCGTCATGGAGTACTGCCCGCCGCCCCAGCTGTGGACCGTGGCGCGCCGCAGGCCCCTGAGCATCGCCGACGCCCTGCGCACCATCATTCAGATCTCGGGCGCCGTTGAGACGGCTCACCGGGCCGGCATCATCCACCGCGACATCAAGCCCGCGAACATCCTGTTGACCGCTTACCGCCGGCCCGTTCTGGCTGACTTCGGCATCTCCTCCGTGGCCGGTGACGTCAACCAGGCCACCCGGGGGCTCTCCGTGCCCTGGGCGCCGCCGGAGCAGCTCATCGACGCCGCCAACCCGCACCCGTCGGCCGACGTCTACTCCCTGGCGGCCACCTGCTACTCCCTCCTGACCGGGCGAAGCCCCTTCGGATCGGCCGGTCAGAAGGACGACATCTTCCAGCTCTCCCGGAGGATCATCTCCGACCCCGTCCCGCCCCTCCAGCGCCCCGACGCCCCAGAGGCCCTCAAGAGGGTGCTCGAGGTCGCCATGGACAAGAGCCCCATGCAGCGCTACCCCAGCGCCCTGGCCCTGGGGCGGGCCCTGCAGGAGATCGAGTCCTCCCTCAACCTCCCGCCCACCACCATCGACCTCCTCCAGGATTCCCTCGATGGGCCCGAGGACGCCGGCGACGACGACGATTCCGGCACTCGCATCGCCGTCTTCTCCCGCGTGACCGCACCCACTCAGGCGGCCCCCGCCGCTCCGGAGGAGGACGACGGCGTCGAGGAGACCGAGGAGGAGTCGCCCCGGAGGTCCCTCGTCGTCCCAGGCCTCATCGGGGCGGCCGCGATCGCGGCGGCTGCCGTGGGCGGCTACGTCGTGTGGAGTGATCCCGGCGAGGAGAAGCCTCCGGGCAGTTTCGCGACCATTCAGGCAGGCCAGGCGGCTCCGCTGAAGGAGACGGCTCCCGGGCCGCAGGGCCTCGCCGGGGAGCTCTCCGACGATGGGACCGTCCGCTTCACCTGGTCGGCGCCCGCAGCCGACTGGGCGGGGGAGTACCAGTACCGCCAGTGGCGGGGCCCGGTCCCCACCTGGGAGACGACGGCTGACACCTCCGCCGTGCTGCCCGCGGGTCAGACCTGCATCGAGGTCGTGGCCGTGCGCGATGACCGTCAGGCCTCCAACCCCGTCCACGCCTGCGCCGGCACCCCCGCCCCCACCCCCTGACCCCGCCCTTTTCGCCGAGACCGGTCGAAGTGGCGATCGAGACCGGTCCGCGGACCAGCGCTCCTATGTTGTGGGTGTCAAGGTGGTGGGGTGGTAGGTGGGGTTGTTCAGGGCTTGTTTGAGGGCGTGG
>NZ_MVIW01000067.1 GCF_002072185.1 Actinomyces denticolens
AGCCCGAAACCGAGCCCGACTCCGAGGCCTTGGACGTCGGCGAGCAGACCACCAGCCAACCCCAGCCGGCAACCGTCGGCGCCAGATAAAACACCCTCCACAAAACCCGGGGCTTGACACTGCGGGTCGACCCGCCTCTCCTTGGAGTACCCCACCCGCCGCAGGGAGTCCTCCTTCTCCGCCTCAAAATAAAGCGTCGTCACACCTGCAGGCACAGGGACAGATCCCCGCGGCCGGTGACGTGCCGCAGGCAGGCTGCCTGAATACCGGCACGCCACTCGTTACTCGCGCAACGGGCCAGGGACCGGAACAAGGAGCGTGGGGTTAGGGCATCAACTCCGAGCTCTCCCAGCACGGCGGGGACCTGCTCCTTACTGCTGGGCTCCACGAGACGGGCCAGCGCCATCTGCCTGAACCCCTCATCCCCACCCACCGCTTCATCCAGCCCCAGAGCCTCATACGCCCCCCGACAGGACATCCCACAGCAGGGCAGAGCGCTGCCCGACGACCACCGCCGGAGCGGCCTGGCGGGCAGCCTGAGGGGCCAGGCCGGCCAGGTCCAGCACACCCTGGCCTCCCCGGATCTTCTCCCGCCCCGCCTGAACCAGGGCCGCCAGCTCCGCCTCATCGTGCGCCGAGCCCAGGTGCTCCACAATCCGGCGCACCCCATGCTCCTTAGCCACGATCTGCACCGCCGTAGCACCAGAAGCGGTACGCACCTTACGAACATACGGACTCACACACCATCACTCTACCGCCCACCGGATTAGTGCCCCACAACCACCAACCCAACCGCACCACACCAACGAAAAAACTCGATCACCCCAACAACCTGTCAGGAGTCAGGTGAAAGCAGCACGGCCGCGCCGAAAGGTCCGCACCACCGTGCCAGCCGAGGACCTGGACGAGCACCCCGACCTGGTGCGCCGCGACTCCCGCCGCGCCCGCCGCGGGTATCAAGTGGTGTGGGGACATAACCTACATTCCTACTTGGGCGGGGTTCGTGTACCTGGCCACCGTCCTGGACTGCTGTACGAAGAAGGCGGCCGTGTATGCGTTGACGGATCATACTCGCACCGACCTGGTCTGCCAGGCCACCGACATGGCCGTCCGGAACCGCAAGCCCACCGGTGGGGTGACTGCTTTTCATTCCGACCGCGGGGCTTGACACATCACTAACCCACCACACCCTTAAACCGGAAGCGCAACCGAACTGTTAGATTCCGCCCTTACTCCTACCCTATCGCGTCAGACCTTAATCGGGGTGTTCTCCTCGGTTTCAAACCCGCGCGATCATAGCCGGTAAGACATCAAACACGAGGACGCCGACAACCATGCGCCGGAAACGCGGGCGACATCAAGCCGTTACGTGTCTTAAATCGCGCCCACCAGTCCACGCCACAACATAGCGATCAGGCCCATCGGGAAGTCCAGCCTGCACACTTGTCATCACCGTCCAATGAACAACAGTCTCATGACCATTGTTCGGAGGGACAACGGCAAGACGGCGTCCTCCCGGATCGATACGAGTGATCACAAAACTACGAGGCGACGGCATAAGCCCCGTGCGGTGCGCCTTAGAAACCGCCTCCTTTGCGCACCACGTAACAGTCCACCAATCGGTCTCCGGATACGCTTCCTGAGCACGAAGAACAAGGCCCCGTTCTATTGAAGACCACCCCAATTTCATCTGCTCCACGCTCCGAGCGGCGCAGACATCAACATCGATACCGACCATTACACCATCATCACGCCGCGCTAACGCGACCGCCAGCCCGGCAACATGTGCAATGGAAACAGTCACCCCTTCTGCATTTGCAAAACCGTAGCGACCATGAACCTCCGGACAACCGTCTTCACCTGGAAGAACCGAAATTTGAGCCGGAAAAATCGGTTCAGCAACTTCTTGCCACAGCAGATCACGCACCGCATCCTTTGCCGCGATACGGCCGAGCAGCCAATGCCGCTGGCGGACCGCCGGAAGAGCCTCATAGTACCTACGTTCGGGAGAACCCAAGTAGTTTCGCATAGTCATCTGTCTCGAAGCGAGATTACTCCAGGGTTCCGCACAGGCAACCCAGCCACCGACCTGGACGCGAGAAAGCGCGTGTAGCTCGGGCCAATTCTCAACCGCCTGAGTCGTAGGCGAGTTGTCAAACCTTCTATCCGTCCAACCACGAGCTCGACAGACGATCCGTCGCCCCTGACTCAGTATGATATCGGCGATCACAACGTCATCCCTAAGATCAACTATATTCACATGGCAATCTAGGTCATCCCCCGAGCTCGGGATATCTCCGAAGAATTCGACTGCGTCGATAGCGGCCGGAAGCATACGGGTGTTGTTTGTCTGACTCGCAATCAACCAATACCCGAAGATCTGCCCCATGCAGTCCATTACCGCTCCAGGCACATCAGACGGACGAATACGGCCGGCTATACCGTCAGGGCCAATAGGACCAATACGTGTAACTCCCTGGAAACTCGGCCCATGAAAAAGTATGCGTTTAGAATAAAGCTCCCCCGCCGTTAACTCACACCTTGCCCAAGTCTCGGGAATCTCCGGCGCGGCATCGTCACACGTATCATAACGCCGAGCAATCCGGGCGCTGACACTCGCGTGTTCACCAAATCGTACATGAATCCAACCGTCGTCGCCGTCGTCAACCCGAAGTTCCACCTGTTGCTCAGGCTCCGCAGGGAGCCACGATATAAACCTCACATCCCGAAATCCAACGACCCTACGTCCTTGATAACGTTGTTCGAGCACGTGCCGAGCGAGATCAAGTATCGTTGTTCCGGGGACAACCGGCCAACGATCCTGTAAATCTGGCCACCGAGGCGCCTGACGGTAGAAACAGTGATCCAGAAGAAAAGGCATCGTTCGAGTTGACACGGTAATAACGTCCGACGTCCTCTGTGTGGCGGTCGAATCACTGAGGGCAGTCCGCGCACTGCTTTCCCCGAATCCATCCTCACGTCTACGTATATGCGACAAAGGCGTACCTAGATCAAGCTTCACATCGAACGGTCCTTGCGGGCAACGTCCTGCGATGGAGAATCTACCTCGCCTTGCTGGGACCCCTTCGTCCTTCCCCAAACACCACATTAGTTCTTTAACCCAAAACACATCCTCCGCGAGCGACGCTGAGCTCGGGCGTAACTGCGCGCAAATATGGTGACGGTCGCCGAGGATAGAGTCAATCAAACTATTGGCAGTTCCTCTGCCAACTTGGACGAACACGCGAGCACCGTTAGCGTACAGCGCCTCAATCGTCTCGCGGAATCTAACGGGTCTTGTGATCGCAGAGGCGAGCTGTTCCGATGCATTTTCGATCTCATATTGCGAAGCCGACGCAGAAGACCACACCGGGGTGTCGGTATTTGTCCATGTCATCGCACCAAAAGCCCGCCGCAGCCCGTGAATATAACGACCTGCTGCCGGGGTATGGAAACCGGACCTCAAGTCAATACGCCTTATCATCAGACGCTCCGCCCGAGCCCGCTTAGCAACTACTTCCAGTTCACGATCCGGACCACCAACGAGACACTGATTCGGAGCGTTGTCATGCGACAGGCATGTATGCTCCAATCCTTCCAACAGCGGAAGTGTGCTTTCTCGGTCCGCAACTATAAGTATGTAACCAGTCTCCGGAGCCGGCACGGTTCCGATAAGCCGTTGCACGAATTCGGGATGTTTGTCATCGACATCCACTGCTCCTGCGAAGTGCAGCGCATTCAACTCTCCTATGCTCGAACCGACAACATCGTCAAAAACGACGCCCGCTGTTCGAAGAACCTCGCTCTCCACCCAACTTTCCTCCAGCACAGCTCGTGCATGCTCACGCCAATCGTACTGGGGACCATCCTCCCCATCGACAGGTCCGCCTTCAAGACCAGGAAATACGCCCACGACTGGACTCCCGGACCCGTAGACCATCTGATCGACAAAACAGATACCAGGAACGGCCCAAGCGCCGTGCTGCTCCTCCAAGCCTTTGACAAGCATGTCTATGCGCTCATCAGTGGGATCGACGACACTCACCTTTACCGGACCTTCCCCCCAGGTAGCCCCAGCAGGTTGACTCATGATCTCCGCGACGGTCATTCGCCGAAGTTGCTCGATCGCCTCCTGACGACTACGCGCACGCAACCGGAACGCGTATCGCGACCGTGAAGCAATCTCGAGAGGTGAGTGTCTTTCTGGAGTTGCAGTCCGTACAGGTGGTTGTGATACCACGACGTGCCCGTTGACTCCTCCGAATCCAAAGGCGCTAACGCCAGCACGCCGCACATGTCCATCTGATTCCCACGCCTGTGCTGTCCGCCTAATCGTCAACCCCGCACCCAGCTTAGGAAGCGGTGTCGAAGGGACAACTGAGGGCAAAAGAATGCCGTCGCGGGTTGCACCGATCGCTCGAATCAGGCCTGCCGCACCGGCCGCGGGCATCGCATGCCCGATGAAGGACTTAGCCGTCGAGATCGTAATCTCATGCGCTGGCTGTCCAACGAGCTCGATCAAAGAGCCCAACTCGACGGCGTCCCCTACCGGTGTTCCGGTACCGTGAGCTTCATAAAGCATAAACGACGCGTCGCTAGGACTGACTCCCGCCTCTCGCCATGCGCGGCGCATGGCGAGCACCTGTCCCTGAGAGCCTGGACGGACAGGAGTACCCGAAGCGCCATCTGAACTTACGCCTACTCCTTCGATCACCGCGTGAATTCGTCTTCCGGACGCAATCGCGCTCTCGAGTCGCTCAACAACAAACATAGCACTGCCTTCGCCGATCAGAAGACCGTCGCCCTTCTCATCAAAAGGCCGAACGCAACCCCGCCTCGACATGGCGCCCATCCGGCAGAATACATTCCAGAAACTCACGTCGTGACAATGATGTACAGCTCCCACCACCATGGCGTCAACAGAACCCAGCGCAAGTTGCGACATCGCGGTATCCAGCGCGACAATAGATGATGCGCATGCCGCGTCTGTCGTCCAACTACCGCCACGAAGATCGAAATGACCCGCTATTCGCGCCGATGAAAGATTGGAAACCAGGCCTACCGCATCACTCCCGTCGCCGACTGAGATCGATTCCCTAAACTGCCTTACAACCTCCTTAATCTCGTCGGAACTTATAGTCGGAAATATGTCATGAAGGCTGGCCTCAAGTTGCCGTGAGCCTCGAAGATAGTTAGTCAACCTAATTCCAGCGGGAGCGACGTATCCCCCCTTTCCCAGAACGACTCCAATTCTCTCACGAGGCACCGTTTGGAGAAGATCACCCGCGTCGGAAAGCGCCTCATCTGCCAATGCCAACGCTATTACCTGATCAGGTTCCATCGCGCGGGCTGCACGAGGAGAAAGCCCAAGGTCCTCAATATTCACCGTGAGCCCCTCATCAACGAATGCGCCAATATTCCCGTAGATACCTTCAGCCCCGGTCGCTGCAGCATCTACAAATACCTTGGGAATACGGTCCTCCGGAGCTTCGCGGAATGCCGAAATGCCGGCGACACTGTTGGCCCAAAACTCATCAACGTTCAAGGCCCCGGGGAATAGCGCACTCATTCCAACGACAGCTAGGGGAGAACGAGACCGAACCTCGCCCGAATGAACAACTGCGGACATTATTCCCACCCCCGCGGCAGATACACTACTGACCTACAATCCCTTGGTCCCCAAACAAGCTCTCTCACAAGAGCCTCAGCACCCGCAGACGGATGTATAAGCGATCTTCCGTTTGCCAGAAAGCTTCGTTCAAGCTCGGCTGAAACCATTCCAGCGTGAATACCGTGAGGAGCCCAGGGACCCCAGTTAACGGTAAAAGTCCGCACTCCACGTTGACGCCCCCACCGGGTGAGCGTTGACTGCATTCCGTCGTTCCCGGCCGCATATCCGATCTGTCCCCGGCTACCTCGGACGGCGGCGATACTACCGAAACCGATCACAAATCCCGGAATCACCTCACATGCGTCCAGGCCCCGCAGTACGTTGTCAATCCCGTCTTGTTTAGTGCGATACACACGATCGAACTGGTCACGACTTGTTCGCGAAAGCAACTGGTCACGGTTGATACCAGAACCAAACACGACGCCATCGATGCGGCCACGCTCTTGGACAACCGACGCGAGAAACTCTTCAACCGCTTGCGCATCACGAACATCAACGCATCGATATTCGGCAATGCTGCCAGAAGACTCCAGACCCGCCAGCGTGTCGCGTATTTCTCGTTCTGACAGCACGCGGCGCGCTTCGTTCTCGATCTCGCCAAGATCCTTGAACCCGTCTCGCTGAAGGGCCTTACGCAAGTCGATCAATGTCTCAGCTCCGCGTAGAACTTGTGGATCATTGTCGCGCGGAATTGCACTCGAGCCACATATATATGTGTACCCTGGACACAACGAACTCAGCCGTTTCGCGACTACAGAAGTTATTCCTCTACCACCGCCGAAGAATACGAGCGTTCGACCAGGACCCAGGCCAATAGCACTGAGACCTTCTACTATGCCGTCTGATGGACCAGAGCCAGTCCTCCCTAAAGTATCCAATGGAACCGGCACGAGTTCGAATCCAGTCGTTCCCCGCTCCGTAATGACATGAACGGGTGCTGAATCATGCGTCAATTCTAACGCCCGACGCACGCACGTCGCATCGTCCGCCTCAGGAAGGTCTACTTCGGTGTACTGGACGCGCACATCGGGCAGTTCCAGCGCCAGCGTACGCATCAACCCGCGAATACCATCCACACCACGATCCGGCGTACCGTCGACCGAATCACACACAACTCGTCTAACTACGAACAACCCCCCAAGCCCTGGGACTAGTGCAATTCTCTTGAGCGTATCGAAATAGCACGGCAGCTCCCTATCGGCGCCACGATCGTCGGCGAAGTCAATAACGACGCCACCTGGTGGGACTTCCGCTACGTCTAAGTTGTACACCGCAGCACAAACCTCGGACGCCAAGGCTCCAGAATCCTCGGGACGATCAGTGCGGATCAAGCGCCGGACCGGGTATGCATCATTATCCTGACGAACAGTAATCGGCTCTGAAAGCCTCACCTCGAAGCGAAAGGGCTGACTGTCCACCACCTCGCTCTCGGCAGTGTCCGGTCGAATATCGATGTCTGTGTCAATATTGTCCTGGTGTGTATCGGCTATATCCAGATGCTTCAACAACCACTGAGTCATCGCGGCAACGGTGCGGGACTTCGACAGATCCTCAAGCTCTCCGTCCGCCATACCGTCGGCATCCAAACCGC
>NZ_MVIW01000068.1 GCF_002072185.1 Actinomyces denticolens
GTTCCGAGCACCTTGGCCTGGGTGCGCAGCCCGTCCATGAGCTCCATGGTCACCTCGACGCCCAGGTCGGAGGTGAGAAGGGTGTCCTCGATCTCCTCCCAGTCGGACTCGGACAGGTCCCCACGGGACAGGACTGGCTGGTGGTGCTCGCGGTCCTGACCGTGGTTGCGGTGCTTGCTCTCCGGCGCCGCCCCGGTCGGGTCCGCGCCGGTGCAGCCACGGCCCTGGTGGTCTCCACGCTCATCACCGCAGGTGTGGGCTGGGGTCAGGTCTCCTACGTCACCGACCACGGCACCAGCATCGACGCCTGGGCGCTGACCGGGATCGGCCAGTGGGGCGCAGCTCCGGACGAGGAGCCGGTCGTCCTCGACGACACCGAGACGGGGCAGCAGCTGCGCGCAGGCATCTGGTACCCGCGCGGCGCGGACGGGCGGCGACTGGACTCCTCGGCGAGCGTGCCCGTGGTCGTCCTTGTCCACGGTGGCGGATGGTCCAACGGGGACCGCCTCAACCCCATGACCCGTGGGCAGGCCGACTGGCTCTCCCGGCAGGGGTACCTGGCGATCGCCGTCGACTACCCGCTGTCCACACCCGACCTGGCCACAGGGAGCTCGCCGAGTCCCGCACCGCCTGCGCCCTGGCGTGGGTGGGGGCGCACGCCAGCGTCTACGGCGGGGACACCAGCCGCTTCGCCCTGGTCGGGGACTCCGCCGGCGGGCACCTGGCCCTGGAGATGACCTACCGGCAGGCTCTGGGGGAGCTGCCCCAGCAGCCCGAGGGCTGCACGGGTAGCGTCCCGCAGATCGACGCCGTGTCCACCGCCTCCCCGGTGGCGGACCCGGTCGGCTTCCACGACAACCCTGACCTGGTCATGGGGCCCTTCACGGCCGGGAGGGCCCAGCGCTATACCGGAGGCACCCCCCCGGCCAGGTGCCTCAGCGCTACGCCGCGATCGACGCGGTCGCCCGACTCGAACGCCTCACGCGCACGGGAGCAGCGGCCGGCCTGCCCCCGACCCTCATTGTGGCCGGCGCCCAGGCCCTGGATGCTGCCCTGACCCGGGGCGGGGCGCCTCATGAGACGCTGCTCGTGTCGTACACGGACCACGTCTTCGACCTCAACCCGGGCTCGGTCGTCTCCCAGCTGTGGCGGGCACGGACCCTGGCCCTGTTCACGAGCGCTGGCCTGGCTGCTGCCTCACTCGGGGGCTCGTGCGGCGCGGCGGGCTGTCAGCGACGCGATCACTGTGCAGGCCAGCGCGCCCAGGGCGCTCATGATGACGATGAGGAGCCACCGGGCCGGGTGGTGGGTGCTCGCGACGTAGGACCAGCCCCACGGCGCGGTCAGCCAGATGAGGGGTGCGCTCGCAATGACTTCGTTGCCCGCGATGACCAGTCCCGCCAGCAGTCCACCCATGCCGGCAGCGATCGCCGCCGCCACGGAGGAGACCTGGGCGACCAGGTAGGCCAGAGCGGTCAGCGCCGCCGCCACCCAGGGGATGACCAGGGCCATGTAGACGGGACCCGCGATCGCGCCGCGGTCCGGCTCAGTCGGGAACAACCTGGTGCCGCCAGCCGCCACGAGCCACGCGGTGCCGAGTCCGATGGCCAGGAAGGCCCAGCCGCCCGCCAGGGAGGCGAGGACAGCCCTCCATGGGGACACGCGCATGAGCACGCCTCGCCAGGCACTGCGCAGGGACGTCCATGTCGTGATCCCCACGACCGCGGCCGCCACAGGCACGCCGACCAGGCCCAGGAGCGCCAGGGCGGATTCCGAGGAGTACAGGGCTCTTGTGGCAGCGACGAACCCGGCCAGCGCTGGCCACAGGGCGACCCACAGTCGCCACGGCAGGATGCCCGCAAGCGCCAGGAGCGCGGAGCGCGGGCCAGGTGCTGCCGCAGGGAGCGCAACCAGCCGGCGAGGCCGTGCGGGCGCCTGCACCGTGCGAGTCGGACGGACCGCACGGGTGGGGGACTGGTCCACGGTCTTCTCATGGCCCGAGGATCCAGAGGCCCGGGCGCGTAGGCGTCCCATAAGCGCCCACGGGTGCACCAGGGGCGCCGTGGCCAGGACCAGGGCCGCCAGGACCAGCGTGGACAGCGCGCACAGCGCGGCGGCCGGCCACACCGGGTAGTCCCAGGCCGCGGCGCCGGGCTCCAGGTTGACGCTGTTGCCGTGCACGCCCAGCAGCGGCAGGGTCGGGCGGATCATCCAGGTCCACGGGCGCACCACCCAGGACGAGGACTCGGCGTCGACCGCCCCCACGACCGACCAGGCGAAGGCCCCCGCGGGCACGAGTCCCACAGCCACCGGGCCTGCGAGCCGTGCGGCGGCCAGGCCCAGCAGGCCCGCACCGGTCACGCTCACCCACATGAGGGCCGCGAAGGTCAGGTAGGAGCGGGCCGGGCCCCAGCCGGAGCCGGACAGGTGCGCGAAGGTCAGCACCGGGAGCAGCCAGCCGAGCTGGCCCACCAGGGCGGAGGCGGCGATGACCAGGCAGCGGGCAGCGAGCACCTGGGCCTGCGGGACGGCCCGCCACCAGGTCCCGCCACCGCGCACGCGCTGCTCGCGCCACTCGTGCATGGCGCCGACGAGCGCGCCCACTGGCAGGGCCGTGGCGGTGGGGTAGAAGCTCAGCCAGGCCAGGACGTTGCCGGCCCAGCGGCCGCTGTCACTGACCAGGCCGGCGCCGAGCAAGATGCGGGCGAGGTTGATCGCCCAGGCGGCCAGGAGCACGGTCACCAGGACCGAGCGCCAGGTGAAGGTGCGCCGCGAGCGGATCAGCTCAGCGCGGAGCACCTCCGGGAAGGCGGCGCGCCCCGCTGGGACGGACGCGGGCGCCAACGGTGCGGCCGTGGTGGTCGCAGCGCTCATCGCAGGCTCACCGCCCCTCCCGTCACGAGGGACAGGTAGGCGGCCTCCAGCGCGGCGGTATCGTCCGGGTGCGCCAAGGCGGACAGCGGCCCCTCGAAGGCCAGGCGTCCGGCCACGAGCACGCCGACGTCGTCTGCCATGCGGGCCATCTCACCGAGCTGGTGGCTGGAAACCACGACCGTGCGTCCCTGGGCCGCCAGGGACCGCATCAGGTCGCGCAGCTCGATGATGCCCTGGGGATCGAGCCCGTTCTGCGGCTCGTCGAGGATGAGGACCGACGGGTCGGTCAGCAGGGCCATCGCCAGTGCCAGGCGCACCTTCATTCCCGTGGAGAAGGAGCCGGCACGCTTACGACCGGCACCCTCAAGGCCGACGCGCGCCAGGAGCGGTGCGATCACCGACGGCGAGGTGCCGGTGAGGCGGCAGTGGACGAGCAGGTTGCGGTGGGCGCTCAGCTGCGGGAAGAGCGCCGGCCCGTTGAGGGAGGCGCCCACGTGCCGCAGCACGGATCGGGACCAGGGGCGGTCCATGATGAGGACCTCGCCGGAGTCGGCCGTCTCCAGGCCCAGGGCGATGGCCAGGGCCGTGGACTTGCCGGCGCCGTTGGGTCCCAGGAGGGCGTAGACGCGGCCCGGGCGGGCTGTCAGGTCTACGCCGGTCAGGACCTGGTGCGAACTGAAGGACTTGGTCACGCCGTGCAGGCGCAGCCCCGTGGGCGCTTCCGGTCGGGCCGATGACGCCGGGGGCACGAGTGGTGGAGCGGTGGGCTCGCGTGTTTCGATTGTGTCGGTCATGACTCCACTGTGGGCGCCGGGCCCGGTCCGGTGGATCCCCCGTGGGGTGGGAGCCGGGAGGATCCTGAGCGGGGAGCCTCCTCCCCAGGGGGGGGAGTCAGGTGCGCTCCAGGCCGTGGTGGAAGGCGTGGACGATCAGCTCGACCCGATTGGTGGTGCCCGTCTTGCCCAGCAGGGACTTGACGTGGGTCTTGACCGTGGACTCCGCCAGGTGGAGGTGCTCTCCGATCCGAGCGTTGGACAGGCCCTGGCACACCAGCTCCAGGACCTGGGCCTCGCGGCGGGTGAGGGGCTCGTACAGGCCCTCGCCGGTGTCCGAGGCAGCGGGGTCGTGCGGGCCGGCGCCGGGCTGCGGCGCGCGGCCGCCCGAGGATACGGGCTGCGGCGTCGGGACGTCGGGCCCTGGTTGCTCCAGGTGCGCCAGAACCGTCGGCGTGACCGCCGGGTCGAGCCAGGAGCCCCCGGCGGCCACGGTGCGCACCGCCTCAAGGAGGACCTGGGGCGCGGCGTCCTTGAGGAGGAATCCGCGGGCGCCCGTCCGCAGCGCCGCCATGACCAGGTCTTCGTCGTCGAAGGTGGTCAGCACCAGGGCCGGGATCTGGCGGAGGTCCGGTGCCGCGCGCATCGCAGCGATGGCCGCGACGCCGTCGAGCACGGGCATGCGCAGGTCCATGAGGACGACGTCCACCCGGTCCGGGGCCAACGTGCCCAGCAGGTCGAGTGCGGCGCGGCCGTCGGGGGCGCTGCCCACCACCTCGATGTCCTCCTGGGCGTCAAGGAGCAGCGTGAAGGCGGAGACCAGCAGCGCCTGGTCGTCCACGACAACCGCACGTAGCCGGGGCGTGGGCTCCTGGGTCATGAGGGCCTCCTGTTAGTGCCAGCGGCACCATCATCGCCCCCCGCTCCGGCGCGTACCGGAAGGGACACGGCCAGGCGGAAGGCGACCGTGCCGTCCGGGCCTACCTGAGAGTCGGTCTCGATCGTGCCGCCCACCAGGGTGACGCGCTCAGCCAGGCCGGACAGGCCGGAGCCCGGGGCTGCTCGAGGCGAGTCCTCCACCGGGTTGGTCACTTCGATGCGGCACAGCTGACTTGCCTCGAGACGCAGGCGGGCTGAGCCGGTGCCGTGCCGAATGGCGTTGGTCAGTCCCTCCTGCACGGTCCGAAGGACGGCCAGGCGCTGTAGCGCCGACCAGGAGGCACCCAGGCGGGCCATCTCCGCCAAGGGCGTACCCTCCACCCTCAGCTCGAGCCCTGAGGCGCGGGCGCGTGCCACTACCGTCTCCAGCTCGCCCAGGTCCGCGGTGGGGCCCGCCTGGCTCGGGCTGCGCAGTAGCCGCACCAGGTCGCGCATCTCATCGAGGCTCGCCCCGGCCGTGCGCTCCACGTCTGCCAGGGCCTGGGCCGCCGTCTGCTCGCCACCCACGGCTAGGGCGGTGGCTGCACGTACCCTGATCGCGGTCAGGCTGTGCCCCAGTAGGTCGTGCAGCTCGCGCGCCAGCTCCAGGCGCTCGGCGCCTGCCGCAGCCGCCCGCTCCTGGGCCAGCGCTCGCAGACGCGCCACGGCCAGGCGCCGGCGCTGGCGGGCGTCGGAGGCGACCGCCACGACCGCCAGAGCGCTGAGAGCCGCTGAGACGGCGCACACGATCGCGGTGACGAGGACTGAGCGCCACGGCAGGGGTGTCCCAAGGAGGGTGTTGCGTCCCAGGAGCATCGCCACCACCGGGTTGACCAGGCAGCCTGCCAGCGCCACGAGCAGGGCCGCACGCCGCCACGGCGCCTGCGGGCACCATCGGATGACGGCGTGGAGCGCGCACAGGGCCGTGCACGCCAGCGGTGAGAGCCCCAGGTTCACCGGGGACAGGAAGGTCAGCAGCGAGTAGGCCGCCAGCCCCGCGGCCGTGAGGGTGAAGGAGGTCAGCAGGAACCTCTTGCGCACGATCTGGGCAGCGGCGACCACGATCCCCAGGGTCAGGTGGGTGACGTACGCCGGGTGCGGTCCGAACCGGGAGATGAAGGTCTGTCCGCTGACCGCGACGACCATGGCGGTCGCGCCGATGAGCACGTCCACCACCGGAAGCGACCACGGAGCGTCGCGAGGCCCGATGAGACGTGCTTGGTGACGCCAGTCGGTGGCCTGGGCCTCCAAGGGATCGTCAGCGCTCATGGCCCTAGATGATGGACCATCGGGGCGGCGGCGTCACCCGGCTGGGCCGTGCGGCCTGCGCCATGATGTCAGCCGGCGCCGCAACCCTGTGCCCGTGCATCTCAAGACGTTGACGATCAAGGGCTTCAAGTCCTTCGCCTCGTCAACCACGCTGCGCCTGGAGCCCGGCATCACCGCCGTCGTCGGCCCCAACGGCTCGGGCAAGTCCAACGTCGTGGACGCCCTGACCTGGGTCATGGGAGAGCAGGGCGCCAA
>NZ_MVIW01000069.1 GCF_002072185.1 Actinomyces denticolens
GGCGCCCGCCCTGGCCGCCGCCGGCGCGACCCGGTTGCTGGCCGCCGCCGTCCCCGCCCTGGCCGGATGCGCCGCCGACGCCCTGGTCTCCGCGGCCCGGGCCACCGGCGCCGCCGCCGTGCTCGTGGCCAGCGACTACCGCGGCAAGGAGATCGCCGGCCGTGCCGCTGTCCTGCTCGGCTCGGCCGCCGCCAGCGACCTCGCCGACCTGCGTCCGGCCGAGGGCGGTGACGCCCTTACCGGTACCAAGCTGGTCCTGTCCGGTTCCTGGTCCACCACCTCCGCGCTCGCCCTGGGCGGTCCCGCCCCCGTGATCGCCGTGAGGCCCGGTGCCTACGAGGCCGCCTCCGACGGCATCGCCGAGCTCGCCCCCGAGACCGTCGAGGTCGCCCCCGCGGCCGAGTCCGCGGCCGTCGAGCTCGTGGAGGCGGAGCGCTCCGCCGCCGCGGCCGGGCCCGAGCTCACCGAGGCCCGTACCGTCGTGGTCGGCGGGCGCGGGGTCGACGGCGACTTCGACCTGGTCCGCTCACTGGCCGAGCCGCTGGGCGCAGCCGTCGGCGCCACGCGTGTGGCCTGCGATGAGGGCTGGATCGAGCGCAGTGCCCAGGTGGGCCAGACCGGCGTGAGCGTCTCCCCGCGCCTGTACATCGGCCTGGGCGTCTCCGGCGCCGTGCACCACACCTCCGGCATCCAGGGCGCGCAGGCCATCGTGGCGGTCTGCGACGACTCCGAGGCCCCGATCTTCGAGATGGCGGACTTCGGCGTCGTCGGCGATGTGGCCGAGGTGGTCCCGCAGATGGTGGCCGAGCTGGCGCGGTTGCGGGGCTGAGCTGGCGCGGTTGCGGGGCTAGCCCGGTCCCGCGTTGCCGTCTCATCCCCGAGATACCGTCTCACTGTCGAGATACCGCCTCGCCCCGCCGTTGCGCCCTCATCCTCGCAGTTTGAGGGCGCAAGGCCGGTTCGAGACGGTATTTCGGGGGCGAGGGCGCAGGACGGGGATGGGCGGCTCATCGGTGGCTGCCCGTGCGGATGAGGGGACCAAGCGCCGGGCCTCCCGGAGCGCGGAGGACTTCGGCTTCGATCCGTCACCGGTCGCTCGCACCTTCAAGTGCCGGATGATCAGGGGGAACGTGATCCCTCTCAGGCTCGGCCACCCGGTGCCCGACGAGGATTCGCGCGAGGCCCTGGCGGAATGGGAATGGCATTGAGGTCTTCGTGCGGACTGGGACGCATGAGGAGATCCTCGTCTAACTGGGCGAAGAGCCGGCGCTACGGGCCCGACGCTGCCGGCGTTCGCCGCCTTCGGCGCTGAGAGCCTTCTCGGCCTGCCTTCTCCTCCTCACTCTTCCAACCCTCCCGGCTTCGCGTCGCCGTCCCGCCCCCGAGATACCGTTTCATCCCCGCATTACCGTCCCACCCCCGAGATACCGTCTCGCCCCGCTCCTGCGCCCTCAAACTGCGAGGATGAGACCGTAACGCTGGGATGAGACGGTATCTCGGGTGTGAGACCGCAGCGCCGGGATGAGACGGTATCTGGGGTGGGGCGGGGCGGGGCGGAGCGGCCGGGGGGGGGGAGCGCACTGGACGCTGATCTATTGATGGGATGGAACGGAACCGCCCTGGCGCTTCAGGTGACAGTGGCCTGGGCGAGGACGCGCTGGCCGTCGGGCCCGCCGTAGACGACGACGGACTGCCCGGCTGCGACCCCGCGCAAGGGCTCGCCGAGCTCGACATGGAGGGATGCTGCCTCGGCGTCCGCGGTGACGCGTGCGCGAATGGGGCGTCCATGGGCGCGCACCTGCACGTGGGCGTCGGCCCATCCGAGGGGCCCGGGAGCGGCGCCTGAACCGGCGTCCGTGTCCTCGCTCGGCCCCAGCGCCTCGGGCTCGTCCAGGAGGATGAGGCCGTCGGCGTCGAGGCTCCTGCGCTGGAGGAGCTCGGCCGGGCCGACGACGACCTCATTGGTGGAGGGGCGGGTCTCCAGGACGTAGCGGGGCCGGCCATCGGGAGCGGGGCGGGTGAGGCCCAGGCCCTTGCGCTGGCCGACGGTGAAGCCGAAGTAGCCGGAATGCTCGCCCAGGACCTCGCCGTCGGGCGTCACCATTCGGCCGGGGGAGGAGCCCAGGGCGCGGGTGAGGAAGCCGCGGGTGTCGCCGTCGGCGACGAAGCAGATGTCGTAGGAGTCGGGCTTGTCGGCCACGGGCAGGCCCCGCTGTGCGGCCTCGGCGCGCACGGCGGCCTTGCTGGGGGCGTCGCCCAGGGGGAAGAGCGCGCGGGACAGGCCTTCGCGGCCGGAGACGGCCAAGACGTAGGACTGGTCCTTGGCGGCGTCGACGGCGCGCGAGAGGGTGAGCCCGGTGGTGTCTCCTGGGCGGCCGTCGCCGGCGCCGCCGGTCAGGCGCGCGTAGTGGCCGGTGGCGACGGCGTCGAAGCCGAGGGCGAGGGCGCGCTCGAGGAGGGCGTCGAATTTGATGCGCTCGTTGCAGCGCACGCAGGGGTTGGGGGTGCGGCCGGCGCGGTACTCGGCAAGGAAGTCGGCGACGACGCGCTCCTCGAATTCCTCGGACAGGTCCCAGGTGTAGAAGGGGATGCCGAGGATGCCGGCGGCCCAGCGTGCGTCGGAGGCGTCCTCGATGGAGCAGCAGCCGCGCGAGCCGGTGCGGGTGGCCTCCCGGTTGCGGGACAGCGCCATGTGGATGCCGACGACGTCGTGCCCGGCATCGATGGCGCGGGCGGCGGCGACGGCGGAGTCGACGCCGCCGGACAGGGCGGCCAGGACGCGCATGGGGCTCCTCGGGGTGGGTTGGTCAGGACTGGATCGGACAGGCGGGAAGTGCGGGAGACTGGGGCTGGATCGTCGTACTGGCGTTGGTGGAGGTACGGGCTTGATGAACAATATTACGGGGCTTGACTGTCAGGCGTAACCGACCTTCCGGAGTCTAGGCGACGCAGGTACGCGGGTGATGGTCAGCGTCCTTGCTCCACATACAGGTCATGGAGATCGATAGATATATCCTTTGGTGGTACGCTGCTTATGGTTTATCTTTTTGTCATCGATCTTCATTTATCTGGATTGAATGGCTTCGACGATATGTTATAGTGTGCTATTTCCTTGATGTGTAGATATGAATTAATGACTCTTTGATATGGATAGTTTATTATGTGGACCACTAGGCTTGTCTGGAATCTCATTAAGCAATCAAGGATAGATTGACTTATGGGATTCCCCTATTGGTCTGGAGCGTGTCTGTGGGGCTGGTTCCATAACTCATTGTGACGCAGGTTGTCTTCGCATATGCGAGAGGTGTGCCATCGATAAGGCCGGCTTCGATAAGTCGTTGGGGTCATCTCCGTATGTACAAGATATGCGACGTCGGCATCGGTAGCGCTCGCGTCGGTCAGGGATCTTCCCCGTATCTCTTCATACGCGAGATGTATGGGGTGAGGAGCTTCTTGATACGGTTGCCGACGGGATCATCCCCACATACGCGGGGTGCACGAGTCGTCAGGGCTGAACTTCATCCCGTCCTCGGGATCATCCCCGCATACGCGGGGTGCACATGGTCAGGATGGCCGGGGTGCTGCGGTAGGTCGGATCATCCCCGCATACGCGGGGTGCACGAGCCGCCCCGTGCCTCTCACGGCACGGGGCGGGGATCATCCCCGCATACGCGGGGTGCACGGCCAGATGAAAGGCGGTTTGGAGGGGGACGTAGGATCATCCCCGCATACGCGGGGTGCACGGCTCGGTCCTATCCGGGGCACGGCAGACTTCGGGATCATCCCCGCATACGCGGGGTGCACGGGTCGCCAGGAATCTATTTCATCCACTACGAGGGATCATCCCCGCATACGCGGGGTGCACGTCGAGGTTGAACTCAGGGGCTTCCGGCATAGGGGATCATCCCCGCATACGCGGGGTGCACTGGCCGGATTAATTGCCCGGAGGGTCCCATAGAGGATCATCCCCGCATACGCGGGGTGCACTCCATTCGGGTGCGGTAGAGGATCTTCGCAGCAGGATCATCCCCGCATACGCGGGGTGCACGGTTTTCAACGGTGAGGCGCACGGTGGGAAGCGGGATCATCCCCGCATACGCGGGGTGCACTATGGGACCGACACCTTCGTCATCGCCGGCGCGGGATCATCCCCGCATACGCGGGGTGCACGCCTGGCCCGTGGCCACGGCGGCCAGGACGTCGGGATCATCCCCGCATACGCGGGGTGCACCATCAGACGTCTGAGGTGTGGTCTGCCCCACTGGGATCATCCCCGCATACGCGGGGTGCACCGCCCTGTGATGACGTCGCTCATCATGCCCTCCGGATCATCCCCGCATACGCGGGGTGCACCGCTCGACGAGGTCGCGTGGGTCGGGTTCGCCTGGATCATCCCCGCATACGCGGGGTGCACGTCATTGCTTCCAGGTCCGTGGGGTTGCCGCAGGGATCATCCCCGCATACGCGGGGTGCACAATCCACGATTCTCTCCGCAGTAGCGGACTAGAGGATCATCCCCGCATACGCGGGGTGCACAATCCACGATTCTCTCCGCAGTAGCGGACTAGAGGATCATCCCCGCATACGCGGGGTGCACGGCGTTTTCTACACGGGCAATATGCGGCCCCTGGGATCATCCCCGCATACGCGGGGTGCACGATTGGAGATGATGACGCGCAGTGCGTTCTACAGGATCATCCCCGCATGCGCGGGGTGCACCTCATGATGAGCCTCCTGATCGGTTGCCTGGCGGGATCATCCCCGCATACGCGGGGTGCACTGCGACGACGACCCCTGACCCTTCGACGAGCCCGGATCATCCCCGCATACGCGGGGTGCACTGAAACTCACTTACCTTGATTGCATGGCGACCCGGATCATCCCCGCATACGCGGGGTGCACTGAAATGGACGTACTTTTGGAATAATGTGGCCAGGATCATCCCCGCATACGCGGGGTGCACACGATGCTGCTGGAGAGGCCGCGCACGTCGGTCGGATCATCCCCGCATACGCGGGGTGCACCGGCGTGCATCGTCGACGGCGCGCCGGACCCAGGGATCATCCCCGCATACGCGGGGTGCACCTGGAGGGCTTGGGGGAG
>NZ_MVIW01000007.1 GCF_002072185.1 Actinomyces denticolens
CTCGCGGGGCTCGGTCCAGCTCCCGGGCTGGCCGGTCTCGGGGTCGGGGACCTGGTCGAGCGTGACGGCGTCGGGGTCGAGGCCCTTGCGCTCGGCGTACTCCTCGATGAGCTGGTCGGCGCGGTAGCGCTTGTGGGTGTGCAGGGACTCGACGAGCGGGTCGGTGAAGGCGCCCACGTGACCGGAGGCGACCCAGGTCTCGCGGGGCAGGATGACCGAGGAGTCCAGGCCCACGACGTCGTCGCGGGAACGGACCATCGCCAGCCACCACTGCTTCTTGATGTTCTCCTTGAGCTCGACGCCGAGCGGCCCGTAGTCCCAGGCGGAGCGCGTGCCGCCGTAGATCTCGCCGCAGGGGAACACGAAGCCGCGGCGCTTGGCCAGATTGATGACGCGATCGAGTGTGGAGGAGTTCTGTGCCACCGGGTGTCTCCTGAATCATTCCGTCGTTGTCCGCACCTGGATGGTGGGAACGAGTGCCGACAGTCTAAGCGCAGCGCAGCGCCTCCCCGGCGACGCCCCGCCCGGCCTGCCGGGAGGCGGTCCTCGCCTGTGACGGGCATTGCCGCGCCGAGGCGCCGGTCGGTGAGATGATGAGGGCGGGCCGGCGCTGGGCGCGCTCTCCCGCCAGGCCCCGGTATCCCTTGAGCACTGGCGCGATCGCGCCGACGATGAGAATCGAGGACTCATTGTGAGCAGGACGGCGGACGGCACCCCCTCCAGGTCCACCGCGGGCTCGACGGCGGCCAGGCCCCGCGCCACGCGCCAGCGCGCCGCCGTCGCAGGGATCCTTCAGCGCACCGCCGAGTTCCGCTCCGCCCAGCAGATCCACGCCGCCCTGGAGGCGGAGGGCACGAAAGTGGGGCTGGCCACGGTGTACCGCAATCTCACGGCCCTGGCGGACAGCGGACAGGTGGACCAGGTCCGCAGCGCCGACGGCGAGGTCCTCTACCGCTCCTGCGAGCGGGTGGGGCATCACCACCACATCGTGTGCCGCAACTGCGGGCGCACCGAGGAGGTCGCCGGAGAGGAGCTCGAGGCCTGGATCGAGAGGGTGAGCGCGGCCGCCGGGTTCACCCAGATGGAGCACGTGGCGGAGTTCTTCGGGCTGTGCCGGGACTGCTCGGCGCGCGCCGAGGGCGACGACGCCTGACAGACCCGCACTGACCTGCACTGACCCGCACTGGACTGCGCTGGACTGCATTGACTCGCGCCCACAGGATAATGACAATGAGTCCCGTGAGTGCTTCTCATCTCCGCCGCGCCTGCGCCATCGCCGGCGCGCTCGCCCTGACCGCCTCACTCGCCGCCTGCGGCGGGGACTCCACCTCCTCGAGCTCCGGGAGCCCGGACGGCGCGCTGAAGGTGTCCACCTCCTTCTACCCCGTCGAGTACCTCGCCAAGACCATCGGCGGGGACCACGTCACCGTCACCTCCGTGACCCCCACGAACGTCGAGCCGCATGACTACGAGCTCGCCCCCGCCGACGTCACCGCCTTGAACGACGCCGATGTCATCGCCTACGTCGCCGGCTTCCAGCCCTCGATGGACGACGCCGTCGCCCAGGCCTCCGGGCCCGCCGTCGTCGAGCTCTCCGCCTCGGTGGACCTCACGCATCACGACGGCGTCGAGGAGGAGCACGAGGACGGCGAGGGGGCCCACGACGATGCCGGCGCCGGAGAGGCCGCCGACCCGCACTTCTGGCTCGACCCGACTCGCATGAGGTCGGCCGCCACCGCCATCGAGGCGGCCCTGGCGACGGCCGACCCCGACCACGCCTCCGATTACGAGGCCAACCTCGCCACCTTGACCACCTCGCTCGACGGCCTCGACTCCAGTTACAGGACAGGCCTGGCCCAGTGCCGGCGCACGACTCTCGTCACCTCCCACGCGGCCTTCGGCTACCTCGCCGAGGCCTACGGGCTCACCCAGGTCTCCATCTCCGGGGTGGATCCCGACTCCGAGCCGAGCCCCGCGGACCTCGCGGGCGTCAAGAAGGTCGTCCAGGACACCGGCACGACGACGATCTTCACCGAGGAACTCGTCTCCCCCGCCACCGCCCAGACCGTGGCCGACGAGACCGGCGCCACTACCGCCGTGCTCAGCCCGATCGAATCCGCCCCCTCCGGCGGCGACTACGCTAGCGCCATGACGACGAACCTGGAGGCGCTGCGCACCGCGCTGTCCTGCCAGTGACTCCCCGCCCAGCCGCGGACCCGCATTCAGACGGCCCGCGCCAGCCCGTGCCGGCCCGCGCCGGCCCGCGCCGGCCCGCGCCGGGGATGGAAAGGATCGCATGAAGCATCCTCGCTCCGCCCAGGAGCCGACGACGACGCCGTCCGGGACCACCCGGGCGGCGTCGTCCGGTGCGCCCATCATCGAGGTCGACGACCTGAGCGTCGTCCTCGGCTCCGCCCTCGTCCTCGACCACGTCGACCTGACCGTGGGCGCCGGTGAGTCCGTCGCGCTCCTGGGGGCGAACGGCTCGGGCAAGTCCACCCTCGTCAAGGCGATCCTCGGGCTCCACCCCGCCCACTCGGGCAGCGCGCGCCTCCTCGGGCACGACGTCGCCCGGCGCTCCAGCATCGACTGGCGCCGCATCGGCTACGTCCCCCAGCGGGTCGGGGCGGCCGCCGGGGTGCCCGCCACCGCCCTGGAAGTGGTGCGCTCGGGCCTGCTCGGACCGCGCCGTCCCCTCGCCGATCGGGGTCGGCGCGCCCGGGCGGTGGCGATGGAGGCGCTCGACGCCGTCGGGCTGGCCGATCGCGCCGACGACCACGTGCAGGTCCTCTCCGGGGGCCAGGCCCAGCGCGTCCTCATCGCCCGGGCCCTCGTGCGCCGCCCCGACCTGCTCATCCTGGACGAGCCCCTGGCGGGGATCGATCGCTCCAGCCGCGAGTCCCTGGCCGCGATCCTGGCCTCCCAGCGCTCCGAGGGCCTGACCCTGCTGACGGTCCTGCACGAGATGGGCGAGCTGACGGGGATCGTCGAGCGCGCAGTGGCCCTGGAGGAGGGGCGGGTGGTGTTCGACGGTCCCGCCGGCCCCATGGCGTCGACCACGTCCAATGAGGGGAGTCACTGCTCATGACCACCGCCGTCGCGGGACTCGGCGCGGCCAGTGCCCTCAGCGCCCTGGCCGCCCCCGCCGTTCCCGGCCCGCTGGCCGAGATGCTGTCGGCCCCCTTCATGCAGCGCGCCCTCATCGTCGCCGTGCTCGTGGGGCTCATCGCACCGATCGTCGGGACCTACCTCGTCCAGCGCGGTCTGGCACTGCTCGGGGACGGGATCGGGCACATCTCGCTCACCGGCGTCGCCCTGGGCTGGCTGGCCGGCTCCGCCGCGGGCACGAGCCCCCGGGATGCCTGGGCGGTCCCCGGCGCCATCGCGGCCTCGGTACTGGGGGCCGTCCTCATCGAGCTGATCCGCGCCCGCGGGCGCACGCGCGGCGACGTCGCCCTGGCCATCCTCTTCTACGGCGGCATCGCCGGGGGCGTCATCCTCATCAAGGTCGCCGGAGGCACCTCGACCAATCTCAACTCCTACCTCTTCGGGTCACTGTCCACGGCCTCCCGCTCCGACGTCGTCCTCACCGTCATCCTGGCCCTGCTCGTCCTGGCGGTGGGGGTGGGCCTTCGCGGCCCGCTGTTCTCCCTGTGCCACGACGAGGAGTTCGCCCGCTCCATCGGCCTGCCCACGGGCCTGCTCAACATCACGATCGCCGTCATGGCGGCGCTGACGGTGAGCGTGTCGATGAGGGTGGTGGGCTCGCTGCTCGTCTCGGCCGTCATGATCGTCCCGGTGGCGATCGCCCAGCTCCTCACCCACTCCTTCGGCCGCACCATGGCGCTGGCCATGGGCATCGGCGTGGCGTCCTGCGTGGCCGGACTCGTCATCACCTACATCATCCCGGTCTCGCCAGGAGCGATGATCGTCGTCCTCCTCGTGGGCGGATACGCCCTCACGGCGCTCATCGGTGCGATGATCTCTGCTGTTCGCTCCGCACCCCGCCGTCAGGAGGCAGTTGATGATCGACGAGCGCCCGGGCCGATCCCCCCGCGCTGACAGACCCGTCCCCGCGCGGCCCCTGCTCGTGGCCGTGTGCCGCGAGCCCGGGCCCATCGCCGACGACGAGCTCGCCACGCTCATCGAATGGGGCGGTCTCGACCCCGAGCGCGGCATCGAGACCATTCATCTCCTGGAGGCGGGCGCCCCCGAGCCCGAGGAGATCGACCTGGACCGCTACTGGGCGGTGGCGATCACGGGATCCCCCTTCGGCATCCGGCCCGATCCGGCCCACGACGCCGCCCACCCTCCCGCCGGGGGGCCGGCGGCGCTGGAGCGGATGCGCCGTCGCGCGGTGGCGCTGGCCGGGAGGCTCGTGGCCGAGGACCGTCCCACCCTCGCCCTGTGCTTCGGGCTCCAGGCGATCGCGCTCGCCCTGGGCGGCGGCCTCACGAGCACCCAGGCCGAGGACCTGAGCGCGCCGCGCCTGAGCCCCACCGAGGCCGGGCTCGCCGATCCGGTCGCGGGCAGGCTCCCCGCGGCGCTACGGGGCTATGTGGGGCACGCCGACTCCCTCGCCATCGGGCCCGATGGCACCCTTCCCGGCGGCGGAACGATCCTGCTGACCGGCACCACATGCCAGGTGCAGATGGCGCGCTGGGGCGAGCACGTGTACGGCACCCAGTTCCACCCGGAGATCACCACCGCGGGCATGCGCATCCGCATCGCCCAGTACGGGGGCGCCTACTACCCGCCCGAGGAGCGCGCCGCCGTCATCGAGCGCTGCGACAGCGCCGACGTCACCGGCGCCAACGCGCTCATCACCGCCTTCGCCAGCCGCTACGCGCACAGCCCCATCACGTAGGAGGGACCCGCCATGTCCCTGAGATTCGCAGCCTCGGACCGCTCCACCATCGGGGTGGAGTGGGAGTTGCAGATCATCGACCCCGCGACGCTGTGCCCCATGCCCTGCGCCCCGGAGATCCTCGCCGAGTTCGCCCACGCCCACCCGGCCCATGGCCGGATCCATGCCGAGATGCTGCGCAACACCCTCGAACTGGTGAGCAGGCCCCGGCGGACGGTCGCCGGGTGCGCCGAGGATATGGGCATCGCCCTGGACATGCTCGCCCCCTTCGTCGAGGCGCATGAGGCCGTGCTGGTGGGATCGGGCACGCATCCCTTCGTCTCACCGGCCAGCCAGGGCGTGTCCGAGTCCGAGCGCTACGGCGCGCTGGTGGACCGCACCCGGTACTGGGGCCGTCAGATGCTCATCTTCGGCACCCATGTGCATGTGGGAGTGGAGGATCGGGCCAAGGTCCTGCCCATCGGCGAGCACCTGCTCGCCCACCTGCCCCATTTGCAGTCGCTGGCGGCGGCCTCGCCGTTCTGGGATGGGGAGGACACCGGCTACGCGGACAACCGCGCCTGGATCTTCCGCCAGCTGCCCCACGCGGGCCTGCCGGAGTGGCCGGAGGATTGGGAGGGGCTGGAGGCCCTCACGGAGTCGATGATGCGGGCGGGGGCGATCAGGAGCTTCAACGAGCTGCGCTGGGATGTGCGCCCCTCCCCCGGCTTCGGGACGATCGAGGCGAGGATCTGCGACGCCTCCTCCAACCTCCTGGAGGTGCGGGCGATCGCCGCGCTCACGCAGTGCCTCGTGGAGTCCGCCTCGCAACGGCTCGATGAGGGGCTCCCCCTGGCCCGCCTGCCCCGGTGGTTCCTGGCGGAGAACAAGTGGCGCTCGGCCCGTTACGGACTGGACGCGACCATCGTGATGAGCCCCGACGGCGAGCAGATGCCCCTGCGCCAGTCCCTGAGCACCCTCGTGACCGAGCTCGAGCCGGTGGCGCGGCGACTGGGCTGCCTGGACGATCTGGCGCTGGTCGAGGGTGTCCTCGGCGGCGGTGCGGGGTACGAGCGCCAGCGGCGGGCCCACGACGACGCCGGTCTGGGAGGCGTCGTCGAGCAGCTCATCGGTGAGATGAGGGCGGGGCGCCCACTGCCCTGAGGCGGCGGCCGACCGGCGCTACTGCCCGCTCCCCGTCTCGCCCGCGATGGCGTCGATCGCTCCCCCGAAGCGGCGGTTCCTGGAGGCGTAGGCGACGCAGGCCCGCCACAGCTCGGCCCGGTCGAACTCGGGCCAGGGCAGATCGGTGAAGTAGAGCTCGGCGTAGGCCGAGGACCACATGAGGAAGTTGGAGGTGCGCTGCTCACCGGATGTGCGGATGAAGAGATCCACGTCGCGCATGGCCGGGGAGTAGAGGTGCCGCTGGATCGTCTTCTCCGTGATTGAGCCCGGCTTGAGGCGGCCGGCGGCGATCTCCTCGCCGATGGCGCGGGCGGCGTCGGCGATCTCGGCGCGGCCCCCGTAGTTGAGGCACATGTTGAGCACCATGGTGGAGTTGCCCGCGGTGATGCGCTCGGCGCGGCGCACCTCCTTGAGGACGGACTTCCACAGCCTGGGCTCGCGGCCGACCCACCGGACCTGCACGCCCCAGGCGTTGAGGTCGTCGGTCTGGGCGCGCAGGACGGTGCGGGCGAAGCCCATGAGGAAGCGGACCTCGGCGGGGCTGCGGCGCCAGTTCTCCGTGGAGAAGGCATAGACGCTCATCTCCTTGAGACCGAGCTCGACGCCGCCGGCGATGACGTCCATCATGGTGGCCTCGCCGACCCGGTGCCCCTCGGTGCGGGTCAGGCCCCGGCTGTTGGCCCAGCGGCCGTTGCCGTCCATGACGAGGGCGACGTGCTCGGGGAGCGCAGCCGCGGGGATGACCGGAGGAGTCAGCCCGTCGCGGTGCAGCGGAACGGATTCGGGCGCGGCGGTGGGGTCGGGGGCAGGAGGCATATCAGGCTCTTTCGACGAGGGCGAGGGAGCGCAGGCGGCGCTCCAGGTGCCAGGTGGTGTAGGCGGAGACGAGGCCGGAGGCCTGGGCGCGATCCCGGGTGGTCGAGGCGTCGGCGAGGGGCCAGTCGCCGGACAGGAGGGCCCCCATGAGCGCCATGGCGCTGGGGTCGACGGTGACGCTCCCGGCGGGTCGGCAGCTCTCGCAGACGGCACCGCCGGCCTGGACGTGGAAGGCGGTGTGGGGCCCGGGGGCACCGCAGATGGCGCAGTCGAAGCACGATGGCGCCCAGCCGGCCAGGGCGAGGGCGCGCAGGAGGTAGGAGTCGAGGACGAGGCCGGGGGCGTGGCGCCTGCGGGCCAGGGCGGCGAGGGCCCCGTAGAGGAGGAGGAACTGCTGTGGGGATTCGCCGGTGCCGAGGTCGCCGTCGTCCTCGGTGAGGCGCTCGGCGGTCTCGGCCATGGTCTGCGCGCAGGTGAACATGGCGTAGTCGGTGGCGATGGGGCGGCTGAAGGGGTCGAGGGTCTCGACCTGGGTGACGACGTCGAGGCTGCGCCCGGCATGGAGCTGGACGTCGATCATGGAGAAGGGCTCGAGGCGCGCGCCGAAGCGGGAGGTGGTGCGCCGCACGCCCTTGGCAACGGCCCGGACCTGCCCGTGGTGGCGGGTGAGCATGACGATGATGCGGTCGGCCTCACCCAGCTTGTGGGTGCGCAGGACGAGGGCCTCGTCGCGGTAGAGCCTCTGCACGGGCCAGATCCTCTCACGCGCCGCGCCGTCCCGGGGCGAGGCGGAGCCGTGCCCCGCCCCGGGGGCCGTCCAGTGGGCGGCCTCAGCGCAGGGCGCGGTTGACGGCGGAGATGATCGCCTTGAAGGATGCGGTCGTGATGGAGGGGTCGATGCCGACGCCCCACAGGACCTGGCCGTCCACCTCGCACTCGACGTAGGAGGCGGCGGTGGCGTCGCGGCCCTCGGACAGGGCGTGCTCGGCGTAGTCGAGGATGCGGATGGACACGCCGGTCTGCTCCAGGGCGGAGGTGAAGGCGTCCACGGGTCCGTTGCCGGAGGCGGTGAGCAGGCGCTTGTCCCCCCCATCGGTGAGAGTGACGGTGAGGATCGAGTCCTCATCATGGGTGGAGGTGAGCGTGGCGCCCTTGAGCTCGAAGCGGCCCCAGGCCGTCAGGTCCTCCAGTCCGTCGCGGTGGATGACGGCGTCGATGGGCAGGTACTCGTCGGCGAAGATGCGCCAGAGCAGCGTCGCGTCGACCTCGCCGCCGTAGGTGTCCGTGTGGCGCTGGATGATGCGGGAGAACTCGATCTGGAGACGGCGCGGCAGGTCGAGGTTGTGGCTGTTCTTGAGCAGGTAGGCGACCCCGCCCTTGCCGGACTGGGAGTTGACGCGCACGACCGCCTCGTAGGAGCGGCCGACGTCGTGCGGGTCGATCGGCAGGTAGGGCATGGACCAGGGCACTGCGATCTCGGCGGCATCGCCCTCCAGTCCCTCGGCGCGCCTGGCCTCGACGGCCTTGGCGCGCGCGGCGAAGCCCTTCTTGATGGCGTCCTGGTGGGAGCCGGAGAAGGAGGTGTAGACGAGGTCCCCGGAATAGGGCGTGCGCGGGGGGACGTCCATCTGGGTGGAGCGCTCGACGACGCGGCGCACCTCATCGATGTCGGACAGGTCGAGCATGGGGTCGACGCCCTGGCTGAAGAGGTTGAGCGCCAGGGTGACGAGGTCGACGTTGCCGGTGCGCTCACCGTGACCGAAGAGGCAGCCCTCGACGCGCTGACCGCCCGCGAGCAGGCCGAGCTCGGCGGCGGCCACGCCCGAGCCGCGGTCGTTGTGGTTGTGCAGGGACAGGCAGACGTGCTCGCGGTGGGACAGGTGGCGGCTCACCCACTCGATCTGATCGGCGTAGACGTTGGGGGTGGCGCGCTCGACGGTGGCGGGCAGGTTGAGGATGATCTCGCGCTCCTCGCCCGGCTCCCAGGCGCCCATGACGGCCTCGCAGACCTCCAGGGTGTAGTCGCGCTCGGTGTCGACGAAGATCTCCGGGGAGTACTCGTAGCCGAAGATCGTGTCCTCGGTGAGGATCTTCTCGGCGCGGGCCATGACCATGCGGGTGCCGTCGACGGCGAGCTCGCGGATGTCGTCCTTGCCCATGCGGAAGACGACATCCCGGAAGAGCGGGGAGAGCGCGTTGTAGAGGTGGACGGTGGCGCGCGGGATGCCGACGCAGGCGTCCAGGGTGCGGTCGATGAGGTCCTCGCGGGACTGGGTGAGGACGGAGATGGTGACGTCCTCGGGAATGGCGCCGTCGTCGACGAGGCTGCGCACGAAGTCGAAGTCGGTCTGGGAGGCGGCGGGGAAGCCGACCTCGATCTCCTTGAAGCCGATGCGCACGAGGAGGTCGAAGATGGCGCGCTTGGCCTCGGGCCCCATGGGCTCGATGAGGCTCTGGTTGCCGTCGCGCAGGTCGGTGGACAGCCAGCGGGGGGCGGCGGTGAGGCGCTTGGTGGGCCAGGTCCGGTCCGGCAGGTCTGCGACGACGGTGTCCTGGAAGGGGCGGTACTTGGCGAAGGGCATGCCGGAGGGCTGCTGGGGCGCGGGGAGTGCAGTGCGCATGGTGGTGGTTCCTGTCAGTGGTGGCGATCGGGCGCGGTTGGGCGCCCGGCGGCTGGCAGCGCGGATCGCCGCGGCGGGGTGCCGGCCTTTCAGGCCCCGCCGCGGCGGCTAAGCAGGAGGCCGTGGCCCGGGCATGCGACCCGGCGCACCCCTGGCATCCCTGCTGGCGTGGCTCGCTTCACTGACATGGCCCCGACCGTACTCCAAAGGCGACGCCCCGTCAGGACGAACCACACTCCGGACCCGTCGCCGCACCCCCTTCGCCGAGACCGGTCGAAAACGTCACCGAGACCGGCCCGCCGCTCACGCCCCTCCCGATCACCCTCCCCGCAATCATCAGACTACTTGCATGAAATGTAGTATTACTACTATATTCTGACGTAGACCTATCGATTGTTCGAGGAGACGCCGATGAGCGCAGCCATCTCAGTGGAGGGCCTTGAGTTCTCCTACGGCGCGGGACCTGTCCTGCGCGGCATCGACCTGACGATCAGCGCCGGGGAGGTCGTCTGCCTGCTCGGCCCCAACGGCGTCGGCAAGACCACCCTCGTGGAGAACCTGCTCGGCTCGCTCGCCCCGGACGCCGGAACGGTCCGCGTCCTGGGCGCCGATCCCCGGCGGGTCGGCGCGCACTTCTGGTCACGGGTGGGCCTGGTGCAGCAGAACTGGTCGGACCACGCCAAGTGGCGCGTCGCCGACCAGCTCGAGTGGATCCGCGCCATCCACGCCACCCAGTCCGGCGACCTGCTGACCGTCGAGGCGGTGCTCGACGCCGTCGGGCTGGCGGACAAGGCCAGGAGCAGGCTCTCCCACCTCTCCGGTGGGCAGCGGCGCTCGATCGACGTCGCCGCCGCCCTCATCGCCCGTCCCGAGGTCCTCATCCTCGATGAGCCGACCACCGGCCTGGACCCCGTCTCCAAGGCGCGCCTCCACGACGTCATCCTCGACCGGGTCGACGACGCCGCGACCGTCCTCATGACGACCCATGACCTCGCCGAGGCGGAGCGGATCGCCTCCCGTGCGCTCATCATGAGCGAGGGCCGGATCCTGGCCGCCGGAACCGTCACCGAACTGCGCGAGAGCCTCACCCATGACGCCGAGGTCACCTGGACGCAGGACGGGCGTCGGCAAGTCCGCTCCACGCCATCCCCCGAGCGCTTCCTGGCCAGTACGGACCTGGCGGCCATCAGCGACCTCACCGTCACCCGCCCCACCCTCGAGGAGACCTATCTGGCCCTCGTGCGCAAGGAGGAGTCATGACCACCCCACTCGCCATCGCCCGCGCCGTGGGGCGCCAGATCGTCGGCGATCTCCGCCCCGTCATCCTGGGCAGCGGGATCTTCTCCGCGCTCGGCTCTGCGGCGGTCTTCGTGATCGCCGGCGCGGTCAGCACCAACCCGTTCGAGGACACCTCGATCGCCTTCGGCGCCATGATGATGGCCGGGGCCGTGGGCGCCATCAGCGGATTCATCCCCCTGCAGATCGCTGCCGAGACATACAACGACCGGGTCGGCGGTGCTCTGGTGAGGGTGAGGATCCTCCCCCACGGCCCACTGGTGTGGTCCCTGGGAAAGCTGGCGACCTCCCTGATACAGACGCTCCTCATCCAGGGTACGATCCTGATCGGCGCGCTCCTGGCGGTGCGCTCCCTGCCGATCGGCCCGTCCCAGGTCGTCGTCTCCCTGCCTCTCATCCTGCTCGCCTCGGCCGCCTCCGCGCCCCTGGGGTTCGTGGCGGCCGCCGCCTCACGGGGCATGTACTCCATGCTGCTCGTCTTCCTCGGGATATCGGCGCTCGTGCTCACCGGCGGCTTCCTCTACCCCCTGCCGGCCATGCCCACCTGGCTGCAGGCCGTCCAGCAGGCCCTCCCCACCTATTGGGCGGGGCACCTGAGCCGGTGGGCGCTCGTGGGCGATCCCGCTTGGGAGATCGGCGGCACCTTCCACCCGCTGCTGGCAGTAGGCGTGCTCGTGGGGTGGATGGTCATCGGCTTCGCCTGCGCACCCTTGATCGTGCGCCACTCCTTCCGCAAGGAGACCATCGGTAACCTTGCCCGCATGCAGTCCAAGCTCCGCTCCCAGTCAGGCCTGTGATGAGCGACGAGTCCGTCCACAACCGGATCGCCCTGCTGCGCACCGACCGGAGGATTTCCCGCCGGGACCTCGCCGAGGCGCTGGGGGTCCACTACCAGACGGTCGGTTACCTGGAGCGCGGCGAGTACGCCCCGTCCCTTCACCTGGCGCTGCGCATCGCCCGCTACTTCGATGTCCCCGTGGAATCGGTCTTCTCCCTGGAGGAGTTCCCCCCGCTGACGTGACACGCGGCGATCCGCACTCCGCCGCGCGCTCTTGCGCCCTCGTGCCCCAGAAACCGTCTCGGCCCGGCCTTGCGCCCTCGAACTGCGAGGATGAGGGCGCAAGGCCGGGCCGAGACCGCAAGAGCGGACCGAGACCGCACGGCCGGGGTCAGGCCGCAAGGCCGGGGCGAGACCGCTCATGCCAGGCGAGCGTCGCCCCAATGCCGCATGCGCCGTTCCAGCGGGTGCTCGATGAATCGGTACAGCGCCCAGGCCAGGACGAGCGCCACCGCGAGCACCGGCGGATACCACATGAGACTCCCAGCGCTCTGGGGCTGAAGCCCGACGACGCCGCGAACCGCATACATGGCGGTGGCGTGGACGAGGTAGAAGGCGAAGGACCAGGTCCCCAGCCTCACCGCGAGCCGATGGCGGAGCCAGGAGCGTCCCTGGGCCAGGTCGCGGTTCGCGATGCCGAGGATGAGCAGGGCGAACAGGACGGCGAGGACCTGCAGCTCGAACCGCTGCGCGGTAACCGACCAGGCGTCTGCCCACCTGTAGTGACGTGATAGGACGCACCAGCCGACGAAGGCGATGGTCGTGCTGTAGCCCATCCATGGGCGGGCCCACCGGCCGACGCCGAGCTGCACGAGCCGGGCCATTACCATTCCCAGGGCGAACTCCCCCAGCCTCGCGACCGGTGGCGGCAGGCGCGCGGGCCAGCTCGCCGGGGCATGAAGAGCCGCCGCCCGATGCGCCATGATGAGCACGACGACGCTCACGAGCAGGACGAGGACCCCTGGCTCGCGCATCCGCCTCAGCCCTCGGTGCGCCCAGGGATGCAGGAGGTAGAAGAACGCCTCAACGCCGAGGGTCCAGGCCGCCGGATTACCGGAGAAGAGGATGATGGGATCGTTGGACCAGCTCTGCAGCAGCATCAGTGACAGGAGCAGGGGCGCCGCGGCGAGTTCCTTGACCCAGGGCTGACCGGGATCAGGCGCCTGGGAGTAGAACACCGGGATGGCCAGCAGGAGCGCGGCGACGTGAGCGGGGTGGATGCGGGCGAAGCGCCGCCAGTAGAAGTTGCGCGCCGTGGTGCCGGACTGGCCCGCGGACCAGGTGAGCACGAAGCCGGACAGGACGAAGAAGAAGGCGACGCCGTGGTTGCCGAAGCGGGCGACCTCGCCGAGCAGCGGCACAGGGGCCAGATTCCTCATGTGGTAGAGGAAGACGGCGAAGGCCGCCCACCACCGCAGGCCTGTGAGGGAATCCAGGCGCCTCATGGCAGGCAGACCGGGATGGGCGGATATGTTCTCGGGGAGAAGAGCATGGCCAGACGATACATGCGCGCTGCCTCCCGCGCCCTCGTGCCCCAGAAACCGTCTCGGCCCGGCCTTGCGCCCTCGAACTGCGAGGATGAGGGCGCAAGGCCGGGCCGAGACCGCAAGAGCGGACCGAGACCGCACGGCCGGGGTCAGGCCGCAAGGCCGGGGCGAGACCGCTCAGATCAGGTCGGCGGCGAGGTCGAGGGGTGTGCCGAAGCGGTGGTTGGTGATCGCGATGGACTGCTCGCGGAGGAAGGGCAGGAGCTCGGTGTGCGGGCAGGGGGTGACCGCCCCCGTGTAGAGGGCGACATCGGGGCTGCCGATGGTCAGCGACGTCGCCTCCTCCCAGACGGAGGCCTCGGGAACGCCGCGCGGAGCGAGGATCCGCACGCGCGCGCCCAGGGAGTCCGAGGTGCCCAGGTCCGCCAGGCGGGCGCTCCACACGCCCTCGGGCTCCAATTCCACGCGCACGCCCGCCGCCTGGGCGGCGGCGGTCAGGGCCGTCTGCAGCGGCGCCTCCACGGAGAGCTCCACGTCGGCGCCCGCGAGCACGCCCGCGGCGAGGACGCGCACGAGGTCGACCGTCTCCACGCCGAGCACGGAGCGCACGATGACGGGGGTCGGCCGGTAGCGCAGGATATTGCGCTCGCAGGCCAGCCCCGTGGCATCGAGCGCCCGGCCGTAGCGCTCCTGCCAGGCGGCGGCGTCGGCGGCGAGGGCACGGCGCAGCCAGGCGGCGTCGGCGCGGACGAGCTCGTGGCGCACGGCCTCGAAGAGCCCCGTGACGCGCTCGTCGACGTCGGCCAGTGAGCCGCTCCCGACCTCCGCCTCGGCGCTCTCCTCCGGGCGGACCTCCCCCAGGCCGAGCAGGTAGGAGGGACCGCCGGCCTTCGTGGTGGCGCCGATGGCGGAGCGCTTCCAGCCGCCGAAGGGCTGGCGGCGCACGATGGCGCCGGTGATGCCGCGGTTGACGTAGAGGTTGCCAGCCTCGATTCCGTCGAGCCACTGGGCGAGCTCGGCGGGGTCGAGGGTCTGCAGCCCGGAGGTCAGCCCGTAGTCGACGGCGTTGACCACCTCGATCGCCTCTGCGAGCGTGTCCACCCGCATGATGCCGATGACCGGCGCGAAGTACTCGGTGAGGTGGTACTCGCTGCCGGGGGCCACTCCGGCGCGGATGCCGGGGCGCCACAGGCCCCCGCCCAGGTGCTTGGGGGCGAGCACCCAGTGCTCCCCGTCCCCCAGGGCGGTCAGCCCCCGCTGCGCCTTGGGGTCGTCCGGGACGACGATGGGCCCCACCTGGGAGTCCAGGTGCTCCGGCCCCTTGACCCGCAGGGAGGCGGTGGCGTCCACGAGCTGGCGGGCGATGCGCTCGGACCGGCCCGCCGAGCCGACGAGCACGAGGAGGGAGGCGGCCGAGCACTTCTGGCCGGCGTGCCCGAAGGCCGAGGCGACGGCGTCGCGCACGGCGAGGTCGGGATCGGCCGAGGGGGTGATGATGATGGCGTTCTTGCCGCTGGTCTCCCCCAGGAGGCGCATGGAGGGCTTCCAGGAGCGGAAGAGGCGGGCGGTGTCGTAGGAGCCGGTGAGGATGACGCGCTCGACGCCCTCATGGGTGACGAGACGCTGGGAGACGTCGCCGTCGTCGATGGGGGCGAGCATGAGGACGTCCTGCGGCACCCCGGCGGCGTGGAGTGCTCGCACGATCTCTGCGCCGCAGCGTCGGGCGGGCGGGGCGGGCTTGAGGACGACGGCGCTGCCCACGGCCAGGGCGGCAACGACTCCCCCGGTGGGGATGGCCAGTGGGAAGTTCCAGGGCGAGGCGACGACGCTCACCCGCGCGGGGGTGAAGCGGGCGCCGGTGAGGCAGCCGGGATCGGCCAGCTCCAGGGCCATCCGCGCGTAGTGGCGGCAGAAGTCGATGGCCTCGCTGACCTCGGGGTCGGACTGGTCGATGGTCTTGCCGGTCTCGGCGGCGGCCACTTCGATGAGCTCGGCCCGGCGGGAGGCGAGGATGTCCCCGGCGTGGTCGATGATGGCGGCGCGCTCGGCGGCGGGCCGGGCCGCCCAGGCCCTCTGCGCGCTCGTGAGCCCGGCGATGGCGCTGTCCACGTCCTCGATGGTGGCCAAGAGGGCCTCGCCGGCGCGCACGTCGTCGATGCCGCGCTTCGAGCCGGGGATGGCGGCGGCGATGCGGCGCGCCCATTCGCGGTTGGCGGGCAGGGCCGGGTCGGAGTCCGGGGTTGGGGCGTACTCGGGCAGGGGCCCCGGGGCGGGCGGCCCGGGAACGGGGGCTCCCTGCTCGGCAAGGCGGTTCTGGGCTCGGCGGGGCGTCGGCACGGGGGCGTCGGGGTCGAGGTCGGCGAGGGCGTCGAGGAAGCGCTGCTGCTCGCGGGCGAAGACAGCGGGGTCGGAGGCGAGGTCGAAGACTCCCGACATGAAGTTCTCGGGGGCGGCGTTCTCCTCGAGGCGGCGCACGAGGTAGGAGATGGCGACGTCGAACTCGCCGGGGTCCACCACGGGCACGTACAGGAGGAGCTGGCCGACATCGCGGCGCACGACCTCGGCGATGCCGGTGGCCATGCCGGAGAGCATCTCGAACTCGACGTCGTCCTGGACGCCGCGGGCGGAGCGCAGTTCGTAGGCGAAGGCGATGTCGAAGAGGTTCTGGCCGGCCACGCCCAGGCGGATGTTGGCCAGGCGCTCCGGCGTCATGGCCCACTGAAGCATCCGCTTGTAGTGGGTGTCGGTGGCCTGCTTGCTGGGCCAGGTGACCGGCTCCCAGCCGTGGATCTCGGCGTCGACGCGCTCCATGGACAGGTTGGCGCCCTTGACGATGCGGACCTTGATCCTGCTTCCGCCGGAGGAGACGCGGGCGGCGGCCCATTCCTGGAGGCGCTCCATGGCGGCCAGGGAGTCGGGCAGGTAGGCCTGCAGGACGATGCCCGCCTCGTAGTCGCGCAGGTCGGGCTGGTCGAGGATGGCGGTGAAGACCTCGATGGTCAGGTCGAGGTCCTTGTAGTCCTCCATGTCGAGGTTGAGGAAGGTGCCGTGGTCGCGGGCGGTGCGGTACAGGGGCGTGAGGGCCTTCACGCCGTGGGCGACGACCTCCTCGTGCCCCCAGGGGTTGTGGGGGCCGGTGACGGCGGAGACCTTGATGGAGACGTAGTCGACGTCGGCGCGCGTGACGAGGCCCGTGACGGCGGCGAGGCGCCGCTCGGCCTCCTTCTCCCCCAGGACGGCCTCGCCCAGGAGGTTCACGTTGAGGCGGTTTCCGCCCTTGCGCAGGCGGGCGAGGGCGGGTCCGAGGTTGGCCTCGGTGGCGTCGACGACGAGGTCGCCGACGAGCTCGCGGAAGGTGCGGCGGGCGATCTTGGCGGCGGTACGCGGGGCCAGGCGCGCGGCGCGCCCGCCGACGCCGGTGGCGGCGCCGAGCAGCTTCGGCAGGAAGCTGGTGCGCTTGGCGGCCAGGCGGGCGAGCGCGGCCCCGGCGACGTCGAGGTCGGCGGGGCGCACGACGTCGTCGGTGAAGCGGGTGGTGAACTCGAGGCCATCGGGGTCGGCCAGGATGCCGGCCAGGAGGGAGGCACTGCGCGGGACGGGCTCGTGGGCGGAGGCGTCGGCCCAGCGGCGGGCTCGGGCGGTGGCGCGCTGGCCGATGGCCCAGAGGTCGTCGGGGCAGGCGCGGGTGCGGGCGGGGATCGTCGGGGCCGGGTCGTCCTGGGTCGCCATGTGCGGCTCGCTCTCACTCGATGATCAGGGACTGATCCAAGTGTGCGGCACGGCGCCGCGACGTGCAGGACTTTCGGCCCTGAGCGTCGCGGGTCCTTGTCCGAGCGGGCCGCGGAGGCCCCTCGGCGGCCCGTCGGCGCCGGGGCTCCTGGGGTGCGCGGCTAGAAGCCGAGCTTGGCGAGGGCCTTGGGATCGGACTGCCAGTCCTTGGCGGTGCGCACGTGGAGGTCGAGGTAGATCTTGCGGCGCAGGTAGTCCTCGATGCCGCGGCGGGCGCGCACGCCGATCTCCTTGAGGCGGGCCCCGCCCTTGCCGATGACGATGGCCTTCTGGGAGTCGCGCTCGACGACGAGGCTGACGCGCACCTGCATGCGGTTGCCGGCGCCCTTGACGGGGCCGAGGCTGCCGGGCGTGGTGCCGCGGGGGTCCATGACCTCGTCGACGATGACGGCCAGGGAGTGCGGGAGCTCATCGCGCACCCCCTCCAGGGCGGCCTCGCGGACGAGCTCGGCGATCATGAGGTCGCGGGGCTCATCGGTGATCTCACCGGTGGGGTAGAGCGGCGGCGAGGGCGGGAGGTGGCCGGCGAGGACGTCGGCGAGGACGTCGATCTGCTCGCCGCGCGCGGCGGCGACGGGCACGATGTCAGCCCAGTCGCCGAGCTCGTTGACGGCGAGGAGCTGGGCGGCCAGGGCCTCCTTGCCCACGGTGTCCGACTTGGTGACGACGGCGACGACGGGGGCCCGCAGATCGGCGATGTCGCGGGCGATGAAGCGGTCGCCGGGGCCGATCCTCTCATTGGCGGGGATGCAGAAGGCGATGACGTCGACGTCGGTGAGGGTCTCGCGGACGAGGTCGTTGAGGCGCTTGCCCAGGAGGGTCTTGGGGCGGTGCATACCGGGGGTGTCGACGAGGACGATCTGGGCGTCCTCGCGGTGGACGACGCCGCGCACATTGTGGCGGGTGGTCTGGGGGCGGTCGGACATGATGGCGACCTTCGTGCCGACCAGCGCATTGGTGAGCGTGGACTTGCCGGCGTTGGGGCGCCCGATGAGGCAGGCGAAGCCGGCGCGGAAGCCCTCGGGGTAGTCGGGCAGGGCCGGCCCCGCGGCGGCGTCGCCGGCATCCCCCGCGCCGTCGGCGCCGTCGTCGGCCTCGGCGCCGGGCAGGGCGTTCTCACCGGCCATGAGCTCGGTGTCGGAGGGGAAGCGGATGGGCTCGGCGGGCCCGGTGAACTCAGTGGGCTCAGTGAACCCAGTGGGCTCGGCGTTGTCGTTCTCGGTGTTCTGGCCGGTCATGGGCGGTGATCGCTCTCGTCGTCGTGGGGGTTGGGGGTGCGGGTGGCCAGGAGGGTGGCGACCTGCCGGCGCCTGCCGGAGGCCTCTCCTGCGGTGAGACGGATGCCCTGCCAGTCGCCGACGGCGCCGGGCAGGGGGACTCGGCCGATGGCCTTGGTGAGCAGGCCGATGGCGGTGTCGACGTCGTCGTCGTCGATCTCGAGGCCGAAGAGCTCCCCGAGCTCGTCCAGGCCGAGGCGCGCGGGGAGGCGGTAGGCTCCGTCGCCGAGGTCCTCGACCTCGGGCTCGGCGTGGTCGTGCTCGTCGGTGAGCTCGCCGACGACCTCCTCCAGCAGGTCCTCCATGGTGACCAGGCCGGCGATGCCGCCGTACTCGTCGACGGCGAGGGCCATGTGGAAGCGGCCGGACTGCATGTCGCGCAGGAGGTCGTCGGCGGCCTTGGTCTCCGGGACGTAGACGGCCTCGCGGGTGAAGTCGACGACGGCGCGGGGCTCGTACTCGGGGTGCTCGGCGAGGCGGCGCAGGACGTCCTTGAGGTAGAGGATGCCGCGCACGTCGTCGGCATCGTCGCCGATGATGGGGACGCGGGAGTACCCCGAGCGGATGAACAGGCGCATGGCGGCGGCCATGGGCTCGCCGGCCTCCATGGTGACCATGTCGGGGCGGGGCACCATGACCTCGCGCACGAGGGTCTGGCCGAGCTCGACGACGCTGCGCATCATCTCGCGGTCCTCGTCCTCGATGGACTCCGATTCGCCGATCTCGTCGATCATCTCGCGAAGGTCCTGGGTGACGGCCTCACGGGCCTCGGCCTCGGTGAGGGTGGAGGCGCGCCCGAAGTGGGACTCCAGCCAGCGCCAGGGGGCGCCGAGGGCATCGACGCGGCGCAGGAGGCCGGCGAGGACGAGGAGTGCCCCCTCGGGGTCGCGGCGCCCGAGACGGCGCGGGGAGATGCCCACGACGAGCCCGAGGAGGACGGCGTTGACCCCGGTGGCGGCGAGGAGGACCTGCCACCAGGAGGTGAGCAGGCCTGCGACGGCGAGGGTGACGAGGACGGCGGCGAGCATGTCGACGCCGATGCGCGCCGCGCCGATGGTGCCCAGGACCTCACCGCGGCGCTCGGCGAGGGCCAGGACTCCGGCGGCGCCCCGGCGACCGTCCTCGACGAGGTCCTCGGCGGCGGCGCGGGTCATGCGGGCCAGGGCGGCCTCCCCGGCGGAGAGGGTGGCGCCCAGGGCGAGGATGAGGACCGAGGCGGTGATGAGCAGGGCGACGGGGGTGCCGGTCATGCGCCCCTGCTCGCGAGGAAGGTGAGGAGGAGGGTGCGCTGGAGGTCGAACATCTCCTTCTTCTCCTCGGGCTCGGCGTGGTCGTAGCCGAGCAGGTGGAGGATGCCGTGGGTGGCCAGCAGCAGCATCTCCTCCGCGGCGGAGTGCCCCGCGGCGATGGCCTGCTTGGCGGCGACCTGGGGGCAGATGACGATGTCGCCGAGGGTGCCGGCGGGGGCGGGGTCGTCCTCGTCGCCGGGGCGCAGCTCGTCCATGGGGAAGCTCATGACGTCGGTGGGGCCGGGCAGGTCGAGCCAGCGGACGTGGAGCTCGGCCATGGGCTCGGGGTCGATGAAGAGGATGTTGAGCTCGGCCAGCGGGTTGACGTGCATGGCGGCCAGGACGTGGTCGGCCAGCGCGGCGAACTCGGCGCCGTCGATGGCGACATCCGTCTCGTTGTTGATCTCGGTGGTCATGCGCGGCTCCTGGCGGGGGCGTGGTGGGTGGGGCGGGCGGCGCGGTGCCCGCGGGAGCGGTGGGCGGCGGCCCCGGCGCTGCCGGTGGGGCCGGCGCGGTCGGCCCGCAGGGCCTGGGCGGCGGCGGTCTCGGCGTCATAGGCGGCGTAGGCGTCGATGATCCGGCCGACGAGGCGGTGGCGGACGACGTCGGCGGCGCCGAGCTCGCAGAAGGAGATGCCGTCGACGCCGTCGAGGATCCGGCGCACGACGACGAGGCCCGAGGGGCGCGAGCCGGGCAGGTCGATCTGGGAGATGTCCCCGGTGACCACCATCTTGGAGCCGAATCCGAGGCGGGTGAGGAACATCTTCATCTGCTCGGGTGTGGTGTTCTGGGCCTCGTCGAGGATGACGAAGGCGTCGTTGAGGGTGCGCCCGCGCATGTAGGCCAGGGGCGCGACCTCGATGGTGCCGGCGGCCATGAGCTTGGGCAGTGCCTCGGGCTCGAGCATGTCGTGGAGGGCGTCGTAGAGGGGGCGGAGGTAGGGGTCGATCTTGTCGGTGAGGGTGCCGGGGAGGAAGCCTAGGCTCTCGCCCGCCTCGACGGCGGGGCGGGTGAGGATGATGCGGGAGACCTGGTGGCGGGCGAGTGCATCGACGGCCTTGGCCATGGCGAGGTAGGTCTTGCCGGTGCCGGCGGGGCCGATGCCGAAGGTGATGGTGGCATCCTCGATGGCGTCGACGTACTTCTTCTGGCCGAGCGACTTGGCGCGGATGGTGCGGCCCCGGGCGGTCAGGACGTCCTCGGCGAGGATGTCGGCGGGGCGGGCGGCGGCGGCGAGGAGGCCGATGGCGCGCTCGACGGCGTCAGCGGTCAGCGGCGTGCCGGCGCGGGCGACGTCGATGAGCTCGGAGAGCAGGAGGACGACGGTGTCGACGACCGCTGGATCGCCGGTGACGCGGATCTCGGTCTCGCGCACGAGGATGTCCGCGTCGGGAAACCCCTTCTCAATGGCGCGCAGGACCTCGTCGCGCACGCCGAGCAGGGCGACGAGGGCGAGATCGGGGGGCAGGACGAGGGTGCGGGTGACCTCTGCGGGGAAGGCCGTGGGCGGGGTGGCGCCGGGCGCGCCGGGGCCGGGGCGGCGCGCGGCGTCGCCGGGCGTGGCCGACGAGGTGGTCTGCGGCGCGTGGGCAGCCGCTACTGGGTCGATGGGCGCGTTGGTCATCGCGGCCGATCCTACCGGGGCGGGCAAGGGCGAGCGGACGGCGCGGACCGGAGCGCTGTCCGGCCCCGGTGGCCACCACCACGAGTTCGTCCCTTTTCCGCCGATTCCACCCCTTACGTACCGAAGCCGGCTTCAGAGGCACGAAGTCGGCGGTGGGGATGATGAGCCTGGTCAGTACCTCTGACCAACCCGCCCCGGTGGTACCCTCATCGCGTTGCGCAGCGCCGCGAAACCCCGCGTCGCGGCAGGTCAGGGAGCATCAGGAGCTAGCAACTATGGCATTCCAGTGGAAGCGCACCGGGTCGGCACTGCCTTAGCATCCGAGCGGCAAAGCCCGCACGAGTTCCATCTCGCTATTGTTGACGATTATATTCAGAGCGGCGTTAGCCGCAGCTTCCACCATACCCGTAATATCTCATCTACTGCTCTTCACGTTTTCAGCCGATCTCCCAGCCTCTTCAACCTCCGCGACCGCCGCCGCACGGGATTCATCCTGGGCATCGCCCGGCAGTTGAGGGCACCGTCTGGCCGTCTGGGGCGTCGGTGGGCCGTCCGGAGCATCGCGGGGAGCGCTGCCCTGGACGGCCCGGCGGTGCTCTGGACGTTCCAGCGCTGCTCCGGAGGGCCCGGCGCTGCCCTCGATGAGTGGGGAAGCGGGGGCACTGCGACCGCCAAACGCCATCACCTTCCACAACCTGACCCGACCGCACCCCACCAACGAGTCCATCAACCCCGGCCAGGACGACCCAGACCAACAAAACACACCCTATGAGCCAGGTGGGAGGACATCTCGTCGAACTCTTGGAAGCACGGCCGCCGAGAGGCGCCGACGCGGATGAGAATGACAGGGATGCAACATGCCCGGATTCGGTGGACTGCGCCGGGAAACTGTTCCGCCCGTCGATCGGGGCCCTTGCGGCTCTGCTCAGCCTCCTGATGCACCGCTGAATCGGCATCCCGCCACTGGGGGCCATCCGGCGGCCTCCGGGTGACTCCCTGCTATTGGGCCCCGGTCACGAGAGGTACGTCCACTGCGGATCAGCAACCTGGGATCGCCGCGGTACTACAGCGCCATCGCGAGCGTACCGGCCGTCAGCAGGGCGAGGCCGGCCAGGTAGCGACGGCTCAGGCGCTCGCGCAGGATGAGGACGGAGAAGACGACCGTGACGAGGATGCTCAGCTTGTCGATCGGCACGATGACGCTCGCCGGGCCATCCTGCAGCGCCCGGTAGAAGCAGAGCCACGACGCCCCGGTCGTGAGCCCCGAGGCCAGCACCAGCGCCAGCTCGCGCCGGGGCAGGGAGCGCAGGGGACGGCGTCGTCCTCCCACGGCGACCATCGCCCATGCCATGACCAGGACCACGGCCGTACGGATCGCCGTCCCCAGGTTCGACTCCACGCCGACGATCCCGAGCTTGCCAAGGATCGCCGTCAGCGCGGCGAACACCGCCGACCCCAGCGCGTAGACCAGCCACCCCCGGGAACCCGGTCGCCCGGGATCGGGTCTCGCGGCGTCGGAGCGCTCCAGCATGAGCAGCGTGCCCACGACCATGAGGACCACGCCCGCTCCCCCGAGCGCCGTCAACGGCTCGCCCAGGAGGACCACCGCGAGCAGCACCGTGAGCACGGTGCTCAGCTTGTCTATCGGGGCGACCCTCGAAGCCTCCCCGAGCTGGAGGGCCTTGAAGTAGCACAGCCATGAGGCCCCTGTGGCCAGCCCGGAGGCGACGAGCCAGCCGAGGGTGGCGGCATCGATGCTCGCGATCTGAGCCTGCGAGCCCCGGAGGAGCACCATGGCGCAGGCCGCCACCAGCACCACGGGCGTGCGCAGGGCGGTGGCCAGGGTGGAGTCGATCTGCCGGATGCCCGCCTTGGCGAGCACCGCCGTCAGCCCGGCGAACAGGGCCGAGCCGCAGGCGAACACGATCCACATGAGCCCAGGCTAGCCCGCCCGGTCTCCCAGCAGCCCCACGAGTTCGTACTTTCGGTGACGAGTTCGGCGGGCGGAGGGACGAACTCGTCACCGAAAGTACGAACTCGACGAGGCGCGCGCGTGCCGGCAGTGCCTTCCGTGATCGCTCGGCGGCAGCGCCTCCCGGTCCTCAGCGGGTCCTGCGGGGCATCGTCAGCGGGGCGGCGGTGAGCAGCACGAGTCCGATCACCGCCAGCACCACGGCGTCCATGACGAGGCCCTGCGTCACCGCCGCCCCCGCCTGGACCTCGCCGACGGCGTTGACCGCCCAGCTCATCGGCATCGCCTGGCTGACCGGTTCCAGGGCCGACGGCAGCTGGCCGCGGGGGACGAGCATCCCGCACAGGAAGACCTGCACACCGATGAGCAGGGGCATGAACTGCACCGCCTGGAACTCCGTGCGCGACAGCGCCGATACCAGCAGCCCCATCGCCACGCCGACGAAGGCGTCCAGCAGCGCGGTCAGGATGATCCAGATCCAGTTCCCGGCGATCGTCACGCCCAGCGCCCAGGCGCACACGGCGGAGAGCACGAGGGCCTGCCCCACCGCGATCACCGTGAAGGCCGTCGCGTAGCCCATGAGGAGGTCGGCGCGCCGCATCGGCGTGGTCCACAGGCGCTCCAGGGTCCCGCTCACGCGCTCCTTGAGCATGGTGATGCTCGTGACCAGGAACATGACGGACATCGGCAGGATCGCGATCATCTGCACGGCCACCCGGTCGAACAGCGCGTCCCCGCCCGGGTAGTCCCTGTAGATGAAGTACAGGAGCGTCACCAGCAGCGCCGGGACCGCCAGGATGAGGGCGATCGTGCGCCTGTCATTGAGCAGTTGGGACAGGACTCGCCTGACCGTGGCGGCATAGGTTCGCATTTTCATCGGTTCATCTCCTTGCTCGCGGTGCCGACACTGCCGGCCCGCCCGACACCGCCGGCCCGCCCGGTGCTCTCGGCCGACTCGGCCTGACGGATGATGGTGAGGAAGGCGTCGTCGAGCGTCTCCGCCCCGGTGCCGGCCAGGAGCTCCGGCGCGGTGGCCTCGGCCAGGATGCGGCCCTCCCGCATGAGCAGGACGCCGTCGCAGCGGAAGGCCTCATCCATGACATGACTGGAGACGAGGATCGTGGTGCCGCCCTCGGCGATGCGGCGGAAGGCCGCCCACAGATCCTCCCGGGTGACCGGATCCAGGCCGACCGTCGGCTCGTCGAGCACCAGCAGCTCCGGGGCGGCGACGAGCGCGCAGGCCAGCGAGACCCGGTTGCGCTGACCGCCGGAGAAGGTGCCCACCAGCCTCCCTGCGATGCCGGAGATGCCGACCTCCGCCAGGACCTCGTCGACGCCCCTGGCGCGCGGCCCGGCCAGGCGGGCGAAGTAGGCGACGTTCTGCCGAGCGCTCAGGTCCGGGTAGATCGAGGCCTCCTGGGTGAGGTAGCCGATGCGGCCGCGCAGCGATGCGCTGCCCGGCACGGCCCCGAGGACCTCCAGATCCCCCGAGTAGCGCTGCACTCCGACGATCGAGCGCATGAGCGTCGTCTTCCCGCAGCCCGACGGCCCGAGCAGGCCGGTGATGGAGCCCGGGGCCAGAGCCAGGTCGAGGCCATGGAGGATCTCGTTGCCGCCGCGAGTGACCACGAGGCCGGTGGCGCGCACGGCGGGCGCGGGCGCCGACGGCTCTGGAGTGGGGCCCTCTGATGAGGCATTCTCATTTTTCATCATGTGATGAATATACGGGCGCGGGCCCGCATCGTCAAGAGTCATCACTGGAGCCCGCCGCTTCCCGTCAGGCGGCCGACGAGGGCAGGTCCCCCGTCGCGTAGCGCTGGATGGTGGGGGCGATGAACGCCACTGCCTCCTCGATGTCGAGTGAGGCGATCTCATCGAGACGGGCCACCCAGCGCGCCATGCCGAATCCGATGAGCTGGCTGACGATGAGCTGGCCGCGCAGCTCGGGCCGGTCAGGGGCGAGCTTGTCCATGATGCTGCCCAGGATGCCGGTCACGATGAAGTCGCGGAAGGGCGCCAGGCTCTCGTCATCGCTCATAGCGGCTCGGATGACGGCGGAGAAGCGATCACCGCCGAGCCCGTCCCACAGGCCGACGAAGGAGCGGACGATCCCCTCCCCCAGCTCCTCGGGGGCGAGGCGCGAGACGGCCTGGGCCCGCTCGGAGATATCGACGGCGCCGGTCCCGGCCGCCGACGCGACGACTGCCTCGGCGAAGAGCTCGGCGCGATCCCTGAAGTAGTGGTGGACGAGGGCGGGATCGACGCCGGCATCCCGGGCGACGCCGCGCAGGGAGGTGCGGTAGCCGTCCCTGGCGAACGCCGCGCGGGCGGCGACGAGGATCGCCTCGCGCGCGTCCGGGCTCCCGGCGGGCCTGCGCCCGCGCGGGCTCATCGCCGCCCCCTCACAGGTGATACCGGCATCGACAGCATGGCCGCAGTATGCCCCATGGGCGTTGGTCGACGCCGAGCATCCCCGCGGCTCACCCCCAGAGACCGGCCCGTTGGGCGAGGACGGCCAGGGCCACGGGGCCGGCGGAGGCCGTGCGCATGACATGCGGGCCCAGGCGCACCGTCATCGCGCCCGCGTCCTCCAGGGCGACGACCTCCTCGGCACTGATGCCGCCCTCGGGACCGACGATCACGCCCACCACGCCGTCTCCGGGCGGCGCCGCGCCGCTGATGGGCGCCGTCGCCTCCTCATGCAGGACGAGCACTGCTCCCCCGTCGTCGACGACGCCTCTCACCCACGCGGCGAGACCCGCGGTTCTCCTGGGCTCGGCCACCTCCGGCACGCGGGCCCGGCGCGCCTGCTTGGCGGCCTCACGGGCCGTGGCCTCCCAGCGCGCCCGCCCCTTGGCGGCCTTCGGCCCCGCCCACACGGAGATCGAGCGCTCCGCCTGCCAGGGGATGATGAGATCCGCCCCGACCTCGGTGGCGGTCTCCACGGCCTGCTCGTCGCGGCCGCCCTTGGCCAGGGCCTGGACGAGGGCCAGCCGCACGGGCGGCGCCGCCTCCGCCGCGCGCTCGATCACCCTCACAGCCAGGCAGTCCTTCGCGCCTCCCTCACCGGCGGCTGTCACCTCGCAGACCAGGCGCAGGCCCATCCCATCCACGAGATCCACGCGCTCACCGGTGCGCAGCCGCCGCACCGCGACGGCATGACGGGCCTCCGGGCCGGTGAGGACGAGGGCGTCCCCCGGCCCGGCCACCGCGGCTGCGCCATCGGGTTCAAGGGTCTCGGGGCGGTAGAGGAAAACAGGCGCGGTCACGATCCCAGCCTACGGCCCCGCTCCCGACCCATCGACGGGCAGCGGTGCTAGCGTCCCGACCATGACCCCCGACCCGCAGGACATCCCCTCCGCCCCAGGCGCGCCCGCTCCCGACCAGCAGTTCACGACAGCGCTCACGCCCGAGGACTTCGCCCGCAATCTCGCGGCGGTCCGCTCCCGCCTGAAGGCCGCCGCCGAACGCGCGGGCCGGCAGGTCTCTGAGATCCGTCTGCTGCCGGTCTCGAAGACCGTCCCGGAGGAGCGGCTGCGCTCCGCCGTCGCCGCGGGCATCACCCAGATGGGCGAGAACAAGGTCCAGGAGGCCAAGCGCAAGAGCGAGAACCTGGCGGACCTGCCCATCCACTGGGCGCTCATCGGCCATCTCCAGACCAATAAGGCCAGGGACGCGGCGGCCTTCGCCCACGAGTTCCAGGCCCTGGACTCCCTGCGCGTGGCGGAGGCCCTCGACCGCCGTCTCCAGGCCCTGGGCCGCCCCCTGGACGTGTACGTGCAGGTCAACTCCTCGGGCGAGACCAGCAAGTTCGGCCTGGAGCCCGCGGACGTGCCCGCCTTCCTGGCGGCGCTGCCCGCCTATTCCTCCCTGCGGGTGCGCGGGCTCATGACGCTGGCCGCTCACACCGACGATGCGGCCCGCGTCCGCGCCTGCTTCTCCACCATGCGCGAGTTGCGCGACGCCGGGCTCCAGGCGGGCACCGTGGGCGACGGCCTGCTGTCCATGGGCATGAGCGGCGACTTCGAGATCGCCATCGAGGAGGGATCCACCTGCGTGCGGGTGGGTCAGGCGATCTTCGGGGCGCGTCCCGGCCCCGATGCCCAGTACTGGTCGGGGGCGCGCCAGGCCTGACCCGACCCCGGGGCCCGCCCCGGCGGGCCCTCCCTCCCCGCGGCGGCTCAGCGCCCGGAGAACTTCTCCTTCAGGCGCCCCATGACGGACTCGTCGCGGTGGGACAGCTCGCCCTCCTCCCCGCGCAGCTCGGCGAGCTGGCGCAGCAGGTCGCGCTGCCGGTCATCCAGGCGGGTGGGCGTCTCGACGACGATCTCCACATTGAGGTCCCCGCGCCCGGAGCGGCGCAGGCGCCCCACGCCCAGGCCCTTGAGGGCGAGGACCTCACCGGGCTGCGTGCCCGGCTTGACGACGACGTGCTGGTCGCCGTCGAGGGTGGAGATGTCGAACTCGGCGCCGAGCGCGGCCGCGGTCATGGGGATGCGCAGCTCGGTCCAAAGGTCGTCGCCCTCACGGCGCAGGTTCTCGTGCTCGACCTCGTGGAACTCCACGTAGAGATCGCCGGCGGGGCCGCCCGCGGGCCCGGCCTCGCCGCGCCCGGACATGCGCATGCGCGTGCCGGTGGACACGCCCGCGGGGATGCGGATCTCGATGTCCTGGCGGGTGCGCTTGCGGCCCTCGCCGGAGCACTCGGGGCAGGGGGTGACGATGACGGTGCCGTAGCCGTGGCAGGTGGTGCACGGGGATGTGGTCATGACGTTGCCGAGGAAGGAGCGCGCCATGTGCTGCACCGAGCCCGAGCCGTTGCAGGACGAGCAGGTCACCGGAGAGGTGCCGGGCGCGCAGCAGGAGCCCTCACAGGCGGGGCAGGTGATGGAGGTGTCGAAGGGGACGGTGCGGGTGGCGCCGAAGGCGACGTCCTCCAGCTCGACGTCGACGCTCAGGAGCGCGTCCTGGCCGCGGCGCGCGCGGGATGCGGGCCCGCGGGATCCGGCGGCCGCCCCGAAGAAGGAGCTGAAGATGTCGGCGAAGCCCCCGAAGTCCCCTCCGCCGAAGCCGGCGCCGCCCCCGCGCACGGCGTCCTCCCCGCCGAGGTCGTAGAGCTCTCGCTTCTCGGGGTCGGACAGGGTCTCATAGGCGGTGGAGACGAGCTTGAACTCGTCCTCGTGCCCGGGGCCGGCGACGTCGGGGTGCAGTGCGCGGGCCTTCTTGCGGTAGGCCCTCTTGATCTCGTCGGCGCCGGCCCCGCGGGTCACGCCGAGCACCTCGTAGTAGTCGCTCACAGTCGGGTCCCTTCGGTCGTCAGTCGGTGGTGGTCGGTGGTGCGGTGCGGATGGCGCGGCGGCCGCTCAGTCCTGCGGTCCGGCGAGGAACCGGGACAGGTAGCGGGCGACGGCGCGCACAGCGGCCATGGTGGCCGGGTAGTCCATGCGGGTGGGGCCGATGACCCCCAGGTGGGCGACGGCGTCGCCGACGCCCGGGCCGTACCCGGCGGTGACGACGCTGGCCTCGGCCAGGGCGTCCTCGTGGTTCTCCGAGCCGATGCTCACGCGCATCCCGGAGGCGTCGGCCGAGTCCCCTGAGAGCAGGCGCAGGAGGACGACCTGCTCCTCGATGGCGTCCAGGAGCGGTCCCACGGTGGTGAAATCGGGGGTGGCGCGGGCCAGATTCGCGGTGCCGGCCACGGCGATGCGCTCCTCGGCGTCGGGGCGCAGGGCGGCGACGAGCTCGCCGGTGACAGCGGCCAGCAGCGCGCGCTCGTCGAAGGGGGCCTGCTCCGCCAGGCCCGCCAGCACGGGGGCGACGTCGTCGGCCCGCCGCCCCACGAGGGAGGCGTTGAGGCGGATCTTGAGATGCTCCAGGGCGACGGGGTCGATGACGCCGCGCGCGCCGTCGTCCCCCGGGTCGGAGCGGTCGCCCATGAGGGTGATGGTGCGCTGCTCGACGCGCCCGGTGTCCGTGATGATGACCATGAGCAGGCGCGTGGGCGCCAGGGCCACGAGTTCGAGGTGGCGCAGCGCGGTCAAGCGCAGGCTCGGGTACTCGACGACCGCCAGCTGCCCGGTGAGCTGGGCCAGGACCCGCACGGTGCGGACCACCACCTGCTCCAGGTCCACCGCACCGGTCAGCAGCGCGGAGATGGCCGCGCGCTCGGGGGTGGACAGGGGCTTGACGCGGGCGACCTCGTCGACGAAGAGGCGGTAGCCCTTCTCGGTGGGGACGCGGCCCGCGCTCGTGTGGGGCTGGTGGATGTAGCCCTCGTCCTCCAGGGCGGCCATGTCGTTGCGGATGGTGGCCGGGGAGACGCCGAGGCGGTAGCGCTCGACGAGGGCGCGCGAGCCGACGGGCTCACGAGTGCGCACATAGTCCGTGACGATGGCGGACAGGACTTTGAGACGGCGGTCATCAGCCATGGCGCTGCCCTCCTCCCGGCTCTCATGCGTTAGCACTCTCGGTCGACGAGTGCCATCCTACGCCCGGCCCGGCGGGTCTCCCGTTCGCCCAGCGTGAGCCTCGCTACCGTGCCCGGCGTGACTCCAGTTCATCCCCACCGCCCCCAGGCCGTCCCCGGTGCGACGGCGGCCCGCCGCAAGGCCCTGCGCGAGCAGGGCGCCGCCCGCGCGCAGCAGCACGCGGCGGGGGCCGCGAGGACCGCCGCGCCCAGGTCGGCCCCCGCGCCGTCGATGTCCGACCGCTACGGGGGCGACGTGCTCGCCGCGGACCCGCATCGAGTGGGCCCGCGCGCCATCCGCCCGGAATCGGTCCATGTGGCCGTCGAGCGCGGCATGGTGCTGGAGGACCGTGAGACCGGCTTCGTGGGGGCGGCGGTTGCCGTGGAGAAGTCCGGGGGGCGCCGGATCGTCGTCCTGGAGGACCGCCACGGCACGCGGCGCGGCTTCACGCTGGGCCCGGGCTTCTGGCTGGAGGGGCGCCCCGTCATCCTCGACCCCCCAGCGCCGGCGCGCCGTGCCCCGAGCGCCCCGGTGAGCGCCGGCGGGAGGCGCCTGACGGCGTCGGGCTCCTACGCGGTGGAGGGCGAGCGCGCCCGCACGGCCCGCGCCTCGAGGATCTGGGTGGAGGGCAGGCACGACGCCGAGCTCGTGGAGAAGGTCTGGGGCGATGACCTGCGCCATGAGGGCGTCGTCGTCCTCATGCTCGACGGCGTGGACAACCTCGAGGAGGTCATGGCGCAGTTCGCCCCGGGGCCGGCCAGGCGGGCCGGCGTCCTCGTGGACCACCTCGTGGCCGGTTCCAAGGAGTCGCGGATCGCCGAGCGCGTCCGCTCCATGCCTGGCGGGGACAACGTGCTGGTGCTGGGCCACCCGTATGTGGATGTGTGGCAGGCGGTGCGCCCCGAGAGGGTGGGCCTGCGCGCCTGGCCCGAGATCCCGCGTGGAACGGACATCAAGCACGGGACGCTCGCGGCGCTCGGCTGGCCGCACGCCACTCAGGCGGATGTGGCGCGGGGCTGGCAGCGGATCCTGGCGACGGTGCGCTCCTACAAGGATCTGGAGCCGAGCCTGCTGGGCCGCATGGAGGAGCTCATCGACTTCGTCACCGCCCCCGGCACCGCCTGAGGGGTCCGCCGGCCGGCTCGCCGGGGCGGGCCGCGCCCCATTGTGGCGCGTCACGATCGCCAGGTGACCTATTGGAGAGGCAGAATTGATGGGTCGTCCATCCTGACGGCACCGATGAAGGAGCACAACGATGTCCTCTGCCGACCAGCGCCCCCTGGGATTCCTCTCCGCGCCCCCCGCGCTGCCCCGCCTGCCCGATCATGAGATCGCGCCCACCTACAGGAGGTGGAGGGCCAGCGCCTTCATGGGGATCTTCATCGGCTACGCGGGGTTCTACCTGATCCGCAACAACGTGTCGCTCGTGGCCTCGATCCTCAAGGATCACGGCATCATGAGCGCCTCGGATATCGGACTGGTGGCCAATGCGGTGCTCTTCGCCTACGGGCTGTCGAAGTTCTTCATGGCAATGCTCTCCGACCGCGCCAACGCCCGCTACTTCATGCCCCTGGGACTGGCGCTGTCCGCCATCATGAACCTGTTGATCGCCTTCGTTCCGGCCCTGACGGCCTCGGTGGGACTGTTCGCGGTCCTCATGTTCATCAATGGCTGGTTCCAGGGCATGGGATGGCCCCCATCCGGGCGCGTCCTCGTCCACTGGTTCTCCACGCGCGAGCGCGGCTGGAAGACCTCGATCTGGAACTGCGCGCACAACGTGGGAGGTGCCGGGGTCGGCCTCATCTCCGCCTGGGCGCTGGATTCCTTCGCCTCCGACGACGCCGACTGGACCCCCGCGTTCTGGGCGCCCGCGCTCGTCGCGCTCGCGGTCGCCGTCGTCGCGTTCCTGCTCATCCGCGACCGCCCCGAGGCCATGGGCCTGCCTCCGATCGAGGAGTACGCCGACGATCCCGCCAAGGTCGAGGCCGACGAGGGCAAGGAGGACTGGCGCTCGCTGCTGTTCAACCACGTGCTGAGGAGCCGCGTCATCCTGCTCCTGGCGGTGACCAACGTGTTCGTCTACACGCTGCGCTACGGGGTGCTCAACTGGATCCCGGTCTACCTGACCGACTACATCCATGGCGCGAACGTGAAGGACGGAATCCTCGGATTCGCGATCTACGAGGGCGCGGGCATCGCCGGCACGCTCCTGTGCGGGTGGGTGTCCGACCGCGCGTTCCGCGGCTGGCGCTCGGGCGCGGGCATCCTGTTCCTCGGCGGCGTGGGGGTGGCCCTCGTCATCTACTGGCAGCTGCCGCCGACGGCCCCCATGGGCCTGTTCTACCTGTTCATCGCGATCATCGGCGGGCTCATCTACGGGCCGGTGATGCTCATCGGGCTTCAGGCGATCGATCTGTCCCCGCGCAATGTGGCCGGCACGGCGGCGGGCTTCACCGGCCTGTTCGGCTACCTGCTGGGCGCGACGCTCGCCTCCAGCGGCGTTGGCCGCCTCATCGACTACGCGGGCTGGAATGTCACCTACATGTGCCTCGTGGGGGTGGCCGTGGTCGCCGTCGTCCTCATGATGATCGTGGGCCGCGATGAGCGCCGCCTCCTGCAGGAGCGCTCCGCGCACGTGGGCGAGGGCTGAGCGCGGAGGAGAGCGGGAGGCGCGGCGGCCGGTCCTTAGAGGACCGGCCTCCGCGCCTCCGCCTGCTCGCCCCTGCCCGCTCGGATCCCTCTCAGGCGTCCTGGATGGCCAGGCGGCGGCCGCGCAGGATGAGGGCGGCGTCCCAGGCGAGCAGGGCCGCCGTGAGCAGGCCGCCCAGGAGCTTGACCCACAGGGGCTGGGCGATGAAGAGCATAACCATGGCGGCCAGGATCGGCACGAGGCGCGTGGCGGTCTGCACGACGTAGCCGCCGAAGGAGGGCATGGCGACGTCATCCGACTCGGCCACGGACTTGACCATGAAGTTCGGGCCGTTGCCGATGTAGGTGATGGCGCCGCAGAACACCGAGCCGAGCGCGATGGGCACGAGGTAGAGCTCGGGGACGCCCGCGACGAGCGCGCCGCCCGGGGACTCCACGACCTTGCCGACCTCGAAGAAGGTGACGTAGGTGGGGGCGTTGTCGAGCACGGAGGACAGGCCGCCGGTGAAGACGAAGAAGGTGATCTCGTTCATCGGCAGGCTCGGGGCGATCTCGTCCAGGTACTCCAGGGCAGGGATCATGGTGAGGAAGATGCCGACGAACAGGGCGGCGACCTCCGCGATGGGCCCCCAGGTGAACTGGTTGTCCTCGTAGCGCACGCGCTTGTCCCCCAGGAAGTAGGCGGCGGCCGCGGCGCCGATCATGATGACCTCGCGGATCGGCAGCCAGTCGCCGAGGGTCGCGTGGCCCTCCTCGATGGCGTGGACGTCGATGGAGGGCGCCAGTGCCACGGCGGCGATGATGACGGCGAACCAGATGAAGTTCACGGTGCCGCGCAGCCCCAGGGGCTCGACCTCGGACTTGTCGCGCTTGATGTTGGAGCTGGGCTCCTGGGAGTGGAAGTAGGTGTCCAGGGCGAAGTAGGACACCAGCAGCATCCCGTTGACGAACAGCCACTCGCGGAAGAGGTGGAAGGTCCAGGTGAAGGGGACGCCCCGCAGGAAGCCGAGGAAGAGCGGCGGGTCGCCCAGCGGCGTGAGCAGGCCTCCGCAGTTGGCGACGATGAAGATCGTGTACAGGACCGTGTGGACGCGGTAGCGCCGCTCGCGGTTGGTGGCCAGCAGGGGGCGGATGAGCAGCATGGCGGCTCCGGTGGTGCCCACGAAGGAGGCCAGGACGCCGCCGATGGCCAGGAAGATCGTGTTGTTGCGGGGCGTGGCCTCGATATCGCCCTTGAGGTAGATGCCACCGGCGACGACGAAGAGCGAGAGCAGCAGGGCGATGAACTGCCCGTACTCGACGACGGCGGCGAAGACCCTCTGCCAGCCCAGGGCGTGCCACATCCAGGCGGCCACCGGCAGGCCGAGGGCCGAGGCCAGGATGAGCTGATTGCGGTTCCTCTCCCACCAGTGCGCGGTGGCGGGGATGAGGGGGAGGGTGGCGATGCTCGCGAGCATCGCCACGAACGGAAGGGTGGACCACCAGGGCAGGTGCACAACGTCTCCTCTGATTCTCGGCTTGTCCGCCACCCACCATAGCCGACAGCGTTAAACCGCCCCGTCTCAATCCACCCATCCGGACAGCGCGCCGCGGGCCTGCTCGACCAGCGCGGCCACGCAGCCGGGCGCGTCATTGCCCCAGGGGATGTAGTGGAAGTCCCCTCCCCCGGCGGCCGTGAAGGTCCTCCGGTTGAGCTGGTCGATCTCCTCGAGGGTCTCCAGGCAGTCGGCCATGAAGCCGGGGCAGATGACGTCGACGCGCGGGCAGCCGGCCGCGCCCAGCTCTGCGGCGGTGTCGATGGTGGCCGGCCCGATCCACTTCGCGGGCCCGAACACGGACTGGAAGGTGATGCGGATGAGGCCCTCGGGGGCGGCGAGCCGCGCGGCGAGGAGGTCGGCGGTGCGCTCGCACTCGGAGCGGTAGGGGTCCCCGGCGTCGTGCATGGCCCGGGGGATGGAGTGGAAGGACAGCAGGAGGCGCCCGCCGGCGGCCGGGTCGGGTGGGCCATGGCGCTCCCAGTGGTTCTCGATGGCGGTGGCCAGGGCCTCGATGTAGGCCGGGGAGTCCGGGAAGGAGCGGATGGTGCGCAGCTCGGGCTGATCTCGGCCGGCGAGGATGAAGCGGGCCGCCTCGTCGATGACGCTGCCCTGGCTGGAGGCGGAGTACTGGGGGTAGGCGGGCAGGACGGCGATGCGCCGGCAGCCCGCCTCCATGAGCTCGCCCATGACGCGCCTGAGGGCCGGCTCGCCGTAGCGCATGGCGATGCGGACCTGGACGGCGTCGCCGAGGGCGCTCGCGAGGAGCTCGCCCTGGCGCTCGGTGTGGTGCATGAGGGGCGAGCCGGAGTGGCTGGTCTCCTGGCCGGGGCGCCAGACGGTGGCGTACTTGCGGGCCGAGCGCGCCGGACGGATCGTCAGGACGATGCCCTCGAGGACGGGCCGCCAGAGGAGGGGATGGGTCTCGACGACGCGCCGGTCGGTGAGGAACTCGCGCAGGAAGGGGCGCACGTGCTTGGCGGTGGGGGCCTCGGGCGTGCCGAGGTTGGCCAGGATGAGCGCTGGGCGGGAATCAGGGCGGGGATGTGCGGGGGTCACGGGGTCCTCGACGGCGTGGATGGCTTCATGACGGAGCGACGCGATTCGTCACCTCCACGAGATTACCCGATCCCGGCCGGGCCAACCGGCGCGGGCGCCGGCGCGCGAAATGGCGAAGTTTGAGGATTGCTTTCCACCCGCGTCGCCCTAGCATCGCACGGATCCGTGGAATCGCGGGGCTCTTGACTGTTCAACAGCCTCGGATCTGCGAAGCAATCCTCAAATCTCGCCATATTCCAGCCGCTCGACAGCGCGCCCCCGCCGGTGTCAGTCTCAGGCGGTGAGGGCTCGGGTGACGGTGTCGGCCATGAGGCGGCCGCGCAGGGTGAGGATGGCTCGCCCGCGCAGGGCGGCCGCGCCGTCGAGCAGGCCATCGGCGACGAGCCGGCCCACCACGGGCACGAGTCCCCGAGGGGTGCGCCCGGCGCCGGAGCCCGGCTCATCGCCGCCCCCCTCAGCCGGCTCCCCCAGTTCCGTCAGGGCGATGCCCTCGCGCAGGCGGATGCCCAGCATGATCCGCTCCAGGAGCCGGGAGTCGGCGTCGATCACCTCGTGCCCGGCCACCGGGAGCCCTCCGTCGAGCGCCCGCGCCGCCCAGGCCAGGGGATGCTTGGCGTTCCACAGGCGCACGTCGCCCAGATGGCTGTGCGCCCCGGGGCCGGCGCCCCACCAGTCCCAGTCCTGCCAGTAGGCGCGGTTGTGCCGGCACTCGTGGCCGGGCAGCGCCCAGTTGGAGATCTCGTACCACTCGTAGCCGGCGCCCGCCAGGAGGCTGTCGGCCAGCTCGTACTTGGCGGCCTCATCGTCGTCACTGGGCATGGGCAGCTCGCCGCGCTGCACTTGGGCCCACATGCGCGTGCCCTCCTCGATGACGAGGCCGTAAGCGCTCAGGTGATCCGGGCCGATCTCCAAGACGGCCTCGATGGAGCGCTCCCAGTCATCCAGGGACTCCCCCGGCGCGCCGTAGATGAGGTCGAGGCTCGTGCTCAGCCCCGCGCGTCGCGCCCAGTCGACCACCAGTGGCACGCGGGAGGGCTCGTGCGTGCGGTCCAGGACCCTCAGCACATGGGGCACCGCCGACTGCATCCCGAAGGACACCCGGGTGAAGCCGGCCTCGGCCAGCGCCGCCAGGCCCGCCTCGTCCACCGAGTCCGGGTTCGCCTCGGTGGTCACCTCGGCGCCCTCGGCGAGCCCGAAGGCCTCCCTCACGAGTCCGATCATCGTGGCCAGGTCTGAGGGCGGGAGCATCGTCGGGGTGCCACCGCCCACGAAGACCGTGGCGGCCCGGCGCGCGGGAAGGCCCGCGTCATCCATCGCGGCGCGGGCGGCGCGCAGTTCGGCGGCCAGGGTGCTCACGTAGTCGCTCGCGGAGGCGCCCCGCCCCATGTCGAGGTTCGTGTAGGTGTTGAAGTCGCAGTAGCCGCAGCGCACCCGGCAGTAGGGCACGTGCAGGTAGACGGAGAACGGGCGCGCAGCGCCATCGGCGCTCCCGGGCCCCTCTGCCCCGCGCCGGGCTCCCGGCACCGGCGCGGCCACCTCGGGCGGCAGGCCGCCGACAAGGGGCGGCCCCACGGGCTGGGCCGGGCTCACGCCCCCGCCTCCCCCATGAGGTCGGCGGGGCGAGTGACCCGGGAGGCGCCGCCCGCGGGCCATCGCGCTGCGATCTGCCCGCAGACCGTCATGAGCACGAGCGCCGCCACCACGACGGCGAAGGGCGCCACCCAGCCCCCGGTCGCCTCGCGCATCCAGCCCACGACGATCGGTCCCACCGCAGCGGCGCAGTATCCCACCGTCTGGATCAGCGCCGTGGTGCGCCGGTTGTCATCCAGTGACTCAGCGCGCTGGATGACCAGGGAGAACAGGGCGGCGAAGAACGCTCCCTGCGCGATGCCGGACAAGAGGCACGGCACCAGCCAGGCGGTCGGCGCCACGATCATCGCCACCGGCAGCGCCAGCCAGCAGGCGCTCAGCACTCCCAGCATGCGCGCGCCGGACCAGCCCAGGGCCTCGAGCATGAGGGGCACGAGCATCGGGCCCGCGATCCCGGTCATCGCGAACACCGAGGATGCCAGGCCCGCGGCGGACTCGCTCATCCCGGCGGTCTGCGCGAGCGCCGTCGGCAGCCAGCCGGAGATCGCGTAGAAGGAGAGGACGTGCCCGGTGAAGGCCAGCGCCATCACCCAGGCCAGCGGACGGCGCCACACGGGCCCGCCCATCGGCGTCCGCCCCGAGGCGCCGGCGGCCCCACGATCGCTCCCGGCATCCTCGTGACCCCCGCCGGTCAGGGAGCGCTCCCCCACCCAGGCGCTCATGCCCGAGCGTTGCCGCAGGCCCTCACGCGGCGCAGTCGAGCCCGGCGGGTAGACCCACCACCAGGCGGCCGCTGCCAGGACCACGGGGATCACGGTCCACGCCAGGGCGGAGCCGCGCCAGCCGATCACCGCGGCGAGGGGGACGGCCAGGGCCGTCGCGGCCGTGACGAGGACATTGCAGGTGGCCGAGTACAGGCCCGTCATGAGCGAGGCCCGGTGCCAGAAGTCCCGGCCGATGACCATCGGCGCCACGAGGTTGCCGATGGTCAGCCCCGCGCCGATGAGCACGGTACCCGCGAAGGCCGCCGCCGCGCCCCCGGCGGAGCGGAGCACGGCCCCGGCGACCACTGCGCCCATCATCACCAGGCCCGAGGCATTGACCCCCATCCGCCTCACCACGAGCGAGGCCACCGGGGTGAGCAGGCCGAAGCAGAGCACCGGCACGCTGGTGAGCGCCCCGCGCGCCGCCCCGGACAGGCCCAGATCATCACCGAGGCGCTCCAGGAGCGGCGGGATGACGCCCACCGGCACCCGCAGAACGGCGCAGAGCCCCAGGAAGCCGAGCACGATGATGGCGAGCCACGCCCGCCTGGGCAGTCGGACCCCGCTCATCGGGCCATCAATCCGTCAGCCCCTCGGGCGCGAAGAGCTCGGGGGCGCCGTCGTCCAGGCGCTCCAGCGCGGTGGGGCGGGCGGCCGGGATCCACTGCTCCTCGGTGCGCACCGCCGTCAGGTCGCGGATCGTGCGGCCCTCGTCGATGCCTCGCTGCTCGAATCGGGTCATGGCGCGCCCGGCGAAGCGCTCCGACCATCCGCCGCGAGCGCCCGACGGCGAGCCGGGGTCCACCCCGTTGCCCGCGTCCCCGGCGACGGCGGTCGCCGCGCCCAGGTCGGGGCGCGCGCCGGCGTCGTCGTAGCGGAAGTAGGGGCCGGTCGAATCGGCCTCGATGCCCTCGGGCAGGGCGGAGGCGCCCTCCAGGACGTCGCGCATCTGCCAGGCGTAGTCCGCCCAGTCCGTGGCCAGGCGCCACACGCCGCCGGGGCGCAGCACCCGGGCGACCGAGTCGGCGAAGGCGGTGTTCACCAGGCGGCGCTTGCGGTGCCTGGCCTTGCGCCACGGATCGGGGAAGAACACCCACACCTCGCTCGCGCAGCCCACGGGCAGGGCGGTGGCCAGCAGCTCGGCGCCGTCGGCGGGCACGACGCGCACGTTGTGCAGGCCCTGGCGGTGGATCGAGGCGACGAGCCGGGCGATCGCGGTCTCCCAGACCTCGACGGCCAGGTGGTCGACGCCCGGGTGAGCGGCGGCGTGGGCGAGGATGGCCTCCCCCGAGCCCGAGCCGATCTCGACGACGAGGGGGCGGCCCGAGCCCTGGTGGCCGAACAGCGCCTCGGGGTCGAGGCGGAAGCCGGGGGCCACGGTGCGCACGGCGTCGCGCCTGGGCACGTCCACCACGTAGCGAGGGGCGAGCTCGGCCAGGGCCTCGGCCTGCGCCCCGCTGAGGCGCCCGCCGGCGCGGGAGTAGGAGCGCACTCGCGAGTGGATCGCGTGGGAGCGCGGTGGGTGCTGCTGCATCGGCCCGTCGCCCCCTCAGCCGATCCGCTCGTCGGCGGCGGCGGTCACGTACTTGCGCGTGAAGCCGGCCAGGCGGAGGTTCCCGAAGGCCTCGGAGGCGAGCATCGCCCGAGCATCGCGCGGATCGTGGTGGGCGAACCAGCGGTGGCAGGTGACGCGGTGCCCGGGGCTGGAGACGAGCCGGACCTCGTCGCCCGCGGCCACGCTCCCATCGCGCAGCACGGAGAGGTAGACGCCCACGCGGGCGCGCTCGGAGAAGACCTCCACCCAGTCGCCACGCCCCACGCCGCGAGCGAAGGTGGGGCAGGGGTTGCGCACGCCGGTGACCCTCACGAGGATGCCGCGCCGCTCCTGAGTCGGCTCCCCCTTGCCCGCCGCAGGGCCGATGGACAGGATCGCTCCGAGCTCGACGTCGTCGATACCGCCCGCGGAACTCGGCTCAACATCCATGTTCTCCCCCAGGTTCCCGGCGGCCAGGCCCCTCTCGGGGGCGAGGACACCGGCCCAATGCCGGGCCTCGGCGGCGTCCATGACGTAGAGGGCCTTGTCGAGGCCGCCGTGGTGCTCGCGATCCGCCTGCTGGTCCCCCAGGAGCCCGAGGGCGTTGACCGCCACGGGGCCGTTGACGGCGGCCTTGTGGATCGCGGAGACGCCGGGGGCGCCGCAGTCGGGGCGCAGGCGCGCGACGACGCACACGGCGCTCAGCACGCCCACGAGGTCGCCGTCGGAGAAGGGCGAGGGCTCGTCGCGGTGGCGCCCATCGGCACCCGCGTGCGGCTCGCCCAGCACCCGGGCGAGCCCGCGGGTGAGAACCAGATCAGCGCCGTCGTCCCTCATGACATCCTCCTGCTCCCCGCGGCCCGGCAGCCGATCGCGCCGAGCCGCCACTGGTGACGATTCTTCCTACTTGCCGTCCTTGCCGGTGGGATTGTCCGCGCCGAGCGCCGCGATGAAGGCCTCCTGCGGGACGTCGACGCTGCCGATCGCCTTCATCCGCTTCTTGCCCTCCTTCTGCTTCTCCAGCAGCTTGCGCTTGCGGGAGATGTCGCCCCCGTAGCACTTGGCGAGCATGTCCTTGCGCAGGGCGCGGATGGTCTCGCGGGCGATGATCCGCGAGCCGATGGCCGCCTGCACGGGCACCTCGAACTGCTGGCGCGGGATGAGCTCCTTGAGGCGCTTGGTGAGCTTGAGGCCGTAGGAGTAGGCGGCGTCCTTGTGGACGATGGCGCTGAAGGCGTCCACCTTGTCCCCATTGAGGAGGATGTCCACCTTGACCAGGTCCGCGGACTGCTCGCCGTCCATCTCGTAGTCCAGGGAGGCGTAGCCGCGGGTCCGGGACTTCAGGGCGTCGAAGAAGTCGAAGACGATCTCCGCCAGGGGCAGCACGTAGTGCATCTCCACGCGCGTCTCGGAGAGGTAGTCCATGCCCTGCATGGTGCCGCGCCGCGACTGGCACAGCTCCATGACGGTGCCCACGAACTCGCTGGGGGTCAGGATGGTCGCCCGGACCACCGGCTCCTGGACGTCGAGGATCTTGCCCTCGGGGTACTCCGAGGGGTTGGTGACGGTGTGGACGGCGCGGTCCTCGGTGGTGACCCGGTAGACCACGGAGGGTGCGGTGGAGATGATGTCGAGGTTGAACTCGCGCTCCAGGCGCTCCCGGATGATCTCCAAGTGCAGCAGGCCGAGGTAGCCGCAGCGGAAGCCGAAGCCGAGGGCCACCGAGGTCTCGGGCTCATAGGTGAGGGCCGCATCGTTGAGCTTGAGCTTGTCCAGGGCGTCGCGCAGCACGGGGAAGTCCGAGCCGTCCACGGGGAACAGGCCGGAGAACACCATGGGCTTGGGCTCCTGGTATCCGGCCAGCGGCTCGGCGGCCGGCGCGGCGGCGGAGGTGACGGTGTCGCCGACCTTCGACTGGCGCACGTCCTTGACCCCGGTGATGAGGTAGCCGACCTCCCCGGCGCCCAGCCCCGCCGTGGGGGCGGGCTCGGGGCTGATGACACCGATCTCGAGCAGGTCGTGGACGGCGGTGGTGGAGAGCATCTCGATGCGCTCGCGGGGCTTGAGGGCGCCGTCGACGACGCGCACGTAGGTGACGACGCCGCGGTAGGTGTCGTACACGGAGTCGAAGATCATGGCGCGCGTGGGTCCGGCGGGGTCGCCCACCGGCGCGGGGACGACCTCGACGATGCGGTCGAGCAGCTCGGGCACGCCGGCACCGGTCTTGCCGGAGACCCTCAGGATGTCTGCGGGCTCGCAGCCGATGAGCGAGGCGATCTCGTCGGCGTGGCGCTCGGGCTCGGCGGCAGGCAGGTCGATCTTGTTGAGCACGGGGATGATCGCGAGGTCGCCCTCGATGGCCATGTAGAGGTTGGCGAGGGTCTGGGCCTGGATGCCCTGGGCGGCGTCGACGAGCAGGACGGCGCCCTCGCAGGCCGCCAGGGAGCGGTTGACCTCGTAGGAGAAGTCGACGTGCCCGGGGGTGTCGATCATGTTGAGCGCATAGGGGCGTATGGCGCCGTCGGGGCCTGGCGCGCCCCAGGGCATGCGCACGGCCTGGGACTTGATGGTGATGCCGCGCTCGCGCTCGATGTCCATGCGGTCGAGGTACTGGGCGCGCATATCACGGGGGGCGACGACGCCGGTGGCCTGGAGCATGCGGTCGGCCAGGGTGGACTTGCCGTGGTCGATATGGGCGATGATGGAGAAGTTCCTGATCAGCGCGGGATCGGTCGCTGCCGGGGTGACGACGGCGGCCTGCTCGGGCGTGAGGATCGGTGACACGGATGCCTTCCGGACGGGCGCGGCGGGGCGCGCGGAACATACTGGGGCAGTCTCCCACGCCGCCGCCCGGGTCGGCGCGACCGAGGCCGGGTACGGGCCCGTAGCCTCAGAGATGACCGGCTGAAGTGGCGAGGTTTGAGGATCGCTCGGCCGAACCGAGGTGGTTGACCGATCAAGGACCGCATGATCCTGCGGATCTGGCCGCTGCTGGCTGGATGCGCGGGAGAAGCAATCCTCAAACCTCGCCATTCCCGTCGGCCGCGGATGGCGCTTCGCGCGTCAGGTGAGGCTCGGCTAAGGTGCGGAGCGTGATCGAGCGGATCCACGAGCTCCACTTCGCCTGGGTGCTCCTCTTCTTCTGGTGCGGCGCCATGGCGCGCTCGAACGCCATGTACTGGACCGGGCGGTGCCTGGGCGCGGGGGCCTCGCGGAGCCGCTGGGCCCGGATCCTGCGAAGCCCGGCGTACGCGAGCGCCCAGGACTGGGCGGCGCGCTGGGGCATCTGGGCGGTCCCGCTCTCCTTCCTCACCATCGGCGCGCAGTCGCTCATTCAGGTCTCCGCCGGGGTCGCGCGCGTGCCCGTGCCGCGCTACCTGCTGGCCACGGCGATCGGCGCCCTCGCGTGGGCCGGGATCTACACGACCATCGGCATCGCGGTGCTGACCGGGTGGATGACGAGCCCCACGGGACGCTTGATGACAATCGTGGCCCTGGCGGCCGTGGCCGTCGCCATCCTGCTGCGCAGGAGGGGGCTGGGCAGGAGAGCCCCCGCATCGGAATGAGCCCGGGCCCATGGCTCGGGGAGGCGCGGCCGCCTCGGCGCGTCGGGGACGCCGAGGGGAGCTCGGCGCCTGCGCTCGCCGGCCCCTCACCCCCATCCCACGATATGAGCGCCGCCACGTCGGATTTGCCGCCCGCTTCCCGGCTCCCCTACCGTTCCTCCCATGACGACGACGCGCACCCGCTGCTGGTGGTGGCTCCCCTGAGGGCGAGCCACTGATACGTCGTACCCGACGCCCCGCTCGCCACGAAGGCGGGCGCGAGAGCGCGAGGAGTCCCCGGGCCCGCCTTGAGAGCATAACCACCCCTCCAAGGAAAGAGCCCCGCATGAGCACCGCAGACGCCGCCCAGTCGGCCCCCACCGCCCACGACGCCGCGCCCCTTCCCGGCGCCGCCCCCACCGCCGGCCGCGTCCCGACCGGCCCGCTCGGCCCCGACGCCCCGGGATACACCGCCCCGGCCCCCGGCACGGACGTCCCCCGCCGCACGCTGCTGCCGGCCTTCTTCGGGCGCTTCGGCGGCCAGGAGGTCCCCGATTTCCTCCTACCCGCGCTCGACGAGCTCGAAGCCGCCTACACCGAGGCCGTCGACGATCCCGGCTTCCTCACCGAGCTCGAGGACCTGCGCGAGGGATACCTCGGCCGCCCCACGCCCCTGTACGAGTGCCGCGGCCTCTCGCGCCCCGGGACCCGCATCATCCTCAAGCGCGAGGACCTCGTCCACGGCGGTGCCCACAAGGGCAACAACGCCCTCGGGCAGGCCCTCCTGGCCAAGCGCATGGGCAAGACCCGCCTCATCGCGGAGACCGGTGCGGGCCAGCACGGCACCGCCACCGCGATGGTCGCCGCCCTGCTGGGCATGGAGTGCACCATCTACATGGGCGCGCACGACGTCGAGCGCCAGCGCCCCAATGTGGAGCGCATGGAGCTCATGGGGGCCAGGGTCGTCCCCGTGACCACCGGCTCGCAGGGTCTCAAGGACGCCGTCGACACCGCCCTGACGCAATGGTGCGAGCGCCTGGAGTCCACCGCCTACGTCCTGGGCTCGGCCACCGGCCCCCACCCCTTCCCCACGATCGTCCGCTACTTCCAGTCGGTGATCTCCATCGAGTCCCGCGCCCAGATGCTCGCCCGCTACGGGCGCCTGCCGGACGCCGTCATCGCCTGCGTGGGCGGGGGCTCCAACGCCATCGGCGCCTTCAGCGAGTACCTGGACGACGACGTCGAGCTCATCGGCGTGGAGCCCGCGGGCAAGGGCCTGAGCACCGGCCTCCATGGCGCCCCCATCTGCGCCGGCCGCACCGGCGTGCTCCACGGCACCCGCTCCTACGTCATGCTCGACGACGACGGCGCCGTCCTGCCCTCCCATTCCATCTCCGCCGGCCTCGACTACCCCTCCGTGGGGCCCGAGCACGCTTATCTGGCGGACACCGGGCGGGCCGAGTACGTCGGCATCACCGACGACGACGCCCTGGCCGCCTTCCGGGAGCTCTCCCGCTCCGAGGGGATCATCCCCGCCATGGAGTCCTCCCACGCCATCGCCGAGGCGCTGCGGATCGCCCGCGAGCGCGAGGCCGGTGGTCGGACCGGGGAGATGCTGCTCCTGGTCAACCTGTCCGGGCGCGGGGACAAGGACATGCACGAGGTCCGCGAGCACCTGTCCTGACCCGCCCCGGGGATGATCGGAGACGATGAGGAGCGATAAGACGCGATGAGGAGCGCAGCATGACTGTCACAGGCACTGCGGGATCGGCGGAGTCCGCGGATCCGATCCGGCCCGCCGAGCCCACGGTTCTGACCCGAAAGGTCCACTGCCCCGACGATTCCGGGGCGCTCATGAGGCGCCTGGTTGAGGCCGGCGCGATCGCCACCACCGCGGACGGCGCGGACGGTGCCCGCAGGCCGGTGGACGTCGTCCTGCTGGAGAGCGCGGACATCACCACGGGGTCCTCGCGCACGACGGTCCTCATGCTCGAGGCGAGCGCGCGACTGACCTGCGAGGGGGACCAGGTGGTCATCGAGGCCCTGGACCGGGCCCGGCCCGACGGGGAGGCCGCCGTGGCGCGCGTGCGCGCATCCCTGGCGGATCGCGTCGTCGAGGAGGGGCCCGGCCGTCTGGCGGTGCGGATCCCCTCACCGGCCGACGACGCCGGGATGGAGGAGCGGGAGCGGCTGACGGCCCCCTCGACCCTGGATCCGCTGCGCGTGCTCGCCTCCCAGGAGGTCGACCACCCGCACCTGCCGCTCGTGGCGGGAGTATTCGCCTTCGATTACCTGGCGGGCTTCGAGCAACTGCCGCAGGTGGCCGCAGGACCGAACACCTGCCCGGACTACCTGTTCCACGCCGCGCGCATCCTCCTGGTCATCGATCACCCCACCGGTGAGGCGGCACTGGTGGGGGCGAGTGCGGATGCCGATGATCTCGCGCGCAGGATCGACGAGCTGGCCACCGTCATCGACGCCGCGGGGCCCGCGCCGGTCCCGGATGCGGGCGGGCCCGCGTCGCCGGCGGGAGGCGCCGGCCCAGTGGCCGGCCCAGCCGCCCGCCCGGTGGCCCGCGCCGTGCCCAGCATCTCGGACAGCGATTTCGCGGGGCTCGTGGCCGGGCTCCAGGAGTCGATCGCAGCCGGGGACGTCTACCAGGTGGTTCCGTCGCGGGCGTTCACGATCGACTGCCCGGATGCGCTGGAGGCCTACCACGCGCTGCGCGAGTCGAATCCGAGTCCCTACATGTTCTACGTGGCGACTCCCGGCTTCGAGCTCCTGGGCGCCTCCCCCGAGTCCGCCCTGCTGCACAGCGCGGCCACGGGCGAGGTGGCCATCCGGCCCATCGCCGGCACTCGCCCGCGCGGGCTGGCCCCGGACGGCTCCGTGGACCATGAGCGGGACACCCGCCTGGAGTTGGAGCTGCGCACGGACGCCAAGGAGATCGCCGAGCACGTCATGCTCGTGGACCTGGCGCGCAACGACGTCGCCCGAGTCAGCGCGCCGGGCACCCGGCGAGTGCGCGAACTGCTGCGCGTGGACCGCTACAGCCGCGTCATGCACCTGGTCTCGGAGGTGTCCGGGCAGCTGGACCCGGGCCTGGACGCCCTGGACGCCTTCCGCGCCTCGATGACCATGGGCACGCTCACCGGTGCTCCGAAGCTGCGGGCCGCCGAGCTCATCCGCGCCACCGAGGGCGTGCGGCGCGGCTCCTACGGGGGCGCGGTGGGCTATCTGCGCGGCGACGGCGAGCTCGACACCTGCATCGTCATCCGCTCGGCCTTCGTGGCGGGCGGACGGGCCCTGGTGCAGGCCGGCGCGGGCGTCGTCGGCGCCTCCGATCCGGCCGCCGAGGCGGCCGAGACCGTCCACAAGGCCGGCGCGGTGCTGGCTGCCGTGGCGGCCGCCCGGGGCGCTGAGCTCGTCATCGAGACCGGGGAGGCCTGAGATGCGCGTCATCCTGCTGGACAACCGCGATTCCTTCGTCTACAACCTCGTCGACCAGCTCGCCGTACTGGGCGTGGGCACCGAGGTCTATCGCAACACGGTGCCGGCTTCCGCGGTCCTGGCCGCGTTGGAGCCGACGGCGCGGGAGACGGCCGCGGGCCAGCGCCCCGCCCTGGTCCTCTCCCCCGGCCCCGGGCACCCCCGCCAGGCGGGTTGCATGATGGGGGTCCTGGGCGCCGCCCTGGAGCGCGGCCTGCCGACGCTGGGCATCTGCCTGGGCTTCCAGGCCATCGTCGAGGCCTGCGGTGGGAGCGTGGGGAGGGTCGAGCCGGTCCACGGCCGATGCACCCGCGCGGAGGTCACGTCCGCCGGGCGCGCCGATGCCGCCTTCGCCGTGCTCGACGGCGGGCCCCTGGATGTCGCCCGCTACCACTCGCTCGGCACGCGCGAACTGCCCGCCGACCTGGAGTGCCTGGCCCGCACCAGCGACGGGATCGTCATGGCCGCGCGCCACCGACGACGCCCCGCCGTCGGCCTCCAGTTCCACCCCGAGTCCATCCTCACCCCGGCCGGCCCCGCGATCCTGCGGGCCCTCATCGCCGGATTGACCACCACGACCGCAAGCGCAGGAGAGAACCGATGACAGAGCCGACAACCGCGCCAGAGCCCACCACTGCCCCGGCCCCCTCGGCACCGGCCGTCGCCGGGGCCGAGGACGCCCACCGACTCCTGCGCGAGGTCATCCAGGGCCGCCGGCTCAGCCGGGAGGAGACCGGCATCGTCTTCGCCGCGCTCGGCGCCGGGGACCTCTCCGAGGCCGAGACCGCCGCCCTGCTCGCCGCCCTGCACTCCCGGGGCGAGACCGCCGACGAGGTCGCGGGAGCCGCGAGCGCCTTCCGCCGGGCCGCGCGCCCCTTCCCCGCCGTCGCCTTCCCGCTCGTGGACGTCGTGGGCACGGGGGGCGACGGCGTCGGCACGATCAACATCTCCACCGCGGCCGGGCTCGTCGCCGCGTCGATGGGCATCTCGGTGGCCAAGCACGGCAACCGGGCGGTGTCCTCCAGGACGGGGGCGGCCGACGTCGTCGCGGCCCTGGGCCTGCCCCTGGACGTCACGGCCGAGCAGGCCGTCGAGCTGCTGGCGCGCGACCACTTCACGTTCCTGTTCGCCCAGGCCTATCACCCGGCGATGAGGCACGTGGCACCGATCCGCAGGGCCCTGGCCACGCCCACGATCTTCAACGTGCTCGGCCCCCTGCTCAATCCCGCGCACCTGACCTACCAGCTCATGGGCGTGTGGGATCCCTCCATGCTCGACATGATCGCCGAATCCATGGTCAAGCTGGGCCGCAAGCGCGCCCTCATCGTGCACGGGGCGGGCACCGATGAGATCGCCGTCCACGGCGCCACGCAGGTGCGGGAGGCCACCCCCCGCGGGGTCAAGGCCTACGAGGTCACCCCGGAGCAACTCGGCGTGGCCCGCTGGGAGTTGAAGGACGTCCTGGGCGGTGAGGCCGCCGAGAACGCCGCCGCCCTGCGCGAGGCGCTCGCGGGCCGGGGAGAGCCGGCCCACCGCGATGCCATCGCCGTCAACGCCGGCGCCCTGCTCTACCTCGCGGGGCCCGCGGACAACCTGGCCGATGGCACCCGCATGGCCCTGGAGCAGATCGCCTCAGGGGCGGCCGGCGGGCACCTGGACTCCATGACCACCGCGGCGCAGCTGGCGGCCCGCTCCGGACGGGCCGGCGGGGCGAGCGGCGAGGGCGCTGAGATCGCTGAGGAGGAGCGGGCATGAGCGCCGGAGCGACCACGCGCAGCGCGCCGGCGCGCCCCGAGCGCGCGCCGATCGAGGAGCGCCTCATGGCCACCGGCACGGTGCTGGACGCGATCGTGGCCGGGAGGCGCCGGCGCCTGCCCGAGCTGCGCGAGCGCTTCGGCCACCTGGAGGCCTCGGCCCTGCCCCGTTCCGGGCGCTCCTTCGAGGAGGCCCTGCGGCGCCGCACGGGCCCCTCCGCCGGCCCGCGCCCGGCGATCATCATGGAGTGCAAGGCGGCCTCGCCGTCGCTCGGCTCGATCCGGGCGGACTACGACCCCGCCGCGCTGGCCTCCTCCTACGCCCCCTACGCGGCGGCGATCTCCGTGCTCACCGAGCCTGACCGCTTCAACGGCGAGTACGAGGACCTGGCCCGGGTGCGCGCAGCGGTGGACCTGCCGGTCCTGTGCAAGGACTTCATCGTCGACCCCGTGCAGGTGCTCGCGGCCCGTCACCTGGGGGCGGACGCGATCCTCCTCATGCTCTCCGTGGTGCCCGACGACGTCCACCGGGAGCTGGCGGGGCTGGCAGCCTCCCTGGGCATGGGCGTGCTCACGGAGGTCTCCACCCCCGGCGAGATGAGCCGGGCGGCCGCCCTGGGCGCGCGGGTCATCGGCATCAACAACCGGGATCTGCGCACGCTGGACACGGACCTGTCGCGCACCGAGGAGTTGGCGCCCCTGGCGCCGGCCGGGGCGGTCCTCGTGGGCGAGTCCGGGGTCCATGGGCCGGGGGACGTGCGGCGCCTGGCCGGGATCGTGGACGCCCTGCTGGTGGGCTCGAGCCTGTCGGGCTCGGCGGATGCCGGGGCCGCGGCCCGGGCGCTGGTGGAGGCCGTGCCGCTGCCGGGCGGGCCCTCCGGGGCGCGGGTCGGCGCCGACTCCCCGGCAGCCGAGGAGTCCCCGGTCTCCCCCGCGCTCAGGCGCGCGCGCCTGGCCGAGGCCGCTGCGGCGCCACCGGGCCCGGACGGCCGCTGGGAGCACCCGCGCCTCGACCCCTACTTCGGGGGGTACGGGGGCCAGTTCGTGCCCGAGCTGCTCATCCCCGCCCTGGATCAGTTGGAGGACGCCTTCATCGCCGCGAGCGCGGACCCCGCCTTCACCGCGGAACTCGATGAGCTCCTGCGCCGCTACCTGGGGCGCCCCACGCCGGTGACCGAGCTGCGCAACCTGCCGCTTCAGGGCAATGCGAGGATCCTGCTCAAGCGCGAGGACCTCGTTCACGGCGGGGCGCACAAGGGCAACCAGGTGCTCGGCCAGGCGCTCCTGGCCAAGCGGATGGGCAAGCGGCGCATCATCGCCGAGACCGGTGCGGGCCAGCACGGCACCGCCACCGCGATGGTCTGCTCGCTGCTGGGCCTGGAGTGCACGATCTACATGGGCGCCACCGACGTCGTGCGGCAGGCCGCCAATGTGGAGCGCATGGAGCTCATGGGCGCGCGGGTGGTGCCCGTGGCCAGTGGCGCGGGCACCCTCAAGGACGCCGTCAATGAGGCGTTGAGGGATTGGACGGCCTCGTTCAAGGACACCCATTACCTGCTGGGCACCGCCGCCGGCCCGCATCCCTTCCCCACGATCGTCCACGCCTTCCACCGGGTCATCTCCACCGAGGCCCGCGCCCAGGTGCTCGCGCTCACGGGGCGCCTGCCCGATGAGGTGATCGCCTGCGTGGGCGGGGGGTCGAACGCCATCGGCATGTTCTCCGACTTCATCGACGACGCCTCCGTGGGGCTCATCGGCGTCGAGCCCGCGGGCGAGGGCCTGGACCGCCGCCACGGGGCGCCGATCAACGCCGGCGCCATAGGGATCCTCCACGGCGCCCGCTCCTACCTCATGCGCGACGACGACGGCCAGGTCGAGGAGTCCTTCTCCGTGTCCGCCGGCCTGGACTACCCCGGGGTCGGCCCTGAGCACGCGCGCCTGTCCGATACGGGACGGGCCCGGTACGTCGGCATTACGGATGAGGAGGCGCTGGAGGCCTTCCGGCTGCTCAGCCGCCATGAGGGGATCATCCCGGCCCTGGAGTCCTCCCACGCCCTCGCCCAGGCCCTCAAGATCGCCGAGGCGGTCCCCGATGGCGCCGAGCCGCCCATCCTGCTCGTGTGCCTGTCCGGGCGCGGGGACAAGGACCTCGACCAGGTGCGGGCGCGCATGGGCGGTTCGTTCAGCGACGACGGCGCGGTGGCCCGGGCGGCCGGGATGCTGCGACGGATGGGCAAGCGCGGTGAGTACGAGGCCATGGCCACCCGGGCCGGGGCCGCGCCGGCGGCGCCCGGAGTGGGCTCGAGTGATGAGGAGGAGCGCTGATGGATCGCTACGAGTCGATGTTCACCGCCCTGCGCGAACGGGGCGAGGGGGCCTTCGTCCCCTTCGTCATGGTGGGCGACCCCAGCGCGGAGCTGTCCGAGGAGGTCATCGAGGCGCTCATCGCCGGGGGCGCGGACGCCCTGGAGCTCGGGGTGCCGTTCAGCGACCCCGTCGCCGACGGGCCCACGATCCAGCGCGCGCATATCCGCGCCCAGGAGGCCGGGGCCGCCCTGGCCGACTGCCTGGGGGTGGTGGCGCGCGTGCGCCGGCGCCACCCGGAAATGCCCATCGGCATGCTCATCTACGGAAACGTTCCCTTCGCCGTCGGCCTGGAGGCCTTCTACACCAGGTGCACCGAGGCGGGGATCGACTCGGTCCTGCTGCCCGATGTCCCCGTGCGCGAGTCGCCCGCCTTCTCCGCCGCCGCGGTGCGGGCGGGGATCGCCCCGGTGTACATCGCCCCGCCGTCGGCCGCGCCCCACACGCTCGACGCCGTGGCGGGCGCTTCGCGGGGCTACGTGTACGCGGTCTCGCGCGTGGGGGTCACCGGCGCCGAGCAGGCCGCCTCGACCGTGGGGCTGGCCGAGTCGGTGGCCAGGCTGCGGGCCGGTGCCGCGGCGCCGGTCATGCTCGGTTTCGGCATCTCCCGCCCCGAGCAGGTCGCCGAGGCGATCGCCGCGGGGGCCGATGGGGCGATCTCCGGGTCGGCGACGGTCCGGATCGTGGAGTCCCACGCCCCGGCCATCGCTGCGGCGCGGCCGGGCAGCCGCGCGAGGGAGGAGGCCGTCGAGGCGATGCGCGCGGAACTGCGCGGCTTCGTCGCCGCGATGAAGGCGGCCGCGCGGCCACGGTGAGTCGGCACGGGACGGGGATCGGGGCGGCCAAGGCCTCGTGACGAGGAAGGATGGGGAGAACGACCTGCCAATTGGCGAGCATGAACCTCTTCACAAGTGATGCCCGCCACGTTAGATTGATGGGGTGTCCTTAATCGTTTCGAGACATTGTGAGAGAAGGCCTGCCATGCGCCGAACACGTTCCATACCATCGTCCCCACTGCGCCGGATCCTCGGCCCCGTCCTGGCCCTGCCCATGGCGCTCGCCGCCCTGATCGCCGTCCCCGCCTCCGCGGCAACGACCGCTCCCAGCGGCGGCAATGACGACATCAGCGTCACCGGCTTCTACTCCCCCGGGGGCACCGGCTGCCAGGGCGCCGGCGATGCCGCCCACTGCCTCTTCTGGGGCGTGCGCATCCCTGACACCGTGGCACCGGGCAGGGAGATGACCCTGACCCTCGAGGCCGACTCCCAGCCGGGCCAGTGGACCTGGAACTGCCCCTCGGAGCTGGGGGTCGCCGGTGCGGCCGCCCTCTACACCAGCGACAACCCGGACGGGCCGATCCGCCGGTACGGGTCATCGGGACTCGGACTGCTCTCCCGCATCTACGACCCGTACTCCAAGCACGGCGACTACTCCGCCTCCGCCGACAGCGTCTCCTGCTCCCCCGGGCATCTGAGCCTGACCTACACGGTCGACTTCTCGGGGCGCCCCTCCGGCTCCTACCTCGACCTGAGCATCGGGACGCTGGTCAACGCCCCGGGGGACCAGGCGCGCGACTACACGCTCAAGCCGACCCTGACGACCACCGAGGACGCCACCCCTCACAGCCCCACGGCCACAGCGGTCAAGGAGCCGGCGAGCGCCACCCACGCCACAGTGACCACGAGCAAGCAGGACCTGCCCGCGGATGCGGCCAAGGACGCCGGCCGCTACACGGCCACCATCCACAACGACTCCACCACCGCCCTGTCGGGCTTCACGATCGCGGCCGCGAGCACGGAGGGCCCGGCCACGATCACGAGGCTGAGCTGTGATCTGACCGCCTTCGGGGGCAGCGTCGTCACCGCGGAGGGCTCGGCCACGAGCCAGGAGGTCTCGGGGGGCGGGGCCGCCATCCCAGCGGGCCAGGAGGCCACCTGCCAGGTGGACCTGAGCGGCGTCGTCGGGCACAACACCATCTCCACCTCCGTCACCGCCCAGGACGGCAAGATCTTCTCCTCCCTCTACGAGGATGAGCGCGCCCGCGGCGACGCCTCGGCGACGGTCGCCCAGAGCGGCGTCACCGTGCAGGGCCCGGACGCCACGCACTCGACGCCCCACGTCGTCGTCGACTACACCGTGACCCTCTCCAACACCACTGACGTGGTGGGCTGGACGCCGAATTTCACCCTGACCTCGAAGCCGCCGACAGGGATGAAGCTCGAGTACGCCGACCCCAGCGGCACCGCCTGGTGGCTGCACGACACCCTGTGGCCCGACGCCAATGGCACTATCCCCGTGGGCATGTCGAGCCCGCTGTACGGCAACTCCGACTACACGGTGACGCTGTCCGCCGTCTACTCGGTGGACAGCGCCGCGATCACCCCGGATGGCTGGAAGGCCCTGGGGACCTGCGACCCGAATGACCCGTCGAAGGGCCTGAGCGCCACGATCGACGTCAAGGGCAACGACACGATCGACACGGCCTCCTTCCCCCTGTGCACCACCGTGGCCCAGGCGAAGAAGTAGGAGCGGCGGACCGACCAGCGCCGTCGGCGCGCTCCACCGGGGGCGTCCCCAGCCCGCAGCTGGGGACGCCCCCTCGCCCCCTCTCGCCCGGCAGCGGACTGTAGGGTGGCGCCCATGGCCAGCCTTCTCGACGGGATCCTGCGCGCGGTCGGCCGCGCCGCCACCGACGCCCTCGCCTCCACCCTGAAGCAGCGCGCGCGCCGCGCCGGCGGCGCCACTCGCCCCGGCCGCGGGGGCTCCGCTCATTCCCCGACCCCCACCGCCTCCCCCGCGCCCCGCCGCCGGAGAGGCGCGGCCCCCCGGACCACGCAGGCCCCCACCGGCGGGAGCGCCGGCATCCGGCCCTACGACGTGGCCTCCGCCGGGCTCCCCTCCTTCGACTACGCCCCCGCCCCCGACGGCGACGCCGACCCCGGCGAGGTCGTGTGGACCTGGGTCCCCTATGAGGAGGACGCCTCCCAGGGCAAGGACCGCCCCGTCCTGGTCCTGGCCCGCAGCGGGGATCGCCTCATCGTCGCTCAGATGACATCGAAGGACCATGACCGCGACGCCGCCCAGGAGGCGAGTCACGGCCGCTACTGGTTCGACGTCGGCCCGGGGGCCTGGGACCCGAGGGGCCGCCCGAGCGAGGTCCGGCTCGACCGCCTCCTCGCCGTCGAGCCCTCCGCCATCCGCCGCGAGGGGGCCACGATGGGGCGGGGGACCTTCGACGCCGTCGTCGCCGCGCTGCGCGAGCACTGGGGCTGACGAACGCGGGGAGGCCCGCAGGAGGAGCGCGACGCACCTCACGCCGCCCGCCCACCCGCGGCGGGCGCCGGAGTGCGCCGTTTTGCTAGAGTGCGTTCCTGGACCTCTGGCCTGGCCGGCTTCGGGGTCCGGCGACCGGGCATCGCCAGGTGCTTCCACCACCTTCTCACGCCCGTGGCGCGAACCCTCTTTCCGGCCAATGACCATCTGACGATCGAGAAAGCAGCACTGAGCAGTGGCGAACATCAAGTCCCAGATCAAGCGCATCAAGACCAACGAGAAGGCCCGGCTGCGCAACCAGTCCGTCAAGTCCGAGCTCAAGACCTACGTGCGCCGCGTGCGCCAGGCCGTTGAGGCCGGGGACAAGGCCGCCGCCGAGGAGGGCCTCAAGAAGGCCTGCCGCAAGCTGGACAAGGCCGTCTCCAAGGGCGTCATCCACAAGAACCAGGCCGCGAATCGCAAGTCGAAGCTGGCCAAGCGCGTCGCCTCCCTCTGAGGCCACCGCCTCCGGCGATCAGTGGCCCGGTGGGCCTCCCTCGTGGGGAGGCCCACCGGGCCGTTCCGCATCCGCCCACCGCTCCGCGCCCATTAGTGGCTGCGTCACACGATGGCACCAACGGCGCCGCGTCACGCCGTCGTCATACTCGCGGGGGTTACGATGGCGCGCGGCCTGCGGCCGAATCGGCCGGCAGGCGGTTCGACCACTGCGACCCCAGGAGCCCATATGCCCATGCGAATCGGATTCGACCGGGACAAGTACCTCAGGATGCAGTCCGAGCACATCGCGGAGCGGCGCAGGCAGTTCGGGGGCAAGCTCTACCTGGAGTTCGGGGGCAAGCTCGTCGACGACATGCACGCCTCCCGCGTGCTGCCCGGCTTCACCCCGGACAACAAGATCGTCATGCTGGCCGAGCTCATCGACGAGGTGGAGATCATCGTGGCCGTCAACGCCCGCGATTTCCAGCGCCGCAAGGTCCGCGCCGACCTGGGCATCGGCTACGAGGACGAAGTGCTGCGCCACATCGACGCCTTCCGCGACTACGGGCTGTACGTGGGCAGCGTCGTCGTCACCCAGTGGACCGATGACAACCACGAGGCGCAGGCCTTCAAGACCAAGCTCGAGCGGCTCGGCATCACGGTCTACCGGCACTTCCCCATCCCCGGCTACCCCGGTGACGTCGCCCGGATCATCTCGGCCCAGGGCTACGGGAGCAACGAGTACATCGAGACCGAGCGGGATCTCGTCGTCGTCACCGCGCCGGGGCCGGGCAGCGGCAAGATGGCGACCTGCCTGTCCCAGGTCTACCAGGACCACCAGAGGGGCCTGTCCTCCGGCTACGCGAAGTTCGAGACCTTCCCCATCTGGAACCTGCCGCTGGACCACCCGGTGAACATCGCCTACGAGGCCGCCACCGCCGACCTCGACGACGTCAACATGATCGACCCCTTCCACCTGGCCGCGCACGGGGTCCAGACCGTCAACTACAACCGCGACGTCGAGATCTTCCCCGTGCTCGTGCGCCTCTTCGAGCAGATGCTCGGGACGTGCCCCTACGCCTCCCCCACGGATATGGGCGTCAACATGGCCGGCCACTGCATCAGCGACGACGAGGCCTGCCGTGAGGCCTCCAAGCAGGAGATCATCCGCCGTTACTTCAAGGCCCTGGTCACGGAGAAGCAGGACGCGATCGACCCCGTCCAGTCCGAGCGGATCGCCCTGTCCATGGCGAAGGTCGGGGTGACGGTGGAGGACCGACCGGTGGTGCCGCCCACGCGAGAGCTGGCCGCCGCCACGGGCGCACCCGCCGCCGCGATCGAGCTGCCGGACGGTCGCATCATCACCGGCAAGACCAGTGCCCTGCTGGGCTGCTCCTCGGCGATGGTGCTCAACGCCCTCAAGGCCCTGGCGGGGATCGACGAGGAGGTGCTGCTGCTCTCGCCCGAGTCGATCGAGCCCATCCAGACGCTCAAGACGACCCACCTGGGCTCGCGCAACCCGCGCCTGCACACCGATGAGGTGCTCATCGCCCTGGCCGTGTCCGCCTCCACGGACCCGAACGCCGCGCGGGCCATGGAGCAGATCGCCACGCTGCGGGGCTGCGATGTGCACACCTCGACGATCCTGGGCAGTGTGGACGAGGGGATCTTCCGCTCCCTGGGCGTGCAGGTGACCAATGAGCCCGTCTACGCCACGAAGTCGCTGTACCGCAAGCGCTGAGGCCGCCGGGCGGGGGCAGTGGCCCGGGGTCAGTGACGAGTGGCCAGGCGCCCCCGGCGGGCGGAGCAGATCGCCAGGACGGCGCGCTCGACGGCGTGCTCGGGGTCGCGACTGGCGCCCTTGGTCTCGGCGTCGGCGCGGGCGACGGCGATGATCGCCGCGGCGAGAGCGTCGTCGGACCAGCCGGAGAGCTCCGCGCGGGCGCGCTTGGCCTGCCAAGGGGACATGCCGAGCTCCTTGGGCCCCATGCCGGGACGGCCGCCCGCGGCGGCGACCCGGGCGAGCTGGCGCAGCTTGACGGCCAGGGCGGACACGATGAGCACGGGCGCGACGCCGGTGGCCAGGGCGTGGCGCAGGAGGGTGACGGCCCTGGCGACGTTGCCGGAGATGGCGGCGTCGGCGACGCTGAAGCCGGTGGCCTCGATGCGGCCGGCGTAGTAGGTGTTGACGTGGGCGACGGTGATGGTGCCCTCTGTGTCGGCCATGAGCTGGGCGACGGCGCTGGTGAGTTCGCGCAGGTCGGAGCCCAGGGCGTCGACGAGCGCCCCGATGGCCTCGGGCTCGATGCGGCGGCCGGCACGGCGCGCGTCGGCGTTGACGAGGGCCGCCTTGTCCCCGTCCTTCTTGATCGGCTCGCAGGTCACGACGGGGTATGGGGAGGCGCCGAGGGCGTCGAGGAGCTTCTTGCCGCGCTGGCCGGAGTTGTGACGCAGGATCACGACGACGTCGGGGTCGGGGGCGGCGACGTAGGCGAGCAGGTCGGCCAGGAGCGCATCCGTCATCTGCTCGAGATTGGGCACGTGGACGAGCCTGGGCTCGCCGAAGAGCGAGGGCGAGACGAGGGTGTCGAGCATGTGGGGCTCGTAGGTGGCAGCGTCGAGGCGGACGACCTCCGTGGTGGGGTCCTTGGCCCGGGCCTGGGCGAGGAGCCGGTCGACGGCGCGCTCGCCGAGGAGCTCCTCCCCGCCGCGCACGAGGACGACGGGGGCGAGCTCCACCTGGTCCCACGACGGCCCCGCGGGACGGGGGCGCTTCGAGGCGGCGGGTCGTGCGGGCGGCATGCCCCAAGCCTGCCACAGCCCCCGTCTCCTCCCCCGCGCTTCCCCTCCCCTCTCTCGCCGAGACCGGTTGTTGTTGTCATCGAGACCGGTTGAAGTGGTGGTCGAGACCGGTTCCTTGTCCACAGGGTGGGGTTGGTGGGGGTTGTGTTGGCTGGTTTGTCCACAGATTGGTGGTGGGGTCTGGTGCTGGGGGAAGGTTGGTTCTAGGGTTGGGGTTCGACGGCGATGCCGCCGTCGTCTGGGGCCGACCTGGGGCCTCGAGCTGTTGTCCCCCTGGTCCGTGTCCGCCCATCCGCCCCCCTCTTTCTTGGAAGGCCCCAGATCCCATGGCTCCCGTGTCCTGCCGCTCTCCGGTCCGCGCCGTCGGCGCCGTAGTGCTTCGGCGGCGCCGCTCCAGCGGCCCTGCGCCCGGCCGATGGCGCCGGGGTCTTGAGGCGCTGAGAAGACGCTGGGCGCTCCCGGTCGCCCTGACCCTACTGGCCTGCTGCGCCCCGGGCCCGGGGCTGCTGGCGGCCTGCGCCAACGACGCTCCTGCGCCTGAGGTCAGCGGAACGCTGCCCACGCGCTTCTTCTCCACCCCCGAGGCCAGCACTACCGCGACACCCACCACCAGCGCCGGCGCACCGGTCTCGCTCGGCCCCGAACTGGCCGCCCAGAGAGCCACCGCCCTGGCCGAGCCCAAACCGGTCAAACCGCCAGAGGCGAGCGAGAACACCCAGCAAGGCGCCGTCAACGCCGTCGTCCACTTCTTCAACCTCTACCGCTACGCCTTCATCACCGGCGACACCACCGACCTGGCCGCCATGAGCGAAGAGAGCTGCGTCTTCTGCCAATCGGCCATCGACAACGCCACCAAGCTCCACGAAGGCGGAGGCTGGGCCAACCCCTGGGACATCACAATCCAAGACATCAGTTACACGCCACCTGGGGCAGGAAAAGAGCACTCGGCCGTCCAAGGAAATCTAGTGATGGGAGCATCCACAACCATCAACAGTGCCGGTGAGCCCACTGAAGAAGGCAACGAAACGGCAAGAATATTCGTCGTCCTTCGCTACAGCGACGGAGAGTGGATCGTTCGAGGGGTGTCAGTCGAATGATGAGAAAGCTATTCGTCGCGACAGCGTCACTGTGCATCTTGACGACTGTCCCGACAAGTCCCTCGGAAGGAACCGATGAAAACTCAAGCCGAAATATCCACGCACAAGGAAATGATGATCACGTTACCCTTGAAACTGAAACCTACGAGGAGGTCCCAGTTTCGGGTGGGGCACCTGCGTCTAATGCAGGCGACGACAACGTCTCACCCAGCATCCCTGACTCAGGTGTGAGCGTAAGAGCGGCCTCCCCCTCCCCCGCACCCGGCAGATGGGTGTGCATCGGGGGAAAACCCGATCGTCCCGGGGGCAAGATCGGCCAACTATGCACCCGCGCACCGCAAGAAGAAGCCCCTGCGGATCCGCCCGCCCCGGCCGGACCTGCTCCGGCCCCGGTGGTTGTGACCGCCCACGACGTGGCCACCCTCATCATCGACGGCTCGGGCATCACCCTCCAACCACCCGGGACCACCATCCTGCTCCACATGCCCCTGATCGCCCACACCAACCCCACCACCCGAGCACTATCCACCACCGTGGGCACCACCCCCATCGACGTCGAGGCCACCCCCACCACCTACACCTGGAACTGGGGAGACGGTACCACCACAACCACCACCGACCCCGGCCACCCCTACCCCAACCACACCATCACCCACCAATACACCACCAACAACAACAACACCACCATCACCCTGACCACCACCTGGACCGCCCGCTACCGCCCCACCGGCACCACCACCTGGACACCCGTCACCGGCTACATCACCACCACCCAAACCACCCCGCCCCTAACCATCCAACGCCTCATCCCCTACCTCACCGACGACGCCCAAGAACACCACAACCACTAACCCACCACCAACCGGCCTCGACGACAACAACGACCGGCCTCGACGACGCTATCGACCGGCCTCGACGACATTTTCGACCGGTCTCGGCGAGGGGAGAGTGGGATGGGCGTGGGAGAGTCAGGCTGCGCGCGTGACCTCCAGGGCCTCCTCAAGGGTGAAATTGCCGTTGTAGAGGGCCTTGCCGACGATCGCGGAGTCCACCCCGATCCCCACCAGTCCGGTCAATGCGCGAATATCATCCAGTGAGGAGATCCCCCCGGAGGCCACCACGGGCGCGCTGGTGCGCTCGCACACCTGGCGCAGCAGTTCCGTGTTCGGCCCGGTGAGAGTCCCGTCGCGGGTGACGTCAGTGACCACGTAGCGCGAGCATCCCGCCGCGTTCAGGCGCTCCAGGGCCTCCCAGAGGTCGCCGCCCTCCTCCGTCCAGCCGCGCGCCGCCAGCGTCGTCCCTCGCACATCGAGACCCACGGCGATGGCCTCCCCGTGCTCGGCGATGGCCCGCGCCGTCCAGTCCGGGTCCTTCAGCGCGGCAGTGCCCAGGTTGACCCGTGCGGCGCCGGCGGCGAGCGCGCGCTCCAGGGAGGCGTCGTCGCGGATCCCGCCGGAGAGCTCCACCTTCACCCCGACCTCGCCGACGATGCGCGCCAGCAGCTCGGCGTTGGAACCCCGCTCGAAGGCGGCATCGAGATCCACCAGGTGGATCCACTCCGCCCCGGCGCGGGCCCAGTCGAGGGCGGCGTCGACGGGACTGCCGTAATCGGTCTCCGATCCGGCCTCGCCCTGGAGCAGGCGGACGGCCTTACCGTGGGCGACGTCGACGGCGGGAAGGAGCGTGAGCATGAGGGGCCTCCTGGATGGTCTCGGGGCGGAGCGCGAGGGGCGCGGCGGATATGCGGGTTCGGGTCAGTGGTGAGGGCGTGCGCGCGTCAGAGCGCGCCCAGCCAGTTGCGCAGGAGCTCGGCCCCGGCGTCGCCCGACTTCTCGGGATGGAACTGGGTGGCCGACAGCGGGCCGTTCTCGACGGCGGCCAGGAAGTCCTCGCCGTGATGGGCCCAGGTGGGCAGCGGCGGGCGCGTCGCGGAGGGCCCCAGCCCCGCCCCCGGGTCCGTCTTGGCGGCGTAGGAGTGAACGAAGTAGAAGCGCTGATCGGCGACGCCGTCGAACAGGGCACTGCCAGCGGGCGGGCGCACCTCGGACCAGCCCATATGCGGGACCACGGGGGCGTCGAGGCGGCTCACCTCCCCCTCCCACTGGGCGAGCCCCGGGATGGTGGAGCCGTGCTCCTGACTCGACTCGAACATGACCTGCATGCCCACGCATATGCCCAGCACGGGGCGCCCCCCGGCAAGACGCCGCTCGATGAGCCGGGGGGCGTCCACGGCGCGCAGCATCTCCATGACGGCGCCGAACGCGCCCACGCCGGGGACGAGGAGCCCATCGGCGGACTCCACGGCGCCGGCGTCGGCGGTGAGGTCGACCCGCGCGCCGACGCGCTCCAGGGCGCGAACGGCCGAGCGCACATTGCCGGAGCCGTAGTTGAGGACGACGACGCGAGGTGAGGGCATGCCCGGGAGTCTACCGGCGACGTCGCGAGCGCCGCCCAGCGGTCCGGGGAGCGTATGGGCGTGGGCGCCCGGCGACGCCCCGGAGACGTCATCTACCGCCCGCGGGCGTGCGCCCGGCGGCGCGCTCAGGGCAGGATGCGACCATGACCCTTCCCGAGCACTCCCCGTCGAGCGCACCGACCTGCGACTCGCAGTCCCCGGACCAGCAGCCGATGGCTCAGCCCCGGGCCTGGCCGGAGGTCCCCGGCGTGCGCATCGTCGGGATCGTCGGCCACGGCGGCTTCGCGACTGTCTACGAGGGCGTCCAGCTGTCGATGAACCGGCCTGTCGCCGTCAAGGTCGACTCGCGCAGCCTCGACGACGAGCGCAACCGCCGCCGTTACATGCGCGAGGTGAGCGCCACCAGCCGCATCAGCTCGCACCCCCACGTGATCTCCCTGATCGACACCGGCGTCCTGCGCGATGGCCGCCCCTTCATCGTCATGGAGCTGTGCCCCGGCGGGAGCCTGGCGGACCTGGTGGAGCGGGGCCCCATGCCCGCGCCCGACGCCGTGGCGCTCGTCGAGGCCGCCGCCTCCGCGCTGGGGGCCGGTCACGCCGCCGGGATCCTGCACCGGGACGTCAAGCCCGGGAACATCCTGCTCGATGCCTTCGGGGCACCGCGCCTGACCGATTTCGGGATCGCCTCGGTCGCCCGCGAGGGCCAGGACCCGACCGTCACCCTGGAGTGCCTCACGCCGGATTTCGCCGCGCCGGAGGCCTTCGCCATGGCCGTTCCCGCGCCGCAGGGCGACGTGTGGTCCATGGGAGCCGTCCTCTACACGATGCTCACCGGGCACTCCCCCAGGCGGCACACCACGGGCCGCTCGCTCAGCCTCCCCGAGATCGTCGAGGGGCTCAAGAACCCCATCGACCTGGGCGATCCGCGCGTCCCAGCGCTCCTGACCCCGTTGCTCACGCAGGCTCTCGACCCTGATCCCGCCAGGCGGCACGCCGACGGCACGGCCTTGGCGCGGGCCCTGGTCCGGGCGCGCGAGGCGCTGGGCGATGGGGCCCTGACGGTGGCAGGGCCCCGGGCGGCCCTCCTCCAGGCGAACCGCCCCCGGGAGGACTCCCGGGGATGGCCCGCACCCTCCCCCGCGCCGGTCGGCCCGCGTCAGGCGCTGTCGGGCGGCGCGTCGTCAGCGCCATCGGCCCACCCCTCCGGCTCCCCACTCGCGGCACCGCCTACCACGGCCCCCTCCACCGGCCGGCCTGCGCATCCCCGCCGTGGGCGCCGCCTGGCCGCGGCGGCCGCCGTCCTCGCCGTGGGCGCGGGGCTCGGCGCGGGCGGGGCATGGATCATCGCTGAGAGGGGATCGGGGGCCACGACGGCGATCAGCCGCTCCTCGCCGGGGCCCGGCACGAGCCAGCAAGCGGGCCAGGAAGTGAACCAGGACAGCCGGCGGGCGGGCGCGGCCGCCCAGGACGGCACCTCGGGAACCGCGGGCGCGACGGGCTCCTCGGGCGCCCCCGTGCCCTCCGCATCCGAGCCGCCGCATCCGGAGGGGTCCTGCCTGGCCGGGATCACCTCGATCTCGGGCCAGTCCAGCGCCAAGGCGGTGGACTGCTCCCAATCCCACTCCTGGAGGGTGTTCGCCGTGGGGACCCTGGCCCCCTCGACCGCCTCCGGCTCGGACGAAAGCCTCGTGGCCGACGCCGAAGTGCTCGCGACTTGCACCACGGCCGCCGCCGAGGCCTCCGGCTACGCCGAAGCCGATGCCGCTCTCACCGTGCTCGGGCCCTCGGAAGCAGCATGGCAGGCCGGCAAGCGCGGGTTCTCCTGCCTGGTGGCCACCGGCTGAGGCCGCGCCCACCGGCGGGCGCCCCGGCCCGCTCCGACTCCGCCCCGGTGCGCACATGGCGGGGCCCTCGAGAGACGGCCGGCCTCAGTCGGCGCCGGGGCGGCGCAGACCGCGCCCGATCCAGCGCATAGCGCGCCCGGTCTTGACCTCGCTGGTCTCCACGGCGCCGGGGGCAGCCTCCGGCCGGGTGATCCCGAGCAGGACGTCCTCGACGACCTGATCCATCTGGGACAGGATGAGGCCGGCGGAGGCCTCCTCGCCCGGCTTGCCGCCTACGAAGCGGCGCGCGGTGATCGTGCCGGACAGGCCCTCCTCGATGCCGACATCGGTGGCCAGGTCCGCGGTGAGCAGCACGGAGCCGCCGCGGCTCAGGCGGGACAGGGTGGCGGCGAGCTCGGCGGCCTCGGCCGGCTCGTTCTCCGATCCGCCCAGGAGCTCGGCGATGTCCCATTCGGCGTGGGCGGAGGCGAACTCCTTGACGGCGAAGGCGCCCGTGGAGGCGGGCACGACGACGCAGTCGAGCCCGCTCATGGCGCACAGGGAGGCGAGGGCCTCGGCGGTGGGCAGAGGCGTGAGGACGACTGCGATCTTGAGGGCCCGCGCGGCCGGAGCGGCGGAAGAAGTGCCGTCGCCCGGCGCCTTCGCGGCCCCGTCCTCCCCTGCCACCGCGGGGCCCTCGCCCGCCACCTGGGCGCCGTCCAGGTCGAGGCCCTCCACGAGGGCGGCGAACTCGTCGTCGACGCGGTCGGCGTCATCGGGGCGGGCGCCGTCGGGTGTGGCCTGGTCGTTCATCACAGGGCTCCCTTCGTGGAGGGGATGCCGTCCACCCGCGGGTCGGGCTCGACGGCGGTGCGCAGGGCTCGCGCGAGGGCCTTGAACTCGGCCTCGGCGATGTGGTGGGGATCGCGCCCTGAGATGACGCGCACGTGCAGGCAGATACCGGCGTGGTAGGCGATGGCCTCCAGGGCGTGGCGGACCATGGAGCCGGTGAAGTGCCCGCCGATGAGGTGGTGGACGAAGGCCTCGGACTCGCCGCCGTGGACGAGATAGGGGCGTCCGGAGATGTCGACGACGGCGGTGGCCAGGGCCTCATCGAGCGGCACGGAGGCGTCCCCGAAGCGGCGGATGCCGCGCTTGTCGCCCAGGGCCCGGCGCAGGGCCTCGCCGATGCAGATGGCGGTGTCCTCCACGGTGTGGTGGACATCGATGTGGGTATCCCCCGTGGCCCGCACGGTGAGGTCCATGAGGGAGTGCTTGCCCAGCGCGGTGAGCATGTGGTCCCAGAAGGGGACGGAGGTGGAGATGTCGGTGTCGCCGGTGCCATCGAGGTCGACCTCGACGACGACACTGGACTCGCTCGTGGTCCGCTCGACGCGGGCGGCACGGGTGAGGCCGGCAGGGCTGGTGGTGCTGCTCATGCGGGTTCCTGGGGGTCGGGGCCGACGGCGCAGGCGCCGCTGAGGGCCTTGGTCAGGGCGGCGCGGAGGGCCGCCATCTCCTCGGGCGTCCCCACGCTGGCGCGCAGGAACCCCTCGGGGCCGACGACGCGGATGAGCACGCCGTCGTCAAGGAGATCCTGCCAGACGCGGTGGCGATCGGCGAAGGGGCCGAAGAGCACGAAGTTGGCGTCGGACTCGTGGGCGGTCAGGCCCTGGGAGCGCAGCCAGGCCACGAGGGAGTCGCGCTCGTCGCGCAGGGAGGCGACCTGGCCCATGAGCTCCTCCCGGTGGGCCAGCGCCGCCAGGGCGGCGGCCTGGGTGATCGCGGAGAGGTGGTAGGGCAGGCGCACGACGCGCAGCATGTCGATCAGCTCGCGGGAGGCGGCGAGATAGCCCAGGCGCAGGCCGGCGGCGCCGAAGGCCTTGCTCATCGTGCGGGACACGGCCAGGTGGGGGTTGCCCTCCAGGAGCTCCAGGGCGCTGGGAACGCCGGGCCGGCGGAACTCCGCGTACGCCTCGTCGATGACGACGACGCAGTCGGTGGGGGCGCCGTCGGCGGCGGCGGGCCCGTTGCCGCAGGCGGCCTCCAGCAGGGCGCGCGCGGCGGTCAGGGGCAGGGCGGTGCCGGTGGGGTTGTTGGGGCTGGCGATGATGATCACGGCGGGGCGATGCTCGGCGACGGCGTCCGCAATGGCATCCACGTCGATGGTGAAGTCGTCCCGGCGCGGGATCGTCACGTACTCGGTGAGGGTGTCGCGGGCGTACTCGGGGTACATGGAGTACGTGGGAGTGAAGGACAGGCAGATCCTCCCGGGCCCGCCGAAAGCCTGGAGGATGTGGAGCATGACCTCGTTGGAGCCATTGGCCGCCCAGATCTGATCCGCCCCCGGGCACGCGCCGGACTCGACGGCGAGGTAGTCGGCCAGGGCCTGGCGCAGGGCGGGGAAGTCGCGGTCCGGGTAGCGGTTGAGACCGGAGGCGGCCCGGGCGACCGCGTCGGCGATGTCCGCGACGACGGCGGGACTGGGCGCATAGGGGTTCTCATTGACGTTGAGGCGCGCGGGCACGTTCAGCTCCGGGGCCCCGTAGGGGGTCTCGCCCTCGAGCCCGGGGCGGATGGGAAGGCTGCTCACGGCGCCGAGTCTACGGCGCCCGTGCGACCGCCCTGCGGCGCCGGGACGACCCGGGCCGGCGGGGCCTCGTTGACGGCCTCCCGGTAGACCAGGGTGATCTCCTCGTAGTCGAGGCGGGTCAGGGCGTACTCGATCAGCCCGGCGGAGTAGAGGCCGAGCTCGCCGGCGTCGAGCAGGGCCTGGCGCTGGGCCCGGACCATGTCGAGGGAGAGCGCCCGCGCGTGCGCCTGCTCCTCGCGCCGCGCGGCCCAGTCCGCCTCCTCGCCGCCCCCGGGCGCCTCCTCCCGGATCGCGTGGGCCACGAGGGCGGAGGCCCCCTGGGAGGCCAGGGCGATGCGCCTGCGGCCGTCGTCAGTGAGCAGGTGGTCATCGCCGTTCTCCGGGATGACGCCCTTGGCCGCGGAGATGAGGAGCCCCATGAGCTCGCGGCGCTCCGCCTCATCGGCGGGGCCCTCCATCGCCGGCCTGACGGCCCTGACCACCCATGGCAGGGTCAGTCCCTGGACGACGAGGGAGCCGGCGGCGACGAGGATCGCGATGAGCAGGAGGAAGGGGCGGTTGGGGGCGTCGGCGGGGAGGGTCTGGGCGGCGGCGAGCGTGACGGCGCCGCGCATCCCCGCCCACACGATGATCGTCCCCTCCCGGGCGCCGAGGGGCGCCTGCCGGTAGTAGGCCATGTCGGCGTCGACCCGCCGGATCCTGTCGATGGCCCGCGCGGCGCGGACCTGCGCATGCGCGTGCCCCGCCCCCCTGCGCCCCTTGGCGAGGCCCTTGAGCCTGCGCCGCACGCCGCGGCGGCTGCTGTCCCAGGGGACGAGCATGTCCTCGGGGATCTCCCCGCGGGCGATCGCCTGGCAGCGCTCCTCGAACTCCTGGAGGGGCTCGCTCATCCCATCCCATCTCTCGGCCCGGCGCGCTCCCCGGCGGCGCAGCCACAGGAGCATCGGGGCGACGATGGCGGCTCGCACGGCGACGGTCAGGCCCCCGGCCAGGACGGCGAGCCAGACGGCGATGGTGATCGAGGGGCCCTCGGCGCGCACGTCCTCCACGACCCCGAACAGCTGCAGGCCCATGACCAGGAAGATGGAGCCCTCGAGGACGAGTTCGACGGTGTGCCAGGTCTCGTTGCCGGCGATGCGGTGGTCCGGGGGCAGGAGCCGGGGCGAGCGGTGCCCGGTCACCAGGCCGGCGACGACGGCCGCCACCAGGCCGCTGCCGCCCATGTGCTCGGCGGGGATGGCGGCGAGGAACGGCACGGTGAAGGAGATGACCGTGTCGACGCCGGCGTCGGTGACGCGGGCGCGCAGGTGCAGGGTGAGCTCCCCGACGATCCAGCCAACGACCACGGCGACGACGACGGCGAGCGCGAAACTGCCCAGGACGCCCCCCGCGCTGGTCCGCCCGGCCACGGCGGCCGAGATCGCCGAGGACAGGACCACCAGGGCGGTGGCGTCGTTGAGGAGCCCCTCGCCCTCCAGCACGGTGATGACGCGCTGGGTGACCCCGAGGCGCCGGGCGATGGAGATGGCCACGGCGTCGGTGGGGCTGAGCACCGCACCCATGGCGATGGCCCAGGCCACGGGCAGGCTGGGCAGGACGAGGGTGAGCACTCCCCCGATCACCGCCGAGGAGACGGCGACCAGGAGGACGGCGAGGATCGCGACGGGGGCGAGCTCCCTGCGGAAGTTGATCGTGGGGATGGCCACCGCCGTCGCGTACAGGAGCGGCGGGAGGACGCCCTCGAGGATGACCTCCGGCTCGATCTCGATCGCGGGCACCACCGGCAGGAAGCCGACGGCGATGCCCATGGTCAGGAGCAGCAGCGCCGGCGCCACCCGGAGGCGGTCGCTGATCTGACTGGCGCCGGCGATCGCCAGGAGTCCCGCGACGATGATCAGGAGGGTCATGGGGCGATTTTGCCACCCACGGCCCTCAGATCCGGTCGCCGGCCAGACGGGCGCCCGCGGTGAGGGACTCGAGCTTCGCCCAGGCGATGGAGGGGTGGATGCGCCCGCCCAGGCCGCAGTCGGTGGAGGCGACGACCCTCTCGGGGCCCACGAGGCCCGCGAAGCGCCCGATGCGCTCGGCCACGAGCTCGGGGTGCTCCACGACGTTGGTGGCGTGGGAGACGACGCCCGGGATGAGGTACTTCTCGGCGGGGAGCTCGACCTCCTCCCAGATCCTCCACTCGTGCTCGTGGCGGGCGTTGGCGGCCTCGAAGCTCAGCCCGTTGGCGTTGACGCTCAGGGCGAGGTCCACGATGTGCTTGAACTCCAGGTCGGTCGAGTGCGGGCCGTGCCAGGAGCCCCAGCACACGTGATAGCGCACGAGGGCGGGGTCGATGCCCTCAAGGGCGTGGTTGAGGGCGTCGATGCGCACGGCGGAGAAGGCCCGGTAGTCCTCGAGGCTGGGCTCGGTGACGAACTGGTCCCAGGACTCCGCCAGGTCCGGGGCGTCGATCTGGACGGTGAGCCCGGCGTCGGTGATCGCCTTGTACTCCTCGCGCAGCGCCTCCGCCCAGGCCCACACCGCGGCCTCATCATCCTCGTAGTAGGTGTTGCCGACGCGCGCCGCCGACGCCGGGGACAGGGCCGCGACGAAGCCCTCGGAGAGCGTCTTGCCCGCCGCCTCCAGGCCGCGCTTGGTCAGGGCGATGTCGCGGGCGACGAGGTCGGCGCCCGTGTAGGACAGGGGACCGGTGACCGTGGGGAAGACCCAGGGCCGGCGATTGGCGATGTGGATCCCGCTGGTCGGGTCGGCGTAGGCGTCGGCGAAGGCCGCCCAGTCGCGGCGGTCTGTCATCGCGTCGAGCTCGAGCTTGCCCGAGGGCCTGCGCGCCGGGGGCTCGGGGAGGACCTCGAGCCCGGAGAAGCGCAGGAAGGAGTAGCCCCACCAGGCCCCGTAGTCGACCGACTGGGTCATGAGGTGCCCGTACTCGCCGTCGTTGACGATGTCGATGCCGATGGAGGCCTGCCTGGCGATGACGGAGTCGACGGCCTCGGTTATGACGGCCTCGAAATCGGCGTCGGGCAGAGCGCCGTCCTGGTGGTCCTTGTTGGCGGCGATGAGGGCGTCGGTGCGGGGAAGGGAGCCGACGTGGGTGGTGCGGATGCGTGTCATGGTGCGGTCCTCAATGATCCTGGCGGCAGCGCCGCCATCCTGGGTGGGGTGGTTGGGACCGGAACCGCGCCGGGCGCGGCTTGGGGCTGAGACGTCCGGGCGCCTCAGCGGCGCATGAGCTCCCCTGCGGGGCGCCGTGGCGCGCGCAGGGGGCACTCCGTCCTGATGGGGGCCTGCGCCCCATCCCGTGGTGTCATCACTGGCCTTCCTCCACCGCGAGTGGTGGTGAGCCGAGGATAGTGCACAGCTCGGCCGTCGTGCCCTTCCCGTCCCAGGAAGTGGGCTGCGGCCGAGCCGGGTCGGCGAGGACGGGGCGGCGATCACGCCATCGGGTCCCCGCGCCGCCGCCCGTGGCCGACGCCGTGGTGGTGACCCGCTCCACGGGGCCCGCCATGGGGGCCATGCCCGCCATGACAGTGCCCGTCATGCCCGCCGTGCCCGCCATGCCCGCCGCAGCCACGGGGGCCGGTGAGTCCGAGGCCGTGCTCGCGCATGCGCATGACGTGGGCGAAGCGCTCCTCCCCCAGGCGCTCGCGCATGGATTCCATCTCCTCATCGCTCGCCCCGTGCTCGCCCAGGCGCTGGGAGAGGGGTGCGATGACCTTGTCGAGAAGCTCGACGAGCCGGGCCGCCTCCTCCTCATCGAGCACGGCGAAGGGGCAGTCGGCGGGGGCCGCGGGGCCGGCCGCGCGGCCGGCCCCTGTGAGGTGGACGAGCATGACGCGCCGGTCCTCCTGACTGGGGGCCCTCTCGATGAGACCCGCCCCCTGGAGCCTGCCGAGCACCTCGTTGAGGGACTGCTGGCGGATGCCCAGGAGGAAGGCGAGGTCCTTCGTGGCGATGGGGCTCTGCATCCTCAGGGCGGCCAGAACCCGGCCCTGGCCGCGGCTCGGGTCGCCGGCCGGGCCGTGCTCGGCCCGCCGGGCGGCGCGGTCGCACCCCATGAGCCGGACCAGGGCGCGGAACCGGCGGTGCAGCGCGGCATGAGCACCGCCGTCGTCGACGCCACCGTCGATGCCACTGCCGTCCTCAGCGCCGGCGAGATCTCGGGGCTCCGCCGCGTCGGCGCCCTCCAGCGCCCTCATGGGCTCCTCGAAGGGCTCGTTCTCAGGGCTGTTCTTCGTGGAAGTCATGATGACCTCCTTCTTTCCCAGTGCGAGTCGTGGGCCCGGACCGCCTCAGCTTCCAACAGGCACCTGTCGATCTCGATGGCAAAAATCTACAGGCACCTTCACAACTTTTCAACAGGCCCCTGCACGATCCGGTCCGCGCATTCATCCGTGTCGGAGCCCCGGGCTACCGTGGACCCATGAGCGCCGCAGCATCGTCCACGCCGTCCTCGGCACCGTCGGCCGCCCTGCGCGAGCGCGCGGAGGACGTGCTGCGCGCGCTCGTCGGCAGCCCGGCCGCGCGGCTGCGCCCCGATCAGTGGCGGGCGATCGAGGCGCTGGTGGTGGGCCGCCGCCGGGCTCTCGTGGTGGAGAGGACGGGATGGGGCAAGTCCGCCGTCTACTTCGTGGCCACCATGCTGCTGCGCGAGGGCTGGGGCGGCTGGCACGAGGGAGCCCCCCTCCCGCCCCAAGGGCGGGAGGGGGCGAGCGGCACCGGGCCCACGATCATCATCTCCCCGCTGTTGGCGCTCATGCGTGACCAGGTCGCCGCTGCCGGGCGCGCCGGCATTCGCGCCGTCACCATGAACTCGGCCAACAGCGCCCAATGGGGTCAGGTCGAGGATGAGATCCGCGCCGGGCGCGCCGATGTCCTCCTCGTCTCGCCCGAGCGCCTCAACAATCCCGTCTTCCGGGATGAGGTCCTTCCGCATCTGGCGGCCGGCGCGGGCCTCATCGTCATCGATGAGGCGCACTGCATCTCGGACTGGGGGCATGATTTCCGGCCGGACTACCGGCGCATCCGCACCCTGCTCGCCGGCCTGCCGCCCCGCACCCCCGTCCTGGCGACGACGGCCACGGCCAACGAGCGCGTGACCACGGATGTGGCCGAGCAGCTGGCTGGACACGAGATGGGTGGCCGGGCCCCCGAGGTGCTCGTACTGCGCGGGAGCCTCCAACGGGACTCCCTGCACTTGGGCGTGGCGCGCCTGGGAGACTCAGCCACGCGCTTGGCCTGGCTCACCGACTACCTCCAGCGCGCCCGGGGCTCCGGGATCATCTACTGCCTCACCGTCTCCGCCGCGGGCGAGACCGCCCAGGCCCTGCGCGCCGCCGGCCTGGATGTGGCCACCTACACCGGCCAGACCGAGCCTGCGGAGCGCGAGCGCCTCGAGGCCGACCTCAAGGCCAACCGCGTGAAGGCGCTCGTGGCCACCAGCGCCCTGGGCATGGGATTCGACAAGCCCGATCTCGGATTCGTCGTCCACATGGGCGCGCCCGCCTCGCCCGTGGCCTACTACCAGCAGGTGGGGCGCGCGGGGCGCGGCGTCGAGAGGGCCGAGGTGGTCCTGCTGCCCGGCGCGGAGGATCGGGCGATCTGGGACTGGTTCGGCTCCCAGGGCTTCCCGCCGCCCGAGCGGGTCCACGAGGTGCTCGACGCCCTGGAGGCGGCCGATGCCCCCTTGGGGATCGGCGCGCTGGAGACGGTGACGAGCCTGCGGCGCGCCCGTCTGGCATCGATGCTCAAGGTGCTCGACGTCGACGGCGCCGTGCGGAGAGTCAGGGGCGGCTGGCTGGCCACGGGCGAGCCCTGGGTGTACGACGCCGAGCGCTACGCCCGGGTGGAGGCGGCCAGGCGGTCCGAGCAGGAGGCAATGCTCGCCTATGAGCGCCTTCGCGCCCCGGAGTGCCGAATGGCCTTCCTGCGCGCCGCGCTCGATGACCCGGAGATGCCCGAGGGCTGGCGCTGCGGCGCCTGCGACCTGTGCGGGGGCCTCGCCCTCCCGCAGGGGCCGGATGCGGAGCAGGTGGGGGCGGCCCGGGGATCGCTGGCGCGCATCGGGGTTGAGATCACCGCCCGGCGCCAGTGGCCCGTGGGCATGGAGAGGCTGGGGCTGGGCGCTCTGCGGGGCAGGATCCCGCCCGAGCGGCGAGCGGGCACGGGCATCGCCGTCGGGAGGCTCGATGGCCTGGGCGTCTCGGCGGCGCTTCGCGACCTCTTCTCCTCCGATGAGGACGGGCTCGTCCCTCCTGGGCTGCGGGCCCCCGTCCTGGAGGCGGTGGACCGCCTGGACGCCCTCGCCCGCGCCGAGAGCGGGGACGACGCCACCGCTGCGGGCGGCGCGGGCGGGGGCGCGCCCGAGGGGCGGACCGCCGCGGCGAGTGCCGAGGGGAGCATCGACGCGGTCGTCATCATCGACTCCCGCCGTCGCCCGCGGCTGATCCGCCACCTGGGTGGCGCGGTTGCGCACCGCCTGGGCGCCGAGCGCCTCGGCATCATCGCCACGGGCGGGCAGCCGGGGCGCCATGACGTCAACTCCGCGACCCGCCTGGCAGCAGTGGCCCGGAGCCTGAGCCTCGACGGCTGGGGGCCCGCCGCCCTGGAGCGCCTGGACGGCGCCCGGATCGCCCTGGTTGATGACTCCACGGACTCCGGCTGGACCGTCACGGTCGCGGCCGATCTCCTGCGGGGCGCCGGAGCTGCGGCGGTCCATCCTCTCGTGCTCGCCCAGGAGTCCTAGCCACTCGGCGTGAGTCGAGGGGTGAGGCCCGGCCGGCGGCATGGGGCCCGCTTCCGGGATCAGGGGGCAGAGGCGTGGTCCGATGCCCGCTTGAGCGAGCGCCCGACCGCTCCGAGGCCCTCGCCCTCGGGCGCCCCGGAGGAGTCCGCACCGCCGCCACCGGTACCCCTCGCGCCGGTCGCCTCATCGTCCAGGAAGTACCACCAGAAGGGCGCCCCCCAGGCCTGGGGCCGCCCCAGGGCGGCGCCCGTCACCTGGGCGATGAGGGTGCTCCGGGCGGCGTCGGCATCCTCGCGGGAGCCAAACCACCAGGGCCCGTCGTCCAGATCCTCCCCGCCGTAGCCGAGCTCGGTGACTGCCACGCGCTTGTCCGGGAAGCGCGCCGCGAGCGCGCCCATGACCCGATCCGCCGCGGTTCCCAGCGGGTGGGACTGCGGGTAGACGGAGATGCCGACGACGTCGATGAGCCCCATGAGCTCGCCGCCCGCGAGCGAGGCCGCCACATTGAACAGCGCCCCCTGCGCCTCGGCCTGCCCGAGCTGGTAATAGAGGGTCAGGACGGTGAGCGCGCCGGTGCGCTCCCTCACCGCCCTCGCCGCGCGCGTGGCGCGCCCCACCGGATCCTCCCCCAGCCAGTCGCCCCCGATCTCGTTGCCGACCTCCCAGGAGTCCAGCCCCGGCAGGGCGGTCAGCAGGGCGTCGAGCCTCCTGTCGAAGTCGGAGTCGCTCAGGGCGGCCAGGGCCTCGGAGTCGCAGATCTGCCCCATGACGTGGATCCCGGCGCGCTGGAGAGCATCGGCCGTCTCCCGCCAGGCGGCCAGGGCGGGGGCGCTCACGTCGTCGAGGACGAGTCGCACGGCCCCCTGCCCGGAGCCGGTGGAGGCGGCGACGGAGTCCCGCTGCTGAGGGCTGGGGACCTCGGTGAGCGTCGCGCCGATGAGCGCGCCTGGAGGTGCCGCGCCGATGAGGGCGGTGTCGACGGCGATCTGGGCGGTGGCGGCGAGCTCGAGGAGGCGTGCCCCCTGCTCGTCCCCGATGCCCGAGTCGATCGCGGACTGAGTCGCCCCGTGGGCGGAGCGCGCGGCCCCGAGGGCGCCGGTCGCGGTGCCGGCGGGGCCGCCCGTCCCGACCCGGCCGGCCAGGGCGGTGAGGGCCGCCTCCTGCCGCTGGTGCAGCCCCCTGGCGGCCAGGGCGAGGACCTCGGCGCTGCCATCGCGGGGCAGGTCGGCGATCAGCGCGGAGTAGCCCTGGGACGTGGGCCAGGACAGGCATAGGGCGCAATCCCTGCCCTCGGGCACGTCGACGAGGATCTCCCCGTCCTCCTCGTAGAGGGGCCCGGTCGCGATGACCTCGAGAGTCGTGGAGTCCAGGAGGGCGTCGTCGTATCCGTCCTCGCCCCTGCCCGCGGACTGGATGGCACGCGCCTGAGTCAGGGTCATCGGTGCGCCATCGGTGCCGCGCAGCACCAGGGCGATGGTGGTGGTGGGGCTCGCGTCGTCCGGGCCGCGGCAGGTCATCAGCGCGCCCGCGGCCCCACCGGCGAGTGCCAGACCCCCTGCGGCGAGCAGCGCCCGACGGCGCATGATCCGCCCCGGCCCGGTGGCCTCCGGAGCGCCGGGCGGGCCCGGGAGGCGGCTCGCGCCGTCCCCCGGGCCCGCTGGGGCGCTGCCGGGATCCCTCATCGAAGGTCTTGGGCCGCCACGAAGGTGTAGCCCTGGGACTTGATGCCCTCGACGATCGTCTTGAGCTCGTTGAGCGGGTAGTAGGGGTGGAAGAAGAAGCTGGCCGTGGCGTGCGTGCCCGCCAGGTTGAGGCGAGCGGAGTCGATCACCTGCTGGGCCGAGCGCGGCGGGTGGTTGTTGATGTCCTTGGGCTCGTAGTTGCCCAGGTTCTCGGGCAGGACGTGCGTGCCGTAGGGGTCGTTCACCGAGTAGGGGAAGAACTGGCCGATGTAGTCGTGCGGCCCGCCCGGGGTGCCGGTGAGAGTGCCCGCGTACATGAGCTCGCGCTCGTAACGGGTCGAATAGACCTTGTTGATGCCCTCGTAGCCGCTGCGGGAGGCCGAGTAGTGGGGGGTCTCGAAGATCTTGGGCGTGGGCAGGCCGAGCTTCTTGAAGTACTTGCGGCCGTCCTTGACGCGCTTCTTGGCCCACTTGGCGCTCGTGCCGGGCAGTTCCCCGCCGATCTGCACCCAGGAGTTCTGCTGGCAGGGCGCCACCGGGGCGTCCGGGGAGTTCTCGTCGGAGCACCACGAGCGGATGAACTCGAAGTCATCGCTGGACACGCCGTTGTAGGGGTTGTTCAGGTCGCCGAACTGGTGGGTGGTCCCGTGCTGGATGATGGTGCCGCCCTTGCTGACGGCGTCCTTGAGGACGGCGACGAGCTCAGGGGTGTCCTTGAGCGTCATCGACTGCGGCGTGCCGTCGTTCTTCGCCCCGGAGGGGTCCTCGTACTCGGGGAAGACCGCCATCTGGAAGGGGACGCCCTGGGAGAACAGGTAGTCCACCATCGCCTGGAGCTCGGCGGGATCGGTGTCGGGGCCGACGTCCTCGATGCGCACGGCCGCTTGGCGGATCTGCTCGGCGCCGGGCTGGAGGGAGTCCAGGACGATGTCGGCCGCCGCGATGTAGCGGTCCTGCTCGCTCATGTAGGTGACGGGGACCTCGCCGATGAAGGTCAGCCCCCCGGAGGACACCGCCCAGGGGAAGGACGTCGTGCCCGACTGGGCGATGCTGGCGCACTGGGCGGCGGCACCGTCGGCCGAGGAGCACAGGGCCTTGCCGAGCACGGTGACGGCGCCCTGATCGGTGATGTGGGGCGCGGTGATGCCGCCCTTGTTCAGCTCGTTGCGGCCGAAGACCTGGCCGTTGTACTCCACCTGGGTGACGCGGTCGGTGGCGTCGATGTAGGACGTGGCGGCGTCCCATCCGAAGCGGGCGGTGAAGGCCGCCCGGTCGGCGTCGGTCTTGACGAGCTGCCAGATGTTGAACCCGGACCACAGGACGGGCACGTCGCCGGTGAGGACGTCGTCGATGAACGCGCGGGGCAGGGGCTCGTCGTAGGTCGACCCGGTGTAGATGACGTTGGTGTAGCGCCCGGCCAGGCCCGCCTGGTAGTCGGCCACCGGCAGGGCGGTGACGAGCCCTGAGTGGCTGGCCAGGTTGCCCATGGCCATGGCGTAGTACTCGCCCAGCTTGCTCCAGTCCCCGGTGGTGTCGTAGAGGACCAGCGTGGAGGCGGGGCCGGCGTCCTGGTTGGAGTAGGTCACGGCCCGGCCCGGCACCGCCGGCGGGTTGGCCCCCAGGTCGCGGATCCGGGGGGCGGCCTGGACGGGTGCGGGCGCGGCGATGTCGACCTCCGCCGCGTTGTCGTTGGCCAGGGGCAGGGCCTCGGCCTGGGCCGCGGCGGGCGCGGGCGGCGCCTCGAGCGGGGTGTCGGCCCAGCCGAGATCGTCGGCGGGACTGTCCACCGCCGCCGGCGCGAGGGCCGCGCCGCGCGCGGTCGGGGCGGCGCCCGCCGCCTGGGCGGAGCCGACGAGGCCGATCGAGGCGCTGAGCGCCACGAGGGCCGTCAGGACCGCCCGGCGCCGACGCGCGTGGGTCGTCGTTGTCATAGGGGATCTCCTTGTCGGGGTGAGGGTCGGTCAGGGTGGTGGACTCAGGCGCGGGAGGGCTCGAAGTCCGGCAGGGGCTCCCCCCTCCCGAACAGGGCGGCGATCGCCGCCATGACTCTCTCGCAGGCCCGGCCGTCGCCGTAGGGATTGGCGGCCCGGGCCATGGCCTCGTAGGCGGCGTCATCGGTGAGCAGGGTGGTCACGGCCTCGACGATCCGCTCCTCATCGGCTCCGACGAGCCTGGCGACGCCGTAGTCGATGGCCTCGGGGCGCTCGGTGCTCTCGCGCATGACGAGCACGGGCTTGGACAGCGCGGGGGCCTCCTCCTGGACGCCCCCGGAGTCGGTGAGCACGATATGCGCCCGGTTCATGAGCGAGCAGAAGGCCCCGTACTCCAGGGGGTCGGTGACCACCGCGTTGGACAGCCCCTCGATCCGCGGCAGGAGGGCCCGGCGCACGATCGGGTTGCGGTGGGCGGGCAGGACGATGAGCGCGTCGGGGTGGGCGCGGGCCAGGCGGGCGATCGCGCGCCCGATCCCCTCCATGGGCTCTCCCCAGGACTCGCGCCGGTGCGCGGTCACCAGCACGACGCGGCGGGATGCGTCCTCGAGGGCCTCGCGCAGCGCCGGGTCGGCGGGGGGCGTCGGCCTCGCGACGGCCTCCAGCAGCGCGTCGATCACTGTGTTGCCCGTGACGCGCAGCGAGGCGGGATCGACGTTCTCCCGCAGCAGGTTGTCCCGGCTGGTCGCCGTTGGGCACAGGTGCAGGGAGGTGATCTGCCCGACGAGCTTGCGGTTGGCCTCCTCGGGGAAGGGCGAGGTGATCGTGCCGGTGCGCAGGCCGGCCTCGAGGTGGAGGACGGGGGTGGAGTGGTAGAAGGCGGCCAGCCCCGCCGCGAACACCGAGGTGGTGTCGCCCTGGACGAGGACGGCGTCGCAGGGGAGGTCCTCCAGTGCCCTGCCCACGCCCTCCAGGCACCGGGTGGTGACCTGGGTGAGAGTCTGGCCCGGGGAGTGGATATCGAGGTCGATATCGGGGGTGATGCCGAAGAAGGCGTTGACCTGGTCGAGCATCTCGCGGTGCTGCCCGGTGACGACGACGATCGGGTCGAAGCGCTCGTCGGCGCGCATCCGGTTGATGAGGGGGGCGACCTTGATCGCCTCGGGCCTCGTGCCGTAGACCAGCATGATCCTCAGGGGCGCGCCCTGCGGCCGCTGATCGGAGGGGGTCGCCGGCTCGGTGGTCATCGGTGCTCCTTGGTGTCGTGTCAGTTGCGTGAGTACGTGGTCGCGGCGAAGGTGACGATGGCGTCCTCGGTGTAGGCGCCCACCGGGCCGGAACGGTAGGGGCTGTCGGCGTCCTCGATGACACCGAGGTCCTGGCCGTCCGCCGTGACGGCGAAGGAGACGGCATCACCTGTGGTGTCGACCCGCACCTGGGCGAGGTGGGCGACACCGACCTCGAAGGACGGCTCGTGGGCGGAGGCGAGGAATCGCTGGTTCCCGGGGTAGGCGGGGTCCTGCTTGGAGACCTCCCAGCCGTTGGGCTTGAGGGCGAGGGCGTAGAAGTGCTCGTTGTCCTGGAAGGACCACATGAGCCATGCGACCTCCCAGGGGTTGGGCGCGGTGCCCTCGCGCAGCTGCTTCTCCGTGGTCATCATGGAGGTGATGGTCTGCGTGGCCCTGTCGGCGACGGCGGCGGTGGTGGAGATGGCCAGGGCGGCGTGCGTGCGCTCGTCCTCGGTGGCCGAGTTGGGGGCGAGCCGCAGGGCGCCGCCCTGGCACGTGGCGTCGCCGTAGCCGTCGAAGAGGACCTGCCAGTCGTCGCAGCTCGTCTCCCGGGTGGAGAAGTAGCGGTACCCGAGGGCGGCCCCTCCCCCGATGAGCGACACGAGGGCTCCCCCGAGCACGAGCCGGCGCCGCAGCAGCGCGGACCGCGCACCCTCCTCCGACTCCGGCGGCCGGGCGGGCGCGCGGCGGCCCGCGCGGCGGCCCTCCTCGGGCGAGGGGCTGGTCCGGGGGGAGGTCTCCGGGGCGCTCATGCGGCCACCTCATGCTCTCGGGGGACCGGCGGGCGCGGTGAGCGCTGGGGCCGCTGGGGCGCAGGCGGGATGGCGGGGGCCGATGGCGCGGGCCGATCGACGCGCACGAGCGCGGGCGGGATGCGGAAGCCCTGCGGAGCCGCAGCGGTCTCCGAGCGCGCCGCCCCGGGAGCCGGGGCGGTCGGCTCCGCCGGCGTCGTCGCTCCCGCCGGGTCCTCGGCCTCCCGGGCGGTCTTGGCCCACCCGGTGCGCCCCGCGATCTCGCGCAGCAGGGCCCGCCACCCGAAGAGGGCAGGGAGGAGCCCGTAGAGGACGAAGAGGTGGGCGTAGGCGAGGGCCTTGAGCGGGCCGAGCCCCTCGGAGCGCTCGATCCGCCAGTACAGGAGGCCGAAGACGACGCCGGGGCCGAAGGCGAGGAGGTAGGCGCTGAGCAGCCACCACCAGGTCTGATTGTGGCCGAGGACCGCCTTGGACACCACGATGAGCACGGTGATCCCGAACGAGGCCATGAGCAGCGAGGCCGCCAGGAGGACGTAGGGGGTGAGGATCTGCCAGGTGGTATCCGCTCTGGCCAGGCCGCGCTGCTCGCGCGCCGCGCGCCCGAGCAGGTTGAGGGACTGGATGTTGCCCTGGAACCAGCGCGTGCGCTGGCGCAGGAGCCTCCTGAGGCTGGTGACGCCCTGCTGGTGGACCGCCGCCGTGGGCCGGAAGTCGTTGACCCACCGGGTGCCGTTGAGCCGGACGCCGAGGTCGAAGTCCTCGGTGAGCGACTTGGTCCACGGCCTCTCGCCCAGCGCGCTGAGAGCATCGAGGCGGGCGAACTGCGCGTTGCCGCCCATGCCGACGCTGTGGAGATGGCGCCTTCCCCTCTGGAAGACCTCGGTGAAGATGACGAACTCCATGTCCTGCATGCGGGCGAGCAGCGAAGAGAAGCGGTTGTTGATCCGCACGCCGAACTGCACGGCGCCGATGCGCCGATTGCGGAAGGCCCGTCGGGCCTCGTCGATGGCCTGCGACTCGAGGCGGCCATCGGCGTCGACCACCCCGACCACCACGTCTGTGCCCGGATCGCCGCCCCACCTGTCGCGCACATGGCCCAAGGCGTCGTTGAGGGCCTCGCCCTTGCCGAGGCGGGCGCGCGGGGGGACCCTGCGCATGACGCTCACGCGGGGATCCGGGATCGCCCGCACGACGTCGGCGGTCCCGTCATCGGAGCCGTCGTCGATGACGAGGACGCGCAGTCTGTCGTCGGGGATGTCGAGGAGGCGGCCCACGCTCGCGCCGATGACCCCGGCCTCGTTGAGGCAGGGCATGAGGATCACGACGAGGATGTCCTCCGCCCGGGAGCTGCCGCCGTGCCGGGGCCGTTCGATCCGCGGCGGCCGCCTGGAGATGAGGAGGAGGACGAGCACGTAGAGCAGGCCCGTCCCGATCATGATCGCCGCGCCCCAGTGGCCGATCATCTCGACCGGGTCGCCGGCGCCACCGCCGATCATGCGCCCCTCCTGCGTCCCGGCCCCCGGTACCAGCCCATGAGGGTGCGCCTGAGGGCCCCGGTCAGGTTCATCCACAGCCAGGCAACGGCCACGACGACGAAGAGGAATCCGGCCAGGAGGGAGAGAACGTGCGCGATTGTCCCAGCGATGGCAAGAATGCGCGCCATGGCGCCCGGACCGGGCAGCCATGAGGAATGCGCAAGAATCAGGGAGCAACTGCTCATCGCACCGTCATTTCGACTCAAGGGATCAGGGTGGAACCACGATGATGATCGTTCGCAATGGAACACATCCAGATGGGGTCCGGACGCATCTGAACCGAAGATAACGATTTGATATAGAGGAACAACACTGTGGAACCATACAATCTGGATGCATCCATGTTGTGTCATATCACATGTCTGCTGGAATATCAGCCATGGTCAGCGGCCCATTGACATCCCACCCACAGTATTCATCTGCGACTATCGCATTCGCAGCATTGTTCAACCGCCGCCATCAAAAGCACGGCGGAATCGCAGCGCCGGTCGCTGCCCGGCGAATCCCATCACCGCGGATGGACGAAAGTAGGAGGCGCAATCCTCCCGGAGACGGAAATCCGCACCGACCCCTTTGGAGGGGCGCTCGGCGCGGATTCCGAGGATTGTCTCAGTCGCGGTCTCGAAGACGCGCGCCAACCGCCTCCGCATGGGCGGGAAGATCCTCCGCCCGGGCCAGCGCCGCGAGCGGGCCCGCCATCGCCCCCAGGGCCTGGGCGCTGTACTCGATCATCTGAACCGGCTTGAGGTAGACCATGACGCTGAGCCCGGCCGCGAACCGCGCCGTACCCCCGGTGGGCAGCACGTGGTTGGAGCCGGCGAGGTAGTCGCCGAGCGGGACCGGGCTGTAGGGGCCGACGAACACCGCCCCGGCGTTGCGGATGCGGCGCGCCACGTCGGGTGCGGCCTCGGTCTGGATCTCGAGGTGCTCGGCGGCATAGGCGTCGGCCACGGCGATGCCCTGCTCCAGATCCCGCACGAGCACCACCCCCGACTGGGCGCCGCCCAGGGCGCGGGCGGCGCGCTCCCGGTGACGCGTAGCCGCGAGTCGGCGCTCGAGAGCGGCGTCGACGGCCTCGGCGAGGGCGGGACTGTTGGTGATGAGCACCGATCCGGCGTTCGGGTCGTGCTCGGCCTGGGAGAGCAGGTCGGCGGCGACGTACTCCGGATCCGCGGAGGCGTCGGCGAGGATGGCGATCTCGGTGGGCCCGGCCTCGGCATCGATGCCGACATCCCCGAGAACGGCGCGCTTGGCCGCGGCGACGTACACGTTGCCGGGCCCGGCGATGACGTCGACGGGCTCGCACAGAACGCCGCCCGCGCTCACCTCCCGATCGGCCTCGGTCTCGGGGGCGGCGCCGTAGGCGAGCATGGCGATGGCCTGGGCGCCGCCCGCGGCGTAGACCTCGGTCACGCCGAGCAGACCGCAGGCCGCCAGGATCGTGGGGTGCGGGAGACCGCCGTGCTCGGCCTGGGGCGGCGAGGCCAGGACGACGCTCTCCACCCCGGCGACCTGCGCGGCCACGACGTTCATGACCACCGAGCTCGGGTAGACGGCGAGCCCCCCGGGGACGTACAGGCCGACCCTGCGCACGGGGATCCAGCGCTGGGTGACGATCCCGCCGTCGGTGATGCGCGTGGTCCGCTCCAACGGCATCTGGGCGGCGTGGCCCGCGCGGTTGTGGGCGATGGAGAGCTCCAGGGCCCCTCGGACGGAGGGATCGAGCCCGTCGACGGCGCGCTCGATGACCTCGCGCGGGACGCGCAGGCGCTCGGGGCGGACGCCGTCGAACCTCTCCGCAGCATCCCGCAGGGCGGCGGCGCCGCGGGCCCTGACATCGCTGATGATCGGCTCCACGGTCGCCAGGGCCGCGGTGACGTCCAGGGCCGCTCGCGGCAGGCGCTGGGCGAGCTGGTGGGGGGTGAGGTCGGTGTCGCGCAGGTCGATGCGGGTCAGCATGAGCACAGGTTATCGGCACGGGCTCGCGACTCATGCCGCCGACCGGAGCCCGGATGCGTCCCGGGGCCCGGCTGGTGGGCACCGGGACGTGGCGCGCCTGGGACCGAAGGGGCACGGCAGAATGATCACGAAACGATAACCTTACGGCGATCGAGTCCCCTGTTATCCCTGACGACGAGGAGTCCTCCATGAGCATGCCCCGCATGCCGCTACCCACCATGCCCGGTGGGCGGGACTGGGCGGGACTCCTGCCCCCTGCGTCGGGCGCCCTCCTCGGCGCGGCGGCGCTCTGGGCGGGCGTCTCCCCGCAGACCGCGCCCCGGTACGCCGCACCGCTGGTCGTCGCCGGTGTGGCCGTGGTGGTGTTCTTCGCGCTGCGGACCGCCGTCAGGCTGGCGGGACTGCTGCGCCTCGCGTGGCGGGCCCACCGCTTCCGCTCCGGCCATCCGAGCGCCGCGGAGTCCCGGGAGCTCGAGTGGCGCGCGGGACTGGCAGCCTCCCAGGATCAGGCCAGGGCCGTGGCACGGGGCCTGGCCATGGGCGGCACCTTCGACCTGGGGCGCCCCTGGGATGTCACGATCGACGCGAACGAGCAGGTCCTGGCCGATTGCTCCTCCGATTACGCCCGGTACTACAGCGAGGAGGCGCGCCCCCTCCTGCCCGGTACCGGGGTCGTCGGAGGACCCGGCGGGGCATCGGCGGGGCTGGACGCCGCGCCGACGGCGCAGCGCCGTCGGCCATGGGCGAGGGGACGTCAGGGGCACCAGTGGCACGAGAACCAGTCCGTCCGCGCGCTGGTCACCCAGCGACGCGTGCTCGTGCAGCGCAACGACCTCCATTGGCTGAGCTTCCACTACGACGCGATCGTCGCGATCCGCCCGCAGCTGCCCGCGGGCGTGCTCATCCTGGAGTTCGAATCGGCCTCGCCCCTGCGCCTGGCCGGCCCCGCCTCAGCGGTGACCGCCGTGGCGGCGGTCTACGCGCTCTTCGGCGCCCAGGGGCTGCGCGACCATCCGGGCCTGGAGCCACTGCGCATCCGTCCCGCCGGCGCCGGAGGCACTGCCGGTGATGCCGGTGGCGCCAGCGATATCGGTGAGGCCGATGACATCGTCGACGCCGCTGCTGATGGCGACTGCCGCGACTACGACCGCGCCGAATCCCCGGCCGACTCGTCTGCCGGATCGGAGTCCGAGTCGCCGGAGGTCGCCGCCTCACCCGCCTGATCCGCGGCGCCGCGGCCGACCGTCCCGGCGTCCTGGGGAGCGGCCGGACCACAGGTCCCAGCAGTCCCGGCGGTTGGGAGGCGCCCAGCGCGCGTCTCTCGTCGAGACCTCGCCCGTCCCGGCCGACACCACGAGCGAGGCCAGGCTGGGCTCGCCGCGGGCAGCGCAGTCATGGGCGATCATCGACAGCAGCGGCCCCATGTGGCGGGGCAGGACCGCCCTCTCGATCTCGTCGCTGAGCTCGCCGTAGGTGATGACCTCCCGGTGCTCGGCCACCTCGATGAGCACCTCCCGGCAGCGCGCGACGGCGCGCGCCAGCCGCTCGGAGAGCAGGTACTGCCGCTCCCCCACCGGATAGCGCGCGCCGACGACGATGGCCAGGGACTCCTCCCCCGATGCGCTCATGCGCGCATCGACAGGAACCAGCGCCGCAGGAACGGGCCGAGGATGCTGGCCAGGAGCGAGGCCAGCGCCCCGCCGACCATGACCGTGCGCGCCTTGGGCTTGACGTCCTTGGCGATCTCCGCCCTGGCCTCGGCCGCCTGAGCGCCAGCGGCCGAGGTCATTTTGGCGGAGGATGCCTGGGCGGCGGAGCCGGCGGGAGCCGCCGGGGCCGCGGCGGCCGCAGCCTCAGTGGTCGGCGCGGCGGCGGGCGCCTGGGGGGCGGCCGCGGCCTCGGTCGTCGGCGCGGCC
>NZ_MVIW01000070.1 GCF_002072185.1 Actinomyces denticolens
CGATGGGGCTGCCATCGGCCTTGGTCACGCCCATCTTGGCGGCCAGGTCCGTCACCGCGCAGATATCCATCTGCTGGATCATCTTGGCGTAGGCGACGTTGATCGACATCGCCGTGGACTGCACCACCGAGTGCGTCCCGCCCTCGCCCGGGTTGGCGTTGCCGACCTTCCACTGCTCCACGTAGGAATCATCGCTGCAGGAGATGTTCCAGTTGCCGGCGGGGAACGTGGTGGGATCGGTGTTCATCGTCTCGTACCCGGATCTGCCCATCTGGTACCACTCGGCGAGCACGAAGGGCTTGAACGAGGAGCCCGGCTGGAAGCCGTTGTTCTCGATGCCGCCGTGCTTGTAGTCGGCGGAGAAGGAGATCTGGGAGATCGAGGAGTCGTTGCTGTCCGTCCCGTAGGAGGTGTTCTGGGCCATCGCCTGGATCTTGCCCGTCCCGGGCTCGACGGCGACGATGGCGCCCTTGACATTCGAGGGATCGCCGACGGGGACGTAGTTGGCGATCGTGTCATCCGCGGCCTTCTGCTTGCTCAGATCCAGGGTGGTGGTGATCTGCAGGCCCCCGCGCAGCAGGAGCTGGTTGCGCTCGGTGGCCGTCTTGCCGAAGAGCTCGGAGTTCTGGATCTCGCCGACGACGTAGTCGCAGAAGTAGGCCGCGGACCCCGCCGAGGCGCACCCGCCGACGTGGTTGGTCACATGCAGGATGTCGCTGATCTGGGTGGCCACTCCCTGGTCGTACTGGGCCTGGTCGATGAACTCGTTCTCCAGCATCTTCTGGAGCACCCAGTCCATGCGGTCCTTGGCCAGATCGGGGTAGGCCACCGGATCATAGGCGCCCGGCGCGTTGGTCAGGCCTGCCAGCAGCGCGGCCTCGGGGATGGTCATCTCCTTGGCCGAGTGGCTGAAGTAGTGCTGCGAGCTGGCCTCGACCCCGTAGGTGGACGGGCTGAAGGCGGCGATGTTGAGGTACCCCTCGAGGATCTGGTTCTTGGCGTCGGGCAGGGTCTTCTCCAGAGTCAGGGCGTACTTGATCTCCCTGAGCTTGCGCGCCGTCGTCGTCTCGGTGGCCGCGCGGATCTTCGTGGGGTCGCCGCTGCGGATGCCGGCCTCCACCAGGACGTTGCGCACGTACTGCTGAGTGAGGGTGGAGGCGCCCTGGCGGTCGGCGCCGGCGGCGTTGGAGGCCAGGGCGCGCAGCATTCCGGTGGGGTCGACGCCCTTGTGCTGGTAGAAGCGCTGGTCCTCGACGGCGATGACGGCGTTCTGCACGTTCTGGCTGATGTCGCTCAGCGGGACGACGATCCTGTTCTCCGCGTAGAACTGGGCGATCTCCGTGCCGTCGGAGGCCCGCAGGACCGACACCTGGCTCGGCTCGAGCACCTTGAAGTCGTCGGGCAGGTCCTCGAAGAACTCCAGCGACGCCTTCGAGACCACGCTGGCCGCCCCCACGAAGGGCACGGCGAAGCCCGCGGCGAGCACGCCGCCGACGGTGGACATCACGATGAAGGCGAGGAGCGCCGACAGGAGCTGCTGGGAGTCGAGGGTGCGCGCTGAGGTCTTCGACATGCCCCCAGACTACGTGCTCGGCGGACTCCGTGCAGGGGTGGGTGGCGCGGGTCGCCCCCGGTGCTCCGAGTGCTGGATGACCGGCCCCGCGACGGCGCTCCGGCTTCAGGTCGCGTCCAGGCCGCTATCGGCCATCGTCCAGCGGGATCTGCATCTCGGCGCCGGTCGGAGAGGATTTGGTGGAATGGGCCCGACTGGCATACCGTCGGGACATGTGACGGGTCTGACAACGATGATGGACCTGACCGCTGGAGATGGGATGAGGATGATCGACCAGACCTGGGCGGCGCGCGCGGCCTGCGCGGATGTGGAGCCTGACCAGCTCTTCGGCAAGGGTGCGGAGCAGCGAGACGCGCGGACCCTGTGCTTCACCTGCCCGGTGAGAATGGAGTGCCTCGCCGAGGCCCTCGACTCCGAGTCGTCCTTCGGGGTGTGGGGCGGCCTGACCGAGCGCGAGAGGCGCGCTCTGCTGCGCCGCTTCCCCGAGGTCGAGGACTGGGGCGAGTGGCTGCGCCGCGAGGACGACGAGCTCGTCGCCGAGATCCACGCCCGCCGGGCTCCCAGGATCCTGGCGCGGGTGCGCTGACCCCTGCCGGCCGCCGCTTCCCGGCCGACTCTCCGGCCCGTAGTCTTGGCGGCATGACTACTTGGGAATACGCCACTGTCCCCCTGCTCACCCACGCCACCAAGGCGATCCTCGACCAGTGGGGCGCCGACGGCTGGGAGCTCGTTCAGGTCGTCCCCGGCCCCACCGGCTCGGAGAACCTGGTCGCCTACATGAAGCGCCCCCGCGCCTGAGCCCGCCGGGAGGGGCGTCAGCGCCCGGAATCGCCGACGCGGGCGACTGCGCCGGTCGCCCGTCATGATGCGACCGAGGGAGTGGCCCGCGGAGGGCCGGCCCCTCGGCCGCTGCCGGCGATGACGCCGCCGACGATGAGCGGGCGGGGGCCGTTCCGCCCCCGGTGCGATCTCAGCGGGCCCGACGACGCAGGCGGTCGACGTCGAGAAGGGTGACCGCCCGTCCCTCCAGCCGGATCCAGCCGCGCGAGACGAACTCCGCCAGCGACTTGTTGACGGTCTCGCGGGAGGCGCCGACCAGTTGGGCGAGCTCCTCCTGGGTGAGATCGTGCGGGACGTGCACGCCGTCGTCGGTGACCGAGCCGAAGCGGTCGGCGAGGTCCAGGAGGGCCTTGGCCACGCGCCCGGGCACGTCGGAGAAGACCAGGTCCGCCAGGGCGACGTTCGTGCGACGCAGGCGCTGGGCGAGCGCCCGCAGCATGTCCTTGGCCAGGGCCGGGTGGGTCTCGATGAAGCTCATGAGCTGGTTGTGCTCCAGGGCCAGCAGCTCAGTGGGGGCCACGGCGGTGGCCGTGGTGGAGCGGGGGCCCGGGTCGAACAGGGTGAGCTCGCCGACGACTTCACCGGGGCCGAGCACCGCCAGGAGGTTCTCCCGGCCGTCCAAAGAGGCATGGCCGAGCTTGATCTTCCCGCTGAGCAGGATGTAGAGCCGGTCACCGGGGTCGCCCTCGTTGAACAGGGTCTCGCCGCGGCGCAGGGTTGTCTGCGCCATCATGGCCCGCAGCTCCTCCTGCTCCTCCTGGTTCATGCCCTCGAAAAGTGGGATTCTGGAAATCATGCTGTCTTCCACGAAGCTCCTCCAGTGCTATTCGGTGCGGTGGTACTCGGGCTCGCAATGGCGTCCGATCGCTGTCCGGGGGAATCCCCCGGAGGCAACTGGGCGAGCACTGACGCCTATCCTGCCACGCCTTGTGACATGAGGCACGCAGTCGCGGGTTGTAGTCTCGCAACAGTTGGCGGCCGATGCAACGGCGCACGATGCGGAGGGGATGGATGAGGGAATCGCTCGCAGCGCGGGCCAGGGCCGTCGATGACGAGCTCTCGGCCCTCTATCCGGGCGCTCATTGCGCCCTGGAGCATGACGGGCCCTATCAGCTGCTGGTGGCCACGGTCCTGTCCGCGCAGACCACGGACGCCCGGGTCAACACCGTGACTCCCGGGCTCTTCGCGCGGTTCCCCGACGCCTTCGCGCTGGCGGACGCCGATCCGGAGGCGCTGGAGGGGATCATCCGGCCGTTGGGGATGCAGCGCACCCGGGCGGCGCGGCTCATCGGCCTGGGGCGGGAGCTGGCCGAGCGCTTCGATGGCGTCGTGCCGGCCGATCGGAGGGCTCTCATGTCCCTGCCGGGGGTGGGGCGCAAGACGGCCCATGTGGTGCTCGGCAACGCCTTCGCCATCCCCGCGATCACGGTGGACACCCATGTGGGCCGACTGGCGCGCCGCCTGGGGTGGACCGAGCAGGCCGACCCGCTGCGCGTGGAGCGCGATATCGCGGCGCTGTGGGAGCCGGAGCGCTGGACCGACGGCTGCCACCGCCTCATCGAGCACGGCCGGGCCGTGTGCCGCGCGCGCTCTCCGCGCTGCGAGGAGTGCGCGCTGGCGGCAGAGGCCCTCTGCCCCCGCGTCGGGGTGTAGCGGCGCGCGGCACTGTGATCTTCCATCACGCATACTTATCACCGAGACCGGTCGAAGTGGCGATCGAGACCGGTCCGCGGACCAGCGCTCCTATGTTGTGGGTGTCAAGGTGGTGGGGTGGTAGGTGGGGTTGTTCAGGGCTTGTTTGAGGGCGTGG
>NZ_MVIW01000071.1 GCF_002072185.1 Actinomyces denticolens
CCCTTGAGGGGCTGGCGACCTTCCTCATCCCGGTCCTCATCCTCCTCGACCAGCTCCTGCGGGGGCGCTGGAGGGGGGCCGCCGAGAGCGCCGCCGGAGCCGTCGCCGGCTGGACCCTCACCATCGCGGCCCTGTGGGCGCTGGAGGCCTGGGCGCCGCCGGCACTCTCCGCCGGCCTGACCGTCACCGCCTCGGGCCTTCCGCGCCTGGGCGTGTCCGTTGTCTTCGCCGCCCTGGTGGGCCTGCTCACGACCGCGGGCGAGCGGCGCTCGTCGGCCACTGTCCGCTACGGCTGGGTTGCGATATGGACGATCGTGGGGCTCGCCGTGCTGCGCTCGGCCATCACCCTTCCCGGGGCGCTGCTCTCCCTGCTCCTGGGCCGTTTGGCGGGCCTGGCACTGCGCTGCCTGTTCGGGGTGGAGGACCGCTCCGTCCACGGCATCGCCCTCGTACGGGCGCTGCGCCGGGCGGGGGTCGACGCCGTCAGGGTGGTCCGCGTGGACAGCGCGCCCGGGGCAACGGCCTGGTGGGTGACCACGGACGCCCCCCTGGGCTACACCGAGGAGGTGCGGGAGAACCCGCTGGCACCCGCGAGCGCCTCGCCCTCGTCGGCCACCAGTGGCGACGCCGCCGGTTCTCCCGCCGTGACATGGGCGAGGACGGCGGCCGCGCCTCCGGATACGGCGCCGTCCGCCGGGTCGCCCGCCGAGGGTCCGGGCACGGGTCCGGACACGGCCGCCCTGCCTCCCGCGCGCGAGGGCCGCGCCGCCGTACCGTCGTCGACGATCGCGCCGGCGCCGGCGATCGACTCCCCGGCGCTCATCGCCGAGGCCCGCTCGCTGTCCCCGGGGAGGCCCAGCACCCACCGCGTGTACGCGGTCTGGGACCGCACGGGCGCGCGCCATGATCTGACGATCATCGACGCCGACCGGCAGGTCGCCGGCTACTTGGCCACGCTGTGGGACCGGATCCGGGTCCGGGGGCTGTCCCCCGAGCGGGGCATGTCGATCCGCGCCGAGGCCGAGCACGCCGCCCTCATGACGCTGGAGGCGCGCCGCGCCGGGGTGCGCACGCCCACCCTGCGCGGGATGGCGGACACCCCCGAGTCCGTGCTGCTCGTGACGGACCACATCGCGGGCTCGCGCGCCCTGTCCGAGCTCGGCCCCGATGTTCCCGACGCGGTCCTGACCGGTCTGTGGGACCAGCTCCGCCGCGCTCACGCGGCCGGCCTGGCGCACCGCAGCCTGAGCGGGGACAGCGTCGTCGTCGATGAGGCGCGCCGCGTGTGGCTGCTCGGCTGGGACTCCGGGGAGACGATCTCCTCGGAGCTGTCCCGGCGCGTCGACCTCGCCCAGGCCCTAGCCCTCCTCGCCGGCTCCGTGGGAGTCGAGCGCGCCATCGCGTCGGCCTCCCGGGTTCTGACCACCCCCCAGTTGGCCTCCATCGCCCCCATGCTCCAGCGCGTCGTCCTGCCCGCCGACACCCGTCGGGCCATGGGTCGCCGTGGACGGGTCCTCCAGGAGCTGAGGGACGCCCTCGTGGCGCTCACACCCACCGCCCACGCCGAGCCGGCCCGGATCAACCGCTTCCAGGCGCGCACCGTGGTCATGGCCGTCATCTTCCTCGTGGCGGTGTGGACGCTCCTGGCCCGCATGAACTTCGAGGAGGTGTCCGACGCCGTCGCCCAGGCCAACACCTGGTGGATCCTGGGGGCGCTCGTCTTCTCACTGGCCACCTATCTGGGGGCGGGCATCATCCTGGTGGCCTTCACCCCGGAGCGCCTGAGCCTGTGGCGCTCCACCGAAGTCCACCTGGCCTCCTCCGTCGTCGCGCTGGTGGCGCCCGCCGGCGTGGGAGGGGCTGCGATCAACCTGCGCTTCCTGACCCGCAAGGGCGTGCCGACGGCGGTCGGCGTCGCCACGGTGGCGCTCGTCCAGGTCGTGCAATTCCTCGTCACCCTGGTGCTGCTCGTCGTCCTGGCCGCGACGACGGGGCAGTCGACGGGGCTGACCCTGCCCTCGGGCTGGGTGCTGCTGGGAGCCGTGCTGCTCGCCGCGCTCGTCGCCATGGTCCTGGCCGTGCCGCGGGCGCGCGTCTGGATCTGGGAGAAGATCGAGCCCACGTACCGGCAGGTCCAGCCCCGGCTCGTGTGGATCCTGTCCAATCCCGTACGGCTGCTCGCCGGCGTGGGAGGGGCCGTGCTCCTGAGCCTGTCCTACATCCTGGCCTTCGGGGCGAGCCTGTGGGCCTTCGGCTTCACCCTGCCCTTCTCCGTGCTGGCGATCGCCTATTTCGCCTCCAACACGGTGGGCTCGATCGTGCCCTCCCCCGGTGGGATCGGACCGGTGGAGTTCGCCTTGACGGCGGGCCTCATCACTGCGGGGATCCCCAGTGGCACCGCCCTGTCGGCCGCCATCGTGTACCGCCTGGTCACCTTCTGGATCCCGATTCCCATCGGCTGGCTCAGCCTCCAGCGCCTCCAGAAGCTCGGGGAGCTGTAGCGCTCCCGCCCGGCTCCACCCGCTCACGGATGCCCGCGCCCCACCCCTCAATGACGAGGTTTGAGGATTCCTTTTTATGACATACCGTCATTACTTGCGTTTGTCCAGGCCAGAGGCCAGCTCGTGAGGCCCGCACCGCGCCCGGCCCCTCGCGGAGCCCGAGCAATCCTCAAACCGCGCCACTTCACACTCACCACGCGAGCCTCGGTACCCCGGTCGACGGGTCCAGATCGATCACCAAGGGCACCTGCCGCACATCCAGCCCTCTCAGCGCGGCCTCGACGATGAGGACGCCACAGCCTCGCATGACATCCTCGTAGGTCAACCGGACAACCGGCAGTCCCATCGAGATCATCCGCTGGTCGCGCTCCCGGTCCTTGGAGAGCGCCTCCCTGGAGGAGTGGTAGGCGAAGCCATCCGTCTCAACGAACAATCGCCGATCCACGAGCTGATCGACCTCACCAACGCCATGCACGATCACCCCGACATCCACCTGATGCCCCGCGTCCTCGAGCTCGATGCGAAGTCGGCTCTCAATCAGGGATCGAGCACGCGGGTTGGCCCGCCCCGCCCTCCGACGCGCGACAGCCGCCCGGTACCCGTCGCCCCGGAGGAGCTCATGAACGGAGTCCGGCATGACAACGCCTTCGCGGAGCGCGGCGTCCAGTGCCGCGACGGCATCGATCTCCGGGGAGCACCGGAGCATCCGCGCCAGGACGAGCTCAGGCGGGGCGACGGGCATCTCAAGCGGATCGACCCGGCCGAGATGGGCCTCCCGGTGGACGATCACACCACCGGGCGCCCGGATCACACCGGTACGTGCCGGCACTGCGACATGCAGCGAGCGCGAGCGGCGCACCGCAGGGAGCCCGTAGTGCTCAAGAGCGGATTCGGCCGTCAGCACACCGCCGAGCGACCGGCTGACGACAATCGCCTGGGGTGCATCCGGCAGGTGGATGGCGCCGCCCGTCCTCAGCACGTCACCCGCAGTCAGCAGGTCGGCCAGTGCTCGCTGGCCGGTGCGGCCCAGGCGCAGGGCCCGACGGCGCAGGGCCCCATGGCCCGCTCGAAGCTCCCGGAGGATCCTGCTCGCCTCCGCCTCGCGTTGTCCCATGCGCCGGATTGTGGGAAATCTCCGGGCCCGTCGAGGAGATGCCTCCACAGCGCAGGAGAGCCGGTGTGGACAGCGTCACCTGTGGTTCACGGCGCTCAGGCTGTCTGCTGGGACTCGCGCACCCGCGGATTTGGCGAGGTTTGAGGATTCCTTTTTATGACATACCGTCATGACTTGCGTTTGTCCAGGCCAGAGGCCAGCTCGTGAGGACCGCACCGCGCCCGACCCCTCTCGGAGCCCGAGCAATCCTCAAACCGCGCCACGGCGGGCCGCAGCAGTAGGGGGCGGTGCCGAGTCAGCCCCACTCGGCCAGGCGCTTGGCACGGCTGGAATGGACCCACCAGGCGGCCGCCATCGCGACCAGCCACAGCGGCGAGGCGAGTACCGCCAGCCTGGTGTCATGAGCCTGCGTCAGGGTCCACACCACGAAGGCGAAGAAGACGATGCTCGCCCAGGCCGCCACCCGGTCGCCCGGCATCTTGAAGGCGCTGGCCTCGTGGAG
>NZ_MVIW01000072.1 GCF_002072185.1 Actinomyces denticolens
ATCGGAGAACTCGCCGCCGCCCACAACATCACCCTGCACGAGCTGACCACCATCAAAGCCAGCCTCGAAGACGCCTACCTCGAACTCACCGGAAGCGCCACCGAATACAACACCGCCCCCGCCCAGGCCAACCAGCCCGCCACGCGCGCCACCCACCGGGCCTGACCCCGCCGACCCCAAGGAGAACTCCCATGACCGCCCTCACCGCCCCCGGCGCAGCACGGCGCGCCACCCGCGCCCCCCGCATCAATGGCAGGCAGACCTTCGGCCGCGCGCTGCACTCGGAATGGATCAAACTCCGCTCCCTGCGCTCCACCTGGGTCACCTCCGCCATCACCATGAGCATCACCGTCCTCTTCGGCGCCGGCATCACCATCGCCTTCGGCAAGTCCTCGGACCCCAAGCTCGCCGCCGAGGCGGCTGACGGCATCATCAACGGAACGCCCTTCGGGCAGATCGCCGTCGCCGTGCTCGCCGCCCTCATCATCACCGGCGAGTACGCCTCCGGCCAGATCCGCTCCACCCTGACCGCCACCCCCCACCGCTCCCAGGTCTTCGCAGCCAAAGCCCTGGTCACAGCGATCTTCGCCTTCCTCCTGGGAGCCGTGTCCGTCCTCCTGGCCTGGGCCATCTCCGCTCCGTTCATCGGGGACCACGCGGTGCCCCTGACCGACGCCGAGTACGCCGGCTACATCTGGGGGGCCGGCCTCGGCTTCGCCGCCATCGCGCTGATGAGCCTGGCCCTGGGATTCATCTTCCGCTCCACCGCCGGGGCGATCTCATTGGTGGTCGTCCTCCTCTTCGTCATCACCATCCCCTTCAGCCTCCTGTCGGCGCGGTTCGAGTGGGCTCAGAATGTGGCAGAGACCCTGCCGACCAAAGCTGTGACCGCCCTGACCGATCCCTTCTCCCGCACCGCGAGTTGGAACGGCTTCCTCGAGCACTGGCAGGGCGTCCTCGTGTCCTGCGCCTGGTTCGTCATCCCCATGATCATCGCTTACGCGGTCTTCTCCCGACGCGATGCCTGATTGATCGCCCGATGAGCGCAACGCCCCTCAACGGGCCCGCCGCAGCCCTCCCGGGGGCTGCGGCGGATCTCGCCGTCCCCGGGCCCGAAGCCGCTCCGGAGGCCCCGTCCCAATCCCCCTCCCCCGAGGGCGGCCAGGGCCGACGCCCCCGGCGCCTGCTCCTGCGCGCCATCGGGGCGTCCGTGCCGCCGATCATGGTGGACCTGCTCATCACCGTGGCGGTCGCGGTGTTCTCCTCGGCGATCACCCTCAACAACCTCCTCAGCCTCAAGACCCTCGCGGACGTCCCCACCGCTCGGCCCTGGCTGCCGTTCTCCATCGCCGTCGCCCTCCTGTGCTGCCTCTGCCTCTTCCTCCGGCGCCGCGCCACGCGCATCGCCTGGGCGATCGTGACGCTCGTCCTCCCCCTTCACTACGCCGCTCTCCTGGTCATCTGGCCCGTCGAGATACGGGCGACGACCACCATGGACATCGTCGTCTACTTCTACCTGCCGACGGCCTCGATCATCCTCGGGACGATCGCCGCCAGGAATCCCCCGCGCCACGGCTGCGGCGCGGCCCTCGTCACCACTCTGACCGCGATCCTCGGCCAGGCCTGGTTCGAGGCGGCGCAGGCGGGGACCGACCCGGTCCACGTGCTCTCCTCCCGGGCGATGATGCAGAACTCGTTCGTCTTCACACTGATCAACCTGTGCGGCCTGGTGGTCGGCCTGACGATCCACGCCCAGCGCGAGCGCCTCACCCGCGAGCTCGACCGGGCCAGGCGGACCGCCCTGGAGCGCGAGCAGGTCAGCCTGCTGGCGGTATCCGCCGAGCGCTCCCGCATCGCGCGCGAGATGCACGACGTCGTCGCCCACTCCCTGGCCGTCATGGTCACCATGGCCGACGGCGCGGCAGCCGCCCTCGACCGGAACCCCGAGATGGCCCGGCAGGCCATCGCGGCGCTGGCGGAGACGGGCCGCAGCGCCCTGGCCGACACGCGGAGGCTCGTCGGCGTGCTGCGCGAGGATCCTCAGGTCGGCGCCCTCACGTCCCGCGCCACCGGCGGGGCGGGCGATTCGACCGACATCGACGGCAAGCGCATCAAGGACCTCCCCGTCCCCGAGTTCGCCCCTCCCGGCACCGTCGCATCGCGTGAGCCCACGTCCGCCGTCGCCGACCTGCGGCGCGCCGCCGCAGCCCACGCGGACGGCGCCGGCGGCGACGCGATCCCCATGAGACCGGCCCCCGAGCAGGCGGATCTCCAAATCCTCGTCGACCGCTTCGCCTCCGCGGGGATCCCGATCACCTACTCCTGGCGGGGCCGCGATCTGCCGGATGACCGGGGGCTGCAGATGACCCTCTTCCGCCTCGCCCAGGAGTCCCTCACCAACGTGCTCCGATACGCTCCCACCACGAGCAGGGTGAGCGTCGACGTCGAAAGGCACATCGGGACCGCCGTGCTCACGGTGGACAACGACGCCGCTCCGGGCGCCGTCCCCATGCACGGCTCGGGGAAAGGACTCATCGGCATGCGGGAGCGCGCCGCCGCCTATGGTGGGAGCGTTCAAGCGGGCCCCAGCGCCTCAGGATGGCGTGTGCGCGCGGTCCTGCGCTGGGACGAGGAGGATCAGGAGGGATCCACGTCATGGCAGATGCCCATGTGAGCAGCTGAAGGATCACGCGGCATTCCGCGGCCCCGCCGGCCCCACTCGCAGTCACCGCATCGTCTGCCCATTGTTGGATGCTCCCTCATCGGACGGATCGCCCAGCAGTGGGCAGAAGTCGTCTATCCCGTGAAGCCCGGCGATCCGGCCATCTCCGCGAAGTCCGCCCAGTCGCCCCTGCGCCGCTCACACCACAGCATGACCGGCGTCAGCCCTGGGGTGGCGCCTCCCCCGATCGGTTCCCCCACATGGGCGATCCGTGCCGCACTGGGATTGCTTAAGGTTCAAGGGACAGGCACGGAAATGAAGAAGGTCGGCCCCGCTCGCGCTTTCCCTTCTTCACGCGAGAAAGGACCACCCCATGATTGAGGCACGTGGATTGACGAAGCGCTACGGCGACAAGCTCGCCGTGGACAACATCTCCTTCACCGTCGAGCCCGGCACCGTCACCGGATTCCTTGGCCCCAACGGCGCGGGCAAGTCCAC
>NZ_MVIW01000073.1 GCF_002072185.1 Actinomyces denticolens
TGGGCGGCGTCCGCAATGGCATCCCACGGGAAGTCCTTGGGAAGGAACTTCTCCCCTCCCTTGCGCACACGAGCGATCTGCGCGTAGTGGCGTTGAGCGTCATGCTGGTCCTGGTAGTTGCGGACCTGACAGTAGTGCGCGGCGAGCCACACCTCGAAGCAGGGGACTGAGACGACGCCGTGGACTGGGCGCTTCTTCTTGCTCAGTCTTTCGCAGGCCCGCAAGAAGTCGGATCGATCCGTGCCGTCGTGGTCGACGATGATCCAGATCTCGTCGAAGTCAGTGAGGTTCGAGCGATCCCCCGAGAGTTCCTTGATAAGGGTGCGAGGATCTCCGTTGATGAAGCGGGTCGTGAGCGCGGTCGACCGCCCCACCTCCTGTTTGAGGCGCTCCAAGTACGCCTTCTCGGTCTGCCGGCCGTTCGTCACCACCAGGATCGCTCGGCGCTGCCAGCGGGGCGCGCGCCTCTGAGACGGCCTTCCTCGACCCATCTCAGGCCCCCGTAACTGCGAGGAGGCGGCGCAGACCTGAGGGATCGACCCTGGGAACACCGCCGAGAGCGCCCACAAGGTAGCGCTTCTCCTTGTTGCTGGCCCGGCGAAGATCCGTGAAATCAGCAAGCGAGTAGATGCTTGAGGAGCCGTCATCATCCTTCTCGCAGAACCACGTCTCGGCGGCCTCGAGCCTGGGGGTCGGCGTGTTGCCCAGCAGCGATGTGTCATGCGTGGTGGCGATGATCTGGGCACCGGTCGTATTGAGATCCGGATCCTGGAACATCTCAATGAGCGCGGAGGCGAGATGGGGGTGGAGGCTCGCATCGAGCTCATCGACGACGAGCACACCTCCCTGACGCAGGGTCTGGATGGCCGGACCGGCGGTGGCGAGCCAGGTGAGAGTGCCCTCACTCTGAGCACCGAGTCCTAGACGGCACTCGGCACCGTCGGGGCCGCGATGGATGAAGACCAGGGAATGACGGAGCTGGCGAAGCAGCTCATCAGGAAGCTCGACGTCCTCGCCCTGACGGCGCTCGGCGAGGGATCGGATCTCCTCGAGTACTTTCGGGGGGATCTCCTGCTCCTCAAGCTCAACGCGGAGAATGCCCAAGTCCGCCATCTGGGAGAGGACAGCACTGATCTCGCCCCACACCTGGGGATCATCTGCGAGCCGGATCATGAGCCAGCGGATCCGGGCGAGCCTCTCATCATCCGAATGGTGGACGAAGGAGGTGGCGCGCAGCTCCTTGACCAGGGGGAAGAGCGTCTCATGGCGGTAGTGGAAGGCCACTCCAAGGAAGAGGTCATCCGCACTCGTCAGGTTCTTGACCTCACGATTGGCTCCACGAAGGGACGGACCCGCCAAGATCTCCAAAGGAGCTGTCGCGCTCGCCTGACGCCGGGCGAAGACCTTCTTCCACCGCCTGCCGACCTCCCACAGCTCCTCGCTCGAGACACCCCAGACCTCAGCCGTCACCGTGTAGGCGAAGCGCCTGTCATCGGCGGTGAATTCGAGCCGGTAGGTGGTGGTCTCCGAGGCGCCCGGCCTGAACCTGTCCGGCTGGTAGAGGATTCCGCGCTCACCGCCGATGGCCTGGTGCAGCGCCTCGAGGGCGTCGATCAGGGTGGACTTACCAGAGGCGTTGGCACCGTAGATCGCGGCCGCTCGCTGGGTCTCCTGGATCCAGGAGGAGCCATGCCCGGGCACGAGAGTCTTCAGAGACGGACGGACGAGATCAAGGACGGCCTCGTCCGTGAAGCATCGAAAGTTGGTGACGGAGAACGCCAACAGCATGCATACATGCTACCCTGAAAGGCGTTGATGAGGAAAATTTTTCCGGATATTGCGCGATGGTGACGCTTCATCAGGACTGAGCACACGGTTGGGGCCGCCGCCCTCTCAAGGGCGGCGGCCCCAACCGCTCGCGATGCCTGCTCAGTGGGCGCTCAGCGCGCCAGAGCCTCACTCATGAGCCTCACTCAGCGGCAGCGCTCGACAGCTCCATGCTCCGACGGCGGCGCCACATGAGCCCGCCTCCGGCGAGGATCGCCACCGCCGCCATGCCCAGCGCGGCGGCCGTGTTGGCGCCGGTGTCGGCCATGGCGCCCGCGTTCATCGGGGGGCGGCCGGAGGGCGGCCCGCCCGCGTCGACCATCTGGCCCGGCCGGGGCGGCACGGCGGGAAACTCGCCGGGCTGGCTGGGCCGGGCGGGTGGGGCGTCCGCGGCCCCCTGCGCGCCGGTACTCCCGGAGCCGTCGGTCGTGCCATCCGTGCCGGCCGAACCGCCGCTGCCGCCGTCGCCCCCGGGCGAGGGCTGCTCCGGGATGGAGACCGTGATGGACACCTGACGGGTCACGATCCTGCCCGCGGCATCCGTGGCCACGAGGGTCACGGTGTTCTTCCCCGGCGCGAGCACGGTGCCCGGCGCCAGCGACAGCGCCGTGTCGCCGGAGGCGGTGGCCGAGCCGTCGTCGGTCACGGAGTAGAGGGCGAGGACCTTGGCGGCCACGGCGGACTGATCGGCGAGGCCGCCGTCCTCGACGGTGACCGTGGCCGAGTCCGGCCCGTTGATGACGGCGTCGGCGTCCACGACGACGGCCCTGGACAGGGTGGTCGTATTGCCGGCGAGATCCGTGGCGGTCATGGTGATGACGTGGGTTCCAGCCGCCATACCGGCCGTGGGCACGGCGATGTTGAGGGCACCCGCATCGATGGCGCCCGTCTGCTCGGCGAAGAGCCCGCCCGGGCGGCCGGCGCCCTCACCGCCGACACCGTCAGCGCCCCCGGCCGCGCCGGGATCGCCGGCGGCCGCCGGCCCCGCGCCGTCGGCGCCGGCTCCTGCCCCCGCGTCATCGACGCCGCCCG
>NZ_MVIW01000074.1 GCF_002072185.1 Actinomyces denticolens
CCCGCGTCGGCCGGATGCCCCGCGGCGCGCGGCGCGGTTTCCGCGGCGCCCGCCTGGCGCGGGGCGAGGCGGGCGCGGTCGGCGGGCAGGGCGGACGCGGACCTGGCCGCCTCGGCCCAGGGGTCCCCCGCTGGGACGAAGATCCACAGCACCGCGTAGAGCATGGGCCCGATCCCCGTCTGCACGCTCAGCAGGACGAAGGCGAGGCGGATGAGGAGAGGGTCGGCCCCCAGGTGGGCCCCGAGGCCCGCGGCGACGCCGCCGAACCAGCGCCCGGAGCGCCGGCCGGCGTCGGGGGCGGGGAGGGAGCGGCCCGGCCTCCGCAGGGGCAGGCGCCGAGGGAGGGGGGACCGCTCCGCCGGAGCGCCCGGCAGGGGATCGTGATGGGAGCCCGGTCCGGCGCCTCCCTCCGGGAACGGGGCGGCGCCGGGCCTCCCCCAGGGCTCGGGGGCAGGGGTGCTCGTAGTGCTCACGGCGCCATCGTGGCACGCAGGAGGGCTCGGGGTACGCCTGAGAGGGGGGAACCAGGGATGCCCTGGGAGAATTCAGGGTCCGCTCAGGGTGTCCCCCGATCGATCGCGGGGCCTGCGGGAGCCAGGATGGAGCCATGAGCACGACACCCTCTCCCTCAGGAAACCCCTCCCCTGATCCTCTCGGTGGGCCGGGCGGCCCGCAGGCCGGGCCCGCCCAGCCCCACCGCCCCTTCATGGCGGGCCTGTTCGACTCCCTGCGCCGCAGCGGCGTGGTGCGCACCGAGCAGCGCGTCGTCGGCGGCGTGTGCGGGGGCCTGGCCCAGCGCCTCGGCATCGACCTCATCCTCGTGCGCTGCGTCGTCGCCGTCCTCTGCCTCGTCATGGGGCTCGGCCTGCTCGCCTACGGCCTGGCCTGGGCGCTGCTCCCCGAGGAGCGCGACGGGCGCATCCATCTGCAGCAGGCGTTCAGCAGTGATATGAGCGCGGGCTTCCTCGGCGCGGTCGTCTGCGTCATCGCCGGGGCGACCCGCCCCGACTGGGGCCTGGGCGAGGGCGTGGTCGTCGGCGCCGGCTGGGCGGGCGTGACCTGGGGCCTGCTGTGGACGGTCGGCGTCATCGGATTGCTCATCTGGCTGATCAGCTCGCAGCGCCAGCAGCGCACGGAGCGGTCCACGCAGTCGGCCCGGCCGGTGGCCGACGGGGCATGGTCGGCCCCGGCCGGGCAGCCCCGGCCCGGATGGGACGCGGATCAGGGCGCGCCGGCCAATGGGGCGGCGAGTGGTCCCGCCTGGTCGGCGCCCGCCCCGGGGCCCTCGTACGGCCCGCAGGGCGTCGGCCCCGCCTACGCCCGTCCCCGCCCGCCGCACCGTCCTGGTCCCGGGCGCAGGCTGAGCGCCATCGTCGGCGGCCTGCTGCTCCTCGCCCTGGCGGGCATGGTGCTGGCCGAGCGGCATCACATGCTGGACAGGCTCTCCTACTCCCACGCGCTTGTCGTCGTCGGCACGGTGACGGCTCTCCTGGGCGCGGGGGTCCTCATCTCCGGGCTGATCGGGCGCCGTGGTGGCTGGCTGAGCGCCCTGGGCGTCCCGGCGGCCCTTATCGCCCTGCCCATGCTCGCCGCCGGCCCTCTCGCACCCCATGGCCTGGACCTCCTCGTCGCCGACGACGTCGTCATCATCCCTTCTGATGAGCGGCTCTCCAACGGCGACGTCGACCTGGGGTCCTTCGGCGCCGGCGATGCCGTCATCGACCTGCGGGACCTCGGTCAGGCGCACAGCGGCACCACGGCGCGCGTGTCCCTCGGAAGTGGGGATCTGCGGATCCTCGTGGATCGCGATCAACCGGTGCGGATCCGGGCCAGGGTCGGAGCGGGCGAGGTCAGCGCGCTCGCCGACCGGGAATGGGAGATCGAGGGTGTCCAGGACAGGCGCGGCGTCGACTCCACCTGGCGGGGCTCCGACAATGACGGGCCCGGCGAGGCGGCGTCCATCGACGGCGTGCGCATCGACGCCGTCCTGGCCCCCGAGGGGACCCCCTCCAATGCCCTGACGATCGACACGAGCGTCGGCGCCGGGGACATCACGATAGAGGAATCCCCCCACGCCTGGACCCCCTCCCCGGCCACGCCCTCCCCCTCCACGACGCCGAGCGCATCGTCCCCGGCGCCCTCGCCGGCCGCGGGCCCGACGGCGCCCGCCTCCTCGCGCCCCTCCGGCTCGACGGCCCCGAGCCCCACCGCACCCACCCCCACGCACTGACCGCATCCACGGAGACGAGACAGCCATGAGCAGCAGCACGAACAGCAGTACGAGTAGCACCGATGACCGGACTGACCCGTCGGTCGACGGCGCTCCGACCGAGCCCCTCGCCGAGCCGATGACCGAGTCCCTCCCCCGGCCCGAGACGGCCAGTGAGAGCCTCGATGGCGCCGAGAGCCCGCGGGAGCCCATCCCGGGGGGCGCCCCGACCGAGCCCCTGAGGGCGGCGGGCCCGGCGACTGAGCCGCTCCGCGCCCGCCCCGAGTCGGGCGCGCCCGCCAGCGGCGTGTGGTCGGCCGCAACCGCGAGCGCCGCGAGCGCCGCGGGCGCCAC
>NZ_MVIW01000075.1 GCF_002072185.1 Actinomyces denticolens
CGCAAGGAGCGCGCCCTGCGCAAGCTCGACTCCATGGCAGCCGACCTGGCCCGCGTCGCCGACCTGACGAACGAGCTCCACCGCCAGCTCGGGCCCCTGGCCAAGCAGGCCGCCGTCGCCCGTCGCGCCCGCACCATCCAGATCGAGGTCCGTGACGCCACCGCCCGGCTGCTCGCCGACGATGTCGTCGCCGCCCAGCAGCTCCTCGAGGCCGGGCAGGAGGACGCGGCCGCCGTCACCGCGCGCCGCGCCGCCGCCGAGGAGGCCGAGAGGGCCGCTCGGGCCCGCTTGGCCGGGCTCGTCGAGGCCGAGGCGGGCACCGGGCGCCGGCTCGCCGCCGCCACCGAGGTGTGGGAGGAGCTCACCGGCGCCGCTCAACGGCTCTCCTCACTCGCCGACGTCGCCGCTGAGCGCGTCAGGGGCCTGGCCAACACGCCCGAGCCGTCCTTCGGTACCGACCCCGACGAGCTGGACCGGCGCGCCGAGGCCGCCGCCGCCGAGGAGGCCGAGCTCGCCGAGCGGATCGAGTCGACCCGCAGCGCCCTGGCCGCCGCCACCCAGGAGCGGTCGGAGGCCGAGGCCGCGCAGAGCACCGCCGAGAGCGCGCTCGCCGCCCTCCAGCGCTCCCAGGCCGAGCACCGGGAGAAAGTGGCTCGCGCAGGCGGGCGCCTGGCCTCCGCGCGCTCCCGCCACGAGGCCGCCACTTCCGCCCGGGAGCAGGCCCGCGCCGCCCTGGCCGCCGCCGAGGAGCGGCGGGCCGCCGCTCAGAGCGCGTTGGAGGAGGCCGCTCCCGGCTCCGGCGAGGCCGCGCGGGCCGACGGGGGCGCCAGTGGCGAGCAGGTCGAGGCCACGGCCCGCCATGAGGCGGCGACGGCGGCCCTCGCCTCGGCGCGCGACGCCCTGGCCGCCGCGACCGAGGCCCGCTCCCAGGCGGCCTCCGAGCAGGCCACCTGGACCGCGCGCCGCGACGCCCTGGCGCTGTCCCTGCGGGCGGAGGACGCCACCGCCGAGCTCGCCGAGGCCGGCCTCCAGGGCCTCCTCGGCCCGCTTCCCGAGCACCTGAGCATCGAGAAGGGCTGGGAGAACGCCATCGCCGCGCTCCTCGGGGATCTGGCCGCCGCCGCCCTGGCCGCCGACGAGGCCGCAGCCCTCGGCGCGCTTGACCACGCCCGCAGGGCGGAGGCCGGGGCGATCCGGCTCGTCATCGCCCAGGAACGGGACGGTGACGGCGGCGGGGGCGCCGCGGACGAGCCGGCGCCCCCGGTGGAGGGGGATGCGCCCGGTCTCGATCGCGATATCGACCGGTCTCGACCCGTGCCCCCGGTGGAGGGGGCCGTTCCCGCCAGGGGCCTGGTCACCATCCAGGCGGGCACCGCGCAGCGCTCCGGCCTGCAGGCCGCGCTCGATCGCCTCCTCGCCGGGGCGTGGGCCGTGCCCGATCTCGAGGTCGGCGCCGCAGCGCGCGCCGCCGACCCGGAGGCCCGGATCGTCACCCGTGACGGGGATGTGCTCGCCCCCGCATGGGCCGCCGGTGGCGGGCGGGGCTCGGCCAGTGTCCTGGAGCTCGCCGCCGCTCATGACGAGGCCGCCGGTCGTGCCGAGACCGCCCGCCGGGCCCAGGAAGCCGCCGAAGCGGCCCTGGCGGAGGCCCGCCGGGCCGAGGAGGCCCGTCGCCACGACCTCAGCGCCGCCCTGGAGCAGTTGCGCCGCGCCGACGCCGAGGCCGCCCGCGAGGCCGAGGCGCTGGCCCGCCTGGCCTCCGCGGCTCACGCGGCCGCCGAGGAGGCGGGGCGCGCCAGGAGGGTCCTGGAGCGCGCCGAGGAGGAGATCGCCCAGCGCACAGCCGAGCTCGCCGCCGCCTCCACCGCCCTGGCCGAGCTCGAGCAGACCTCCGGCCAGGGCGCCCCCGACGGCGGGGAGAGGACCGTCGGGGGCGGGGCGCCGGTGGACGCCGAGGCGGCCATTGAGGCGGCCCGGGCGCGCCTCGGCGAGGCGGCCGAGGCCGCCACCGCCGCGCGCGCGGCGGAGACCGAGGCCCGCCTCGCCCTTCGCACCGCCGAGGAGCGCGAGCGCTCCGGGCG
>NZ_MVIW01000077.1 GCF_002072185.1 Actinomyces denticolens
CCGCCCGCCGTGAGCGCGAGTCCCGGGCCGCCGCCGAGCGCGCTCAGGAGCGGCGGGCGCGGCAGCTCCTGGTGGCCCAGCGGGTGCGCGATGAGGCGCGGCGGGCCGCCGAGGCGGGTCGCGAGTGGGCGGCCGAGGCGGCGCAGCGGCGGGCCGCCGTCGAGGCCGAGCGCGCCGAGTCCCTGGAGGCCACCCGGGAGGTCCGCGATGAGATCGATCGCCTCACCAAGGAGATCGCCGCGCTCACCGACGCCGCCTACCGCGAGGAGATCGCCCGCGCCGAGCACCGCACTCGCCTGGAGGCCCTGGCCGAGCGGGCCCTGACCGAGCTCGGGCTCGAGCTCGACCCGCTGGTGGAGGAGTTCGGGCCGCATATGCCCGTCCCCGAGATCGAGGAGGACGACGTCGAGCCGGCGCCGGCCCCGTCGGGGCCGCCGAGCGCCTCTGAGCCGGTGGCCCCCGAGCCGGGGGAGGGGGCCGACGAGCAGGGCGCTCCGCCGGCCCCAGTGGCCCGCCCCGGGCGGCCCTACGCGCGCGCCGAGCAGGAGAAGCGCCTCGCCCGGGCCAAGCGCGACCTCGCCCGCCTGGGCAAGGTCAACCCCCTGGCCTTCGAGGAGCACGCCGCGCTGCAGCAGCGTCACCGCTTCCTCGCCGAGCAGCTCGCCGATCTCAAGCGCTCGCGCGCGGACCTGCTGGGGATCGTCGAGGAGATCGACGCGCGGGTGCAGGAGGTCTTCACTGCTGCGTTTCAGGACACGGCCCGTGAGTTCACCTCCGTGTTCGACCGCCTCTTCCCCGGCGGCGAGGGCCGTCTCGTGCTCACCGACCCGGGCGACATGCTCACCACGGGCATCGAGATCGAGGCGCGGCCGGCGGGCAAGAAGGTCAAGCGCCTCTCGCTGCTCTCCGGCGGGGAGCGATCCCTGGCGGCGGTGGCCCTGCTCATCGCGATCTTCAAGGCGCGCCCCTCGCCCTTCTACGTGATGGACGAGGTGGAGGCGGCCCTCGATGACACGAACCTGGGGCGCCTGCTGGAGATCTTCACCGAGTTGCGCGAGTCCAGCCAGCTCATCATCATCACCCACCAGAAGCGCACCATGGAGGTCGCCGACGCCCTCTACGGCATCACCATGCGCGACGGCGTCACCCAGGCCGTCTCCCAGCGCCTCGCGCGGGCCCGGGGCGCCGACGGCGACCCGGGCGCCGGGGGCTGACACGGGGCACGGGGCATCGGGCATGATGGGGGCATGGACCCGATGCTCATCGTGATTGCCGTCCTTGCCGTCCTCGCCCTGGTGGGAGGGCTCTGGCTCGTCTCCGGCCGCCGCCGTCGCGGCGAGCTCCCCCCCGAGGTCAGCGCCCATAAGCCCCTGGGGCGAGAGGAGGCCCTGCCTCCCACCGGCCCCGCGGACGCGGGGGAGGAGGAAGGGGCCCCGGGTGGGGAGCCCGGGGCCGAGGAGCCCGCCGGGGCCCCCGGCGCCGTTGCCACCCTGGAGCGGCCCGAGTCCATCCCCGGGCGCATGCAGCGCCTGCGCGCCCGCCTTGCCGGCTCCGGGGGCTTCGGCAAGGCCATCCTGTCCGTCCTGTCGCGCGGCGACCTGTCCGAGTCCGACTGGGAGGAGATCGAGGACACCCTTCTCACCTCCGACCTGGGCGTCGAGGTGACCATGGAGCTCATGGACGGGCTGCGCACCCAGGCCAAGGTGCTCGGAAC
>NZ_MVIW01000078.1 GCF_002072185.1 Actinomyces denticolens
CTCCACCGCTCGCTGCGGCGCGTGTGGGCGATGAGGAGCAGCGCGACGCGGTGCTGGCCCGCGTGGAACGCGCCCAGGAGCAGGCCGAGGCCGCCCTGGTGTCGCTGCGCGCCACCGTTCGCGCCGTGCGCCCCGCCGTGCTCACCGATCGAGGGCTGGCGGCGGCCGTGCGCGAGCTCTGCGCGGGCTCCGGATTGGAGGTGGGGGTGTCGATCAGCGGGGACGACTCGGCGATCACCCCGCACAGGTCCGCGCGGCCCAGGCCCTGGAGGGGGTGATCCACGCGGTGACGACGACGCTCCTGGGCGCGATCATTGCCGTCGCAGTGCAGATCATCGGCTATATCACCTGGGACAGGACCGTACCGGCGGCCCAGGTGGCCCGGGGAGGCCCCTGGGGAGAGCTCGGCGCGCTGGGGGCGGCGACGCTGCTGGTCATCGCGCTCGCCATCGTCGCGTCCTCCGCGCTGCTGGGCCGCTCCGCGGTGGAGACCCTGCGGGCCCGGGACTGGACCGCAGCTGGCATGACTGTCATGACCGCACGTACTGTCTGCACAACCGCCTTCAGGTCAGGCGTCCACGGCGCCGGGCGGCTGCCAGGAGAGCCGCCCCTGCGGCCAGGCCCACCGCGATCGTCACGAGGGACCCCTCAACCCCCATGGAGCCACCGGTCAGCAGGTCCGCCTCATGCCAGGTGGCCTGAATAAGGCCCTGGCCACCGCCAACGCTACCTGAGATCGTGGAGCCGAAGAGGCCTGCCTGCACGGCGTTCCAGGCGATGTGCACTCCGATCGCCATCCACACCCGTCCGGTCAGCAGGACACCGGCCTCCAGGACGATCGCCACCACACCGATGAGCGTGGCGCCGTCATTGAGCAGGTGAGCAGCACCGAAGAACACCGAGGTGGCCGCCAACGCCCACCACGGCCCGACCCACGCGGACAGCAGGCGCAGCAGGGTGGCGCGAGCGAAGAGCTCCTCGCCGACTCCAGCCATAATTCCCACCGCGAGTGCCCCCACGGCCGCCGGCTGCCAGCCGAGGCCGTGGACCCGGTAGACGCCCATGGCTGCCAGGAGCGCGAAGCACACGACCATGACCCCTGCGCCGACTGCTAGCCCCACCGCAAGCTCGCGCAGTGCGCCCCTGGTGGACAGCTCGAGAACCTCGCCGTGGCGCAGGCGCCTCATGAAGGTGCGGTACGCAACCAGGGCCGCCACCGCTCCGAGCACGGACCCCACCAGTGCAGGCAGTGGATGGGCGAGGAAGTCGCTGGGCCTAACCGCGGTGGGGACCTCTCCCTGAGAGGAGGCCATCCCGGCCCACACGGGGATCGCAACGACCTGGCAGCCGACGACGCAGAGCAGATCAGTCCCACAAGGGCCTGAAGCCCCCACAGTCGCCCGCCCGCGCGGTGGGTGGAGTGGGGGTGGATGACGTCTGTGCTGGTGGGAGAGCCGGGAGCTGCCTGGGACCGCAAGATCATACAACGCACGCTAGATGGCCTCGGGTGCGTCGCACCATCCGGGAATCCCTCGACTCCGGGTAGGGATATCCCTAGCCCGTCGGAGCCTCAGGCGAGGAGGGCGTCGACGAAGCCCTCGGGGTCGAAGGGGGCCAGGTCGTCGGCGCCCTCGCCCAGGCCGACGAGCTTGACGGGCACGCCGAGCTCGCGCTGGACGGTGACGAC
>NZ_MVIW01000079.1 GCF_002072185.1 Actinomyces denticolens
CCGCCCTGACCTCAGGACTCGGACTCATCGGACTCCACGAGCGCGCCACCGCCCTCGACGGAACCCTCACCCACACCACCACCGACCACCACTGGACCCTCACACTCACCCTCCCACTCACCCTGGAGACGAGCCATGCCCCCCTCAGCCACTGACCGTGAGATCCGCATCATCGTCGTCGACGACGACCCCATCGTGCGCGACGCCATCGCCGGCGTCCTGAGGGGCGAGCCCGGGATCGAGGTGATCGCCACGGCGGAGAACGGCGCGGACGCGGTGAGCATCGTCCACGAGCGCACCGTCGATGTGGTCCTCATGGATGTGCAGATGCCCATCCTCGACGGGGTGACGGCCACTCGGCGCATTCGGGAGATCGCCCCGGCCACGAGCGTGCTCATCCTGACGACCTTCGACGATGACACCTTCCTCGACGGGGGGCTGGCCGCGGGCGCCTCCGGCTTCCTCCTCAAGACGACGCCCCCGGCCGAGCTGACCGCCGCGATCCGCACGATCCACGAGGGCGGCAAGGTCCTCTCCCCGGGCCCCACGAGCAGGATCCTCGACCGCTACATCTCCGGCCAGCCCCCGAAGACGCAGGCCGCGGAGGAGCTCGACCTCTCCGACCGGGAGAAGGAGGTCCTCGCGCTCCTGTGCCAGGCGCGCTCCAACCATCAGATCGCCCGCCGCCTCAATGTCGCCGAGACCACGGTGAAGACCCACGTCTCGGCGATCATGCGGAAGATGAATGTCGCGAGCAGGCTGGAGATCGTCGTCGAGGCGCATCGCCGGGGCCTCGCGAACGGCTTCTCATGAGGTTCCTGCGCCTGCTGACCCCCGGTCAGCCGCAGACACGCGGCGTCCTGCGCCTGGTCGTCGTGTTAACGTTCATCTTGTTCCAAGCGACTTCCCTCGTCACCTACCTCCACGGCCTCACAATCGTCACGAGCATCCTGGCGGTCGCCTGCCTCCTCCTCATCGACCGCCTCCCCTGGGGCGTTCCGATCACCCTGACCGCGGGGATCGCCATCGCGCCCTACGCATTGCTCGCGGCCCCCCTCGAGGCAGCGGGATTCCTCAGCCCCGCGCTCCTCATCCCCGTCAGGCGCTTCCGCCAAGTGGCCCTCATCGTGGTTGTCTCCTGCCTCGACATCGTCCTCCGCGCGCAGGCGGGCGGTGCCGGCACCTACTCGATCCTCCAGGCGCCGGTCATGCTCAGCGGTTCGGCGAGCGTGGGAATGGCCCTGCTCTACTTCCGCGCGCAGATGGAGCGGATGGAGGCGGAGCGCCTGGCGGCTCTGGGCGCGCAGCGCACGGCCATCGCGCGGGACCTGCACGACACCCTCGCCCGCGCCAACACCCAGATGGTGCTTCTCGCCCAGCAGGCCCTGGGCGAGCCCCTGCGCAAGCGGCGCGTGAAAAGCGCCCTGGAGGACGTGATGGTCATGGGGCATCGGTCGGTGTCCGACCTGCGCACCATGCTGCGCCTCCTGCGCCAGGACACGCCCACCCCCACCGCGCCCACCCCCAGCCTCACCCAGGCCATGACCAACGCCCGCACCAC
>NZ_MVIW01000008.1 GCF_002072185.1 Actinomyces denticolens
GTGGACTTGCCCGCGCCGTTGGGGCCAAGGAATCCGGTGACGGTGCCGGGCTCGACGGTGAAGGAGATGTTGTCCACGGCGAGCTTGTCGCCGTAGCGCTTCGTCAATCCACGTGCCTCGATCATGGTTCCTGGCTCCTTAGGTTGGGGGCTGATCGCCGTGCGGCTCGCGCGGCCCGATGGGGTCTATGGGCGCCGCCGGGACCGGAGAGGTGACTGTGCTAGTCCCGACGGCGTGGCACCAGGCTAGTCAACGGCCCTCGCCGGTCCATCGGCGTGCGGGATGATCCCGCGGGGGGAGCGGGGCAGGATCCGCGGTGGACGCGTCTCCTCCTCGAGGAGGAGACGCGGGGTGGGCACTCATGCCCGGGATGACGGTCGACCGGGAAGGGGAATGTGCGGCAGGATGGAGGCGTTGAGATGGAGGGCCCGAGTCGGGCCGCGCCGTCGGCAGTCCCCGTCCAGAAAGGACACACCCTTGAGCAACCCCTTCTTCGATCGAAACCCGGCCTTCAACGGCGGGGCGCGCACCGCCGTCGCGACGCCCCGGACCACCCCCGCCGGCTACCCCGCAATGCCCGGGTACCAGCCGGGCCAGTACGGCCAGGCCCAGCAGTACGGCCAGCCGGTGGGATACGGCGCTCCCCAGCAGGCGGGCTACGGCCAGGTCACCCCGACCCGGCTCGACCAGATGGAGGCCCAGTACGGGGCCCCGGCCGCCACCAACGTGGACCGCGGCCGCATGACCTATGACGACGTCATCATGCGCACGGCCGCGATGTTCGCGGTCATTCTCGCCGTCGGCGCCGTCTCCTGGGTGATGGCGACCAACGACTCCACATCCCCCATCGGCTTCCTCCTGATGATCGGAGGGGCGATCGGCGCCCTCGTGCTGGGCCTGGTCAACTCCTTCAAGAAGGTCCCCTCGCCCGCCCTCATCTTGGCCTACTCGGCCTGTGAGGGCGCCATGCTCGGCGCCTTCTCTGGCGTCATGGAGGCGCGCTTCCCCGGGATCGTCATCCAGGCGGTGCTGGCCTCCGTGGCGGTGTTCGCCGTCATGCTCGGCGCCTACAAGATCGGCGGCTTCCGGTTGTCCGGCAGGGCGCAGCGGATCCTCCTGCTGGCCATGGGCGGCTACTTCGTCTTCTGCCTGCTCAACTTCGGCGTCATGATGCTCTCCGACGCCGGTGGTCCCTTCGGCCTGCGCTCCCTGGAGATCGCGGGCATCCCGGTCGGCATCATCGTGGGCCTGCTCGCCGTCGTCATGGCGGCCTTCAGCCTGGCGATGGACTTCGAGTCCATCCAGCGCGGCGTCGAGGCCGGCCTGCCCACCCGCTACGCATGGGCCGGGGCCTTCGGGCTCGTCGTCACCCTCGTGTGGCTGTACATCGAGATCCTGCGGATCCTGGCGATCTTCTACGACGACTGATCCTCTCAGCGCCCTCCCCGTTCGCGGGGGCGCGGGGCCGGCCGGGCATGACCCGGCCGGCCCCGTCGCATGGGCGGCCGATGGAGCGGTGACGTTCCGATCAGCGCGGCTCGGGGCTCATCGCGTAGGCTGGCGCGCATGATCAACTCGAACATGCCCACTGTTGAGGGTGCCAAGGGCACCAAGCCGGTCCTCACCTTCCCCGGCTCTGATGCGCCCGCGGGCCTCCAGGTCCAGGTGCTCGACGCCGGTGACGGCCAGGTCGTCGAGGCCGGGGACACCATCGTCGCCCACTACCTCGGCCAGTCCTGGAATGGCGACGTCTTCGACAACTCCTACGACCGCGGCCAGCCGCTGAGCTTCCAGATCGGCGTCGGCATGGTGATCCGCGGCTGGGATGACGGTCTCGTCGGCCAGCGCGTCGGCTCGCGCGTCCTGCTGTCGATCCCCGCCGAGCTCGGCTACGGCGAGCGCGGCGTGCCGCAGGCCGGCATCAAGGGCGGCGCCACCCTCGTCTTCGTCACGGAGATCCTCGGCGTCATGTGACCGGGACCGGACCCCGCCCCCTCCTTCGCCGAGACCGGTCGAAAACGTCACCGAAACCGGTCGAAACGGCGATCGAGACCGGTTCGGAGCAGCGGAGCGCTCCATCAGGGCGTTCGGTGCGCCTGAGAGCGCCCCGGACGCCCTGGTGCCACCACGGAGGATCGCTATTGCCCCGGCGCCCGACGGGCCCAACCGATGAACGGGCTCGGGGCGGCGGGCCCCCAGCTTATCGGCGCCGCTGCTCCGGTGGGAGCTCTTAACCGGTAGGGCCTCGGGGCGAAGGCCGCGTGCGCCAATCAATGAAGGAGGTCATGAGGCATGGAACTGCTGCGCCCCGCCAAAGCGCGCCCCGGAGACCGCATCGCCGTCCTGTCGCCGTCGCTGGCCGCCCCCGGGTTCGCCCCTGCGATCCATGAGCAGGCCATGGAGCGCCTGGCCGACCTGACCGGCCTGGTCCCCGTCGAGTACCCGACCACACGCCAGTTGGGCGCCTCGCCCGCCGAGCGCGCCCGCGACCTCAACGACGCCTTCGCCGACCCGAGCATCCGGGCGGTCCTGGCCACCGTCGGCGGCGAGGACCAGATCACCGTCATCCGCCACCTCGACGCCGAGGCGGCGCGCCGCGACCCCAAGCCGTTCCTCGGCTACTCGGACAACACCAACCTGCACCAGTGGCTGTGGGGCAACGGCATCGCCAGCTTCTACGGCGGCTCCTCCCAGGTCCACCTGGGGCCGGGCCCGGGAGTCGACCCCGTTCACCTGGCTTCCCTGAGGGCGGCGCTCCTGACCGGAGAGACCCTTGAGATCACCGAGCCCGGTGAGTCGGAGGACTACGGCGTCGACTGGCTCGACCCCCGGGCACTGACCGAGACCGGGGAGCGCGAGCCCACCGAGCCCTGGACGTGGGCGGGGCCGGAGCGCGCGGTGACCGGGCCGACCTGGGGCGGGTGCCTGGAGGTGCTCCAGGCGGTCCTCGCCGCGGGCCGCTTCCCCGCGGACCCCCAGGCCCTGGACGGTGCGGTCGTGCTCCTGGAGACCTCTGAGCTCCTGCCGTCTGCGAGCGAGGTCAGGATGATGGTGCGTGCGCTGGGGGAACGGGGGCTGCTCGAGGCCGCCGGCGCCGTCCTCGTCGCCAGGCCGCCCGCGTCGTCCCTGGACGACCGCCCGGACGCCGCCACCCGGGCACGACGGCGCGATGAGCAGAGGGACGCCGTCATCGAGACCATCAGGTTCTACAGCTCCGAGGCGGTCGTGTGCATCGGCGTGCCCTTCGGCCACACCCGCCCCCAGTGGATCCTGCCGCATGGCGGGACCATGACGGTCGACGGCGCCGCCCGCCGCGTGATCGCCGACTACGCCTGAGGGGCACTTCGCACGCTCAGATGGTGTGGCCGGTGTCGGCAACCGCATGATTCCGCGGTTCTGACCGAAAGTCCGCACGGATTGATCCTCTCCCATGTGCAACCACTCCCCTGGATGCACATGGGAGAGGATCCGCTGCAGGATTCGACGCGGCAGAACCGCGGAATCATGCGGATCCTGGCGGCGAGGAATATTCTCCTGCGTGCGTGTCGCTCTGCTGGAAGTGGGCGCCCGGCATGCGGGAGGCGCCTGCGACGACCGCACAGTGGCCACCCGCATCGAGATGACATGGTGGCCGCTAATCTGGGCATCGCCTCATCGTCGTCGGTCCTGCCGAGCCGAGAACAGGAGCCCTCATGCCCGTCTACCGCAGCGCCACCTCCACATCCGGCCGCAACATGGCCGGCGCCCGCGCGCTCTGGCGCGCCACCGGCGTCAAGGACTCCGACTTCGGCAAGCCTATCATCGCCATCGCCAACTCCTTCACCGAGTTCGTCCCCGGGCACGTGGGCCTGCGCGACGTCGGCCGCCGCGTGGCCCGCCGGATCGAGGCCGCCGGCGGCATCGCCAAGGAGTTCAACACGATCGCCGTCGACGACGGCATCGCCATGGGCCACGACGGCATGCTCTACTCCCTGCCGTCCCGCGATCTCATCGCCGACTCGGTGGAGTACATGGTGGGCGCCCACTGCGCCGACGCCCTGGTGTGCATCTCCAACTGCGACAAGATCACCCCCGGCATGCTCATGGCCGCGCTGCGCCTCAACATCCCCACGATCTTCGTCTCCGGCGGCCCCATGGAGTCGGGCAAGATGACCGCCGCCGACGGCACCACCCGCAAGCTCGACCTCATCGACGCCATGATGGACGCCGCCGACCCCACCGTGGATGATGAGACGATCTCCGCCATCGAGCGACTGGCCTGCCCCACCTGCGGCTCCTGCTCGGGCATGTTCACCGCCAACTCCATGAACTGCCTCACCGAGGCCCTGGGCCTGGCCCTGCCCATGAACGGCACGCTGCTGGCCACCCACTCCGATCGCGGCGAGCTCTTCGACGCCGTCGGCCGCCAGATCGTCGAGATCACCCGCGCCTACTACGAGGGCGACGACGCCACCGTCCTGCCGCGCTCGATCGCCACCAAGGCCGCCTTCGAGAACGCCATGAGCCTGGACATCGCCATGGGCGGCTCCACGAACACGGTCCTGCACCTGCTGGCCGCGGCCCGCGAGGCCGGAGTCGATTTCCACATGGCCGACATCGACCGCCTCTCCCGCAGGGTCCCGCACCTGTGCAAGGTCGCGCCGTCGACGAACCTCTACCACATCGAGGACGTCCACCGCGCCGGCGGCATCATGGGCATCCTCGGCGAGCTCGACCGCGCCGGCCTGCTGGACACATCCACGCGCACGGTCCTGCGCGGCACCCTCGACGATGAGCTCGCCGCCTTCGACCTGGCCCGCCCCGGCGACGACGGCGCGCCGGGCTCCTCCGTGAGCGAGGCGGACCGGATTCGCTACCTCGCGGCGCCCGCAGGCGCGCGCACCACGGAGATGTTCTCCCAGGCCTCGCGCTGGGAGGCCCACGACCTGGACCGCGAGGCCGGTTGCATCCGCGACCTGGAGCACGCCTATTCGCGCGACGGCGGCCTGGCGGTCCTCTTCGGCAACATCGCGTCCAAGGGCTGCATCGTCAAGACCGCCGGCGTGGATGCCTCCATCCTCACCTTCTCCGGGCCGGCCGTGGTCTTCGAGTCTCAGGACGCCGCCGTCGAGGGGATCCTCGGCGGGAAGGTGAAGGCCGGCGACGTCGTCGTCATCAGCCAAGAGGGCCCCCGCGGCGGTCCGGGCATGCAGGAGATGCTCTACCCGACGACGTACATCAAGTCGATGCACCTGGGCAAGGAGTGCGCGCTGCTCACCGACGGCCGCTTCTCCGGCGGCACCTCGGGGCTGAGCATCGGCCATGTCTCCCCGGAGGCGGCGGCGGGCGGGCTCATCGGGCTCGTGCGCACGGGGGACATCATCGACATCGACATCCCGGCCCGCTCCATCTCCGTGCGCCTGTCCGACGACGAGATCGCCTCGCGCCGCGCCGCCGAGGAGGCCCGGGGCGAGGCCGCCTGGACTCCGCACGAGGAGCGTCAGCGCCATGTGAGTGCGGCGCTTCGCGCCTACGCCATGCTCGCCACGTCCGCCGACCTCGGTGCTGTGCGCGACCTCTCCAAGCTCGGCATGTGAGGTGCGGGACGCGGGCGGGATCCATCGGCGCCATCCGCACTGACCGGTGCTGTTCGCACCCACAGGTGCGGGCAGGACGCACCTGTGGGTGAAAACGGCACCACTCGGGGTGACGCGCGCCAATCGGAGACCGCCCGCGCGGCGCCCACGGACTGGTGGTGCCGACGGGGCCGCGAGCCGACTCCTCTAGGCTGATGGTGTGAACGAACCTGCCGGCACCGATACCCCGTGGGACTCCTCCCAGTACTTGCGCGCGATCCTGCGCGCGCCCGTCTACGAGGCCGCCGAGCACACGCCCCTGCAGCGCATGGACGCTCTCTCGGCGCGCCTGGGCTGCGAGGTGGCCGCCAAGCGCGAGGACCTGCAATCGGTCCACTCCTTCAAGATCCGCGGCGCCTACACCTGCATGCGCATGCTCTCTGACGACGATCGCGCTCGCGGCGTGGTGACCGCCTCGGCCGGGAATCACGCTCAGGGAGTCGCCCGGTCCGCGGCGCTGCTCGGCTGCCGCGCCCTCATCGTCATGCCGACCGTCACGCCCCGCATCAAGGTCGACGCCGTCGCCGCCCTGGGCGGAGAGGTGCTCCTCCACGGCGACAACTTCGACGCCGCCAAGGCCGAGGCCCAGCGCCTGGCCGATGAGGACGGCCTGACCTATGTGCCCCCCTTCGACGATCCTCGCGTCATCGCCGGCCAGGGGACCATCGGCCTGGAGATCATCCAGCAGGACGCCGGGCTCGACCGCGTCTTCGTGCCCGTCGGCGGCGGCGGCCTGGCCTCCGGCATCGCCGTGCTCATCAAGCAGCTCCTGCCGAACGTGCGCGTCATCGGCGTCGAGCACGAGGAATCCGCCTGCCTGACCGCGGCACTCGCCCAGGGCGCGCCCGTCACCCTCGGCCGTGTGGGGCTCTTCGCCGAGGGCGTGGCCGTGCGCCGCATCGGGGATGAGACCTACCGGCTGTGCTCCGAGCTGCTCGACGACGTCATCACCGTCTCCTCCGACGAGGTCTCCGCAGCGGTCAAGGACCTCTTCGAGGACCTGCGCGCCATCTCCGAGCCCTCCGGCGCCGTCGCCCTGGCCGGGCTCAAGCGCTACGCCTCCGAGCACCGCCTGACCGGGGAGCGCCTGGCGTGCGTCGTCTCGGGGGCCAACCTCAACTTCCACCAGATGCGCTACATCTCCGAGCGCGCCGAGATCGGCGAGCAGCGCGAGGCGATCCTGGGCGTGACCATCCCCGAGGAGCGCGGCTCCTTCCTGCGCTTCGCCCGGATCCTCGGCGGGCGCAGCGTCACCGAGTTCAACTACCGGGCGGCGCCGGGCCCCGACGGCTCCCTCGAGCCCGGCCCCGCCCGCATCTTCGTGGGTGTGGGGCTGCGCCGGGGGCGCGAGGAGCGCGCCGAGATCGTCGCGGATCTGGAGCGGGCCGGATACGGCGTCGTCGACCTCACCGACGACGAGCTCGCCAAGGTCCACGTGCGCTCGATGATCGGGGGGCGGGCCCCGGCCGGATTGACGGAGCGGCTCTTCAGCTTCGAGTTCCCCGAATCCCCCGGGGCGCTCGTCCACTTCCTCGAGGTGCTCGGCACCCGCTGGAACGTCACCCTGTTCCACTACCGTACCGACGGCGCCGACTACGGCCGCATCCTGTGCGCCTTCCAGGTGGGCATCAGCGGCCTGAGCCCGGAGGCGGAGGCCCGCGAGCTGCGCGAGCACATGGATCGCCTCGGCTACGCCTACCACGAGGAGACGGAGGACCCCGCCGCCGGCTTCTTCCTGGCGCGCTGAGGCCCACGCCGCCGGCACGGTCGGCACGGCCGGCGTCTCCTGTGCGGATCGCGCCCGCCCAGTGCGACCAGGCGCGCGCTCATAGCCCGAAGGCCAATCCGGGCAGGGCGTCCGGTGGGTACTCGTCGTAGGGCGTGAAGAACCAGGCGAAGTGCCGCCAGATCGGCTCGGGCAGATCCCGCAGGGTGATGAGCGGGCGCTCGATGGAGGGCCCCGGTGCCATGAGGGGCGACCAGGCGCCGTCGGCGCTCACGTGGTAGAGCAGGGCCGACAGCGGGTGCTCCGCGCGCCCCCACCGAGTGAGCGACCACGTCAGCAGAGCATCGAGATGCGCCTCATCGACGTCCTCGGCCAGGGGCAGGATCCCCAGTGACTCCTGCTCGGGCAGGGACAGGACGAAGCCGTCGGGCGGATGCGGGACGTGCCGCTGCTCGCAGACCTCGGTCAGGCTCATCGCCAGCGCCGCCGTCAGCATCGAGTCCGAGCCGATGAGATGGATGCCCTCGCCGGTGTCCACGTGCTCCGCCCGGTCCAGGACGATGCGGGCATTGGCGACGGCGGCGGCGTCCACGCGCTCCTCGCCCAGTCGCTCGTAGAGACGGGCCGAGGGCTGGGAGACCAGGAGCCCGCCGATGTCCATGACGCGGGTCAGGCGCAGGCCCGGGGCGATCTCCGGTTCATCGGCCTCGGCGGGGATATCCCTGCTCGGCGGCACCAGGCGCAGCCGCAGGGCCCCCAGTATCTCCTCATCCGAGTAGTCCTCGAGTTCGCGCGGCGCGCCGTCGGGGCGCACGGCGGTCATGAGCCCGCTGATGTGGTGCCCCACGGTCTCCTCCCACAGATCCCGCTCCGTGCGGGCCAGGCATGCCGCGATGCGATGCAGAACGAGCCTCGCTCCCTGGGGCGTGCGCAGCGAGACGGGCGAATCGAGCCTGCTCCCGGGGAAGCGCAGGCAGACCTGGTGCAGCATCTCCGCGCGCAGCCAGTCGGCGTCGCGGACGGACAGGTCGGGCAGGAACGGATCGGGCGGGGAGGAATGGGGCGCCTGGCGGAAGGAGGCGCGGGCGGCGGTGCTCGCCGCCCGCCGCGAGCGCGATGATCGGGGGGAGGGACGGGAATGGTGTCGTGCTGGTCTCACTGTGCTCATGCGGACGACGCTAGGCTGGAAGTGCGCGTCCTCGGAGGAGCCCTCCTCAGCAGGGCGCCGAACCGGAGCATCTCGAGATATGTGGATCATGACAAGCCTATATGTGGTCCTTGTGCCATGCGATGAGGCTTTGACAAGTGGAGCCCGGCCACTAAACTGATTCACGTATCAACTAGATGGCGTCAGTCTTATTGGCTGATGCTTTAAACACTCGCAATTCCTGCAAGGAGTCCCTCATGACCACCCGTATCGCCGTCGTTCACGGCTCCGTCCGCCCCACCTCAGCCGGCGCCGCCGTCTCCGACTGGGTCGCCGCCCAGTCCAACCTGGTCGAGGGCGTCGAGGCCGAGGTCCTTCACCTGACCGACTTCAACCTCCCCTTCTTCGTCGAGGAGCTCCCGCCGGCCATCGCCATGCCCAAGGACCCCGCCGGAGTGGCCTGGAATGAGCGGCTCGGCTCCTACGACGCCGTCATCTTCGTGACCCCCGAGTACGACCACTCGATCCCCGGTTCCCTGAAGAACGCCATCGACTACCTCGTCCCCTCCGTCCTCGAGGGCAAAGCCATCGGCATGGTCGGCTACTCCTACCAGCTCGGCCTGCGCGCCATCGAGCACCTGCGCCAGGTCCTGGGCTCCTTCAACTCCTTCGTCGTCGGCCCGCATGTCGCCCTGCACATCGCGACCGACTGGACCGACGGCGCCTTCACCCCGGCGGCCTTCCATGAGGGTGAGGTCCCGGCGATGGTCAAGGCGATCGTCGCCGCCACGAACTGATGCGCCCTGGCTGTCCCTGACGCATCACACGCGCTGAGCCCGGTGACCTGACGCGCGGGCGAAGCGCTGCGACGGCGCCTCCCTGGGCGTTGCGCCTCTCGCGCGGATCAACGCATGTTGGTCCGCGCGAGAGGCGTTCGCGCGTCCGGGGCTCGGGACGCCTTCGGCCGGGGCGCTCGCGGCGGTCCGATCGCCCCGGCCTCGCGGCTGTGTCGCGAGTCATGGTCCCGATGGCTTCCGTAGTGGGAACTAAGGCCTAGAATGATTTAGTATTCAAGCACCAACGATGTGCTGTCCGCCGATATCTCAGGAGTTGCCATGACCAAGATCGCCGTCATCCTCGGATCCGTCCGTCCCAACCGCGCTGGGGCCTCCGTGGCCGAATGGGTCGCCTCCAAGGCCAATGGGGTCGAGGGGGTTCAGGCCGAGATCCTCGACCTGGCCGCCTTCAACCTGCCCATCTTCGCCGAGGAGCTGCCCCCCATGGCGGCCCCGGCCAAGGACCCGGCCGCCGTCGCCTGGAACGAGGCCCTCGCCGGATTCGACGCCTTCATCATCGTCAGCCCCGAGTACAACCACTCGGTCCCCGGCGGCCTGAAGAACGCCATCGACTTCATCACCCCCTCCGTGCTCGCCAACCGCGCCGTCGGCCTCGTCGGCTACTCCTACTCCGCCGGCCACCGTCAGATCGAGCATCTGCGCGCCATCCTGGCCAACTTCACCACCGGCGTCGTCAGCGCCCAGGTCAACCTGCACCTGGCCACGGACTTCCCCGGCGGCGCCTTCGCTCCCGCCGCCTTCCACGACGGTGAGGTCGCCGCGCTCGTCGAGGCGATCGTCGCTCAGGACAAGGCCCTGGCATCCCTGCGCTGAGCGCCCCCGTCGCACGGGGGGCGCCGCCGGCCGAACAGCCGCGGAGCCCGGGACCGTCACGGTCCCGGGCTCCGCGGCCGCTCTCGAGGGCTACCCCACCTCCAGCGGCCGATAGCGGTTGACGGCCGCCGCCACGTCCACCATCCGGGGGCGCGCGAGGAACGCCCCGCCCTCGTCGAGCGCGTCCAGGCCCTCGTCGTCGATCAGGGCCTCCAGGTCATCGAGGCACTCGCGCAGCGTGGAGGCGGCGTCGAAGCGCTGCTCCAGCAGGGCGCGCAGGGCGTGGGCCGTCGCCTCGGCCTGACCCGGGTCCACGATCCCGGCCACATCCGAGACGTCGATCTCCTCGCGGTCCAGGGTGAGCGAGTCGATTCCCCGCGCCCGGGTGCGGATCGGGCCGCGCCGGGTGCGCGCCGGAGCGGGTGCCGGGATGCGGCCGGGGCCGAGCGGGAAGTCCTCCAGCGCCGTCCCCTCCCGGGGTTGATCGGCGACGACGGCCCGAGCCTGCTCCGTGGCGTCGCGCAACTCATAGGCGTCCAGGAGGAGGACGTGGTCGGCCACATCCAGGTAGTCCCCGGAGCCGCCCATGACCATGACCGTGGAGACGCCCAGGCGTGAGGAGAGTGCTCCCACCCGGTCCACCAGCGGGGTGATCGGCTCGCGCTCGGCGGCCACGAGCGAGCGCATGCGCGCGTCGCGGATGAGCAGGTTCGTGGCCGAGGTGTCCTCGTCGAGGAGCAGCGCCGTCGCCCCCACCTCGATGGCCTCGACGATCGCGGCAGCCTGCGATGTCGAGCCGGAGGCGTTGCGGGTGGTGAAGGCCGCGGTGTCCCGGCCCGCGGGCAGGTGGGAGATGAAGGGCGTGAGATCGACGCCCGTGACCGCCCGGCCATCGGCGGCCCGCACCTTGACGGCGTCGGGGGCGGTGGACACGAGCTCGCGCCCATCGCCCGGCACATGCGGGTAGACGCCCCTCTCAATGGCCGCCAGCAGGGTGGACTTGCCGTGGTAGCCGCCGCCGACGATGACCGTCACGCCCGCCGGCACGGCCGTCCCGCGGATCTTCCCGGCATGCGGGAGCTCCACGGTGGCCGCCAGCGACTCCGGGGCCCGCAGGGCGATTCCCCCCGAGCGCAGCGGCTCGTCGCTGACCCCCGAGCGGCGCGGCAGGAGGGAGCCGTCGGCGAGGAAGGAGACCCAGCCCGCCTCGCGGACCGCCTCGGTGAGGGCCCTGTGGTCCTCCAGGGCCTCCACGTGGGCGAGGAGCCGCTCGGCCCGCTCGCCCGCCAGGTCCAGGGCCGTTCCGATCTCGCGGGTGAGGTCCCGGCCGACGATCCTGGCGGCCTCGCGGCCCTGGATGGAGCGGCCCTGGGCGGGAAGCGCCATGCGGGCGCGCACCTCGATGGTCCACGCCCCGGCGTCATCGGAGCCGGTGGTGCCGCCGGGGCCGCTGGTGCCGTCAGCGTCCTCGGCGCTGCCCGCGACCGGGATGAGGAGCACGGCCGAGCGCTCCAGGATCTCCTGGCCGGGCGCGGCGATGGACAGGGCGGTGCCCTTGAATCCCGCGTGGATCTCGCGAGTGAGGAAGTCGGCGAGCGCGAGGCGGCGGTCCGCCGTCGTCAGCAGGCCCTCGCGCGCCAGGAGTGCCAGCGAGGGCAGGGAGGCGGGCGCGGTGACCCGGATGCGCGTCGGTGGGGCGTAGGGGTCGGCCTGGACCCGGTCGATGTGGAGCGTCCATCCCTCGGGCGCCAGGTAGCGCCCGACGATCGCCCGGTAGGCCGGATAGGCGCGCCCATCCAGGGCGTGGAGGTGGCCGACGAGGTCGCTCAGCTCCCCGTCGCGCGGCTCATCGTCATAGCGGCGGCGCCCGCCGTCGCGATAGCCGGAGCCGCCCCTGCTGCGGCCATCGCGGCCATCGCGGCCGCCGCGGTGCCCGCCCCGATAGCCGCCGCCACCGCGCCTGGCGTAGCCGCCGTCCCTGCCCGAGTACCTGTCATCGCTCATGGAGCGCATCCTCCCACGACTGGGACGGCGCGGCGGTCCGGGCCGAATCCCGCCTATGGTTCGGGAGCATGACAGGACCGCCCGTCTCGCTCGCGCCCGCACTGACCGGATTAGGCACCGGATTGGGGCTCATCATGGCCATCGGCGCCCAGAACGCCTGGGTGCTGCGCCAGGGGGTGCGCCGTGAGCACATCGGGCTGGTCATCCTCATCTGCGCCCTGTCCGACGCCATCCTCATCGCCGTGGGCACCGGCGCGATCCGCGCGGTCTCCTCGCTGGCGCCGTGGGTGCTCCAGGCCCTGCGCTGGGGCGGGGTGGCCTACCTGGTCCTCTTCGCGATCAACTCCTTCCGCTCGGCGCTGCGGCCCGGTGGCCTGGAGGAGGCCTCCTCGCGGGGCGCGGGCTCAGTCGCCATCACGACGCTCGCCCTGACCTGGCTCAACCCCCATGTGTACCTCGACACCGTGCTCATGCTCGGCACGGTCACCAACCACTTCGGCCCCGATCGCTGGTGGGCGGCAGCGGGCGCCACCCTCGCCTCCGTCATCTGGTTCACCGGGCTCGGACTCGGGGCGCGGGCGCTGTCCGGGCTGCTCGCGAGCCCCCGCACCTGGAGAATCGTCGACGCGCTCGTCGGCGTTGTCATGCTCCTCGTTGCCTGGCGCCTCGCCACCGGCGCCTGAGTCGGCGCCCCTGCTCGCCGGGAATGGCGAGCTTTGAGGATTGCCTGGGGTCGAATCCGCCCGAGTGCGAGCGGGTAGCGAGCGCGTATCGCTCCGACCTGCGACTATCCGGGATACGACTAGGCGTCAGAAAAAGGAATCCTCAAACCTCGCCACTTCTCCTGCTCAAACCTGCTGAGGAGGCAGGACGTCCACCTGCGAGGGCAGGTTCGCGACCCCCACGGGACAGGTGACGCCGTTGGGCCCGTGATTGCAGTAGCCGCCCGGGTTCTTCTCCAGGTAGCCCTGGTGGTAGTCCTCCGCCAGGTAGTAGGGGCCGCCGAACTCCGCGTACTGCATCGACGCCGGATCGATCGTCGTCACGGACCGGCCCAGCCCGAGCCGGGCCAACTCGCTCTGGAACGCCTTGAGGGTGGCCGTGGCCACCGCGTACTGCTCGGGCGTCGTGGTCCAGACGGCTGACCGGTACTGGGGGCCGATGTCGTTGCCATGGCGGTTGAGCCGGGTGGAGTCGTGGTTCTCCCAGAAGGCGCGCAGCAGCGCCTCCCCGCCGCGCCCCGCGACCACCGGGTTGTAGGCGACGAGCACCGTCTCGGCGTGCCCGGTCCGGGCCGTGCAGACCTCCTGGTAGGTGGGGTTGGGCGTGGTGCCGCCCATGTAGCCCACGGAGGTGGCGACGACGCCGGGCTGGCGCCACATGATCCGCTCCACGCCCCAGAAGCAGCCGCCCGCGAGGTAGATGACCTCGGTGCCCTTGGGCCAGGGGCCTGTCAGGGGAGCGCCGAGGACGACGTGGTTGCCGGGCTCGGGGAGCACGGGCTCCTCGCGACCGGGGATAACGTGATTGCGGGACGGTGCGTTCATAGGAGAACGCTACCGCCCCGCTGTGGGCAGGGCCGCCCCATTTCCGCGCCCTTCGCTCAAGGCGAGGTGCGGGAATGCGGGTCGGCACGGTCTCAGACGCGACTGACCTTGAGGATCTCCGCGGTGATCGTCTTGCCGTTCGGGGCGTCGTAGGAGACCTTCTCACCCGCGGAGTGCCCCATGAGGGCCTGGCCGAGCGGGGCGTCGGGGGAGAAGACCTTGACTCCCTCGGGGACGTCCTCGGCGATCTCCTGCCCGCCCAGGGCGAAGCGCTGCTCCTTCCCGGCGACCTTCGCGGTGACGATCGTGCCCGCGGAGACGGTGCCGTCGTCGGCGGCCTCGCCGATCCGGGCGTTCTCCAGCGTCTCGGTCAGGGCGATGATGCGGGCCTCGTTGAGGGCGGCCTCCTCGCGTGCGGCGTGATAGCCGGCGTTCTCACGCAGGTCCCCCTCCTGACGGGCCGCCTCGACGCGCTGCGCGATCTCCTTGCGCTCCTCGCCCTTACGGTGCTCGAGCTCGGCGCTCAGGCGGTCGAAGGCCTCCTGCGTCAGCCAGGTTCCCTGCTTCTCGGTATCCGCGGCCATGGGGGTACTCCTCGATGTGGTGGTCAGTGATATGCCTGCGACGGTGTCTCGGCAACAACCCCGATGCGCACCGTCGGCGCTCGGGGTCGTTCGTATAAGGGGCGAGTCTACATCCGTTGGCCTGAGACCGGCCTGGAAACCGCGCTTCCGGCCGGCCCCGCGACTCGTGGGGCCGGTGGTGGCGGCTCATCGACTGGCGCTTTCCGCGCCGAGTGGTGCCGTCCGCGCCCAGTGGTGCGTGCTGCCCGTGCTGGTGGGTGCGGGTGGTGCCAGTGGATGCGCACCGCACCTGGCGGTGACCGGGGCATCTCGTGCTCCCGGCCTGACTGGGGTCAGCTGAGAATCGCGATGTAGCAGGCCACGGCGTGGCAGGCCCAGGCCGCCACCGTGCAGGTGTGGAACACCTCGTGGAAGCCGAACCAGCGGGGGAGGGGGTCGGGGCGCTTGCGCGCGTAGACGATCGCGCCGACCGTGTAGACCAGGCCCCCGGCCATGAGCAGCCACACGATCGCGGGCCCTCCGGAGCGCCAGAACGCCGGCAGGAACCAGATCGCCACCCAGCCCAGCACGATGTACAGCGAAGTCCTCAGCCAGCGCGGAGCCCCCGGCCACGCCAGGGACATGGCGATCCCGGCCGCCGCCCCTCCCCAGACGATGCCGAGCACCAGGCGCGCCGTCGCCGAGTCGAGCAGCGCCACTGATAGGGGCGTGTAGGTCCCGGCGATGAGGAGATAGATATTGGCATGGTCGATGCGCTGCAGTGCCCCGGAGACAGTGCGTGGGAAATGGCCATTGCCCAGGTGGTACAGGCCCGAGTTGGCGAACAGCAGCAGTGAGCACACCAGGTACACGGCGCTGGCCCATCTCAGTGCGGCGCTGCCGGCCAGGACGGTCAGGACGATGCAGGCCGCCAGGGTCAGCGGGGCGGTGATGGCGTGGATCCAGCCGCGCAGCCGCGGCTTGACGGGCTTGAGCCTGGCCAGCGCCCGCGGGCCCTGGCGGCCGGGGTCCTGCTCCTGGCCGGGGGCGGCCCGCTCCTCGTCGCGGCGCGGATCTGCGTCGGTGCGCATTGAACCTCCTGGCGGGCGCCGATGGCGAGCTCAGGGGGGGCGGCGCCCGAACCTACGGTACCGTAGGTTCGAGTGGGGAGGAAGGACCACCGCCCACCGGCGCCGCGCGCGATACCGTTGGTCCTGCGGCACAGCCCGGGCCATCGCCCAGCCGGGCCCGCGCACGTGCGAAGGAGAGACATGGCGGACGGCTTCCTCTACCAGCTCTATGAGCGCCGCCTGTCCACGCGCCTCGACTCCTCCCGCGCGCCCCGCCACGTCGGCGTCATCCTCGACGGCAATCGCCGCTGGGCCAAGGCGCTGGGCATCGGCGCCTCCCAAGGGCACAAGCGCGGAGCGGACAAGATCGAGGAGTTCCTCGGCTGGGCGGAGGACGCCGGTGTCACCGTCGTCACCCTGTGGCTGCTGAGCACTGACAATCTCTCCCGCGATCCCGCCGAGCTCGCCCCCCTGCTCGACATCATCGCCCAGGCCGTGGAGGACCTAGCGGGCACTCACCGGTGGCGGCTGCGCCTCGTGGGCGCCGTCGGCCTCCTGCCCGCCGAGGTGGCCGGCCGCCTGCGCGAGGCCGTCGCCACCACTGAGGAGCAGGGCGAGGCCGGGCGGCCCGATGAGCGGATGGAGGTCAACATCGCCGTCGGCTACGGGGGGCGTCAGGAGATCGCCGACGCCGTCCGCGAGATCCTGCGCGAGCGCGCCGCCGCCGGGGCGAGCCTGGAGGAGGTGGCCTCCTCCCTCAGGGAGGAGGACATCACCGACCACCTCTACACCAAGGGCCAGCCCGACCCCGACCTGCTCATCCGGACCTCCGGCGAGCAGCGCCTGTCGGGATTCCTGCTATGGCAGTCGGTCCACTCCGAGTTCTACTTCTGCGAGGTCAACTGGCCGGCCTTCCGGAGGGTCGACTTCCTGCGCGCCCTGCGCGATTACGCCGGGCGGCAGCGTCGCATGGGGCGCTGAGGGAGCTGAGGGCGCTGGCCCGCCGGGCGGATCCGGGGCGGCGGGCGGTACTCACTTGGAAGCCGACGGCTGGAGGATGCCCGAGACGGCTCACAGGTGCTGTCGACGACGGGGCCCGGGGTCCCCGGGGATTCCTCGTGGCCGCTCACCGCGCTCCTCCCGCCCGGTACGACCGCGCGGGAGGAGGGGGCTCAGGCGAGCTCGGCGCGGGTGGGCGGGTTGGCGCCGGCCCGGGAGACGGTGATGTCCGCGATGCGCGAGGCGTGGCGGACCACGCGCTCCAGGGCTGCGGCGTCGATCGCGCGCAGGGCCTCGCGCCGCTGGGCCCCCACGAGCCCCTCGGACCACAGGCCGTCCTCCAGGCCTCCCATGAAGGAGTCGCCCGCGCCCACCGTGTCCGCCACGATGACGCTCGGGTCCGCTGGCACCTCCAGGCGCAGCCCCGAGGACGTCAGCGCCAGCGCCCCCCGCTTGCCGCGGGTGACGACGACGATCGCCGGCCCCATCCGGAGCCAGCCCTCGAGAACGCCCTCGAGAGCGGCGTCGTCGCCCTCATCGATGCCGTAGAACCAGGCCACATCCTCATCGGAGCACTTGACCAGGTCGGCCAGGGCCACGAGGCGCTCCACGATCGCGCGCGCCTCGCCGGGCTCGCCCATGAGCTGGGGGCGGGCGTTGGGGTCGTAGCAGACGGTCGCCGAGGCCCGGAAGTCCCGCAGGACCTGCTCGACCGTCCGCGCGCCCGGCTCCAGGATCGCCGCGATCGAGCCCGTGTGGACCAGGACCGGGGCCTCGGCGGGAGCGGGGTAGGGCGGGTTCCAGTCGAGGTCGAAGACGTAGGTGGCGGCCCGGTCCTCGCCGATGGTCGCCTGGGCGGTGGAGGTGCGCTCGGCGCCGTCCGAGCCCGGGGTGATGCGCACGCCGTTGGAGACCAGGTGCGAGCGGATCGCGCGGCCGCGCTCGTCATCGGCGATCCAGCAGTCGAGCTCGGCGTCGCGGCCGAGGCGCGCCAGGCCGAGCGCCACGTTCGCCGGCGAGCCGCCGGGGATGTCCACCGGCTCGGCGCCGGGGTGGATGACGACGTCGACCAGTGCCTCCCCGATGACGAGCGCGGTCCCGGCGGGGCCGGGAGCGGCGGGGGCGGTGATGTTCTCGGCGGTCGTGTTGGTCATGATGGGGCTCCTTCGCTCCAGTGGAGGCGGTTGGTGGGCCGGGGATCAGCCCTGGTCCTGATCCGGGGAGGCGACGGCGGCCAGCCGGGCGCGGGCGTCGTCGAGCCAGGCCTGGCAACGGGCGGCCAGCGCCTCGCCGCGCTCCCACAGGGACAGCGCGTCCTCCAGCGGGACCTGGCCGGCCTCCAGGCGCTGGACGACGCCGACCAGCTCCTCGCGGGCCTGCTCATAGGACAGCGCGGCGACGTCGTCGTTGTCGCCTGTGGCGGAGGCGGGGGAGTCGGGGCTCAGGCTCATGGCGCGATTCTCGCACGCCACCGGGCCCCACGGCGCGGCATCGCGGAGAAGTGGTGGCGGATCGGGGCGCTCGAGGGCCCGCGCGATGCGATCCTTGGGCGATGATGGACCGGGCGCTCGCCCGGCCTCACCGGAGAAGGGACTTCAGGCCCATGATCAACGATGCCGCTGCCGGACCCGCCCGTCCTGCGCCCGCGATCCCCGCCCCCGGCGCGCCCCTGGCCGCCGGGCCCACCACCTGGCCCGCGCGCCCCGCGCCGCGCCGTTACGAGGATCCTGCCGTCCTCGCCGCGCGCGCCGGCGCCGACCCCGCCAGGCCCCGCTGGCACGTGACCGCGCCCTACGGCTGGCTCAACGACCCGAACGGCCTGAGCCTCTGGCCGGGCCCCGATGGCTCCCCGCGCCTCCACCTCTTCTACCAGGCCAACCCGGCCGCCCCCGTCCACGACCGCATCCACTGGGGCCACCAGGTCTCCGAGGACCTCGTCACCTGGCGAGACCTGCCGATCGCCCTCTCCCCCGACGAGATCGGCCCCGACTCGCACGGCTGCTGGTCCGGCGTCATCGTGAACGACAACGGCGCTCCCACCGCCGTCTACTCCGGCAACGCCGCCCAGCCCACCCAGGTATGCCGCCTGGCCAGGGGTGATGCCTCCGATCCCGACCTCGTCTCCTGGAACAAGGAGCCCGGCGCCCTCATCGCCGGCCCGCCGCCGGGCCTCGATGTGCTGGAGATGCGCGATCACTCGGTCTGGCACGAGGACGGTCGCTGGTGGCAGATCATGGGCTCAGGGCTGCCGGGCCTGGGCGGCGCGGCCCTGGCCTACTCCTCCACCGATCTCCTCCACTGGCGCTGGGAGGGCGTGCTCGCCGTCGGCGATGGGGAGTGCGACGGCGTGCGCGCCACCGCCACAGTGTGGGAGTGCCCCGAGCTCATCACCCTCGAGTCCGCCGATGGCAGCCCCGTGGACGTGCTGCTCGTGTGCCCCTGGGATGCCGGCCGCACGCTGCGCAGCGTGTGGATGACCGGTGCCCGCCATGGTGCTCGGATGGAGATCGGGCTGGTGGGGAGCCAGGATCTCGGCGAGAACTACTTCTACGCGCCCCAGTCCACGCTCCTGCCCGACGGGCGGCGGATCATGATCGGCTGGATGCAGTCGGCCCTCGACAAGGAGCGGGCCATGGCCGCCGGTTGGTCCGGCTCGATGTCGATCCCCCGCGAGGTGGGCCTCGCCGAGGACGGCACGCTCCGGTATCGGCCGATCGCCGAGCTCGAGCGCCTGCGGGGCCGGCAGGTGGCCCATGCCGAGGACGAGAGGGCGACGGGGCTCGTCGCCCGCGGCCGCAGCCTCGACATCGGTCTCAGCGGCCGGCTCGGGGACGCCCCGCTCGTCATCGACGCGCTGGCCTCCGACGACGGCGAGCGCCGCACCCGCATCACCGTGCGGCGTCGCCCGGCCCGCGGGATCGCGCCCGGCGCGGTGGGCCAGGAGGCCTGGGCGGGCTGGCTGGAGGTGGACCGCTCCGCCTCCGCCGTCCCCGGCAGCCCCATCATCCTCACCGATACCCGCCTCCTGGCGGGGGAGGTCCCGCTCGGCGGCGACGGGGCGATCGACATGCGGATCCTCATCGACCGCTCCTCGCTGGAGGTCTTCGTCAACGGTCAGCCTCTCTCGGCGCGCGTGGGATCGGACCCCGGCGACGACGCCGTCGTCATCAGGAGCGGGCTGGAGGGCGCCCGGATCGAGGCGTGGGAGGTCGGGCCCGCCTATGGCGACAGGCTCGTCCCCATGGCCTGAGTCGGCGGGGCGGCGGGCGGATCCGCAACGCGGCTCGGGGCACCGCCCCCGGGCGCGGCCTGGCGGGGCGCCGGCCCCGGTGTCTCAGTCAGCCGCGGGGAGCTGCGAGGCGGGCTTCGTGGCCCCCACCACCTGGGCGACGAGCCGCCCGGAGGCGAGGATCCCCTCGATGAGATCGCCCTTCTTGACATCCTCCGCGCTCGTGATGACGGCGCCCCCGGGGCGGCGCAGGATCGTGTAGCCGCGATCCAGCACTCCCTGCGGGGACAGCGCCGTCAGGCGCGCCCGCTCGGCTCGCAGATCCGAGGCGGCCAGGGAGAGCGCGTGGTCCAGGCCGCGGCGGATGCGCTCGCGGGCGGCGTCGAGCTCGGTGACGCGGTCGCGGATGATGACGGAGGGGTCGGTCATGATCGGTCGGGCGCGCACTTGATCGAGCCCCCGCTGCTCGGCGTCGAGCCGCTGGGCGAGGATCTCCCGCAGGCGGGCGCGCGCGTTGTCCAGACCGACGGTCTCCTGGGCGAGGTCGGGCACGATCCTGCGGGCGGCGTCGGTGGGGGTGGAGGCGCGGTAATCGGCCACGAGGTCGAGCAGCGGGCAGTCGGTCTCGTGCCCGATGGCGGAGACCAACGGGGTGCGGGCCGCGGCGGCCGCGCGCACGAGCCCCTCGTCGGAGAAGGGGAGCAGGTCCTCGACGGCGCCTCCGCCGCGCGCCACGACGATGACGTCGATCCCCTCCATCGCGTCGAGCTCGCGGATCGCGGCGGTCACCTCCCGCACGGCGCCGGCGCCCTGCACGGCGACCTCGCGGATCTCGAACGGCAGGCCCGGCCAGCGCAGGCGCGCGTTGACGATGACGTCGTCCTCGGCCTTGGCGCCGCGCCCGCAGACGAGTCCGACCCGCCGGGGGAGGAAGGGCAGGGGGTGCTTGCGCTCGGCGTCGAACAGGCCCTCGGCCGCCAGGATCCGGCGCAGCTGCTCGATGCGAGCCAGGAGGTCCCCGACCCCGACGAGCCGGATGTCCTCGGCCAGGAGCTGGAGCGTGCCGCGCTTGGTCCAGTACGTGGGGCGGCCCTGGACCACCACGCGGGCACCGGAGTCCAGGGGCTCGGGCAGGGCGCGGTCGATGGCCGCCAGGGTGCGCGTGTAGAGGGACACGGAGATGGAGACGTCGGCATCGGTGTCCCGCAGGGTGAGGAACTGCATGCCGGCGCCGGGGCGGCGGCTGAGCTGGACCACCTGGCCCTCCACCCACACCTGCGTCATCCTGGAGACGTACTCCTCGATCTTCGCGGCCAGCAGGCGCAGGGGCCATGGGTTCTCCGCGGTGGTCTCGCGGGCGAGGCGGGCGAGCGGCCGGGCCTGGCCCGGTGTGGGGGGCTGTGTCACATGCACCACTGTGCCACGGTCCGGCCTGGGGGCCGGGGCGGCGCTGTGGCACAGTGAGTCCGTGACAGATTCCCCCGTGCCCTCCACTGCCCCCGTGATCCCGCCCGCGGGCGAGGCCAAGAGGATCCTCGTCGCCTCGCCGCGCGGCTACTGCGCCGGGGTGGACCGGGCGGTCGACGCCGTCGAGCAGGCCCTGGCCCACTACGGGACGCCGATCTACGTGCGCAAAGAGATCGTCCACAACAAGTACGTCGTGGAGGCCCTGACCAAGCGCGGAGCGATCTTCGTCTCCGAGACCGATGAGGTGCCCGAGGGCGCGCGGGTCGTCTTCTCCGCCCACGGCGTGGCCCCGGAGGTGCATGAGCAGGCCGCGGCCCGCCACCTCCAGACGATCGACGCGACCTGCCCCCTGGTGACCAAGGTCCACAAGCAGGCGGTGCGCTTCGCGGGTGACGACTACGACATCATCCTCGTGGGCCACGCGGGCCACGAGGAGGTCGAGGGCACGCAGGGCGAGGCGCCCGAGCGCATCCAGGTGGTCAATGGCCCCGAGGAGGTGGAGCGCGTCGTCGTGCGCGACCCCTCGAAGGTCGCCTGGATCAGTCAGACCACGCTCTCGGTGGACGAGACGCTGGAGACGGTGCGCCTCCTGCGCGAGCGCTTCCCGGAACTGATCGACCCGCCCACGGACAACATCTGCTACGCGACCCAGAACCGGCAGGCCGCGGTCAAGGCGATCGCGCCGCATGCCGACGTGATGCTCGTGGTGGGCTCGGGGAACTCCTCCAACTCGGTGCGCCTCAAAGAGGTGGCCCTGGAGGCCGGGGCCCCGGCGGCCTACCGCGTGGACTACGCCCGCGAGATCGACGACGCCTGGTTCGACGGCGCCCGCACCGTGGGCCTGACCAGTGGCGCCTCGGTGCCGGAGATCCTCGTGCGCGAGGTCATCGAGTACCTGGAGGCCTTGGGCTTCACGGATGTGGAGGAGGTGCGCACGGCCACGGAGAAGATCACCTTCTCCCTGCCCAAGAACCTGCGCGCCGACCTCAAGGCCGCCGCCGGGGACTCCGCCTCCGAGCACGGCCGCCGCGAGCCCGTCGCCGACCACACCTGCTGACGATCCTGCGGGCCGCATCCCCCTCACCTCCCCTCTGCCTACTCGGGGCTCTTCTCGGCCTCGACGGATGTGAGCTCGGGGGCGCTGAAGGCGCGCACCTGGGCGTCCTCGAGGCCGATGAGGGAGGGGCTGGACAGGCTTTCGCCGAGGGACTCGAATCCGCGGGCGGTCACTAGCAAGCGCGACTCCACCGAGCCCACCGCCTTGTTGTAGGCGGACACTGAGCGGGTGAGCGCCTTGCCGAGGGTGGTGAGGTGATCGGCCACCGTGTCCAGCCGCTGGTAGAGCGTCCGACCCAGGGCCAGGAGCTCGGCGGCCTCCTCGTTGACGGCGGTGCGTGCCCAGGCCAGGGCGCAGGTGCGCAGCAGGGCGAGAAGCGAGGCTGGCGTGGTCAGGGCGACGCCGTGATCGAGGGCGTGCTCCAGGAGGGTCGGATCGGCGTCGAGCGCGGCGGACAGGATCGGCTCAGCGGGGACGAAGAGCACGACCATCTCGGGCGAGCCCTCAAGCGAACGGTCGTAGTGGCGCTCCGCCAGGGCATCGATATGCGAGCGCAGCGCCTTGGCATGGGCCTTGAGAAGCCGATCGCGTTCGGAGGTCGGGACGGCGCGCGCCCCGCCCGCAGAGATTTCCGAGGGATCCGTGGGCTCATGGTCGGCCCCCGCCCCCGGCGAGCTGTCCAGGCCACAGGCCCGCAGGTAGGAATCGAGCGGCACCTTCGCGTCCACCGCCAGGTGCGCCTGCCCCGGCAGGTGGACGACGACGTCGGGGCGGCCGGTGGCGCTCCCACCGGTGGCGCGCGCCCCGGCAGGGGTCAGCCCGGCCAGTCCGCGCTGCTCGGAGAAGTCGATATGCCGCATCATCCCGGAGGCTTCCAGGACTCGCGCGAGCTCCACCTCTCCCCACAGTCCCCGGGCGCTGCGGGAGCGCAACGCCGCTTCCAGAGCGGTGGTGGCTCGGCGCAGCTCTTTCTCAGAGGCCGCGCCGGCGCGCAACTGCTCGGTGAGTGTGGCGTGCTGCGCGGCGCGCTGGCGCTCCATCTTCTCCACGCGCGCCCCAACCTGTTCGAGCTGCGCGCGCACGGGTGCCAGGGCCCGTAGGACGGAGCCGTCCCGATCGGAGCGCTCCTCGGCGATCTGCGCGCGTGACTCCAGTTCCTCAGCGCGGGCGCGCCATCCGGCGGCTTCCGCGCGGAGCCGCGATGTGGCGTCATCGCCGCTGGTGAGCGCGGTGGTGGAGCGGGCAATCGCCCGGGCGTTGCCGAGCGCTGCCCCGGTGAGGAGGCCCAGGACGAGGCCGATGAGGAGGGCTGCGAGGAGGGGGAAGATATCGGTCATGGACTGATAGCACCATAGGGATCTGACACCAATGCGGAGGCGTTAAGGCTCACTTCAGATGCGCCGCGCTTGTGTTGCATCATGTTCTCTGTGCTTGCCCTCCCCCTTGCCGCCTCCGCACCGCTCGCCTCCCTCAACGGTCCCGTTGCCGCGGGCCTGGCACCTGCGGGTATCTCCGAGGTCAGTGTTGTCTCCCCCTGGTTCGTGCGGGGGCTCGCCATCGCCGCCGTCGTCGCCGTGGTCGTCACCGCTGTGCTGCTGTGGGCGCGGATCCGCCCGGGGCGGCGCCGCTTCCCCCGTGCCTCGCTGCTCGGGGTGCTGCTCGCCGTCGTCCTCACTCAGATCCTCGTGGTGGGCGCCATCGGCGCGAGGGCCAACGCGCACCTCGGCTTCGTGCGGACCGTCGGGGACGTCGTCGCCCAGGTCAGGGGCTCGGGCACCTTCGCCGACGAGGGGCCCGCGGTGCTCTCCGTCCCCGAGGAGCCGACGTCGGTCCCGGCCTCCCCACTCGCGCCCACCTCTGCCGATGCTGCCACCTTCGCGCCGATCAAGGGCGGCTCGGAGTACACGGGTTTCTCGAAGGCCACTGTCACGGGGCAGCGCAGCGGGGTCACTCAGGAGGTCTGGGTGTGGACCCCGCGCGGATACTCGCCGACCGATGGGAAGACCTACCCCGTGCTCGTCATGCTCCACGGCGATCCCGGCAGCCCCGACGGCGTCGTCGGCGCGCTCAAGGCGGCCTCGGCCATGCAGGCGGCGATCGACTCGGGAGAGGTACCCCCGGCGATCCTCGTGCTGCCGAGCCTCAACGCGGACAAGAGGCAGACCGCCATGCCAGACTGCGCCGACGTCGTCGGGCACGCCCAGGTGGGGACCTGGGTGCAGGACGATGTCCCGGCGATCGTGCGGGCCTCCTTCCCGAACGTGAGCCCGAACCGCTCGGGCTGGGCGATCGGCGGCGTGTCCGCAGGGGGCTTCTGCTCGACCTGGACGGCGATCATGCGCTCAGACGTCTACGGCTATGTGATCTCCCTGTCCGGTTATGACGTTCCCTTCACCGGGTCGATGTCCACGAGCAACGAGCTCAAGAGCTCCAACACCCTGAGCACCCTCCTGCGCACCCGCGTCCACCAGAGCCTGCGGATCTGGCAGATGGCCGCGAAGGACGACACAGGCACCGCTGATCTGCGCGCCAGTTTCCCGGCGGCGGTACCGCCCACAGACACCCTTGAGATGGTCACCCCGCAGTCCGGTGGGCACTCGGCCACCTTGTGGCGCCAGACCTTCCCGACTGCGCTGACGTGGTGGGGCGCGCAGTTGAAGTCCCCTGTGGCGGCTGATGCGCCGCTGTCGGTCCCGAGCGCCGAGGAGCCGTCGTCCGCCCAGCAGATCCACGGCTTGTCCGGTGGGGAGTCGGCGGCGGGTGCCGGAGGCGGGTCCGGCACGGGCGCCTGGGGGGCCTTCCAGGAGATGTTCACCGGCATCCGGGGGATTGGGACGATCATCCTCATGTGGATCGTGGCGCTGGCGCTGAGCGTGGCGGCGATCGTCCCGTGGCGCGGGGGCGGCCTCCGGGCGCTGTGGCGCCGGATACGAAGCATGGTCAGCCGCAGCGGCGCCGCTGAGGCCCAGGGCGTGGGGGAGTCCGCGGAGACGGAGTCGACGGCGATGGACGAAGCCGACGGTGCCCGGGGAGCGAAGGACTCGCTGGAGACGCCGGAGGAAGCGGAGGAGCGCGCCGAGGGTGGCGGGCATGAGCCTAAGCCAGGGCGCCTGGGCGTTCTTGGGGCGTGGGCCCGGGGCGTTTGTCCGGTGGGCGCGCGCCTGACGGTGCTGGTCCTGGCCTGCGTGGTTGGCACGCTCGCGATCGCCCTGGTGGGCAACCGGGTCGGCGACTTCTTCCCGACCTGGTCCATCGCCATCCAGGACCTCGCCCTCGCGCTCGCCTGAGTGGGGCGGCGGGGCACGCATGTGGTGCGCGCCCGGTACGAGCAGGTCAGTGGGCGCGTCTAGACTCGCCTTGTGGCACTCACTATTGGAATCGTCGGACTGCCCAACGTCGGCAAGTCCACCCTGTTCAACGCTCTGACCCGCGCGACCGTCCTGGCCGCCAACTACCCGTTCGCGACGATCGAGCCGAATGTCGGCGTCGTCCCCCTGCCCGATGAGCGGCTGGGCCGCCTGGCGGAGCTGTTCCACAGCGAGCGGGAGGTCCCAGCGACGGTCTCCTTCGTGGATATCGCGGGGATCGTGCGCGGCGCGAGCGAGGGCGAGGGCCTGGGTAACCAGTTCCTGGCGAATATCCGCGAGGCGGACGCGATCTGCATGGTGACGCGGGCTTTCGATGACCCGGACGTCGTGCATGTGGACGGCAAGGTGGATCCGGCCTCGGATATCGAGACGATCGCCACTGAGCTCGTGCTGGCCGACATCCAGACGCTGGAGAAGGCGGTCCCGCGCCTGGAGAAGGAGGTGCGCGGCAAGAAGACGGATCCGGTGGTGCTGGAGACGGCGAAGGCGGCGCTGGCCATCCTGGGGGAGGGGACGATGCTGTCCGCAGCCGTGGCCTCGGGCACGGCGGAGAAGGCGGGCGTGGACGCGGAGGCGCTGCGTTCCTTCCAGCTCATGACGACGAAGCCTGTTATCTACGTGTTCAACATGGATGACGCGGGGCTGGCGGATGAGGCTCGCCAGGCGGAGCTGCGCGAGATGGTGGCGCCGGCGGAGGCGATCTTCCTGGACGCGCAGTTCGAGGCGGAGCTTGTGGAGCTGGAGCCGGAGGAGGCCGCGGAGATGCTGCATGAGAATGGGCAGGAGGAGTCCGGCCTGGACAAGCTTGCGCGGGTCGGTTTCGACACGCTGGGCCTGCAGACGTATTTGACGGCGGGCCCGAAGGAGGCTCGCGCGTGGACGATCCGCAAGGGCGCGACGGCGCCTCAGGCTGCTGGCGTCATCCACACGGATTTCGAGCGGGGCTTCATCAAGGCGGAGATCGTCTCCTTCGATGATTTGATGGAATATGGTTCCGTGGCCGACGCCCGCGCCGCTGGCAAGGTCCGCATGGAGGGCAAGGACTACATCATGGCCGACGGCGACGTGGTGGAGTTCCGTTCTGGACTAACGTCTGGGGGGAAGAAGTAGACGCTAGTTTGCATCGGTGCGGACGAGGAGGACACACCATTGTCGAGATTGACGGAGCTGCTGCGGCAGGCGCGCAAGGCCGATCCGCAACTCGGTGCTGATCTGGAAGCCGAGATCGCCGCGCTCACCAAGCATCGCACCTTCGGTCTCGTCTTCGAGCAGCATCAGCCCGAGGCTGTCGAGCTGCCCGGCAGGCCGGTGCGTCGTGGTGACAAGGTGCGCGTGCTGTCGCCCCGTGGGGAGACGAAGACCGGCGACCAGCGGCTGTGGCGTGTCGTGCGCATTGAGCGAGTCGAAGGGCGGCGCCTAGCCCATCTCGTGGAGCTGGACGTCGAGGAGCCCGATGGCCTGATCATGCCCGTCAACGACGTGGTGGTCGTCGCGGGCTTCCGGGACTGCATCTATCCCGGCCTCGTGGAGACGGGACGCATTGAGCGGGGTGGCGACAAGCCGTTCCACTCGGTCATAAACGCGGAGAATTACCACGCGCTGGAGATGCTGACATACACGCACAGGCACTCCATCGACGCAATATACATCGACCCCCCCTACAACACAGGTGCCAAGGACTGGAAGTACAATAACAACTACGTTGAGGGGGACGATGACTATCGGCACTCGAAGTGGCTGGCGTTCATGGAACGGCGCCTGAAGATCGCTCGTGAGCTGCTTAACCCCAACGAATCTGTGCTCATCGTCACGATTGACGAGAAGGAGTACCTTCGGTTGGGGCTGCTGCTGGAGCAGACATTCCCCGAGGCCCGAAGCCAGATGATCTCCAGCGTCATCAACCCGAAGGGGGTGTCACGTGGTGACTCTTTCCGCCGATCTGACGAGTACCTCTTTATCGTAATGTTCGGCTCCGCTGCACCTCAGCGGTTGGAACTCAGCAGTGAGTGGACGGCGGGGAGTCTCGATAAGAACGAGTCCAGTCTTGGAGGGAAAGGCGAGGAGCCTGGATGGACATCAATGATGCGCCGTGGCTCGAACGCCGCCCGAGCGGATAGACCTGGGCTCTTCTACCCGATCTACGTCGATCCAGCCGTTGGCCGAATTGAACACGTTGGTCCACCGCTTCTGTCTGATACTCATGAAGCGCCCGAAATCGAGGGGCTTGTGGCGACGCTTCCCCTTCGTCGGAACGGTTCGGAAGGTCGTTGGCAGATTGGTCCGGAAGAGCTGCGTTCTCGGATCGCTCAGGGCCGCGTGCGCATCGGGCGCAGGACCGCATATGGATTCGTTATCAACTATCTTCCCGATGGTGCCTACGCTGACGTCCTCTCGGATAGATTCGAGGTTGCCGGTCGTGCGCCCGATGGGTCACTCATCGCGCGAAGCGTGGGCGTCGACTCGCGGGCGCAGATACCGTTCACGCAGTGGCGCGTCCCATCCCACAACGCTTCAGAGCACGGATCGACGCTGCTCGCTTCTTTTCTCCCCGGGCGCAAGTTCCCGTTCCCGAAGTCGCTGTACGCCGTCGAGGATGCCCTCAGGTTCTTTGTGAAAGACAAGCCTGACGCGGTTGTCCTGGACTTCTTCTCCGGCTCGGGCACGACCGCTCACGCCGTGATGCGGTTGAACCGTCAGGATGGAGGGCGTCGTCAGTGTATCTCGGTGACGAACAACGAGGTGTCGGCTGACGAGCAGACAGGACTCCGCAAGCGGGGGCTGCGTCCCGGCGACGAGGACTGGGAAGTGTTGGGCATCTGCGACTACATCACCAAGCCGCGCCTCACGGCCGCGATCACCGGCCGGACCCCCGCGGGCGAGCTGATCAAGGGCGACTACAAGTTCACCGATGAGTTCCCGATGTCGGAGGGCTTCGAAGAGAACGCCATGTTCTTCACCCTCACCTACGAGGCACCGTTGTCGGTCCGTCACAACCGTGCGTTCGAGCGTGTCGCGCCGATGCTGTGGCTCCGCGCTGGGTCCCGTGGCCGCGTCATCTACGACCTCGGCGAGGATGGCTGGGACGTGGCCGACTCCTACGGTGTGCTGGAGAACCTCGATCAGGTAGACGAGTTCGTTGTGGCGATGAGTGATTGCGAAGGTATCGAGATCGCGTACGTCGTCACGGACGATGACAGCGCCTTCCAGATGGTGTGCCGAGAGCTGCCGAGTAAAGTAGTACCGGTGCGCTTGTACGAGTCATACCTCCAGAACTTCGAGATCAACACGGGACGGAGCCTGTAGATGCGGTACACACTGAAGGACTACCAGGCCGAAGCCGTCCGCGACGTGCTTCGGAACTTGGACCGTGCTCGCGATTCCTACCGCCGGTACAAGGCTCTCTCGCAATTCTCGTTGAGCGCCACGACCGGTGCCGGGAAGACAGTCATGGCCGCTGCTGTAATCGAATCACTCTTTTTCGGCAACGACGAGTTCGACGTGGCCGGTGATCCGGGCGCCGTCGTGCTGTGGTTCTCGGATGACCCGGCGTTGAACGAGCAGTCGCGTGCTCGAATCCAAGCGGCGGCCAGCGAACTCGACCACCGCCTCCGTGTAGTGCCGACGACGTTCTCCGAGCCGACCTTCCGGCCAGGCAACGTGTACTTCCTGAATACGCAAAAGCTGAGCAAAAACTCTCGCCTGGTCAAGGGCGCACCGGAAGCCAGCGGCAATGACACGCTGCCAGGTCTGGAGCCCCGCCCCGACGAGGCTCAGTCCTCCATCTACGATACGATCACGAACACCATCGCCAATGAAGATCTGACGCTCTACCTCGTGCTGGACGAGGCGCACCGCGGCATGGGGACGCGCGCACATGAACGGTCCACCATCGTGCAGCGACTCATCAACGGCCAGGGGAGAGTACCTGCGATGCCGGTTGTCTTTGGCATCTCAGCCACGGTTGAGCGGTTCGAGACTGCGATGAAGGACGCCAAAGGCCGTGACGCCCTCCCGTCCGTGCAGGTAGACTCCGCGCTCGTCCAGGCATCGGGACTCTTGAAGGATGACATCGTCCTGTCGATCCCTGCCGAGGACGGCGCGTTCGAGACCGTGCTCCTGACCAAGGCTGTCGAGAAGATCAAGGTATCCGAGAGTGCGTGGCAGGACTACGCGCGCGAGCAGGGCGAATCCGAAGCCGTCCGCTCACTGCTGGTGGTTCAGGTCGGGGACAAGCCTTCGCGGGAAGCCCTCACCCGGACGCTGGACACGATCTACGAGGCCTGGCCGGAGCTGCCTTACGGCGCCGTAGCGAATGTCTTCGGCGAGCACACGGACCTGACAATTGGACAGCAGGTCGTGCCGTACATCGAGCCGCAGCGCGTCCAGGACGCTACGCACGTACGTGTGCTGCTGGCCAAGAGTGCAATCTCGACCGGCTGGGACTGTCCGCGCGCCGAGGTGCTCGTCTCGTTCCGCCCTGCCAAGGACCGCACCCACATCACGCAGCTGCTCGGGCGGATGATGCGTACACCCCTCGCTCGGCGGATCCCCGGCAATGAGCTGCTGAATTCAGTAGATTGCCTGCTGCCGCTGTTTGACCGTAAGACCGCCACCGGAGTGGCGGAGCTGCTCATGAAAGGCGCGACGAGCAAGGATGCCGACGAAGGTGAGGACGGAGGTGGTGGCCTCGGGCGCCGTGTGTTGTTCGAACCGATCCCGCTGCACCCGAACCCGGCGATCACCCAGGCCGTGTGGGAGAGCTTCGCGGCCATCCCGTCGGTGACGATCCCGAAGAGGAACGTCAAACCTATCCGCCGGCTCACCGCAACGGCGACAGCGTTGTCGAAGGACCACCTCGTGGATGAGGCCGTGGAGAAAGCCCACAAGCACCTCCACGCGGTGCTCGACGGGCGCGCCGTCCAGTACAAGGAGAAGATCGCCAAGGCTCGAGAGGACGTGCTCACGATGGAAGGCCAGGAAATCCGAGGCCAGATCGGCGGCGGGTTCTCCTACCGTGCGTTCTCTGTTAGTGCTGACCCGCGCGCCATTGATGACTACTACCGCACAGCCACGCGGATCCTGAGCCCGGCGCTGTGCTCCTCCTATGTCGACCACCTCGTCGGGCCGGACGGCGACGAGGATGATCTCCTTGAAGCGCACATCACCGTCGCCGCACTCGGTCGAGTACACGATATCGTCCAGGCGGTCGAGCACGAGGCCGATACCCTATCCCGCGAGTGGCTCACGCAGACCCGCGTCGCACGCAAGGGACTGAGCGACGAACGCCAGGCCGATTACGATAGGCTGGAGTCGATGTCGACGATGCCCGAGCCGATCGCGTTCTTCGTTCCGAAGAACGGTCAGGCCGACACCAAGGTGCGTCACCCGGACGGCATGGAGGAGGACCTGCCCACCCGCGAGATGCACCTACTTGCATCCGCGGACGGGACGGTCCCGATCAGCTTGAACGAGTGGGAGCGCAAGGTCCTCGACTCCGAAGCCGCGCAGCCCGGCTTCCAGGGCTGGTACCGCAACCCCGACCGTTCGGTAAAGGAATCCCTCGCCGTGGCCTACAGGGACGAGGTGGGCGACTGGAAGGCGCTGCGCCCGGACTTCATCTTCTTCGGCACCAACCACGACGGCAGCGTCGCCGTGGACCTCGTAGACCCACACGGCCATCACCTCTCCGACGCGCTGCCGAAACTACGAGGAATGGCGGACTTCGCGGAGCGCTTCGCGAACGATTTCCGCCGCATCGAGTCCGTGGCCGAGACGGGTGGTGTGCTGCGCGTCCTCGACCTCACCAAGCCTCGTGTGCGGGAGGCGATCCGCGATGCTCAGAGCGCCAAGGCACTGTACGAGTCGGAGTTGGCCAGTGACTACTGACCGGCGCACCCAGCCCGTACCCGTTCCCAGCGTGCGGGCCGGTATTCGCCGCACAGGGAGGCAGTGGTGATGGGAGAGCCGCAGGAACCGTCGCAACGCGCGGCCATCCAAGCGGAGGTGGCTCGCATCCTCGAAAGCGCTGTATTCTCGGCGCAGGGTCAGTTCGAAGCAGCCAAAGCATGGAGGGTGCTCCATTGGACCCTCGGTGTCCTTACCGCGGCGCTGAGCGCGCTGGCTGCGGTACTGACGTTTGCTACCGAAGCCCAGGTTGCTTCGGGAGTCCTGGCGGTGGTCGCGGCCATCGCTTCCGCGACCCTGACGAGCAGCCGTCCCGACAAACTCGCTGAGCGGGCCGTGGCTCGGGGCAACGACTACACGGCTTTGCGGAACGACTCACGGCGTTTGCTGCATGTACACGTTCCCAACGACGAGATCGGTGTTCTTCGGGCAGCGCTTGACGGACTTGCTGGACGTGCCTCCGATCTGGACCACACTTCAGACCCGATTCCGCGGTTTGCCTACAACAAGGCCAAGCGGAACATCGAGCGGGACTGCGGGCAACAGTTCGAGGTCGATGCCCAGTGAGTGCGACAGCAATCTCTACGTTGGAGTCGTTGATCCGTACGATGACTCCCGACGAGGCAGCGCGTTCTGCGGCTGCAAAGCACCGCAAGGAGATCGAGGAATGGCTCATGTATGACCTGGGCATTATCCGCATGCGTGAGACGGGCTCATGGCATCACGGGACTGCGCTTGACGGGTTCAGCGACGTGGACTACTTCGTCTCGATGCGCAACAGCCGTCCCTCTGTCTCCACTACGGCTCTCGAAGAACTGCGCGCATCACTGTCGCGCGGCATACGTGGTGCGTATGTCTCAATCGACCGTCCAGCCGTGCGCCTGCGCTATTTTGAAGACGGTCCCGATGTGGAGATTACGCCCGCCTATATCCGGGACACCGACGATTATGATATTCCCGATCCTGATAGCACCGGATGGATACGAAGCAACCCGGCAGTCCACCTGGAGTACGTAGATAGGGCGCAGAAGGAAACTGACGGTCGTGCCAAGGGCCTTATCCGTCTCGTGAAGACCTGGAAGTCCTGGAACAACGTTCCGCTCTCGTCGTTTTATCTTGAGATGCGCACTGCGCAATATGTGCTCAACAATATGCCGATCATCTACGACTGGGACCTTCGCGATTTCTTCAAGAGTCTCGCCAACAGCGGACTCCGGGAGATGAACGATCCGACCAACTACGGACGGAGAATCACGACAGGCACGAGCAACCTCGCGGAGTCGATCACCGCGAAGTATGCGGTCGAAGAGGCCGCACGCCTAACGAGGCTCGCGCGCGAAGCCGCGGAGGACAGTGACCATTCGACAGCCATCCGCCATCTGTGTACCCTGTTTAACTGCGAAAGGGGCGAGGTTAGTGCGTGGTGAGGTGACATCTGATGAGGCTTTCCCTGTGGGTGGCCTGGAATGATTTGCATCATGCCTGCCCAGGACCCTTGAGAGTTTCGTGAGGACGTTGTGAGTGGCCCGGTCCCGTAAGGATGGCATCAGAACACCTCTCAGATGCTACAGTTGATAGAGATACTCTTTTTTGAGCTTAATGTTAGGCGGAAAGGGGTCGAGTTCCGGTTCAATGTGTGAGTTGGGCTTACATCTAGTGGGAAAAGTAGTCGCCATGGGAGAGCGATGGCCAGAGATCCTCTGAATCTCGATGAGGCTGCCGAGTGGGCTGGCTTGTGGTGGCTGCCGGACGACCCTGAGAATCAGCTCCCAGGCGTCATGCGGTACGACGGAGAAGGCAACCCTTCGCTCTCATTGATCGGCGCATTCGAGGACCGCATCACCTCTAACCCGGAACCGGGGGTAATGGTCGTTCATGAGGGCGCCAGGACGTGGGAGGTCATCTACGGTATGGCCGGGCAACGTGAGGTCACGCTCCTGGGCTGCATCCCTATCCGTTCGAAACGGGCCGTGTTGGTGCAGGGGAAGAGCCCAGATACGCAGACCGTGACCGCGACGATAGCGATCATCGGTGCGCACGTCAGCGGAGAAGAGGGCGCGGCGTTCGCGGCGGCCGAGGTCTCGGTTGAAGACTTGACGTACTGGGCTGCATCGTCTGTGTTCGAGACCACGGCCGGTACTTCCGGAGACAAGATTGACGGGAGTGGGACCATCTCGGTGAAACCGGTCGAGCCCCAGGCGGTGACGGTCGATGGCACAGAATACCGCCTCGTGCACACTCACACCCTGCCGTACTTCAACTGGCGCAAGGGTGAAACCGTCGGACGCATGCGCGAGACGGTCTCCGTCCGTGTGTGCCGGGCGGAGCCGTTCGCCCTGAGGGCGGCGCTGGAGGCGGCGAACCTCATACAGGATCTGATCGCGCTGGCAACGCACCGCGCCGCTGGCGTGATCTGGCTCCAGCTGGAGGTTGCTGGGACCGAGTCGGTCCGCCGGAACGGTCAGCGGGTTCCGCGCAGGAAGGCCGATGTCCTCTATTCTCCCCTGGCGCTTGGTAAGCATGACGCGAAGGCTGTGGATCCTCACCGCGTCTTTTTCACTTGTGACGAAATCCCGTTCGAGGAAATCGTGCCCCGTTGGTGCGAGGCGCATGGTCGACTGCAGGCAGCGATCAACATGATCCTGGGTCTGCGCTACGCGCCGGACCGCTTCATCGAGAACAGCCTCCTGATGGCGGTAGGTGCTGCCGAGGTCCTGCACCGTGGCCTCCGCATCGATGAGAAGCCATTCTCCGAGGTGGACTTCGCGGCGATGCGCGACGCCGTGCTCCGCCAGGTGCCCGAAGAACACCGCAGCAGATTCAAGGGGATGATCAGAAACGATCCGACACTCCGAGACAGACTTCGTTCCCTCGCCGCTCGCCCGGACCCGGAAGCAATTGCGCAGCTTGTGCCGAACGTCGATCAATGGGCGAAGCGGACGACGCAAGCCCGTAATTATCTCGCACACGAGGGCCGGACGCCTAAGCATTCTATCGATGAGCTGGTGGCGATCGTCGAGACCACGAGAGCAGTCGTTATCCTCAATGTTCTGCACGAGCTCGGGTTGCCAGCAGAGCGGCAGCGCCAAATCGTGCAAGAGAACTCACAGTTGCGGGCGGTCTCCCGGGAAGCGCGCGAGTGGTTGGTGGCTCTAGAACCCGACTCCTGAGCGACGCAGATGTCGTCGTTCTCCGGACGTGGTCGGGTGGCCGCGGGCAGGAGGAGGCCGTCCCTCGGCCCCGCGTGCACAGCATCCCGCCCGCACCCTCAAACCGGAAGAGCCCCAAAAGGCCTCCGGCAGACGGACAAGCTCTGTGCCAGCGTCTTCGCCACTAGTGGTGGCAAGCGGTCGCGGCGGTAAGGCCGGCGGCCGCGAATTGGCTCATATGTCAGGCGACAAGATCGCCGTAATCTTGCTGAATCCGCTGGGCTGAGCTTCCAACGAAGGTGCCAATCGAATCCCAAGACATGCCGGTTCTCCGGGCTGCTTGTACGGCGTCTTTCAGGTGACGTTCGGCGTTTGACCGCTCCGCGACTGCTGCGCGAAGCGCGTTCACTGCGGTTACGTCGAGTTCATCTTCGGGTGACGGAGTGTATTCCTCGAAGCGGGTGACAAGTTTGTCCGAGCTGGCGAGGATTTCTTCAACTGTGCGCGGCATGATGGTCACCTCAGGAACTTCTTGCGAGCTTGCATGGCGTGAACGATAACGACGGTAGTCGTTGCTCGTATGTAGCCGACCTCAAGGATCAACGCGGCCTCATTTGCGCCGATGATCATCGTAAACCCGTCACCAAGATCCCATGCTCGGATTGGGTTCCGGTAGGCGTGAAGGATCGCGACCTCATCGAGTCCATGCTTGAGGCTTGAGCGCGGACGGAGCGATGATCGGATCCTCCATGGCATCCAAGGTAGCACTGTCGGGCTCCGTCGGCCATGGTGCTGCAGATGGGCCAGGGGTGTCTCTGGGGGCTCCTTGCTCAGCATGGCGTGGCGTCAAGGCGCGGTTGTTCGGACATGAGTGGCAGGCGGGGCGATACTGCTGTCGCTGCCATGGGGCGAACTTGCTTCGGCCTTCAAACCTCTTTGCGGGCCGGGCTCGCCGTGTCATACTCGTTTTAAGTTGTCCCTGACACAGAGGAGAAGACGATGGCAGGCAAGTTCGAGGTCTACGAAGACAGCTCCGGCAAGTTCCGCTTCCGCCTCAAGGCCGGCAACGGCGAGGTCGTCGCCACCGGCCAGGCCTACGAGACCAAGGCCGCTGCGGTCAAGGGAACCAAGGCCGTCCAGCGCGCCGCCGCCGACGCCGCGATCAAGGACCTCACCGAGGACTGAACCGGCGCCAACCATCGGCGGCCAGTCGAACGCAACGCGCAGGGGTGCGCGGAGCAACCGCTCCGCGCACCCCCTCGCCCGTTCAGTAGCGCCTCGGGAAGGCGCCCGCCGAACTCACACCTTCGCGGCGCGGTACCCAGCGTTCTCAGCGTCCGCGCCGCTCACAAAGCACTCCTCAGCCTTCGTCTGGTTGTAGAAGCGCTGGCCGGGACGGTGGTAGATCTTCGATTCCCCGTTGCCCTTGACCTGCGCCCAGCTCGGGCACGTGTACGTCCCCGGGTTGTAGTAGCGACTCGCCACACGCCCACTCCCGCTGAACCGGTACCACGTGGCGCCATCTTGCGCCCAACCAATAGCCATCGAGCCATCGGCCTTGAGGTAGTAGTCACCCACCCACATGCTCGTCGCCATCGCGCCCGACGCCGTCAGGTAGTACCAACTGCTCCCCGAGCCGATCCACATCCCACTCTCCATCACTCCGGTCGGCGTGAAGTGGTACCAGGAGGCTCCCGCCTTCGCCCACCCCGTCGCCATCGCGCCGTCGGACTTCAGGTAATACCAGGCGCCGCCGTCGGCGATCCACTGATTCGCGGCCATCGCCCCGGACGGGAGCAGGTAGTACCAGGTCCCGCTCGAGTCCAGCCACCTGCCGGACTGCATCACTCCGGAACCATTGAGGTAATACCAGGCCTTGCCGTCATGAGCCCAGCCCGTCGCCATCGCGCCGTCGGACTTCAGGTAATACCAGGCGCCGCCGTCGGGAATCCACCCAGTCCTGGGCTCGCCTGCCTTGTAGAAGTACCAGCCGCCGTTGCTCCACACCCACCCTGCCTGCGGCGCAGGCGCGGGCTGGGGCGCCGTCGTCCAGATCGCGGTGGGCGACGGCGCCGCTGCCGTCGCGAGAGGCGCGTCGGGAGACGGCGGCTCATCCGCGGCCGCGGCGGGGATAACTGCTCCGAGGAGCGAGAACGCCGCAATCGTCCCGATCGCGGATCGACGAAGGTTCATTATGGGATTCCTCCATGTTCCGGCCCGTGCCCCACCGCCAGTGGTGGGACATGCGGGCAAGAGCCTGCACCTCGGCCAGGCTGCGAAAATCAAGGGAGCGGGGAAGCGAGGGCGGGGACTCTCGCCAAGAAGTGTACGTCGACCTACCGCGCAGCCCTCGGCCAGTCGCTCGTCAGATAGGCCTCCACCGCGCGATGCTGGAAACGATATGGCTTCCCTCGCTGGATAATCCCGCGCACAACGTCCAGGCGCTGGGAGGTCGGCCCGGCGGCGGTCACTGCCTTGTGCCCCAGCTGCCGGGAAATATTCGTCAACGTTCGGTCCTCCGGTTCAAGCGAGGCCATCGCCTCGACGAACTCGCGCTCGCGAGCGGGCAGGCGATCCAGGATGCGCAGGACATGGGCCTCCGCTTCCAATGCCGCATCGCGCCAGCCCCGCGTCACCTCATCATCCGTGATGATGTCACCAGTGCCCGCGTACCAGGCCCGCTCGCCCGCGAGTTGGAAGAGGAACGGCTCCCCGCAAGCAAGATCCACGATCCTGCGCTGGGCGGCTGGCTCCATGAAAACGCGCTGAGCTCCGTGATCGCTCGGGATCTCCCAACCCTGAGTGACCAGGGGCTGAAGCGCGGTCATGAGGGCGTCGTCGTCGATCGCGCCCAGGATCGATGTCTGGAAGCGGCGAGCGAACGTCGCCCCCTCCCGGGCTCCCGCGATCTCCGCGAACTCAGGCAGACCCGTGAGGTAGACGGCGATAGGCAGGCCCCTGCTGACGCTCAGCCCGCCCGGCGCGCGCGCCTCGTGCTCGAAGGTGAGCGAATCGCCCAGGGCGATGAGCATCTGCGAGAGGGCATTGCTGTCATGGATGTTCTGAACCTCGTCGATGTGGACAAGCACCATGACATCGCCGCGCCGCTCTGCCGCCAGGCCGATCTCCACGAGAAGATCAGTCAGCGCCCTGTACGGCTCCGGGCCCTCGCCGGTTCGGAGCGAGAGTGAGAGCCCCGAGGCGGCGACCGTCTGAACCCGGTTCAGGAGCTCGGAGATGCGCCGCTCGCGCGTCGTGGCTAGGCCAGCCGTGCCCGCGAGGTCGAGGAGTGCCGAGGCGACGCGCTTGATCGGGTCGCTGCCCGAGGGGATGCGGAGCTGCGGCGTCACCCAGTCCCCCTGAGCGGCGGCCCGGGCAGCGATCCTCCTCACGAGAGAGGACTTGCCGGTGCCGGCCTCGCCCAGGATCGTTCTGCCCCGCTCCGGGATCCCGGCGATCCGGCGCGGCCTGAGCACGTCCCTCCAGTCGCTGAGCTGCGGCGTGCGGCCCGCCCAGATCTGGGGGACGGTGTCCGAGCCTGGGCTGAAGGGCGAGTCAAGCGGCGTACGCACGGTGATAAGTTTATCAAGACCGGAGTGCCTTGATAAGTTTATCAAGCAGGCGCCGTCGTCTCCTTGCTCCCTTACCCCGCAGAAGCCGTTTCGACCCGCTCTTGCGCCCTCGAACTGCGAGGATGAGACGGCGGGAGCGGGCCGAGGGCGCAGCGCCGGGCCGCGGGCGCGACGCGCACCGCGCGCATCGACCGCCGGGCGCCCCATGGGAGCACAATGCTGTGCGAGCCCGAGGCCGCCCTGGACACGACCCCGGAACGTCACCTGCACCGAAGGAGATGCGCCATGTACTACTCCAGCGGCAACTACGAGGCCTTCGCCCGCCCTCGCAAGCCCGAGCGCGCGGAGCGAGCCTCCGCCTGGATCATCGGCACCGGACTGGCCGGCCTATCCGCCGCCGTCTTCCTCATCCGCGACGCCCAGGTCCCCGGCGATCGCATCCACCTCCTCGAAGAGCTCCCCCTGGCCGGAGGCTCCCTCGACGGCGTCAAGCGCCCCGACGTCGGCTTCATCACCCGGGGCGGGCGCGAGATGGAGAACCACTTCGAGTGCCTGTGGGACATGTACCGCTCGATCCCGTCCCTCGAGGTCGAGGGCGTCTCCTACCTCGACGAGTACTACTGGCTCGACAAGGACGACCCCAACTCCTCCAACTGCCGCCTCATCCACAACCGCGGCGAGCGCGTGGCCGATGACGGCGACTTCACCCTCTCCGAGGCCTCCCAGAAGGAGATCGTCGGCCTGTTCCTCATGAGCGAGGAGAGCGTCGGCGCCCGCACCATCGACGACTACTTCTCCGAGGAGTTCTTCGAGTCCAACTTCTGGGCCTACTGGGCCACGATGTTCGCCTTCGAGCGCTGGCACTCCCTGGCCGAGATGCGCCGCTACCTCCTGCGCTTCGTCCACCACATCAACGGCCTGCCCGACTTCACCGCCCTGAAATTCAACAAGTACAACCAGTACGAGTCGATGGTGAAACCCCTCCTGGCCTACCTCAAGGGCCACGGCGTCGACATCCGCTACGGGACCGCGGCCCGTGACGTGCGCGTGAGCACCGACGCCGGGAAGAAGACCGCCACCGCGCTCCTCGTCACCGTCGACGGCGAGGACAAGGAGATCGCGCTGGGCGAGGACGACCTCGTCTTCGTCACCAACGGCTCCATCACCGAGTCCACCACCTACGGTGACCACCACACCCCGGCCCCCGCCACGAGCGAGCCCGGCGGCTCCTGGACCCTGTGGGAGAAGCTGGCCGCCCAGAGCCCCGACTTCGGCCGCCCCAGTGTCTTCTACAAGGACCTGCCCGAGCGCTCTTGGTTCATCTCCGCCACCGCCACCATCGAGAACACGCAGATCGACTCCTACATCGAGCGGCTCACCCAGCGCGACCTCCACGACGGCAAGGTCAACACCGGCGGCATCATCACCATCACCGACTCAAGCTGGATGCTCAGCTTCGCCATCCACCGCCAGCCCCACTTCAAAGAGCAGGCCCCTAACCAGACCGTCGTGTGGATCTACGGGCTCTACTCCGACACCGAGGGCGACTACGTCCACAAGCGCATCGTCGACTGCACCGGCGAGGAGATCACCCGCGAGTGGCTCTACCACCTCGGCGTCGAGCCCAACCGCATCGATGAGCTCGCCAGGCAGGAATCCGTCAACACGGTTCCCTGCTACATACCCTTCATCACCTCCTACTTCATGCCTCGCCGCCCCGGCGATCGCCCCGACGTCGTCCCCGCTGGCTCGCGCAACCTCGCCTTCATCGGCAACTTCGCCGAATCACCCACCCGAGACACGGTCTTCACCACCGAGTACTCCGTGCGCACCGCCATGGAGGCCGTCTACACCCTCATGGACGTCGACCGCGGCGTGCCCGAGGTCTTCTCCTCCGCCTACGACCTGCGCGAGCTGCTCAAAGCCACCTACTACCTGCGCGACCGCAAGACCATCCTCGAGGAGCCCCTGCCCATGCGCCTGCCGAAAGTGGTCCAGACGAAGGCCCTCAAGCGCCTGCGTGGCACCTGGATCGCCGAGATCCTCCAGGACGCCGGCCTCCTGCCCGGGAGGAAGCAATAGCGCTGAGGCCCGGCCCGGGGCCCCATGGCCTCCGCTTCGTGCCCTCAAACGCGCCCTCAGCCCGCGAAAGCCATCTCGGCCCACCCTTGCGCCCTCGAACTGCGAGGATGAGACGGCGGGAGCGGGGTGAGGGCGCAACGCCGGGCCAAGGGTGCTGTCCAACTGCCTCCCGGCCTCCGCCCGGCCTGCCAGCGCCGTCGGGCCGCCCGCCTCCTCCCCGCGGCGTCCGCAGAGCGATCGTCATGCGCTGGACATACGGCTGATGCCTACTCTTCTGCGGTCCCCGGCCGGGCCCCTGCCCGCGCCGTGGCCCAAACGCCAAGGGACGGCACGACGAACTCCTAGGAGGACTCATGATCAGGGTCGCGATCAACGGATACGGCAACCTCGGGCGGGGCGCGGAGCAGGCCATCTCGAAGAGCGAGGACATGGAGCTCGTCGTCGTCTTCACCCGCCGCGATCCCGCCTCGGTCACCACCCAGGGCGCCCCCGTCGCCCACATCGACGACATGCCCGCCTGGGCGGACAGGGTCGACGTCTGCCTCAACTGCGGGGGCTCGGCCACCGACCTCGCCGAGCAGGGCCCCGCCGCGGCCTCCCACTTCACCACCGTCGACTCCTTCGACACCCACGCCGAGATCCCCGCCTACTTCGCCTCCGTCGACGCCGCCGCGAAGAGCGCCGGCCACCTCGCCATCATCTCCACCGGCTGGGACCCGGGCCTGTTCTCCATGCTGCGCGTCCTGGGGGACTCGGTCCTCCCCGACGGCACCACCACCACCTTCTGGGGCCCCGGCGTCTCCCAGGGCCACTCCGACGCCGTGCGCCGCATCGAGGGCGTGCTCGACGCCCGCCAGTACACGCTGCCGGTCGCCGAGACCGTCGACGCCGTCAAGGCCGGTGAGGACGTCGAGCTCACCACCCGCTCCATGCACCGCCGCGACTGCTACGTGGTGGCCGCCGAGGGCGCCGACCTCGCTCGCATCGAGAAGGAGATCGTCGAGATGCCCAACTACTTCGCCGACTACGACACCACCGTCACCTTCATCTCCGCCGAGGAGATGGCCGCCGAGCACGCCGGCATCCCCCACGGCGGCACCGTCATCCGCCGCGGCCGGACCTCCGACGGCGTGGCCGAGCGCATCACCTTCGAGCTGGCCCTCGACTCGAACCCCGAGTTCACCGGCTCCGTCGTGGCCGCCATGGGCCGCGCCGCCGCCCGGATGGCCGCCCGCGGCGAGACCGGCGCCCGCACCGTCTTCGACGTCACCCTCGCCGACCTGTCCCCGAAGGACCCCGCCGAGCTCCGCGCCCACTACCTCTGAGCACTGGACCGCAGCCGATCACGGTTGCGGCGGAACAGGGCGAGGTACGGGTGCGCGGCGTCGAGCACGGCCTCGGCGTCGCGCACCAGCGCCTCGTACAGGGAGAGCGCCCGAGGCGCATCACCGGCCGCCTCGCAGGCCCGGGCGAGATTGTTCCGCGCCGACAGCGCATCGGGATGCCCTCGGCCCAGCAATCCGGCGGCGTCGTCGACGATCCGCTCGTGAAGAGCCACCGCCTTGCGAGTCCGACCCGCGTCCGCGCAGGCGCCGGCCAGGGCGCTGCGGGCAGTGAGCGACTGGGGAGCCTCCGGCCCGAGCAGCCTCTCGGTCCCGGCGACCACCTGCTCAAGCAGCGCCACCGCCGACGCCGGATCCCCAGCCGCGCGGTGGGCCCGGGCCAGGTGGAAGCGAACCCCCAGCACCCGGTGGTCCTCCGGCCCCAGCTCGCGGGCCAGCTCGGCGACGGCGTCCGCGAGCGCGATCGCCTCCTGCGGGCGACCGGCCGCCGTCGCATCGCGCAGCGCGTCGATGAGAGCGGTCGCATCAGCAGCGGCTCCAGCGGGGGTTGGCCTTCGTGCGCCGCCCGGCCCCTCAACGTCCATGACCGCTCCCCTTCCTCCCAACCACGATAAGTGAGACGGCTCGATGGCACCGCTCCTCGACGCCGCCACTCACGGAGCATGCCATGCCGATCCGTGCCGATCCATGCCGGTCCGTGCCGACTCCATGGCGATCACGCCGATCAGCCGAAGTAGGCGCGCATCATCTCGGCCAGGTTGGTGCCGTAGCCGGGGTCGGTCGCCCAGCCCACTCGGGCCGGATTCTCCTTGATCCCCAGGTACTGCACGTACGGCGCGGCCCCCTTGCGCACATAGGAGAAGCGCGGATCCACCACCGGGTGGGCGAGAGAGGACGGTGAGGCCGAGGAGTCGGCGTAGGCGCGCAGATGCTGCACCTGGGCGCGCAGGCCGGTCCTCACGTCCGCGAAGGACGCGCCGCCGACGCCGCCGCCCGTGGCGCCCAGGCCCCCGAAGTTGAACTGGCTGATGCTCACATCGCCGCCGAAGCGCAGCCAGGCGGTCTCCTTCATCACCTGGCAGAACAACAGCTCGGGGCTGACGCCCTCCGCCACCGCCTCGTCGTGGACGATCCCCGCGAAGGCCTCGATGGTGGGCGCGCCGCCGGCACTGAGCGCCCCCGATGGGTAGGCGCGCCCGGAGGAGCGATACGCGGCGACCATAGTGGCCACGAGCTCGTCGCGCCCTGACGTCGGAGAGGCCAGGACCGGTGTCAGATCGGCGTAGCCGAGCCATGCCCCGCTGCTGTGGAAGCGCGAGACGCGGCCATCGACGCTCACGGTGCCGGTGACCATCGCGCCCGTTCCGGTCAGGTAGTACCAGGTGGCGCCGTCCTTGATCCAGCCGGTGGCCATGGCGCCGCCGGGGCGCAGGAAGTACCAGGCGCCGTCGTGGCGCAGCCAGCCGGTCGCCATCGCTCCCGAGCCGTCGAGGTAGTACCAGGTGGCACCCTGCCGCAGCCAGCCGGTGACCATCGCTCCTGACCCGGGGGCCAGGTAGTACCAGGTCGGGCCGGCCGCCAGCCAGCCGGTCGCCATCGCGCCGCTGGTGGGATCGAGGTAGTACCAGGTGGCGCCGTCCTTCAACCAGCCGGTCGCCATCGGGCCGGAACCGGTGAGGTAGTACCAGCGCCCGCCGTCGAACAGCCAGCCGACCGTCCTGGCCCCATTGAGACCGAAGTGGTACCACTGACCGCTCCTCGCGACCCATCCGGTGGCCCCCGTGGGGACCGCGACGGCGGGCGGGGCGGCGACGGCCGCGCCGACGGGAATGGTGACGCCGCCGAGCGCTGTGACGGCGAGGACGAATGATGCGGCAGATGAGAGGGTACGGGACCGCATGAAGAGCCTTTCGAGTCAAGGAGCACGAGCATGGGACAGATGTGACTCCAGGGATGGGTGAGATCCATTATGTCAATGGATTCCCAGTGCTCTCGGGCGGCCCCGTGGACGACGGCACCGGCCCCGTCTCGCATGGGAGGAGACGGGGCCGGTATCCGTTGCGCGAAAAGGGCCTACTGGTAGTAGGGGCCCTGCTGCTGGTACGGGGAGGGCTGGGCGCCCGGCTGCATCTGCGGCCCGGTGGCCATGGGGGCGCCGGAGCTCCCGCCGTAGCCGCCGGCGCCCGCCGCGATCCCGGCGGCTGGTCGAAGCCGCAGTCCGGCGACGATCATCGCCGCCCCGCAGGCCAGGAGCAACAGCACCGCGATGAGCAGCATGTACATGCCCACGCCCCTGCTGACCTCGAAAGAGTCGGAGAAGTTGCCATAGCTGCTCTTGGCCTGCTTGATGGTCTTCTGGGCGTCGGAGATCTCCGAGTTGGCGTTGATCCAGGTGACGCCGTTCCAGATCCCGCCCAGGACTGTGATCACCCCCGCGCCGAGGACGACGGGGAACTTCCTCACGAAGAACGCGCCGATGCCCGCCGCGATCACCAGAAGGCCGGCGATGAGGATCTGCACCCCGTAACTCTTGTCCTCGACATCCCAGAAGTTGGAGGAATCGCTCTGGGAGGCGATCGTCGCGGAGACCGCGGGGAGGAAGGACGCGATGATCGCGAGCAGCCCGATCACCGGACCGGCGATGAGCGCGATCGTGTGCCAGGTCGGGGATGCCCCGGTGCGCGTGACACCGCCGAGCCCCGCCGCGGCACCGGCCTGGGGCTGCGCGGCGCCGTACTGGGCGGGCGCGCTCTGGTACTGCGGCTGCTGGTAGGCCTGTTGGTCGATCCACGCGGCGAGATCGGGCGGGCAGGCGGGATGCCGGCGGACATGCGCCCGCAGGTCAGGGCGGTGTTGTGCGATCTGCGCGAGCGTCCCCGGGTCGATCGCAGGATTCGCGAGGTGAGCAGGTGTGCAGGACAAGGGGTCGATGGCCGTCATGCGAGCTCCTGGGAAGTGGTTGATGTAGGAACACCGTAGCGGGGATGACAGCGCGGCGCACGGGCTGGGATCCCCACCCGCTGCGCGTGGGCGGGGCGAGGGACTACCCCTCGTGGCCGCTGTGAGAGGACGAGGGCCGACCGCCCCGGCCCGCCCATCCGCCCGGCTCGTCGCGCATGGCGAAGGCCAGGTGGAGGACCGAGAGGAGCATGAGAGCCACGCCGCCGGCCGCCAGCAGGATCGCGCCGGCGCCGACGGAGGCGCCCGTGGCTCCCGGCATGTCCGGTACGTTCCCGCTGAAGCGGAAGATGTTCCGGAAGCCGTCGCTGATCGCCAGGAAGGCGGAGGCGGCGCCCGCGATACCGGTGAGGATCAGTCGCGACCGCCGCGGGGTGATGATCGCGGCGAGACCGATGCCCGTCGCGACGATGAAGGCGACCAGAAGCAGGAGCGCCTCCTGGAGACCGTCCCCGTTCCAGTAGTTGAAGGACCAGGTCCCGGTGTCGAAGGTGATGGTGACGATCGGCAGGAAGGTCGAGACGAGGCACAGGACGGACAGGACCGGCACGGCGTACAGCAGGAGATGGCGCCGGGTGGAGGCGGCCCCGCCCTCGTCCGGCGCGGGCGGCTCCCCGGGCACGGGCCCCTCCGTCGCGGAGGGCACGGCGGAGGCGGGGATGAGGGGCTCGGGCGCGGAGCGGGCGGCGCTCGCTCCCACGGGATCAGTGCCCGAGACTGCGGGGGTCCGGTCGCCGAGGGCGCTGGGCCCGGAAGCCGCAGGAGTCGCGGGCGCTGCTGGGGCATGGGGCTCGGAGACGGGGGCCGCCATCCCTGGCACCGCGGTGATGATCCCGGGGGCGGATGAGGGCGGGATGACCTCGGGGGCGGAGCGCGTCGAGCGCGCGGGCCCCGCTGAGACGACGGCGGTCGCGGGCGAGGCGACATTGCCGATCGGGGTGGCGGTGTCATCCGCCGAGGCGGGGGAGGCCAGCGCCGCCGGCCTCCCGTTCGAGGGCCGCTCAAGGGGCGCGAAATCGGTCACCTGCGCGGGCGAGGCGGCGACCTCGACGGCGTCGCTGATCGGCGTGATGGACGCCGTGGTCGCCGACGCCGAGGCAGTGCTCGGGGCTGAGCGCGACGACGGTTCCGAGGCCTCTGCCGATGCGGCGGAGGCCCGCGCGGGGCCCGCCGCCGCGCCGTCGTCCGACGGCTCCCGGCCCGTGCCCGACCACTGGGCCGCCTCGGATTCCTGGAGCGCGGCGCGCTGCTCGATCCATACGGCGAGCTCCGGGTAGCAGGCCGGGTGCTTGCGAACGAGCGGGTGCAGGTCCGGGCGGAACTGGGCGATCCGGGCGAGGTCCATCTGGGTGATCGCAGGGTTCGCGAGGTCGGCAGGGGTGCACGACATCGGATCAAGGACGGTCATGAGATCTCCTGTAGGGGTCCTCCACTGAGGCCACGGTACCGCGTCCCTCGCGCCGGAAGACAGCCCCGCAGGCGCCGTGGCCCGCTGGCCCAGCGGCCTCGGGCGCCTAGCCGAGCCAGGCGCCCGAGGGGGAGAAGGAGCGCGCCACGCCGTCGATCGTGACCCTGCCCGTGGCCAGGGATCCGGAAGCGGTGAGGTAGTACCAGGTGCCGCCCTGGTGGAGCCAGCTGTTGGCCCGCATGGCGCCGGAGTGGTCGAGGTAGTACCAGGTGGTCCCGTCCTTCAGCCAGCCGGTGGACATCGCGCCGGAGCCCCCCACGTGGTACCAGGCGGCGCCCGAACGGACCCACCTGCTCGTGGACATGGCGCCCGAGGCGCCGAGGTGGTACCAGGCGGCTCTACTGGCCACCCATCGGTTGGCGGTCATCCGTCCGGAACCGGGGGCGAGGTAGTACCAGGATGAGCCGACGCGGACCCACTCGCTCCTCATCGCGCCATCCGCTCCCAGGTAGTACCAGGAGGAGTCGTCCTGCACCCAGCCGGTTTTCATCGCGCCGTCGGGGCCCAGGAAGTACCAGCCTCCCCTCCAACTCGCCCAACCGCCCTCGGTGGCGTAGGCACTGTTGGAGAACCAGTAGTAGTTCTCGCCGATCCGTCTCCAACCGGTCAGCGGGGTGGCGACGCCGTGCCGGTAGGCCGCGGCGCGGGGGCTGCCCGACAGACGGGTGCGGAGGACGAGCCCGCCGCTCGTGGCATCGACGTCGGAGAGGTGGACGCCGTCGTCGGCGAGGGTGACGACGAAGCTGATGTGCCCGGAGGCGCGGACCTCATCCGCTGAGTACCACCTGGTGCCGAGCCGGTCCAGGACGAGCTGGGTGGCCGGCGACAGGGTTTGGAAGCGCCCGGTCTGGAAGGCGATCTCGGGGCGCAGGGTGGTCAGGTAGCCCTCGCTGTTGGAGGAGATGGAGCCGTGATGGCCGAGCTTGAGGACGTCGACGTCGCCGATCTGCGGGGCCAGGCGGTCCTCGTCGCCGTAGAAGTTCTCGATGTCCGATGCCAGGAACGCCGAGCGCCCGTGGGCCGTGACCTTGACGCCCCAGGCGCTCTCATTGGCGTCGTAGATGTAGGGGGGCTGCTTGTAGGACTCGTCGTAGTTGACGATCTCGATGCGCATGTCCTCGAAGTCGAAGACCGGCGATGCGGCGCCTCCGGTGGACGACGAGGGGATCACCGGCGCGCCGGGGGCGAGGTGCTGGATGAGCACGGAGCCGTGCTCCGCCTGGGCCTTGCGGGCGGCGGCGATCATACGGTCGTAGACGTACTGGTTGTCCCACAGGTTGCGCGGGCTGTTGATCCAGGCGTCGGAGTACTCGGGGGTGTAGATCCGCTTCGGGTGGTACTTCTCGATCACGGTGTCGGCCGTGCCGATGTGGTCCGAATGCGCGTGGGTGCCGACGTAGAACTCGAGGTTGTCGGGGCTCACGCCGAGCTCGTCGAGGTAGGCCCACATGGCGTCCTCGTTCGGCGCCCCTTGGATCACCCCTGGGCGCAGGGGGTAGCGGGGATCATCGCCCCGGGGATAGTCCTTGTCCTCCCCGGAGTCGACCAGAGCGAAGCGCCCGTTGCTCTGCAGCACGATGACGTCGGAATCCGTGAAGGACAGGATGTGGATCGACTCATCGGAGGCGGAGGCGGAGGCGGTCGCGGAGATGGTCGTGGAGGCGGTTGTGGAGGCGGGCGCCGGGTCGGAGGTGGCGACGGGCGCGGGGTCGGGCGCGGCGAGCGCGGGGGCCGAGCCGATCGCGGCCAGTGCGGCGCCGACGAGTACCGGCGCGAGGGCGCGGAAGGCTCGGCGCAGGGCACGGGTGGGAATGTCTTGGGATCTTGGTTTGCTAGTGGGTTCGGGCAGAGCCATATCAGTCTCCTCGGGATGCCCCGCTCCCGCCTGGGGAGGGCGGAGTGCGGGGAGGCGCGTCACTGCCTGGGAGCGTGGCGCCGGGCGAGGATACCTGTGCGGATCGCCCTCATAAGCTGTGAATCCCCGTGATTCCAGCGATCTCCGGGGTGAACCGCGAGGTCAGACGACCCGGTGTGAGATATGCGTCGATGGGCGCGGCTCGGCGCTCGCCGAGGGTGCGACGACGGGGCGGATCGGGTCGGGAAGTACGGTTAGGCCTCCATGCCGGAGGCCTCAACGAGGGCGGCGATGGCCCGTGAGACCTCCTCGTGGTGACCGGCGAGGAGGTGGCCGCCGTCGTCGACGAGCAGGAGTTGGGGGTCGGGGAAGCGGTGAAGAGCCGTCAGCATCCTCGCCGCGGGGACGAGGCGGTCATCCTCGGCGGCGAGGATGAGGACGGGGACCGACAGGGACTCGATCGGATACTCCTCGAAATGGCGGGCCATATCGGGGTTGGTGATCCTGGCGTCCAGGAGAGCTCCCGCCCGGCGCTCGGCGATGGGGAGCATGGAGATGACCGTCGATGGCGGCATGCTCATCGCCAGGGGGAACAGTGGGCTGAGGAGGAGCATCACCGCGTCGGAGTGCATGAGGCGCGGCGGGCCCTGGAAAGCGCTGTAGCGCGCGGGCCGCTCGGGCAGCGGCGGGGCGGAGGAGAAGAGGATGAGCCCCTTCGCGCGCTCGGGGTGGTCGAGGACGAAGCGGATCGCGGCTGTTCCGCCCGCTGAGGATCCCATGACGAGCACCCGCTCCACCCCGAGCTCGTCGAGGAGCTCGATGAGTGCCTCGACCTGCTCGGCCGGGGTTCCTCGCCCGCGAATGTCGCTGCCCGGGTAGCCGAAGCGCGATGGCGCGATGATGCGCATCCCGGCGGTGTGCGCCGCTGCGACGTCGAATCCCTGGTCGTAGCCGCCGAACATGCCGTGGAGGGAGAGGATCGCCGGGGCCTGCCGGGGGCCGGTGTCGATGTAGGCGATGCGACCGTGGCTGAGCCGGGATGTGCGCGCGGGGTAGCGGGAGAGTCGGGCCCTGCCGGCGGCGCGGGCCCGCCGGAGGCCCACGGCGCCGAGGGCGGCGATACCGATGATCCCCACCAGGGCCGTGGCGCGCGGCTGTGGGATCCGCATGGTGACCTCCTCGGCGAGGCGCTGGGGTTCGCGCTGCTGGGCGCCCATTCGCCCCCAGTGTCTCAGACCCGGGGGCCGGTCGGGCCGGGGAGCGCCGCAGCGCTCTTGCGCGCCCGGCGCCTGCGCACGGTGACGACGACGGCGGTGATTCCCACACCGATGGCGACGACGGCGGTGATGAGTCCCGCGATGTGCAGCGGGACGGCGGAATCGTTCTCCCACTCCCAGATCCTGTCGAAGTCCTCGGGGGACAGGGGGCACTCCTGACCGTCCTTCTCGATGGCGAAGCCCGAGGTCTGGCCGTTGGCGGGTTGGCAGGTGACTTCGGGCTCGGGACCGATGTGGGGCACGGCGATCATGCCGGCGCCGGCGGCGAAGAGGAGGAGGGCGGTGACGTACAGGATCCAGGGCTTGACGCGTTTCATGGGTCGAGCCTAGAGGGGATGAGGCTCTTCCGGCACGGATAGTTCACCCCATTGTCCCAGGTCAGAGCCATGTCTGCGATGGCTGCGGTGCGCCGAGATCGTACCTTTGGTGACGAGTTCGGCGGGGAGGGGGACGGCCTCGTCACCAAAAGTACGAAGTCGCGGGGCCTGCGGAACGGCGAGTGGTGGGGAGGGTGCCGCTCAGCCCTGGTACGGCGGCTGCTGGCCGTAGCCGGGCTGCTGGTAGGGCGTCTGAGGGGCGCCGAACTGGGCGGGCTGCCCCGGCTGGCCGGGAGCGCCCGCGCCGGGAAGGCCGTAACCGCCGAGAACCATGGCGGGGGCGGCCGCCTGGGGCTTGGTCGTGGTGCCGATGATGATCAGCAGGACGCCGCCGATGACGAGGAAGAGTCCGGCGAAGGCCAGCAGGTACGTGCCCAGCCCGGGGTTCGTCTCGATGAATCCGCCCAGATCGAGGTCGTCATCGCTGAACTCCCCCAGGTTGCCGAAGCCGTCGATCGCGCCGAAGAGCCCGGCGATGGCGGTGACGGCGCCCGCGACGATGAGCAGCGGGCGCGACTGCCGCAGGATCGAGGCGACGCCGAGACCGATGGCGGCCAGGAAGAGGAGGAGCAGGAGGACGGCCTCGCCCTTCGCGTCCACCTGGTCGCTCCAGTAGTTGGCGGACTGGGACTCCCCTGCGGCGGACACGGTGGCGACCGGCAGGAACGTCGCGATCAGCGCGAGGAGCGCCAGGACGGGAACCGCGTAGAGCACGGCCCTGTGCCAGGGGGCCGGGGAGGCGATCGCGGTGGGCGCGGCGCCGGGGTGGGCGCCGGGGGAGTAGGGAGCGGCGGCCTGCGGGGGAAGCGGGGACCCGTAGGAGGGCGCGTTGAACGAAGGGTCGGGAGTGGCCATGAGGACCTCCGGGATGGGGGTGAGGGATGAGGGCGACCAGCCTACCGTCATCGTCCCCACGTGACCACGACGCGGCGGACGGCCGGACGATGGTCGGCCGCGGCCCGTCATCGGGCGCCGGCGCCTGTCTAGGCTGAGACCATGACGAACTCGACGCCCTCCGGGCCCATCGACGGGATCCTCGCGGCGGCGGCCGCTGAGTCGGCCGAGGAGGCCGCTGCGGGCCCGGGCGCAGCCTCCACGGCTCCCGCGGCGCCCACGACCCCCACCGCTCCCGCCGACCCCGCTCTCGCCGCCGCCCTGGCCGACGGGCGCCTCATGCTCTGGCAGGCCGACCCCCGCGACACCCACCGCGTCGCCCGGCTCCTGGCACTGCGCGGAACCACCATCCAGGAGGCGCTCGAGGCGGCGCCCGGAATGATCGACTCGATCCCAGTGCTCGTCCTCGCCTCCCTGGAGGACCCCGCCCACCCCGACGACGTCGACGCCGCGGTCTCCGTGGCCCTCGCCGGCGCCTTCATCCTTCCCGCCGACCCCGACGAGGGGCGGGAGGCCGTCTGGATGGTCACCGGCCTCATCATCGACCCCGCCGCCAAGACCCGCCCTATCGGCCGTGACCTCCTCATGGGGCTTGCCGAGGCGGTCGACGCCATCGACCCCGGCGCCCCGCTGTGGGCCTTCGTCGAGGCGAGCGAGCACGCCGTCGTCGCCGGCCATCTCGCCGCAGGCTTCAAGAAGGTGGGGCTGCGCCCCCACTGCGCCGGGATCACCTTCCCCACCGGTGACGGCGTTCTGCTCGTCCGCGAGCCCGAGGAGGACGCGGGCGCGAAAGGGCCCGGCGGCGCGGCCTGAGCCGCCCCGCCGGGCCTCCCGTCTCAGGGCCGTCAGCGGCCGACGGGCCGGGGATCGGCCAGGCGCACGGCGTCGCGCGGGACCTCGTACTCCACCCCCGGGTAGCGCCCGAACTGCTCCTCGGCCACCCGGGGCCGCGTGGCATCCATGAAGGCGAGGACCTGCCCCGGCGTCGGCCACGACTTGCTGCTCTCGCGTCCCACCGGGCTGATCGGCCCTGCGAGCGCTCCCTGCTTCGGGCGGATCATGAGCCTGCCCGGCCGACTGCGGTCCCGCAGGGCGTGGGCGCGCCAGGTCAGGACCGGGTGGCTCGTCCGCCAGGAGGCGATGTGGAGCCAGAATCCCCGCTCCGTCACAGCGCGATCCGCCAGGGCGTGGAAGTTGACCTGCGCCCCCAGGTACTTCCCGGCGGCGAGAATCCCCATGGTGCCCGGCGCCCCCTGCGGGGCGTTCGCGTAGCCGTGGTTGTCCGCCGTGTACTCCTGAGCACGGCTGAGCGCCGGCCCGATCAGCGGGATCTGCATGCCCAGCGTCGTGATGGCAAGGCGCAGGAAGGAGACGTGCCCCGCGGCCAGGTGCCCCACCTCGTGATTGATGACGAAGCGCAGTGCCTCCGGGTCCCTCGCCGAGCCCCCGGCCTCGAACAGGTCGGAGTAGACGACGACGTAGCGGCGGAACCCGTGCCCGGCGGCGAAGGCGTTGATCTTCCCGTTCCCGAGCATCACGTAGGCGTCCGGCACGCGCCGCATCCCGAAGTTGTGCGCGGCCTCCACGACCATCCTGTATCCCTCGGGGAACTGGGTGAAGCTCATCTGCACCCCTTGCGCGCGCAGTTGCGCGTACATGACGGCGCGCGCCACCCACAGGATGATGGGGATGAGGGGCACGAGGAGGAGGTACTGGCCGACAGTGGTCATGATGAGAGAGCGCGCCGTCGCCCCGGCCCCGGCGGGCTCAGGGACGGCGATCAGCCAGGCGACGAGGCCGATCCACGAGGCATAGGCCCCCAGGGTCAGCAGCCCGCAGACGGCCATCAGCGGGAGCTCCTTGGGGTGGCGCAGCGCGCGGATCCCGAACCAGCCGTGGACCGTCGCCCCATTGAACAGGGTCGGGGGCTCCTGCGGCGGCTGAACCGGCCGGGGGGCCTGGGCGCCGGCCATCATGGCGGCAGGGGCGCCCGTCGCAGCGCTCGCGGGGACGCCGAGCGGCGGCGCGCTCGGCGTGGGGCTCTGCGGGGGCTGGGCGTCCAGGGGCTCGCCGGACGGCGCCCCGGGGAAGAACTGCTGTGTCATACGCGGCACCGTAGTGGGCTTCGCGGGCGGGGTGGTCGTCCTGCAGGCGGATACGCCGCCGGCGCGTCTCGATCGGGGGGAGGGCTGCGCGGCGCCATGACGGCCGTCGCGCAGGGTTGTGCTCCCCGCCACCGCGCAGCCGCCATGGCGCTGACGGCGACGGCGCGCGAGAATCCCTTCCATGAGCGAGTACCGAGCCGAGCCCCAGAGCCCGCGGCCCGACGGCGAGGCGCCAGGAGCCCCACGGACCTACGGCTCCTGGCGCGGCCAGGCGCCCCAGCCGATGCCCTCCGCCGCCGAGGCGGCGGCGCGGCCCGCATCGGGGTCGGCGCCCGGGGCGGAGGCGGACCCGGGGCCCACGATGGTCCTGTCCGCCGACGCCGTAGCCGAGGCCCTCCCCGAGGGCGGCGCGGCGGGCGCGATCGGCGACGAGGCCGCCGACGCCGTCGCCACCGACGTCTTCTCCGGTTACGAGGGGATCGAGGGCTATGGCGGTTTCGGCGGTGCCCAGGGCTCCAGCGGCGCCGATGCCGCTCCCGACGGCGCGGCCACTCCCGCCGAGGCGCCGCTCGCCCAGACGATGGCTCTGCCCCGCGACGCCGTCCTGGCCGAGATGACCGGCCACCCCGCCCCGGCGCCCCGGGCCCCTCGGATGCCCGCGGAGACCGCCTACCTGCCTCCCGTCGCCCAGCAGGCCCCTGCCCCCGCCCATCAGTCCCGCCCGGCCCCGGCTCCCTACCCGCTGCCCCAGGGGCCCGCGATGGCACCGCCCTACCAGCAGGCCCCGCCGATGATGCCCGCGGGGCCGCCCATGGGCGCCCCGGCCCCTCAGCGCCTCCAGCCGCTCCCCGCCCGTCCGGGGCCCTCCTGGTACGCGGTCATGCTCGCCTGGATCTGGCGCGCCGCCATCACCGGGCTCGCCGGTTACGGGCTCTGGCTCCAGCTGGAGCCGGCGCTGCGGGCCGACGACATCGTCGGCGGGCACGCCCTCGTCCTCCAGCAGCTCCGATTCTTCACCACCCTGAGCAACGCGGTCGCCCTCGTGGCCATGGCGGGAGCCCTCCTCGAGCCGCTCGTGGGCCGCGCAGGCGCATTCAGCCTGGGGCTGCGCGCGCTCGGCCAGTGGGTGCGGGGCCTGGCGGTCGTCATGTCGGTGTTCACCGGGCTCGTCTTCGGATTCCTCATGAAGGGCGGCTTCGACGAGCCCGTCAGCTGGATCCCGCACCTGGCCCTGCCCGCCGCCATGGCCCTGGACTGGGTCCTCGTGGGCCGCAATCAGAATCTCCTGCGCTTCTCCACCCCCGTGACCTGGACGATGACCCTCCTGCCCTACATCCTGCTGTACATGTGGGACGCCCGCCAGGCCGGCCGCGCCATGTACGAGTTCCTCGATCCGGACAAGGACGACTGGCTGACCTGGATGGGCTCGCTCGTCGGAGGGTTCTTCGTCCTGGCGCTCGTGGTGTGGATCCTGGGGCGCATCCGCGGCGCCATCGTCTCCGCGGGCGAGCGCGGCCGCGCCCAGGCGGCCGCCTACGCCCGCGCGGGGGGCGGCTGGTGAGCGCCGCTGCCCAGGGCGGGCGCCACTCCATCACCGGGCGCCCGGACCACGCCATCCCCTGGGCGATGCAGATCGCCGTCCGCTACGACAAGGTCGCCCCTCCGCGGTCGATCGACGTCGCCGAGGCCGCCGCCCGCGCCGTCGTCCACCTCCTGGCCGACCCCCGCAGCGCCCCCGGCGGGCCGTGGGCCGAGGCCGTCGACTACTGGCGCGACGGCCGCATCCGCAAGCTCGTGCGCCGCGCCCGGGGCAAGCGCTGGGAGGAGGTCCAGGAGCTCCCCGGCCTCACCGTGGAACAGGCCGGGCCACGGGGGTGGGGCAGTGCCGCCGCGCGGGCCTTCGTCCCCGGCCCCGTCCGGCCCCTGCCGGTGCCGCTGGCCAAGACCCAGGTGGAGGGCACCCACTTCCCCGACGGCGCCACCCTCCCGCCCCCGCCGGCGGCCGTGACCGCCGCCATTGGGAAGGACCCCGACAGTGCGCGGGACAGGATCTCCCTGGGGGCGGGATCGGCGTCATCGGGGGCGCTCGTGACCATCGAGGTGACGCCCCTGCACGCGATGACCTCCGGGAAGCTCTGCGCGCAGGCCGCCCACGCCGCCCAACTCGCCTGGGAGAGCACGGACATGCCCGCCCGGCTCCGCGAGGCCTGGGCGGCCGATGGTTTCCGAGTGCGCATCGAGCGCCCGGATCGCGCCGCCTGGGAGGCGGCGAGCAGGCCCGTGAGCGTCATTGATGCAGGGTTCACCGAGCTCGACGGCCCCACGGAGACCACGCGCGCCCACTGGTGAGCAGGGGCGTGCGAAGGGCGTGAGAGGGCGGCGGGCCGAGGATACCGGGACCGGGCTCGGGGCCCCGGTCGGCTCGGCTCCGTTGCTCAGGCCGAGGCGGGGGCCCTGTCGCGGGCCGAGTCGCGGAACACCCACAGGCGCACGAACACGTAGAGGTACAGGCCCTCGCAGCAGGCGGAGACGACCCGGGCCACCAGCGCGTTGACGCCGAACCAGTGCAGGAGGCTGGACAGCCCCAGGATGAAGATGACGTACTGGCTGATCAGACCGATGAAATAGCGGCCGCCCTGGAGCGCCAGGTGCTCATGGGACTGGAAGTTGAGCCAGCGGTTGAGCAGCAGCGAGTACACCCCGGCGATCGTGTAGCCCATCGTCACCGCCAGGGAGTACCACCAGTGCAGGTGGTTGTAGAACACGCTCAGGCAGGCGATGTCGAGCAGGAAGGCCGAGCCGTTGATGACCGCGTAGCCGATGAAGGTCTCCGGGATGAGGCGGCGCAGGCGCGTTGGGATCACGCGATGGACGGCCCCGGTGAAGCGGGCGAAGCGCTCGGGGGCGCGTGAGGCGCGAGCCGCGGGCGCGTCGTCGCGGGCCGCCTGACCGCCGAGGCGGGAGGCCGTCTCATGAGCGGCGCTCATCGCCCCCGTCAGCAAGGCGGCCTCGACGGCGGTCTCCGGCATCGTGCTCGGCATAGCGGTCCTTCCTCGCGCTCGCGTCCGGGCCCGCCAGTCGTGGCTCGCGGCGCCCTCCATGCCGCCCAGTCTCGCCCAGCCGCGCCTCCGCGACCAAGTCCTCCAGGTGGATAACAGGCGCCCTCCCCTCCGCCTACGGGATGAGGAACTCCGGCGCGCAGGTCGGGCGGCCCCCCGAGCCCACCTGGGAAGAAGACGAAGGCCCCGCTCTCAGCGCAGGGGCGCGGTGGAGCGGCGCGGGATGAGGGTCGGCTCGCTCACGCGCGTCACGGGCGGAACCGGGGTGAGCCCCCCGGTCGTCCCGGCCTGCCCTGCCGCGCCCGCCGCCTCCGGCGGGACCGCCGCCGCCCGCCCCTGGATCTGCGCGGTCAGCAGGTCCAGCGCGTCGGAGGCGATCCGCTCGAAGGGCACGCGCACGCTCGTCAGCGGGGTGCGCAGCTCGGCGGCCAGGGGCGTGTCGTTGTAGCCCACGACGCTCAGGTCCTCCGGCACGCGCCGCCCCGCGTCCTGGGCCGCGGCCAGGGTCCCGAGCGCCAGCTGGTCGTTGGCGGCGAAGACGGCCGTGATCCCCGGGCGGTCGGCGAGCAGGGCGGCCGCCGCCTCGCGCCCGGCGTGGGTGGAGAACAGGGAGTGCCGGACGAGCCCGGACGCCTCCTCGCCGCCGGTGGCGACTCCCGCCTCCGCGAGCGCCCTGCGGTACCCGGCCAGGCGCTGCATCGCCGTGGAGGTGAAGTCCGGGCCGGGCAGGATGGCGATCCTCCGGTGCCCCAGGTCCAGCAGGTGGCGCGTGGCCAGGTAGCCGCCGAGCTCGTCGTCGCACACGGCCGACGGCGAGAGGCCGTCGGTTCGCACGGCCAGCACATGCGGCACGCCACTGGCGCGCAGGCCCACCGGGACCTCGCCGCCCAGGCGGGCGGCGGCCAGCACCAGGCCGTCCACGCGCCGGGCCAGGAGGGCGTCGATGGCGCGGCGCTCGTCGTCGGCCTCATCGCCGCATACGGAGACCAGGGCGAACAGTCCGCGGTCGGCGGCCTGGCGGGACAGCGCCTCGAAGAGCAGCGCCATGACCGTGTCCGACAGGCGCGGCACCAGCACTCCCACCGTCCCCGTGTCCCCGCGCCGCAGTGCTGAGGCGGCCGCGTCCTTGCGGTAGCCCAGGCGCTCGGCGGCCTCGCGCACGCGCCCGGCGGTGGCGGTGCGCGAGACCGGCAGGCGGTCGTCCAGGACGCGCGAGGCCGTTGAGACGGACACCCCCGCGGCGGCCGCGACGTCCCTGAGCGTCACTGACTTCATGAGCGGGCCTCCTCGTGCCGATGACCCGTATCGTAGTGCGGTCCCGCCGCCACGGGCTCCTGAAGAGCCCGCCCGCTGCCGTCGGCTACACCACCACCGCCGCCAGCGCGAAGCCGAAGACCACGCTCAGGCCGGTGGCCATCAGGCCCGGGATGAGGAAGGGGTGGTCGAAGAACCTCTTGCCCAGGTGCGTGGAGCCGGTGTCGTCGAGCTCGACGGCGGCCAGGAGTGTCGGATAGGTGGGCAGGATGAACAGCGAGGAGGTCGCCGGGAAGCAGGCGACGACGGTCGCCGGGGCCACGCCGATCGCCAGGGCGGTGGGGAAGAGCGCCTTGGTGGAGGCCGCCTGCGAGTACAGCAGTGAGGAGGCCACGACGACGAGGATCGCGAAGAGCCAGGGTCGGCCTGCCAGCGCCTCGCCCAGGTGGGCCTGGATCCAGTCCTTGTTGGCGGTCATGAAGGTGGTCCCCAGCCAGGCCACGCCCAGGATGCAGGCGCAGGCGTTCATGCCGGTGCGGAAGATGGACGACGCTGGCACCTTGCGGGGGTCCGCCCCGCAGCCCACGAGGATCGCCCCGGCGGCCGCCAGCATGACGGAGATCCGGCACTGCCCGGCGTCCATGACGGGATCGGTGATGACCCCGACCTTCTCCGAGATGAGGATCGAGTAGGTCAGGACCGCGACGAGCGCGATCACGAAGATGATGACCGAGCGGCGCGCCCCGGGCGCCACGGGGCGCAGCTCGTGCTTGGCGGGGGCGATCTCCCCGGCGGCGAGTCGGCGCTGGTACTCGGGGACGGCGTCGAGCTTGTCGTAGCCGCGGGCGCGGTCCCAGATCATGAAGATGACAGCGGTGACCAGTGTTCCCAGGAAGGTCGCGGGGATCGACACGAGGATGAGGTCGATGAAGGTCCATCCCGTGCCGTCCTCCTCCAGCTTGCCGGACAGGAAGACGACGGCGGCGGAGATCGGCGAGGCGGTGATGCCCAGCAGGGAGCCGGCCCCGCCCACCGACAGGGAGCGCGTGGGTCGGATGTTGTTCTCCTTGGCGACCTCGACGATGACGGGCATGGTCGCGAAGGAGACCTGGCCTGTGGAGGCCGCGAAGGTGAGGAGGTAGGTGACCACCGGCGCCAGGACCGCCAGGTGCTTGGGGTGGGCGCGCAGGAGGCGGTCGGTGAGATTGACGAGGTAGTCGACGCCGCCGGCCACCTGCATGGCGGAGGCGGCGTAGATGACCACCATGATGAAGACGATGACCTGCATGGGCAGGTCGCCGGGGGTGGCGCCCAGGAGCCCCAGGACCAGGACCCCGGCACCGCCGGCGAAGGCGATGCCGATGCCGCCCAGGCGCGCGCCCAGGGCGATGAACAGCAGGAGGACGAGGAAATGGGCGAGGATCATGGTCGACTCCGTTGTCGCAGTGTGGTGGGGAGGGGCCGGGGCGGCGTCGGGAGCGCCACCCCGGCCCGTGCCCGTCTCAGGCGGGGATCCGGGCCTTGCCCAGGCCCGCGGCGGTCAGGGCCGCGGCGATCTCCTCGTGGGCGCCGTCGGCCAGGGGGCGCAGCGGGGAGCGGACGGTGGCGGTCTCCAGCACGCCGCGCGCCACCAGGGCCTCCTTGAGGGCGACGGTCCCCTCCATGTGGGAGCCGCGGTGGTAGACGGTCCTGGTGACCGGCATGAGCTGGTCGTGGACGGCGCGGGCGGCGTCGTAGTCGTGGGCCCGGCCCGCCTTGAACAGCTTGATGAGCAGCTCGGGGGCGATGTTGCCGTAGCCGACCAGGAGGCCGTCGACATCGAACATCGTGTGCAGCAGGTACTCGTCGTGGCAGCTCATGATGGTCAGGTCCGGGAAGGACTCGCGCAGGACGGGGATCTCGGTGTCCCAGCGCTTCATGTTGCGCACGCCGTTCTTCGTGTAGTGCACCCCCGGCAGGGCGGCGATCTCGAGCTGGGTGTCCAGGTCGTAGGAGCACTTGGTGACGTCCGGGTACTGGAAGAGGATCTCGTTGAGGCCGGTCTCCTCGTAGATGGCCCTGTAGCGGTCTTGCGGGGCGCCGGGCTGGAAGCCGAAGCGCAGCCAGCCGTGGGAGGGGTAGATGAGGCCCGCGGTGGCGCCGGCGTCGACGGCGCGCTGGGCCTCCTCGACCGCGACCTTCGTGCCCTCGCCGGTGATGCCGGCGACGACGGGGACGCGTCCGTCGGTGGAGGCGACGAAGGCCTCGATGACGGCGACCTGCTCGGACTGGGTGAGGAAGGTGCCCTCGCCGGCGTGGCCGAGGACCACCAGGGAGGTGACCTCGGGGAAGGAGCCGAGCCAGGAGCCCAGGCGCTTGATGGCGGGGAAGTCGATCTCGCCGTCGGGGGTGAAGGGCGTGACGGGGGCGGGGTTGAGCCCGCGGAGGTTGGGGACGGGGACGCTCATGATGCTGCTCCTTGTCATGTGTCGGGTTGGATCGGCGGGCGCCGCGGAACGGGCGCGGGAAGCGGTGCGCGGGCTGGGGCCGCAGGGCCGCCCCTGCCCGAGGATCGCTGAGCGCCTGCGAACGGGCTCGTCCATGAGGTAGTAACGTTCGCAGGAACGTTTGCAAGCATAGGAGGGACTGCTGTCCGTGTCGATAGGAACAAGGTCCTCATCTGCCTGAGAGCGTCCATCGGTGCGAGGATGCGGCCATGTCCGAGACCCTTGCACTGCCCGACTCCTCCGGATCCGCGGCCACCGCGCGCGGCGCGCTCCGCGACGCCGATGCCTACGCCCGCGAGCTCATGGACTACGTGGCCGCCTCCCCGAGCTCCTACCACGCCGCCGCCGAGGCCGCGCGGCGACTGGACGCCGTCGGGTTCACCGCCGTCGATGAGGCCTCCCCCTGGGGGATCAGCACACCCCAACGCGGCTACACCATCCGGGACGGCGCCATCGCCGCCTGGGTCCTGCCCGAGGCGGCCCGCGATGGCAGTGCCTTCCGGATCGTCGGCTCGCACACGGACTCCCCGGCCCTCAAGCTCAAGCCCGCCGCTCAGGCCACCCGCGACGGCTTCGCGCTCATCGGCGCCGAGGTCTACGGCGGGCCCCTGCTCAACTCCTTCCTCGACCGCGAGCTCGGCCTGGCCGGCCGCCTCGTCACTCGCGACGGCTCCAGCCACCTCGTGCGAACCGGCCCCATCGCCCGCGTCGCCCAGGTCGCCCCGCATCTCTACCGCAGCGTCAACGAGTCCCTCCACCTCGACCGCCAGGCCCACCTGGCCCCCATCTGGGCCCTGGGCGACGGGGTCGCCGCCGACGACGTCGAGGCCCACCTGTGCGAGATCGCCGGGATCGAGCGGGGCGACCTCGCCGGCCACGACATCCTCACCTACCCCACCGAGGCGCCTGCCCGATTCGGCCGCCACGCGGAGTTCATCGCCTCCTCACGGCTCGACAACCTCAGCTCCGTGATCGCGTCACTGGTAGCGCTCGAGTCCCTGTACTCGGGCGACGGCGGGCCGACCGCCGGCGTCGGGACGGTGTCGGGCGACGTCGTCGTCCTGATCGCCAACGACCATGAGGAGGTCGGCTCCGGCACCCGCTCCGGCGCGGCCGGCCCCTTCCTCGAGCAGGTCCTGCGCCGCCTGGCCGGGGCGCTGGGCATCACCGGCGACGCCCACGAGGCGATGCTCGCCCGCTCCACCTGCCTCAGCGCCGACGCCGCCCACTCCGTCCACCCCAACTACGGTCAGCTCCACGACCCCGTCGTGCGCCCCGTGCTCGGCGGCGGGCCCGTCCTCAAGATCAACGCCCAGCAGCGCTACGCCACCGACGCCACCGGCCAGGCCCTCTGGGAGCGCGTCTGCGCGGCCGCAGGCGCGCCCCACCAGGTCTTCGTGTCCAACAACGCCGTGCCCTGCGGGACAACCATCGGGCCGATCACCGCCCAGCGCCTCGGGATCACCACCGTCGACGTCGGCCAGCCGATCCTGTCCATGCACTCCCAGCGGGAGATGTGCGCCGTCGTCGACGGGCCGTGGCTGGCCCAGGCGCTCGCCGCCTACTGGGCCGGGGCATGAGCGGGGCGCCTCGCACCGACGCGGTGGGCGGCGCCTCCTCCGGCTCTCCTGTGCGCACCGCCGGAGTCCGGGCCGGTGATCCCTGCCCCTGCGGGAGCGGCGCGGTGTTCGGCGCGTGCTGCGAGCCGATCCACGACGGCGCCCCCGCACCCACCGCCGAGGCCCTCATGCGCTCGCGGTACTCGGCCTTCGTCGTCGGCGATGAGGACCACATCTTCCGCACCTGGCACCCGCGCACGCGCCCGCCCGGGCCGTACTGCCATCCCGGCACGGCCTGGCTGGGCCTGCGGATCGTGGAGACGGTCGGCGGGGGAGCGGCGGACGAGACCGGCATCGTGGAGTTCGTGGCCCGTTACCGGGCCTGGGACGGGCGCGGCGGGGTCGTCGAGGATGAGCTGGCCGAGCGCAGCCGCTTCGTCCGGCGCGCCGGGCGCTGGCTCTACGAGACCGCCCTCCTCTGATCGAGACCGGTCGAAAGCGGCGCCGAGACCGGTTCGGAGCATTGCCGTGCCCCTGCTGCGGGGCTCCGTCGGGGCCGGCCCTCACCGCCAGGCGCCGCGCCAGTACTGGACGGGCAGCCCCGCCTCGCGCCAGTCGTTGACGCCGAGCTCATGGGCCCAGCGCACGGGCAGGTAGGGGTCCCGCAGGGCCGGGCGCCCCACCGCGATCGCGTCGGCATCGCCCGCGGTCAGGATCGCCTCGGCCTGCGCGGCGGAGTCGATGATTCCCACTGCGGCGACGACGACGCCCTCGCCCGGCCCGCCGTGGGCGGCCGAGGCCGCCAGGGCGGCGCGCGCCTGCGCGGCGTAAGGCACCTGGTAGCCGGGGGCCACCGGCACCGTCCCGGGCACGTTGCCGCCGGTGGACACATGAATGGCGTCGACGCCGGCCGCGGCGAGATCGACCGCGAAGCGCGCGGTGTCCTCGCCCGTCAGCCCTCCCTCGGTCCAGTCGGTGACCGACAGGCGGATGCCGAGTGCCCGTGGGGAGGCGCCGTCCCGCACGGCGTCGTCGATGGCTCGGCGCACTGCGGCGACCACCCGGAGCGGGAAGCGACGGCGCCCCTCCTCATCGCCCCCGAAGGCGTCGGAGCGCGTGTTGGACAGGGGTGAGAGGAACTGGTGGACGAGGTAGCCGTGCGCGCCGTGGATCTCGATGAGGTCGTACCCGGCGTCGATCGCCCGGCGCGCGGCCTGGCCGAAGGCCTCCACGAGCCGCGCGATCCCGGCCTCGTCCAGCTCGCGCGGGACAGCGTGCCCCTCGCTCGGGTAGGGGATCGCGCTGGGCGCCACGAGGTCCCAGCCCTGAAGCGTTCCCGCGCGGGCGCCCGCCACGTCCGGCCGCCACGGGGGCGTGCCCGCCTTGCGGCCGCCGTGCCCGAGCTGCACCCCGGCCAGGGCGCCGCCGTCGTGGATCGCCGCCACGATGCGGCGATGCCCCTCGATCTGCGCGTCGTCCCACAGTCCCAGGTCGAACTCGGACAGGCGCCCCTCGGGGGTCACCGCCGTGGCCTCGACGATCACCGTTCCGAATCCGCCGACGGCGCGCGTCCCGTAGTGCAGGACGTGCCAGTCGGTGACGACGCCGTCGCGCTCCTGAACGCTGTACATGCACATGGGCGGCAGCCACAGGCGGTTTCGGGCGGTCAGCGGGCCGATCTGGAGGGGCGCGAGGAGATCCGGAGTGCTCATGCCGCGACGCTACGATCCTCCGAGGCCCAAGCGCAGGGGAAAGGCGCAGCGGAGAGCATTGTTCTCCTCTGGGGGAACATGGGAACAAGGATGTCCGGCAGTGCGCCGGACCGGTCTCGACGTCCGTATCGACCGGTTTCGATGACGTTTTCGACCGGTCTCGGCGAGGAGGGGCGGGAGGGGTAGCGTGAAGCCGTGACCTCGCGCAACCAGCAGCCCGGCTACTACCCCTACGGGCACCCCCTCCACGCCCCCGCTCCCGTGACCGCCCGGATCGACGACGTCGCCCTCGTCTTCGAGGGGGGCGGCATGCGCGGCGCCTACACCGGCGCCCTCGTGCGCGCCCTGCTGGAGGAGGGTCTGGAGTTCGGATGGGTGGGCGGCATCAGCGCCGGCGCGACGAACGCCGTCAACATGGTCACCCGCGACACCTGGCGGGCCCGCGAGGCCTACCTCGGCATGCCCCTGCTCGGCGACGCCGGTGGCTGGGGCAGCTTCGCCCGCGGCCGCGGCTACTTCAACTCCGATCGCATCTACCACCACACCTCCGCCGAGGACGAGGAGATGCCCGTCGACTGGCCGACCCTCGAGGCCTCCGACGTCGAGCTCGTCCTGGGCGCCTTCCGCTGCGACACCGGCGAGCAGGTCTACTTCCACCGCTCCGACATGCCCGCCCCCGCTGATCTCCTCGCCCGCGCCCAGGCCTCTGCGTCCATGCCGGTGCTCATGCCCGTGGTCGAGATCGACGGCGCCCCCTACCTCGACGGCGCTCTCGGTCCCACCGGGGGGTTCGCCACCGATGCCGCGCTCGCCGACGGCTACGAGCGCCTCCTCGTGATCTCCACCCGCCCCGCCGGCTACCGCAAGCCCGAGGAGAAGCGGCCCGAGGTCTACCGGCGGCTCCTGCGGCAGCACCCCGCGGCCGCCGAGGCACTCATCGAGCGCCCGCGCCACTACAACGCCGCCCTGGAGGACCTCGAGCGGCGCTGCGCCGAGGGCAGCGCCTACCTGTACCGCCCCGACCGCATGGACATCGCCAACGGAGAGCTGCGCTACGACCGCCTCACCACCGCCTTCGAGGCGGGACTCGTCCAGGCCCGGCGGGAGATGCCGGCGATCAGGGCCTTCCTCGGGATCTGAACCGGGACTGCCAGCGGCGCGCTGCCGGCTGTGCGCCTGCCGCGGCGCCTCAGTGCGGGCGCGCCACCCGGTAGTGCTCGATCCGCTCCCCGTCGAAGCCGAAGGGCAGGATCGCGGGCATGGGCGCACCGCCGTCGAGAGCCGTGGCGAGGCGCTCCAGGACGGCCCGCTCATGCGGCGGGACCGGCTCGGGAAGTCCCGCCAGGGCGAACCACTCCAGGCCCGCGCACTTCGAGCCCTCCATGATTCGCGGCTCGCCCGTCCAGGCGCGCGCGGTGAAGAAGAAGTCGACGCGCTGCTCCAGCGCCGCCCCGCCCACGTCGTTCGAGCGGTGCAGCGTGGTCAGCGGCTCGATCAGGCCCGGCTCGACGGCGATCCCGACCTCCTCGGAGGCCTCGCGCGCGGCCGTGCGGGTGACGGGCTCGCCGTCGTCCACATGCCCGGCCACCCCGCAGGCCCAGTGGCCGTCCATGTAGCCGGTGCCGCGCCGCAGCTGCAGGAGCACCCGCGTGCGGAGCGAGGGCGCCCCCCGGCCGGGCTCCTCGCGAACGAGGAGGAGGTAGGCGGCGGGGATCAGCGCGAAGGGTCGAGCGGACGGGGCGCAGGGGGGTACATTCACGGAATGACCATAAGCGAGACGCCCGAAGCGGGTTCGGGGCGGTCCTCCCAGGAGGCCGGGGTCGTGCATGAGGCCCAGGAGTGGATCGTCGCCGACGACGGCCGCCGCCTCGCCCTGCGCGTCTGGGCGCCCGCCGATGGCGCGGCCGATAAGGGCGGCGCGCCGAGGCCTCGCGCCGTCATCCAGCTCGTCCACGGCATGGGCGAGCACTCCGCCCGCTACGGGGCCTTCGCCCGCCGCGCCGTGGCCGCCGGCTACGCGGTGGTGGCCGACGATCATCGCGGGCACGGCCTGACGATCGCCTCCCCGGATGAGAGCGGCCATACCGCCGACGCCGACGGCGCTGAGAGGATCCTCGCCGATCTCGCCCAGGTGCGGGGCTGGATCGGGCGCACCTTCCCCGGGCTCCCGGTCATCCTCATGGGCCATTCCTGGGGCTCCATCCTGGCGCGGGTACTCGCCCCGCGGCTCGGCGCCGGCCCGGGGGCGGATCCCGCCACCGCCATCACCGGTCTCATCCTCGTGGGCACGACCGGGAGCGCCGGCATCCTCGGCGCCATCGGCCCCACCCTCACCCGGGCGCTGTGCCGGACGCGCGGGCCGCGCCGGCGCGAGAGGATCCTCGACACCCTCGTGCAGGGGCCCTACAGCAGGCCCTTCGCCCCGGGCCGCACCAGATACGACTGGCTCAGCCGGGACGAGGCGGTCGTGGACGCCTTCGTGGCCGACCCCCTGTGCGGATTCGACTACACCAACGCCTTCTACCGCGACCTCGTCGACATCGTGCGCATGGCCTCCAGCCGCGCCGTCTTCAACGCCGCGCCAGCAGGGCTGGCGATCCTCCTCCTGTCAGGGGGCCGGGACCCGGTGGGCGCGATGGGGAAGGGGCCGCGCTGGGTGGAGCGGCGCTACGCCAGGGCCGGGGCCTCCCCTATCGGCCTGCGGCTCTACCCGGGAGCGCGCCATGAGGCGCTCAATGAGACCAATCGCGACGAGGTGATGGCCGACATCCTGGGCTGGATCGCGCATATCGTCTGAGGACCGTCCCGGCGATGCCGGGTCGCCTTCGGCGCCGCCGGGGGCGTAACGGGGCGCCCGGGCGCGACAGCGGGCGCCGCCTTCCCCGTACTCGCGCTCGGGACCCTGATACCCCGCTCCTCTTGTGGGAATCGCACAAGGCGGAATGGGGTGAGGCTGCGCGGGTCCGGGGTATCCCGCTCAGAGAGCGCCCGCATACCGTGGGCCCATGATCAAGAAGACCTCGCCAGCGACCGGTGCGGCCGCTGCTGCGACCGCTGCTGCACCCTCATCCCGCTTGGCCCTCGCCGCGCGCGAGACCGCCCTCATCGGCCTCGGCGCAGCCGCCCTCGCCCTCATCGGCCAGATCTCGCTCCCGCTGCCCTTCACCCCGGTCCCGGTGACCCTGGGCTCCCTCGCCGCCCTCGGCGTCGGCGCGGTGCTCGGCGGCCGGCGCGGGATCGCCTCCTCCCTCCTGCTGGCCGCGTTGGCCGCCGTCGGCGCACCCGTCCTCGCCGGTTGGAGCGGCGGGGCGACCGCCTCCTTCGGCTATGTCCTCGGCTACGCCCTGGCCGCGGGGCTCGCCGGCCGCATCGCCCGCTCGGACGCCGGTCTCCCCGCCCGCTTCGCCCTCATGCTCATCGCCTCGAGCTCCGTGTTCGTCCCCGGGGTCGTCTGGCTCAAGATCGCCCTGGGGGTGGGATGGGGCAAGGCCATCGCCCTGGGCCTGACGCCGTTCCTCATCGGCGACGTCCTCAAGGCCGCCTTCATGACCGTGGTGACCGTCAAGCGCCGCTGAGCGCGGAGCCGACTCCGCGACCGGCCCGGGCGATCATCGCCCGGGCCGGTCGCGTGTCGGGCATTGGGGGGCGGGCCTGGGAGGATCGTGCGAGGTGACGCGGTGTGCCTTCTGGCCCACCTATTCGCCCGGCCGGGGCCATATCGTTCCGCCATGAGCGCCGACCTGTCCGTCCTCGATCCCGTCCCGTCCGCCCTCGGGCGCGACCGGGGCGCCGCCCTGGCCGAGATGTCCGAGCTGGCGCGCGCGGCGGACAGGGCCGGTTACGCCCGGTACTGGATCACCGAGTACCACGCCTCGCCCCTTCACCTGTCCTCGGCCACGCCGATCCTGCTGGGGCAGGTGCTCGCCGCGACCGAGCGGATCGGCGTGGCCAGCTGCTCGATGCTCCCCAATCACTCGCCCCTGGTCATCGCTGAGCAGTTCGGGACCCTTGCCACGATCCACCCCGGGCGGGTCGGGATCGGGCTGGGGCGCGCGCCCGGCACGGACACGATGACGGCGGAGGCGCTGCGGCGGGGCCCGGCGGGCCCCGCCGCCTTCGCAGTGGGCATCGCCGAACTCCTGGACTACCTGGGCCACGGCGAGCCGAGTGGGCCCGGGAGCGGGGTCCGGGCGGTCCCGGGGGAGGGGACCCGCCCGCCCGTCTGGGTGCTCGGCTCGTCGGTCAATGGCGCGAGGGTCGCCGGCGCACTCGGCCTGCCCTTCGTCGTCGCCTCGCATTTCGCCCCCTCGCAGGCCGAGGCGGCCGTGGCCACCTACCGCTCGGTCTTCGACGCCTCCGTCCCCACGGCCACCATCGAGATCCCGCGCGTCGCCGCGGCGGTGAACGCCGCCGTCGCGCCCAGCGAGGACGAGGCGCGCCGCCTGTTCTCCACCGCGATGGCCTCCGCCGCGCGCCTCGTGTCCGGCTGCGCGGGCCCGCTGGAGCCGCCACTGGATGATCCCGAGGACTGGCGGGCACTGGCGTCCGGGAGGGAGGGCGCCGTCGAGGAGGCGATGCGCCTGTCCTTCGTGGGGACGCCCGAGCGGGTGGCCGCAGGGCTGCGCGAGCTCGAGGAGCGCTGGGGCCTGGAGGAGATCCTCGTCCTGTCGCATATCCATGACGCCGCCGCCCGCCGCCGCTCCTACGAGCTCCTCGCCCCCGTCTGGCGCTCCTGACCCCAATCGCGAGACCGGTCGATATTGTCACCGAGACCGGTTCGCGAACCGGTCTCGGTGACAATATCGACCGGTCTCGCGATTGGGGGGAGGGGGAGGATATGCGCATGCTCGCGCTTCCCACGGTCATCGTCCGCTCCCGATTCGGCCGTCCCCTCACCATCCTCGTGGCAGGGACCGGGGCCGCGCTCGCGGTCACGATCGGCATCAACGACGGCGCCCGGCACTTCCTCATCGCCCTGGCCTGCGCCCTCGCCGCGACGGCCGCGGCCCACGCCCTGTGGTGGCAGCCCGAACTGCGCCTCGATGAGCGCGGTCTGACCGTGCGCAACCTCCTGGTCACCCATCGCGTCGGCTGGGGCGCCTACCAGCGCTGCGGCGGCCGCTGGGGCCTGGAGCTCATCACTGACGACGGCGCCCGCGTCCCCGTCTCCGCGGCGCCCCGTCAGGGCGGGCTCTCCATCGGCATCAGCCGCCGGATCGAGCGCTCGCGCACCGCCGTCGGGGAGGACCCGGGGGCGGGAGGGCTCGAGGGGCTCCTCCCCGGCGCCGGGGATCGCGGCCTGGATGGCGCTCATGGCCGCGGCCGCCCCATCGTGATGGCCCTCACCGCCGAGCGCGCCGCCGACCTCATCGACACCTACCGCGCGCGGCTTGACAGCGCGGCGCCGTCCTCGCGCGAGCGCGGCGCACAACGCAACCCGGGGGCGATCGCTGTGATATCGATCGCTGCGATCGCCGTCGTCGTGGCTGGGACCCTGGTCCTGGTGTAGGGCCGTGAGCGGTAGCACAGGAACGGTGTCACCCTCGCCATGGCGCGCCGGGCGGGCGCGCGACTAGCCTTGGCCCGCTGTGCGCCTCGCGCGCGGTGTCGGCCCGGCACCGCGTCCTCCCCGGGCGCTCCCCAGACGGAAGAAGAGCCCACATATGACCGTGCGCCAGGACCTGCGCAACGTCGCCATCGTCGCCCACGTCGACCATGGCAAGACCACCCTTGTCGACGGGATGCTCTGGGAGGCGGGCGCGTTCGGCGCCCGGGCCACGCAGGAGAACACCGCCGAGCGGGTCATGGACTCCGGGGAGCTCGAGCGCGAGAAGGGCATCACGATTCTCGCCAAGAACACGGCCGTCCACTACGCCGGGCCGGCCGCCGTCGACGCGGGCCACCCCGAGGGCATCACCATCAACGTCATCGACACCCCCGGCCACGCCGACTTCGGCGGCGAGGTGGAGCGCGGGCTGTCGATGGTCGACGGCGTCGTCCTCCTCGTGGACGCCTCCGAGGGCCCCCTGCCGCAGACCCGATTCGTGCTGCGCAAGGCGCTCGCCGCGAATCTGCCGGTCATCCTCGTGGTCAACAAGGTGGACCGCCCCGACTCCCGCCTCGACGAGGTCGTCTCCGAGTCCACCGACCTGCTGCTCTCGCTGGCGAGCGACCTCGCAGACGAGCATCCGGACATCGACCTCGACGCCGTCCTCGACGTCCCCGTCATCTACGCCTCTGCCAAGGCCCGCCGCGCCGACACCGTCCAGCCGGCCGACGGCGAGCTGCCCGCCAATGGGGATCTCGAGCCCCTCTTCCGAACCATCATCGAGCGGATCCCGGGCCCCTCCTACGACGAGAGCGCCCCGCTCCAGGCTCATGTCACCAACCTGGACGCCTCCCCGTTCCTGGGCCGTCTGGCGCTCCTGCGCATCCACAACGGCACGATCCGCAAGGGCCAGAACGTGGCCTGGGCCCGCCACGACGGCACCCTGGCCAGCGCCCGCGTCTCCGAGCTCCTGGTCACCGAGGGCCTGGACCGCAAGCCCGCCGAGGAGGCCCATGCCGGCGACATCGTCGCGATCGCCGGCATCGAGGACATCACCATCGGCGAGTCCCTCGTCGACCCCGATGACCCCCGCCCGCTGCCCCTCATCACCGTCGACGACCCCGCCATCTCCATGACCATCGGGATCAACACCTCCCCGATGGCCGGGCGCACCAAGGGCGCGAAGGTCACGGCCCGCCAGGTCAAGGACCGCCTCGACCGCGAGCTCATCGGCAACGTCTCCCTGCGTGTCCTGCCGACCTCCCGCCCCGACGCCTGGGAGGTCCAGGGGCGCGGCGAACTCGCCCTGGCCATCCTCGTCGAGCAGATGCGCCGCGAGGGCTTCGAGCTCACCGTCGGCAAGCCCCAGGTCGTCACCCGCATGATCGATGGCAAGCGCCACGAGCCCGTCGAGCGCATGACGATCGACGTCCCCGAGGAGCACCTGGGCGCCGTCACCCAGCTCATGGCCGCCCGCAAGGGCCGCATGGAGACGATGACCAACCACGGCACCGGCTGGATCCGCATGGAGTTCCTCGTGCCCGCGCGCGGTCTCATCGGCTTCCGCAGCCAGTTCCTCACCGACACCCGCGGCACGGGCATCGCCTCCTCCATCGCGGAGGGCTACGAGCCCTGGGCCGGCACGATCGTCTCGCGCACCACGGGCTCCCTCGTCTCGGACCGCGCGGGAGCCGTCACCGCATACGCCCTCATCCGCCTCCAGGACCGCGGCACCTTCTTCGTGGAGCCCACCCAGGAGACCTACGAGGGGCAGGTCGTGGGGGAGAACCCTCGCAATGAGGACATGGATGTCAATGTCGTGCGCGAGAAGCAGCAGACCAACATGCGCTCCTCCACCGCCGACTCCTTCGAGGGGCTCGTGCCGCCCCGCAGGCTCACCCTCGAGGAGGCCCTCGAGTTCGCCGCCGACGACGAGTGCGTGGAGGTCACTCCCGAGGCCGTGCGCATCCGCAAGGTGATTCTTGATTCCCAGGAGCGGTTCAAGGAGGCGGCTCGCCGCCGTCGTTCCCAGTCCTGATGACCGCCCTTCCCTGGAGGTTCCCCAATGAATGATGCTGTGACCAGCCCTGACGAGGCCACTGCTGCGCTGGAGGCCCTGCACGCCGCCACCCCCGACCACGCTGCGGAGGAGGCCGAGGCGGCGCTCGCCGGCGATGCCCCCGCCGAGGCCGCGCCCGAGGAGGATGAGGCGCGCGACTCCGACGGCGCCGACGGGATCGAGGCCGGGTCCGACGGGTCCGACCGGGCCGCCGACGACGACCACGGGGCCGGGGGCCCGGTCCCCGATTCCGTGCTGCCGGCCGACGCCGCCATCGCGGCGAGTGCCCTGGCGATCGCCACTGCGGCCGACCGGATCGGCGTCGCCCTGCCCGAGGCCGTCGTCCCCGGCGAGCCGGTGGAGGGAACCGGGACCGCGGCCGACGGCGCCGAGCGCGCCGACGACGAGGGAACGCCCTCGGACGCGCCCACCGAGGACGGCGGTGCCGAGGCAGGTGAGGCCGAGGCAGGGGAGGCCGAGGACGTGGTTGCCGGGAGCGCCGAGCCCACCGACCCGGCCGGAGTCTCCGACGCCGCTGTCGCTGCCGCCGCCCTGGGCGTCGTCGCCGCGGCCACGCGCGCCGTTCTCCCGCCGGCCAGTGCCGATACCCCGGAGGATGCGGCAGACGGTCCCGAGGCGGGCGCCGAGGACGGGTCCCCGGCTGCCGCCGCGTCCGCCGACCCCGAGGCGGCCGGCGCCGGGGACGCGGAGGAGCCGACCGAGAGCGCCGCCGACGGCGCCTCCGATGCCCCGGGCGATGCCGTTGCGGCGGCCACCGGCGCGGCGACGGCTGCGCGACCGAGCCTCACCCTGCCCGAGACCGCCACCCCGGAGATCGCCACCGAGGAGGTTGATGCCGGGGCCGACGCCGATGCCGAGGCGGGAGCCGCTGATCGTTCCGGTGAGGACGCCGGCCGTCCCGCTGCCCTCCTCGCCCTGGCCAGGGGGTCGGTCCGCAACCCCCGGCACCTCATGATCGCCGCTGCGGCCCTCATCGCCGTGGCATGGCTCGGCTCGGCGATCTGGACCACCCAGGCCCTCGCCGACGGCTCGACCGTCGGCGGGGTGAGCGTCGGGGGGATGAGCCCGTCGGAGGCGAGGAGCGCCGTCGAGCAGTCCTTCGCCGAGAGCCTGGCCCAGCCGGTCACGGTCACCGCCGGCGACAAGTCCGCCCAGATCACGCCCGCCGACTCCGGTGTGAGCGTGGACGCCGGTTCCAGCGTCGGCCGCCTGACGGGCTTCACCCTCAACCCGCTCACCATCATCGACCGCCTCGGCGGGGACTCGGTGCCCGCCGCCACCTCGGTGGACTCGGCCGCCCTCACCCGCAGCCTCAACAGCCACCTGGGCGAGCTCTCGTCGGGCACCGTCAACGCCGAGATCTCCCTGCAGGGCACCAAGCCCGTGGTCTCGCCGAGCCGCTCCGGCGCCGGCGTCGACGTCGAGGCCTCGGTCAACGGGCTGTCCTCCGACTGGCCGCTGGGGTCCCCCACCATCGCCCTCGTCGAGGGGACCACGAGCCCCGCCGTCACCGATGAGCAGGCCCAGTCCTACGCCGACACCGTCATCGCCCCCGTCCTGTCCGCACCCGTGACGGTCACCGCGGATGGGGCGACGACGGCCGCTCCCGCCTCCGGCGCCCTCACCCTGAGCCCCCAGCAGCTCGCCCCCATGCTGCGCATCAGCTCCGAGACGGGCGAGCTGTCCACCACCCTCGACCCCGACGCGCTGCGCCAGGCGGTCGTGGCGGCGATGGGCCCCCAGATCGAGAGGGCCGCCGTCGAGTCCGGGTGGACCATCGAGGGCCGCGCCGACGCCACGCCGCAGTACGTAGCGCCCGTCGACGGCCTGGCCATCGACACCACCGCTCTGTCCACCGGGATCATCACCACCGGCAGCGCCCAGGCGGGGGCCTCCCAGCGCGCCGTCGTCCTGCCCATGACCGCCTCCGCGCCGTCCTCCACCACCGCCGAGGAGGACTGGGGGATCAAGGAGATCGTCGGCGAGTACACCACCCCCTACTACGAGGACGCCGCCCGCACCCAGAACCTCGTCGCGGGCGCCGCCGCGCTCAACGGCGAGATCGTCATGCCGGGGGCCACCTTCTCCACGAACGACTCCCTGGAGCCCGTGGACGCCGAGCACGGCTTCACCTTCTCCGGTGTCATCCTCGACGGGGTCCACACCGAGGCCTTCGGGGGCGGTCTCTCCCAGATCGGCACCACCGTGTTCAATGCCGGCTACGAGGCCGGGATGGACGACGTCGAGCATCACCCGCACTCCTACTGGTTCGAGCGCTACCCGGCGGGTCGCGAGGCCACCCTGTGGTCGCCGGAGAAGGACGTCAAGTTCGCCAACTCAACCCCCTACCCCGCGCTCATCCAGGCCTGGGTGGTGGACGGCGAGGTGCACGTGCGCCTGTGGTCGACGCATTACTACGACGTCTCGATCGTCTCCGGTGAGAAGGAGGGCTACACCCCCATCGGCACCGTCAACCGCTCCGGCCCCCGCTGCGAGCCCTACGGCGGGGGGGAGGGCGGCTTCTCCATCACGGTGACCCGCAGCCGCACGGCGCCGGACGGCACCGTCGCCGAGGATGCTCTCCACACCACCTATGAACCCGACAACGCCGTGACCTGCTCCGGCGGTGGTGCCCCGGCCCAGCCGTCGAGCGCGCAGGCCGGGCAACCCCGGAGCTCCGGAGGCTCCTCCCAGACGAGCGCCCAGGGCCAGCAGGCGCCGTCCGGCGGGTCATCGCCCGACTCCGCCGCCGCCGACCCGGTGCCCCCTGCCGAGGCGGCCCCCGCGGAGCCTCAGGCGCAGGCAGCGCCCCCCGCCGCTGAACCCGCGCCCAAGTCGGCGGAGGACTCCGCCGATATCGCCATCGACGCCGCCCCGCCCCAGTTGGGCCCGAAGGACTAGCCCGAAGGACTAGATGGATCGCACCCGCGAGGCGCAGCGCGATGGCGACGAGCCCGAGCCCCTGGAATCGCCGCGCCGAGGAGGGCGATGGGGGACGGTGATCATGCTGCTCTTGAGGATCCGATTGGTGAAGGTGAGTGTGACCCGCCCTGATCCCGGGTCAACCGCTCCGTACTCCCTGGACAGGAAGCAGTCGTCGTCGTTGTTCGACAGGACGACGAGCTTCCCCTGACTCACCAACACGTCCGATTCTGAGCAACCATCCCGACAGCGATGTCAATATGTTGCCGACCAGCGACAATAGGCTCTCAAGGTATGTGATGCAGACAACCATGGAGGTCGTATGCGGCCTGATGGACGGCAGATCTGCGTGATTCCGGGCTTCGTCGTGCGGCTTCCGGGCGTGTTGAGGGGCGCCCGGCGGTCGGCCCGGCGGCAGCGCCGTCGGATGGAGGCGACCGAATGCGGTGCTGGATGCCCGTGCGGGCGTGCTCGCCACCACCATGCGGTCGTCTTGGGGATTCGGTCCGGGCGGGACAATACTTGCCCTTGATCGGACGCCGCCGACGGGCGGCGCCGGGCCCTAGTCGAGAGGAACTCCGCCATGACCTACGTCATCGCCCAGCCGTGCGTGGATGTCAAGGACCGTGCCTGCGTCGACGAGTGTCCGGTGGACTGCATCTACGAGGGCGAGCGGAGCCTGTACATCAACGCCGACGAGTGCGTGGACTGCGGCGCCTGCGAACCCGTATGCCCCACGGAGGCGATCTTCTACGAGGACGACGTCCCCGAGGAGTGGGCGGACTACACCCGTGCCAACATCGACTTCTTCGAGCTGCGCGGCCTGGGCTCGCCCGGCGGAGCGCAGAAGACCGGCGCGCAGGACTACGACGACCCGATGATCGCCGCCCTGCCCCCGCAGAACGAGGAGTACCGCGCCGAGCACGGCCTCGACTGAGACGAGCGCGCCCACGGGCGCCCGTGCCGCGCCGCGCGGCCATCGTCGACTTCGTACTTCTGGTGACGAGCTCGGCGGGCAGGGGCACGGGTTCGTCACCAGAAGTACGAACTCGCCAAGGGTGGAGGACAATACCGGGGTGAACGCCTCCACGGACCGGCCCCGCGCCCTGCCCCGCCCGCTCGCCCTCCCGGACTTCCCCTGGGACACGCTCGCCCCCTACCGGGCCCGAGCGGCCGAGCACCCGGGCGGCGTCGTCGATCTCGCCGTCGGCACCCCCGTGGACGACACCCCCACCATCGCCCGCCAAGCACTGGCGGCGGCATCGAACGCCCCCGGCTACCCGGCCGCCGTCGGCACCCCCGCGCTGCGCGGGGCCATCATCGACTGGGCCGCCCGCCGCCGCGGCGTCACCGGACTGACCGACGCCCACGTCATCCCCACGATCGGCTCCAAGGAGTCCGTCGCGCTCCTGCCCCTCCAGCTCGGCGCGCGCCCCGGCGACCTCGTGCTCCACCCCCGCGCCGCCTACCCCACCTACGACGTCGGCGCCCGCATCGCGGGGGCCGCGCCCATCCCCGTCGACACCGACGCCGATCCCGCCACCTGGGATCTCCCCGACGGCGCGGGTACCCCCGAGCGCCCCATCGCCATGATCTGGCTCAACAGCCCCGGCAACCCCGACGGCCATGTGCTCGACGCCGCCCAGCTCGCTCGGATCGTCGCCTGGGCGCGCGAGCGCGGCGCCGTCGTCGCCTCCGACGAGTGCTACGCCGAGCTCGGTTGGGAGGCCCCCTGGGACACCGAGCTCATCCCCAGCCTTCTCGATCCCCGCTCCACGGGCGGGGACATGAGCGGGCTGCTCGCCCTCTACTCCCTGTCCAAGCAGTCCAACCTCGCCGGCTACCGCGCCGCCCTGCTCGCCGGGGATCCTGTGCTCGTGGGCGCCGTCACCGAGATCCGCAAGCACACCGGGATGCTCCCGCCCGCCCCGATCCAGGCCGCCATGACCGCCGCCCTCGCCGACGACGAGCATGTCATCGCCCAGCGCGAGGTCTATCGCGCCCGTCGCGAGGCGCTCCTCGAGGCGACGGCGGCCGCCGGCCTCGTGAGCGACCCCGCATCCGTGGCGGGCCTCTACCTGTGGCTCGGCCTGCCCGAGGGCGCGACCCCCCGAGGCGCCTACGAGCTCGTCGGCGCCTTCGCCGAGCTGGGGATCGTCGTCGCCCCCGGCGACTTCTACGGGGAGGCGGGAGCCGGGCGGGTCCGCATGAGCCTGACCGACACCGACGAACGCGTGGCGGCCGCCTGCGAGCGCCTGCACTCGCCCCACGCGGCCGCGCTCTTCCGCGCCTGAGCGGCAGCCGGGCGGAGGTGCTGCGGAACTCCGCGCCCTGAGAGGTGACGCGGAGGTGACGGCGCGATCGCTACAGTGAGGCGGACCCTGGGGCCCCAGACCCACCGGCTCGAGGCGACCGCCCGTGCGGAGCGCCGGACAGTGAGGAGACCGATATGACCGACACCAGCCCCACCACGAGCGCGCCCGCCGAGCCGCGGTCCCTCAACGACAGCGACGCTGTCGGCATCCTCACCGTCGAGGACCGCCGCCTGGAGCTCCCTCGCGCCTACGCCACCGAGGGCTCCGACGGGCTGGGGGTGGGCAGGCTCCTGGCCTCCACCGGCATGGTCACCCTCGACCCGGGATTCACGAACACGGCCTCGTGCACCTCCGGGATCACTTACATCGACGGCGACGCCGGCATCCTGCGCTACTGCGGCTACCCCATCGAGGAGCTCGCCAAGTCCTCCTCCTTCCTGGAGGTCGCCTTCCTCCTCATCAACGGCGAGCTCCCCGACGCCGAGACCTTCGAGCGCTTCGAGCGGCGCATCGCCCGCCACCGCCTCCTCCACGAGGACTTCCGCAGCTTCTTCACGGCGTTCCCCTCCTCCGGGCACCCCATGGCGATCCTCCAGGCGGGCATCTCCGGCCTGGCCACTTACTACGAGGACACCCTCAACCCGCACGACCCCTACGAGCGGGAGCTCGCCACCGTCCTGCTGCTGAGCAAGATGCCGACGATGATCAGCTACATCGCCCGGCGGGCCATCGGCCTGCCCCTGGTCTACCCGGACCCCAAGTGCGGATACGTGGAGGACTTCCTGCGCCTGACCTTCGGGATGCCCTACCAGTCCTACGAGATCGACCCCGCGATCGTGAGGGCCCTGGACATGCTCCTCATCCTCCACGCCGACCACGAGCAGAACTGCTCGACCTCCACGGTGCGGCTCGTCGGCTCGGCGGACGCCAACATGTACGCCTCCGTGGCCGCGGGCGTGGGCGCCCTGTCCGGCCCGCTGCACGGCGGCGCGAACGAGGCCGTCCTGCGGATGCTCGACACGATCCAGGCCTCCGGCATGACCACCGCCGAGTTCGTCAGCAAGGTGAAGAACAAGGAGGACGGCGCGCGGCTCATGGGCTTCGGCCACCGGGTCTACAAGAACTACGACCCGCGCGCCGCCATCGTCAAGGCAACCGCCCATGACGTGCTCACCCGCCTGGGCAGCGACTCCGGGGACCGGATGCTCCAGATCGCCATGGAGCTGGAGGAGACGGCGCTGCACGATGAGTACTTCATCTCCCGGCGCCTCTACCCGAATGTGGACTTCTACACGGGCCTCATCTACCAGGCGATGGGCTTCCCCACGAAGATGTTCACCCCGCTGTTCGCCCTGGGGCGCCTGCCCGGGTGGATCGCCCAGTACCGCGAGATGATCTCCGATCCCGCCAAGCGCATCGGCCGCCCCCGCCAGGTCTACACCGGCGCCACCGAGCGGCACTACGTGGCCATTCACCGCCGCAAGCACTCCGACGCCGTCTACCCCGCCACCCGCACCGGCGAGCGCGCGCTCGACCGCGTCAACAAGGTGTGAGGCGGGGCGGCTCCCGCTCCCCGGCGCGGGACGCGGCCCCTCGCTCAGCCGCGGCGCGCCGCAGCGCCGAACTCGATGCTCTTGCCACCGCGGGGGAGGGCCTCGACGGCGCCGGACTGCGAGTTGCGCCGGAACAGGACATTCGAGGCGCCCGCGAGCTCACGGGCCGCCACCACGCGCGGCTCCCGGAACAGGCCGTGCCCGCCGGGGACGACGCCGCCGGACGGCATCACCGACACCCTGGTGCCGGCGGTGATGTACAGGCCGGCCTCCACCACGCAGTCGTCGCCCAGGGGGATGCCCAAACCCGAGTTGGCGCCCAGCAGGCAGCGCTCGCCGATGCTCACGCGCCTCAGCCCGCCGTCGGAGAGCATCCCCATCGTGGAGGCGCCGCCGCCGATATCGGAGCCGTCGCCGATGAGCACGCCCTGCGAGACGCGCCCCTCCACCATGGAGCGGCCCAGGGTGCCCGCGTTGTAATTGACGAAGCCCGATGCCAGGACCGACGTGCCCTCGGACAGGTACGCGCCCAGGCGCACGCGGGCGCCGTCGGCGATCCTCACGCCCGTGGGCACCACGTAGTCGGCCATCTGCGGGAACTTGTCCACGGAATGAACGTGGACCGGGCGGCCCAGGGCCCGGCGCAAGCGCATGCGGGTCGCCTCGAAGCCCTCCGCGGCACAGGGGCCCGCCGCCGTCCACACCACGTTGGGCAGGCGGGAGAAGATACCGTCCAGGTTCACCGTGTTCGGCTCGGCCAGGCGGTGGGAGAGCACATGGAGGCGCAGGTAGGAGCCGGCGACGGTCCGTGGGGCGTCATCGAGATCCGCCCAGGTGCGCACCACCGTGGTGTGGACGCCGCGCGCCTCATCCTTGGTCTCCATCGCGGAGAGCGTGGCGAGCAGATCGGAGTGCCCGTCGGCCGGCTCCTCACCGAGGACCGGCCGCGGGTACCAGACGTCGAGGGTGGAGCCGTCGTCGGTGACGGTGGCCAGGCCGAGGCCCCAGGCGCTTCGCGTTGTCATGGCCCTACCCTACGGGAGGCGCCCCGACACGGCCCGACTCTCCCGGTATCCGGGCCGGGCGCGCCCGGGTGGCACAATCGCATCCATGGAGCGCACCACGATCCACCTCATGCGCCACGGCGAGGTCCACAACCCCGAGGCCGTCCTCTACGGGCGCATGCCCGGCTACCACCTCTCCGAACTCGGCCGGCGCATGGCGGAGCGCGTCGCGGAGGTCCTGCGCTCCACCGACCACGACATCGCCGCCGTCATCACCTCCCCCCTGGAGCGCGCCGTCGAGACCGGTGCCCCCACCGCGCGGGCCTACGGGCTGGAGGCGACGACGGACGAGCGCCTCATCGAGGCCGGCAACCACTTCGAGGGGGTCGCCGTCAACCGCAACCGCTGGGTGCTGGCGCACCCGCGTCACTGGCCCTACTACGTCAACCCCCTGCGCCCCTCCTGGGGCGAGCCCTACACCGAGCTCGTGACTCGCATGAGCGGGGCCATCCGCGCTGCGATCCCCGTCGTGCGCGGACGCGAAGCGCTGCTCGTCTCCCACCAACTGCCCGTGTGGGCCACGCGGCTCTGGCTGGAGGGCCGTCCCCTGGCGCATGACCCCCGGCGCCGCCAGTGCGCGCTCGCCTCGCTGACGTCCCTCACCTTCGACGGCGGGACGCTCGTGGGCGTGGACTACTCCGAGCCCGCGGGCGAGCTCCTGCATGTGGCCGAGGACATGGTTCCCGGGACCTCCGCCGCCGGCGAGAAGGGAGCAGCGTGACCTCGCAGAAGACGCAGAAGGGGAAGACGGGCGAGCCGACGGCGGGCGAGCCGGAGGAGGGCGGGCCTGAGGGCGATGCCGAGGCTCGTCCCACTGAGGCCGTCGACGGCGCCGAGGCCGCTGAGAGCGCTGTCGGCCCGGAGGACCCCGGGGGCGACGGCGCCGCTGTCCGCGGGGGGTCCGCTGATGATGCGACGAGCGTGGAGGACGCGGGGGGCTCTGGTGATCCCGAGGGGGCCCCGCCGTCGTTCCGACCTGTGAGCGCCGGGAGTCCTGTCACCCCCGCCGGCCCTGAAAGCCCACGGAGCCCGGGCAGTCCCGACAGCGCGCAGGGGGCGCCCGATTCGACCGACGCGTCGGCGGGCGGGCAGAGGAGGGGACTCATCCGCCGGGCGCCGAAGAATGACGAGGTCGTCACCATCAAGGTCCGCGAGATCTTCGACGTCGTCGACGCACGCGAGGCCCAGGCCGCCGCGGAGCGCCTCGCGGCGGAGAAAGCGGCCGCTCAGCCGAACTGGACCGGGCAGGACTTCGTGTGGTGGAACACCGCCGCCGTCCTCACCGCCGCTCGCGCCGGGCGCCGACCCAACCCCGTCTCGCCGATCATCGACCCCGTGCGCAGCTCCTTCGGGTCGGGGGAGTGCATGCTGGCCAGCTGCGATGCCGAACTGCTCATGTGGCGGCGCGGCGACGCCACCTACAACCCGTCCAGGGGGTTCTTCCTCGCGGGCGGACCTGTCGGCCTGGCACTGACCGCCGCATTCTTCAGCGGGCAGGCCGTGGTCAACAAGAAAAGGCGCCGTGCCGCCGCTGCGGACGCCGTCGAGAAATGGCGCCACCTGGCCAATGCCCGCGTGACTGTGTCCACGCACGGCATCTACATCGGAACGGGCGAGGGCATCATGCCGGTGGGCTACCACGAGGTGCAGGAGGTGGCCTCCACCGGTCCGGGCGAGATCGTCATGGCGGCGAGCAATGCCAAGGGCACCGCGCGCTGGAAGCTGCGCGGCCAATGGGCCGAGCTCATCCTCGTCCTGTGGTCGGTGCTGTACATGCCCGAGCACCCGCAGGTGGTGGGCCGCACCTGGTTGCCTCAGGGCTGGCTGGATCACGCGGCGGCGAGCGGCTACCCCGTCGACACCTCCACCTGGCCCCGCTTCACTCCGGCCCCTCCCATTCTCCCCCTCCCCTGAATCCCCTCTCTCGCCGAGACCGGTCGAAAACGTCATCGAGACCGGTTGAAGTGGTGGTCGAGACCGGTTCCTTGTCCACAGGGTGGGGTTGGTGGGGGTCGTGTTGGCTGGTTTGTCCACAGATTGGTGGTGGGGTCTGGTGCTGGGGGAAGGTTGGTTCCAGGGTTGGGGTTCGACGGCGATGCCGCCGTCGTCTGGGGCCGACCTGGGGCCTCGAGCTGTTGTCCCCCTGGTCCGTGTCCGCCCATCCGCCCCCCTCTTTCTTGGAAGGCCCCAGATCCCATGGCTCCCGTGTCCTGCCGCTCTCCGATCCACGCCGCCGTAGTGCTCCGGCGGCGCCGCTTTCGTCTTGACGTCGACGGCCGCCATTCCGCCGTTCTTGTACTGATGGTCTGCTGCGCCCTGGGCTCGGGGCTGTTGGCGGCCTGCGCCAACGACGCTCCTGCGCCTGAGGTCAGCGGAACCCTGCCCACGCGCTTCTTCTCCACCCCCGAGGCCAGCAGTACCGCGACACCCACCACCAGCGCCGGCGCACCGGTCTCGCTCGGCCCCGAACTGGCAGCCCAGAGAGCCACCGCCCTGGCCATGCCCAAACCGGTCAAACCGTCAGAGGCGAGCGAGAACACCGAGCAAGGCGCCGTCAACGCCGCCGTGCACTTCATCGCCCTGTACCGCTACGCCTTCATCACCGGTGACACCGCCGACCTGGCCGCCATGAGCGAGGACAGATGCACATTTTGCGCCTCCGCGATCAATGCGGTGACCGACCTTCATTCCAAAGGCGGATGGGCAAACTTCTGGAAACTAGAACTCACAGATATTCAGTATATCTCTCAAGGCAGCGGCAAAGAATATTGCGGAGTTAGAGCCGTCATGACAAGCAACGAATCAACATCTGTAAAAGAAAGCGGAGAAATCGTGGTCGAGCCAGCAGAAGAAAAAACTATCCTCCTGGCATTGCGGTACTACGATAATTCCTGGCACGTCGGGGAGGTGGCCACAGAATGATCATGAAAATGACAACCCTTCTCGCGCTCACGCATCTGTTCTCAACTTCCGTTCCTCCGATTGTCTTGGCATCCGATAATGATAACACTGGTACCGTAAGGCAGATGGACAGTTACGGATCCGAGAATACCATTATTACCCAATCATTGATGGCGGAGGAGACCACAGTCCGGGGTGGTTCTTCGTCGTCGGGTGGTGGGGGCGGGTCGCAGGTGGTGGTCTCCGCCGGGCAGCCCCGGGCCATGGCCATGGAAGGAGACTTCATCTGCGATGGGCAGGACGCCCAGGGC
>NZ_MVIW01000080.1 GCF_002072185.1 Actinomyces denticolens
GGACCCAGCGCAACACGCCCCTCCCGCACCAACGACCACAGCTCATCCACACCAGCCGCACCCGGGAACACACCCGCCATCCCCGACACAACCACACCAGCACCAACCACACGCCGATCGAGACGTCGAGCAGCCCGCTGGCGGGGTGAGCGTGGCACCGGTGCCGACCGCCCCGGCTCGTCCCCCGGCGCCAGGGAACGTATCTGCTCGCCATAGCGCCTGACCAGGGCGGCCTCGAGGCGCTCAAGCGTGGGATGACTGAAGAACATGTCTGGCGCTACCTGGACGCCCAGCCGACGGGTGAGGTCGCGACTCAGCTCGGACAGGTTCAGGGAGTCCGCGCCGTAGGCGCTGAGGACACGGTCGCGCTCCTGCTCCCCGCGGCTCACCCCAAGCACCTCCGTCACAGCGGCGCCCAGCTGCTCGACCAGCCACGAGCGGACCGCAGCATCGTCCGCCGTTGTCCTACCGGCGGCCTCTGGCCGCTCGGCAGGCTCCAGCTCGATCCCCCGCAGCGCGCCCACCGGCTCGCCGTCGCTGTCAGCAAGGACGATGTCAAGCAGCCCGTCAGTGAGCCGGTCGACCCGGACCGAGCGCACCTGGCTGGCGTCCGCGGGAACCTCCGCTCGGGCGACAGCGCGCACTCCCCCGAGCGACCAGCCCTGTGCCGCCCGAGCCAGCAGGGCGTCGACGGAACCAGCCAGGTCGGCGCCGGTCGTCTCGTGCACGCTCATGCCGTGGCTCTCCAGAGCCTCAAGGGCCTGCGGGGACGCGACCTCGTCCCTGTCGGTCCTGAGGAAGGCCTCACCATCGACGAGGGCAGCAGACTCGTTGAGCAGAGTCCACACGGTGCCAGCAGCGGCGCTCGGCTCGCACGTGATCATCGTGCTGCTGTCAGCAGCGTCCTCGTCCCTCCACACCACATTGCTGAGGACGGGGGGCGTCGCCGCGTCCAGGGCGAGCCTGGCGGCGTCGGCGGCGGCGAACACGACATGGCCTACCTGTGTGGGGATGAGGCCACGCACCCCGTAACGCACGGATGACAGGGACGACAGGTTCTCGGAGAGCAACGTTCCGACCAGGGCGCCCGCTCCGGGGCGCTGAGCGCCCGCCGTCATCACTGACGGCCAGCACTCGACCTCCTCGAAGGGATATCCAGGCAGCGGGACAGGCGCTGTGCGCGGTTCCCACCACAGGGTCGGGTCGCAGCCGGCGCAGAAAAGCCGCGCCAGGGCCTCCCAGTCCTCAGGGTGGGTCGCCCGGGTGACCAGATCGCGGATCGTCAGGTCCAGCGCCTCGTTCGGCTGGTGCCCCTGGGTGACGCGTCCCCGTACCACAGAGCTGGTCTTCCGTCCTTGAGCCACAGCCTCCAGCCCCTCGACCGCCTCTTGCCGTGTCCGGGCCACGATGCCTGCTCGGTGGGCGAAGTGGAAGCGGTGCAGCGCCAGCGTCACAGCAAGGTGGTCCAGCCGGACATCCTCGCCCTCACGCTCCAGCCAGTCAGCCAGGTTCCTGCAGCTGTC
>NZ_MVIW01000081.1 GCF_002072185.1 Actinomyces denticolens
GGCCTCCACAGCCATCCTGGTAGCCCGCTCCCGCAGCTCCTCGGGATACTTCCTTTGTGCACTCATGACAGTGATCCTTCCGTGTGTTCACTGCCTCCATCAAACCCGGTGCAGTTCAAAAGCTGCTGTGGCTGGCCATCTGCAACGCCCGAGGACAAGCACGCCAGACAGCGCGAGAAGGAGAAGAACCTACCCGCCAGCAAACGCAAAGCGCCGGGCCGGCTCGTTGAGGGAGCGGTGACCACCAACTGGAAACAGGCCCTCCAGCAACTCGCCCTGGCCTACCCAGAACGAATCAACCCCCACCTATGACCCAACCCACTTACACAAACATATTGACAGGCTCTCAGGGCGGCGAACAGGCTGGTGGTCCCGGCGCGCACGTAGTCGTGAGCGCGCCGCTCGGGGGTGCCGGGCGCCATCGGGAAGGCCGGCTGGGAGCGGACCGGGGCCTGCACCTGGGTCTTCTCGTCCACGCATAAGACCACCGCCGCCTCCGGCGGGTTCAGGTACAGGCCGACAATGTCGTAGACCTTCTCGGTGAACAGGGGGTCGTTGGACGGCTTGAAGGTCTCGGCGCGGTGGGGCTGGATCCCGAACGCCCGCCAGGTCCGCCCCACGGTGGAGGCCGACAGACCCGACTTGGCCGCCGTCTTCGCCCGCGACCAGTGCGTGGCACCCGCTGGCACCGACTCCAGGGTGTCGACAACCACCTGCTCAACCTGCTCCACACTGATCACCGGCGGACGTCCCGGACGCGGCTCGTCGACCAGCCCGTCCAGCGCCGCTGAAGGAACCTTCCCCGCCACTTACGCACCGTCGGTAGTGAAGCCCCCACCTGCCGGGCAACCTCGGCGTTGGACGCCCCCCGACGCCGCCGCCAGCACGATCCGGCACCGCAGCGCCAGCGCCTGAGACGACTTACGCCTACGCGCCCACCGCTCCAACTGCTCCCGCTCTCCATCACTGAGCGTCAACTCCACCAGAGCCGGTCCTCGCCTCGCCGTCTCGCCACGCTACCAGAAACCAGCAACGAACTAACGACGCAGGACACTAGGGCGGTGGTCGCCGGCCACAGGCGCCCCAAGGGCACCCGCTTCGTCACCACTCGCAAGGGCGACCAGGTCCTGGATGACAAGGCTCTAGCCAGAGCACGCCGCTTGGCGGGGCTCAAGGGCTACGTCAGCAACATCCCCGCCACCGTGATGCCCGCCAGTGAGGTGATTGAACTGCACCGGGTTTGATGGAGGCAGTGAACACACGGAAGGATCACTGTCATGAGTGCACAAAGGAAGTATCCCGAGGAGCTGCGGGAGCGGGCTACCAGGATGGCTGTGGAGGCC
>NZ_MVIW01000082.1 GCF_002072185.1 Actinomyces denticolens
CCCGAAACCGAGCCCGACTCCGAGGCCTTGGACGTCGGCGAGCAGACCACCAGCCAACCCCAGCCGGCAACCGTCGGCGCCAGATAAAACACCCTCCACAAAACCCGGGGCTTGACAGATCGCCTCCTACCACGAGCTGTGGCACGTGGAGCAGTCATTCCGCATGAGCAAGCACGACCTGCGGGCCAGGCCCGTCTTCCACCACACCCACGACGCCATCCAGGCCCACCTCACAGTCGTCATGGCCGCCTTGGCCGTCGCCCGCCACCTACAAGCCGCCACCGGTGTGAGCATCAAGCGGCTCGTCCGCGAACTGCGGCCGCTCCAGGAAGTCACCATCACCATCAACGGCCACCACATCACCGCCCAACCCCAAACCACCCAGACCGCACAGCAAATCCTCAACAACCTGAACACCGCAGGGCACTAAACTGTCAGGACTCAGGAGCCCATAGGAGGCCACGACCGACGCTATCGACCGGTCTCTCTCCACCACCTCACGGGCAACCTGCTCGCGAAACTCCTCGGAGTACTTCGCCTTCGTCATATCCATCATCCTTACTATCGGATCACGGGGAACGGCAACCATCCCCCAAGTCCAAAAACCACCCCCCCAGTCCACCCCTTCAGGAAGTCACCATCACCATAAACAGCCACCACATCACCGCCCAACCCCAGGCCATCGAGACTGCACCGCAAATCCTCAACAACCTAAACCCATGGCACTAAAGTGAGGCGACTCAGGTGCGGGACGTCACGTTTGATGAGGGCTGCCACCAGCTCAGGTCCGGCTCCGGCCCGCAGGTCATGTCCATGTCCACCCTCAGGAACCTGGCCATAAGCCTCATCTGCGCCCTCTACGACGGCACCAAAACATAGCCTCAGCCACCCCGGCCATGGCCCGAAAACCCCTAGCAACTTCGCAGGCAGCCACGGACTTTGCCGATCTTCTGGAGTAGTCGTCGGGGCCGCCACACGCCGCCACACCAGGCGACGGCCTCGACGCCCTTCGGGGACAACCGGTCGGCTGTCGCTCCCGCGGCTCAGTCCCGCGACGGCCGCAGGAAGATGGCGCCCATCGGGGGGACCCGGAGGCGAACCGAGGCGGGGCGGCCGTTCCAGGGCAGTTCCTCGGCCTCGACGTGGCCGAGGTTGCTCAC
>NZ_MVIW01000083.1 GCF_002072185.1 Actinomyces denticolens
CAGGGCCTCATCGCGTCTACTCCTCGCCGATGGGGGACGGGACTTGCGGGCCCGGTAGGCGGAAGGGGCGATCTTGACATCGGCACTAGCCAGCGCCTGACAGATCGGCACAGGCCCCGCAGCTCCTCCCCGTGTGGGAGTCGATGTACTCGCAGATCAGCGGGATGGGCGGTGCGGGCACCGGCCGCGAAAAACAACTGACGCACTCCTTTGGGAACGCGTTCGCCCTGCGCAGCTCACGGCTTGTCGGCTTCCAGCTGCCTGATCCGCTCGGCATCGGATGTGGTGGTTCCCGGCCGGGCGCCCGCGTCGACCTCGGCCTTCTTGACCCAGATGATTGATTCCAAGGGGGGTGGGGTCGGCGTGGGGGCTGGATGAGGGGGCGAGGGCCTCGCAGGATCGGTGCTGTAGAAGCGTTTCCTCACGCATTGGAGCCTGAGAAAAATGGACACCGACCTGGAGACCCTCGCCACGGTACTGTACGTCACTGCCGATGACCTGCTCAAAGCCCACCCCGAAATGGCGCCCCAGCGACCGAAGGTAGGCATCGCCCCAAGAACCACCGACGCAGAGATCATCACCTTAGCGGTGATGCAGGCCCTGCTGGGCCACACCAGCGAGCGACGCTGGCTGCGCTACGCCCGCAAGCACTACCAGGGCATGTTCCCCCACCTTCCGGGCCAATCGGGCTGGAACAAGCGCCTACGCGCCCTCCAAACCACCATGGCCTGGCTGACCACCACCCTGGCCAAGGCCACCAGCGTGAAGCGTCCTGGGTTTTGTTCCGAGTCTCAGCAAGGAGAATCGGAGTATGCCCAAGAAGTTCAGTCCCGAGCTGCGTGACCGCGCCGTGCGGCTGGTCTACGAACGTCAGGCGCGCG
>NZ_MVIW01000084.1 GCF_002072185.1 Actinomyces denticolens
ACGATGCCTGCTCGGTGGGCGAAGTGGAAGCGGTGCAGCGCCAGCGTCACAGCAAGGTGGTCCAGCCGGACATCCTCGCCCTCACGCTCCAGCCAGTCAGCCAGGTTCCTGCAGCTGTCCACCAACGCGGTCTCGGTCTTGGCCGACACCATCAGCACAACCGGCCCCTGACCACCACCAGCCGGAACCGGCTCGTCCCACCCCACCTCACGCTCCAGCACCACGTGAGCATTGGTCCCAGAGAACCCGAACGCACTCACCCCACCACGACGCAGCCCACCAGCGCCCGGCCACGCGCCCAGCTCACGACTGACAAACACCGGCGACGACTCCCAGTCCACATACGAGCTCAACGGCTCACAGCACGCGCTCGGAGGCACCTGACCATCACGCAGCGCGCACGCCAGCACCACCAGCCCCACCAGACCCGACGCCGCCAGCGAGTGCCCCACGTTCGGCTTGACCGACACCACCGCGCACGAGCCCACAGGCCCACCACCAAACGCATCCACCAACGCGTTGACCTCCACCGGATCCCCCAGCGGAGTACCAGTCCCATGCGCCACAACCAGACCCAGCGAGCCCGGATCCACCCCACCACGCGACCACACCTGCCGCAGCAGCGCCTTCTGGGCCTCACCAGACGGAGCAGAGATACCGTTGGTCCGCCCATCACAGTTGACTCCAGAGCCCGACACCCGAGCCACCAGACCCAGCCCGCACCGACGCGCCACGTCCTCACGAGCCACCACCACAGCCACCACAGCCTCACCAGGCACCAGACCATCAGCACCAGCGCCAAACGCCGAGCACACCCCCGACCCCGACACCATCCCAGC
>NZ_MVIW01000085.1 GCF_002072185.1 Actinomyces denticolens
AAACCCCTGCAAGGGAAAGCGGTCAAGCCCGGTGTCCTTGGCGCAGCGGATACGGTCCTCGCAGCGGGCCCGCAGCCGGTGGCGCACCTCGAGATCGGCGAGCTGACCCACCCTCGTGCTGGTGGCGAAGGCGGTCAGCCGGTAGCCGCCCACGTCCTCGAAGCGCAGCTGGGCGCCCTGATGGGGCCGCTCTCGGCGCATGATGACCCGCATCCCCTTGGGCCAAGCGGTCAGGTCCAGCAGGTCGGTGATCTCAGCGACGTCCGCACCCTGTCTGGGCTGGCCGTCAGCGTTGTAGGCCGGGGCCCAGGCAGTCTCGGGGATGGTGTCGTAGATCTGCGGCGTGTGCTCGGGAAGCGTGAACCCCACGCTGTAGGACACCCGCCGACGGGCCAGGAACTCAATGGTCTCCTTCGTGCCTCCGGCCCCGTCGATGCGCACCAGCACCTTTCTACCGGGTCTGGGGCTGAGCCCGGCCTGGTCCAGTGCCCGGCGGATGATCTCGATGTGGTCGGCGGCAGTGTTTGATCCCGCGTTTCCAGGACGCAGCATGATCGCCGCGCACTCACCGGCCCCCTGGCCGGGGCCGTGGTCGAACCATGCGGTCAGGGGGTGGTAGCCGAACCCCTTCTTGAAGGTCGGGGCCGCCCCCTCTTTGTCTGAGTGGACGTTGACCAGGGTGGCGTCGACGTCGATCACCAACGGACGCTCAGCACTGATTCCAGCCGTTGGTGAGTGCTCGCCGGCCAGGTCCCACACCCGCTGTCTCACTGTCCTGCGGGCCCGGTTGACGGCGGCCTCGACAGCCTCGACGTGGTCGGCCAGGGTCCCCACAAGT
>NZ_MVIW01000086.1 GCF_002072185.1 Actinomyces denticolens
CCGCATGCTCGACGCCTACCTGCGCAGCGGCACCACCCTCAACCTCATCCGCGCCTTCACGATGGGCGGCTATGCCGACCTGCGCGAGGTCCACTCCTGGAACCGCGGCTTCACCGACAATCCCGCCTACAAGCGCTTCGAGGCTTTCGCCGGGGAGATCGACCGCGCCATGCGCTTCATGGAGGCCGCCGGGGTCGATTTCGACGCCCTCAAGCAGGTCGACTTCTACGCCGCCCACGAGGCCCTCCTGCTGGAGTACGAGGACGCCATGACCCGTCGCGACTCGCGCACCGGCGACCTCTACGGCACCAGTGCCCACCTGCTGTGGATCGGCGAGCGCACCCGCGGCGCCGACGACGCCCACGCCGCCCTCCTGGCGGGCGTGCGCAACCCCATCGGCGTCAAGCTCGGCCCCACCACCACTCCCGGCGAACTCACCGCCCTCATCGACCGCCTCAATCCCGACGGGGAGCCCGGCCGCATGAGCGTCATCACCCGCATGGGCTCCGATCGCGTCCGCGACGCCCTGCCGCCCCTCATCGAGGCCGCGCGCGCCGACGGGAGGCCGCTCACCTGGATCACGGACCCCATGCACGGCAACACCATCACCTCCGACAACGGCTACAAGACCCGCCGGTTCGAGGCGATCATGGACGAGGTCCGCGGCTTCTTCGAGGTCCACAGGGCCCTGGGCACCGTGCCCGGGGGCATTCACGTCGAGCTCACCGGCGGGGACGTCACCGAGGTCCTCGGCGGCGGCGAGCA
>NZ_MVIW01000087.1 GCF_002072185.1 Actinomyces denticolens
GCTCCCCTGTGCTCTGTTGGCGCCCTCCTGGACGCCAAGGGCCTGCACGGCTCGCGCTCGGCCCGCGCCCACCTCACGCAGCTGGCCGTCTCCAACGGCATCCCCGTAGGCCGCGTCGACAAAGTCCTGGACATCACAGGACTGACCCAGGTGGCCAAGAAGCGGGTCAAGGGGTTCAGCCTCGGGATGGGCCAGCGGCTGGGCATGGCCGCCGCCCTCCTGGGCGACCCCGACATCCTCATCTTCGACGAGCCCGTCAACGGCCTCGACCCCGAGGGCGTCATCTGGGTGCGCGAGACATGCCGAGCCCTGGCCGCGGAGGGACGCACCGTCTTCATCTCCTCGCACCTGATGAGCGAGATGTCCCAAACCGCCGACCACCTCATCGTCATCGGCCGCGGCCGCATCCTCACCACCGGCCCCGTGGGCGACGTCATCGCCTCGGCCACCACCGACACCGTGCGCGTGGCCTCCCCCCAAGCCACCGACCTAGCAGCCCTCCTGACCTCCCAGAACATCACCGTATCCACCCCCGAACCCGGCGTGCTGACCCTCACCGACGCCCCCGCCGCGCACATCGGAGAACTCGCCGCCGCCCACAACATCACCCTGCACGAGCTGACCACCATCAAAGCCAGCCTCGAAGACGCCTACCTCGAACTCACCGGAAGCGCCACCGAATACAACACCGCCCC
>NZ_MVIW01000088.1 GCF_002072185.1 Actinomyces denticolens
CGACAACGCGCTGGCCGAGGCCCTCAACTCGCTCTACAAGGCCGAGCTCATCCGAAACCGCCACTACCTCGACGCCAACGGGCCCTGGCAGGGCATCGACGATGTCGAGTTCGCTACCGCCGAGTGGGTGCACTGGTTCAACACCGTCCGGCCTCACTCCACCATAGGCATGCACGCTCCGATCGAGCACGAGCAGGCCTACACCCCACCAGACGACACCGACACCATCACCGACGGCACCGACATCATCGACACCGCCGACGCCCAGGACGCTGGCGAGCAGACCACCACCAACCAACCCCAGCCGGCAACCCCCGGCGCCAGATAAAACACCCTCCACAAAACCCGGGGCTTGACACCTGACCGTTCGTGTCCCGCGCCGCCCACCCGGCGGCGTGAGACATATTCGTCCACGCCGGGTTGCACCGGTATAAAGTCCCCCCTCAGCCGGTCACCGCATGGGAGAGTGAGAACATGACCGACGTCACCAGCCCCGAGCCCGCCCCCGAATCCAACGACGCCCCGCCGCCGCAGGCCACTGGCCCCGCGCCAGTCCCCGTGGACCCCTGGGCCCTCGCGGATGTCGCCTACGGCCGCTACCACAATCCGCATGAGGTGCTTGGCGCCCATGTGGGCGACGGCGGCGTAACCATCCGCACTGTGCGCCACC
>NZ_MVIW01000089.1 GCF_002072185.1 Actinomyces denticolens
CACCGAGCCCGCCGCCGCGATCCTCATGGTCGGCGTCAACGGCACCGGGAAGACCACCACCTGCGGCAAGCTCGCCCGTGTCCTCGTCGCCCAGGACAAGACCGTCGTCATGGGCGCCGCCGACACCTTCCGGGCCGCCGCCGCCGAGCAGCTGTCCACGTGGGGCCAGCGCGTGGGCGTCGACGTCGTCCGCTCCGAGCGCGAGGGCGCCGACCCCGCCTCCGTCGCCTTCGACGCCGTGCGCGAGGCCGCCGACCAGGGCGCCGACGTCGTCCTCATCGACACCGCCGGGCGCCTTCAGAACAAGGCGGGCCTCATGGACGAGCTCGGCAAGATCAAGCGCGTCATGGGCAAGATCGCCCCGGTCGGCGAGATCCTCCTCGTCCTGGACGCCACCACCGGCCAGAACGGCATGCGACAGGCCCAGGTGTTCTCCGAGGCCGTGGGCGTGACCGGCATCGTGCTCACCAAGCTCGACGGCACCGCCAAGGGCGGCATCGTCGTCACCGTCCAGCGCGAGCTCGGCGTGCCCGTCAAGCTCGTCGGCCTGGGCGAGGGCGCCGACGACCTGGCCCCCTTCGACCCCGAGGGCTTCGTCGACGCCCTCCTCGCCTGAGG
>NZ_MVIW01000009.1 GCF_002072185.1 Actinomyces denticolens
ATCCCGACCGGCGGGGTGACGGCAGCGCGGCGGCCGGCCGCCCGGGCGGCGCTGCGGCGGCCCGAGCCCGGGCGGGGGGGCGCGCCGGCGATCGCGTCGACGTAGAGCAGTCCCGCCACTTTGACCCCCCGCACCGCCAGGGCCATGGCCTCGGCGACCGTGTCCATGACGACGACGTCGGCGCCGAGGCCCCCGAGAACCGCCGCCTCGGCCCGGCCGGGGCGCACTGGTCCGGGGACAAGGGCGGCGACGGCGCTGCCGCTCACGCCGTCGACCCCGGCGACGACCTCGGTGAGGGGCTCGTCCCAGGAGGCCTCGACGGGCCCGGTGGCGGGGAAGAGGGGGATACCGGAGAAGTTGAGGTGATCGCCCATGGCGAGGAGGTCGCCGGGCCGGGGGGATCCCAGTGAGGAGGCGCGGCCCACGAGCAGGGCGGCGCGGACGCCGGCGCCCGCGGCGATGCGGGCGAATGCCGTCGTGCGGCGGGCGGCGCGGCCCTCGAAGAGGCAGGTCCGGCCGCGGGCGACGAGCACGCCGAGTCCCCCGCGGTCGTAGGACATGAGGGAGTCCTCCTGACCGGATGAGCCGGGCGCGGAGACACCGGGGAGGAAGGAGAGGCGGACGCGGGAGGACGGGCGCCCCCAGGCGTCGTCGAGATCGGTCAGGAGGGCGGGCTCGGCGATGACGAGCAGATCGTGGCGGGCGCGGCCCGTGGCGAGAACGATGGAGGCGCCGGCGGGGTCCTCATCCCAGGTTCCGGCCGCGGCGGGGGACGTTGCCACGGGGCCTCCCTCCAGTTGTCTCCGAGTGCTCCGAGGGCAGCCTACCCGTTCATGGTGCCGCGGCCCCTATGAGGCCCATCGCCGTCCTGGCACCGGGCGGCCCGATGGCGGGACGGCGATGGGCCTCGGTCGCCCCCGGGGGACAATGCCCGCATGACGCCAGCGGACCACGCCGACCCGCGCGCCCTCGAGGCGCTCCTGGCCTCGCCACCCGATCTGCCCGTCGTCGCCGGGCTTCCCCGCCTGCGCTCCCTGCTGGCATCCCCCACCCTCGACTCCGGGGCGCCGGCCGTCGTCGTCACAGCGCCCCCGGGCACGGGCAAGACCACGCTCGTGCCCCCGCTCGTCGCGCTGTCGCTCGGCGGGGCGAACAGGCCCGACGGGGCCGGGGAGGCCGGGGAGGCCGGGCGCGTCATCGTGACCCAGCCTCGCCGCGTGGCCGCCAGGGCCGCCGCCATGCGGCTCGCGAGCCTGCTGGGGGAGGACGTGGGCGGGACCGTCGGTTACGCGGTGCGAGGGCAGCGCCGCACCGGGCCGTCCACCCGCATCGAGGTCGTCACGGCGGGCCTCCTCCTGCGCCGCCTCCAGGCCGAGCCCGACCTGCCGGGGGTGGGCGCCGTCATCCTCGACGAGGTCCACGAGCGGGCGCTCGATGCCGATCTCCTCCTCGCGCTCCTGCTCGACGCGCGCGCGGGTCTGCGCGAGGACCTCGCCCTCATCGCGATGTCGGCGACCCTGGACGCCGGGCGCCTGCGGGAGCTGCTCGGCGGGGCGGTCGGAGGAGCCGGGAGCGCCCGTGATGCGGGCGCCTCGCTCGCGCCGCTCCTCGAGGTTCCCGGCGCCCCGCACCCCATCGTCGAGCGCTGGGCGCCGCCGCCGGCGACCACGGCGCGGCTGGGCCCGCACGGGGTGCCGGCGGACTTCCTCGCGCATGTTGCGGGCACTGCGGCGCGGGCGATGGCGGAGAACGACGGCGATGCCCTCGTCTTCCTGCCGGGGGCGCGCGAGGTCGACGACGTCGTCGCCCGGCTTCGCCGGATCCTGCGCACCGAGCGCGGCGGCGGATCCGGGGACGGGCCCGGCGACGTCGATGTGCTGCCACTGCACGGCAGGCTCCCCGCGGCGGCCCAGGACGCGGCGCTGGCACCGAGCGCGCCGGGGCTGCGGCGAGTGGTCGTGTCGACGAATGTCGCCGAGTCCTCGCTCACAGTGCCGGGAGTGCGGATCGTCGTCGATTCGACGCTGGCGCGCGAGCCGCGGCTCGACGTCGCCCGCTCGATGAGCTCGCTGGTGACGGTGGGAGAGTCGCGGTCGGCGGGGGTGCAGCGGGCGGGGCGCGCCGGGCGCGAGGGGCCGGGCGCCGTGTACCGCTGCTGCACGCCGTCGGACTGGGCTCGCGCGGCGGCATCCCCGACCCCGGAGATCCTGTCCGCCGACCTCACCCGGCTCGCCCTGGAGCTGGCGGCCTGGGGCGCGCCCGACGGGGCGGGGCTGCACTCGCCCGCCTGGATCGACCCGCCGCCGGAGGCGGCGATGCGGACGGCCGAGGCGGCACTGGTCTCGCTCGGATTGGTCGAGCAGGCCGGGAGGGACGACGACGCGGGAGGCGGCCGCGGGGCGGAGGATCGCTCCGGCGGGAGCGGCCCGATCACTCCGCTGGGCCGAACCGTGGCGGCGATCCCGGCGCCGGTGCGGGAGGCCAGGGCGCTTCTCGTGGCGGCGGCGCTGATCGGGGCGCGGCCCGCCGCCCGGGCCGCCGCGCTCCTCACCGCTGATCTGCGGGCGCCGGGGGCGGACCTGGCGGCGCTGGCGAAGTCGGTGCGGGGGCGCCGGGAGAGCGCGGCCGACCCGCGCGGAACGGCGCAGTGGGTCCAGGAGGCCGAGCGCCTGGAGCGGGCGGTCACCGAGGCGCTCGCCGGTGCGGGGGCCGCGAGGGGCGCGGGCGGGGCGGCGGGCGCTCAGGGGGCCCTGCGGTCCCTGATTTCCAGGAGCGCCGACGGCGCCCGGCTCCTCGACGGGCTCGACGGACTCGACGGACTCGGCGGGCCGGGTGGAACGGGCTGGACGGGCGGAGCCGAGGAGTCGGTGGCGCTGCTGGCGGCACTCGCCCACCCCGAGTGGATCGCGCGCCGCCGCGGCCCCACCGGGCCGTCCATCACTGCTCCCGCCGCCACTGCGGGCCCCTCCTCCGGCCGGGCGCGGGCGGAGGCCGCCTACGCGAGCGTCGGCGGCACGGGCCTGCGCCTCCCTGCGGATTCCCCACTCGCCTCCTCGCAGTGGCTGGCCGTGGCCGACGTCGACCGCTCCCCGGGCCGCAGCGACGCCCTCATCCGCGCGGCTGCGCCTCTTGACGAGGAGCTGGCCCTCGCCGTCGCCGCGGATCGGCTCAGCGAGGAGACCCGGACCGTGTGGGCCCAGGGGCGCCTTCGCACCGAGCGCGCCCGCCGCCTGGGCGCGATCGTCCTGGCCACGACCCCCGGCCCGCCGCCGGGCCCGGGCGAGGCCGCGAGCGCCGTCGCCCGGGCGGTACGGGAGGAGGGCCCGGGGATCCTGCCCTGGAGCGACGAGGCGCGCGAACTGCGCGGCCGCCTGGCGCTGCTGCGCACCGAGATCGGCGAGCCCTGGCCCGAGGTGGACGACGAGTCGCTGGTGGGCGCCGCCGAGACGTGGCTGGGACCGGCGGTCCGGGCGCTGGCGGTGGACGGCAGGCGCTTCGACCTGGGACGGCTGGACATGGTGGCGGCGCTGCGGGCGCTCCTGCCCTGGCCCGAGGCAGCGCGCTTCGACGAGCTCGCCCCGGAGCGCCTGGATGTGCCCTCCGGCTCGCGCGTCCGCCTGGCCTATACCGGCGACGACGGTGAGCCCCTGGCCCGCCCGGTGCTGGCGGTGCGGGTGCAGGAGTGCTTCGGGTGGGCGGGCACGCCGCGCGTGGCGGGTGGACGGGTCCCGGTGCTCATCCACCTGCTGTCCCCGGCGCGGCGTCCCGTCGCGGTGACCGATGACCTGGCCTCCTTCTGGCGACAGGGATACCCGCGGGTGCGCGCCGAGTTGCGCGGGCGCTACCCGAAGCACGCGTGGCCCGAGGACCCGTGGTCCGCTCCGGCAACGCGGGGGACGGGGCGGCGCCGTCCCCGGGGCTGAGGGCACGGGCACGATGGTTGGGCCGGCCCGAGGGCGCCGGAGGCGCTGCGCGGGCGCCGGCTGCTGCGCGACGGCACCCGGGCGTGTCAGGCTGGGCCCATGAGCGCGAGCGTGTTCCGCAAGGTTGATGAGGGGCCGGTCTCCACGGCGGTGGAGGCGCAGGGCCTGAGGTGGCTCGCCGAGGCGATGCCGGACGGGGGCGCGCACGTCGTCCCGGTGACGCAGGGCGAGGGCTGGATCGAGGAGCCGCGCCTGACCCATGGGGGCGCCACGGCCGAGGCGGCGGAGGCCTTCGGCCGCGCCTTGGCGGTCACCCACGCGGCGGGCGCTCCGTTCTTCGGGGCGTCTCCCCCGGGATGGGACGGCATCGGGCAGATGGGGCGCTCGCGCATCCGGCTGCGCCCTCATGACTCCGCGGACCGCGCGGAGACGGACCGGACGTGGGGGGTCTTCTACGCCGAGGACCGCATCGGCGCCTACATCGGCGACTGCCGGGATTCCGGAGCGCTGAGTGAGCGGGGGGCGCGGGTGCTGGAGAGGGTCTGCTCTCGGCTGGCCGACGGCCTCTTCGATTCCCCGCAGCCCGCCCTCGTCGAGGCCGGGGCGGCGGCGCGGGGGCCGGCTCGCGCGGTGTCCCGCACGCATGGGGACCTGTGGTGCGGCAATGTGCTGTGGGTGCCGGTCGGGGAGACCGACTGGGCGCCGTCGCGCGCGGGGCGGGGCCCGGCCGAGGGATCCGTGGGCGGTGGCGCCGTCTCCGGGACGGGCCTGCCGGGCGACGTCGGCGTCCTCATCGACCCGATGGCGCAGGGAGCGCACGCGGAGACGGATCTGGCGGCGCTGGGAATGTTCGGGCAGGCGCATCTCACGCGGATCATCGGGGCCTACAACGAGGTCTCGCCCCTGGCCGATGGGTGGCGCGAGCGAGTGGGGCTGCACCGCCTGCACATGCTCATGATCCATGTGTTCCTCTTCGGCGGCGGCTACGGCATGGAGGCGGTCAACCAGGCCCGTCAGTACGTGTGAGCCGCTGGCGGTGCTCTCCGCGCCGACTGGTGCCGTCTGCACCCAGAGGTGCGGGCAGGACGCACCTCTGGGTGCAGACGGCACCACTGGGTGCGGATCGCACCTGTCGGCGGAGCCCCAGTGATACCAGAACGAGCACCGGGAGCCCGACCAGCACGAAGCGCCCGGCGATCCACGAGTGAGGGCCCCGATCCATGGATCGGGGCCCTCACTCAGTGGCGGTAGCGCTGGGATTCGAACCCAGGGTGGCTATGAACCACACAGACTTTCGAGATCTGCACCTTCGGCCGCTCGGACACGCTACCTCAGGCGTTGAGGGTACACGCCCGCGCGCCTCCCGCCCAACCGGCCTCCCCTGCGACCTCCCTCACTCCCCTCCCCTCCTCGCCGAGACCGGTCGAAGTGGCGATCGAGACCGGTTCGCGAACCGGTTTCGGTGGCGTTTTCGACCGGTCTCGATGAGCGGGGCGCAAGCGGCGGACGGTCTCAGGAGGCCGGGATCTCGCGCAGCACCGCAGCCGGGACTCCTCCGACGACGACGCCCGCGGGCACATCCCGCGTGACGACGGCGCCCGCAGCGATGACCGACCCGTCGCCGACGGTCACGCCCTTGGTGATGACGGCCTTGGCACCGACCCACACGTCGTCGCCGAGCCGGATGGGGGCCGGGTAGGTGGTGGCGCGGTCGATGACGGCAAGGCCGTGATCGAGGGTCGCCATGACGACGTCGTGCCCGATGAAGCAGCGGTCACCGAGCCAGATGCCGCCCTGGTCCTGGAAACGGCATCCCGAGTTGATGAAAACATCCTCGCCGAAATGGGTGTTGGCGCCGAAGTCGGTGGTGAAGGGCGGGAAGAGGCGCAGCGATTCGGGTACCGGGCGGTGGGCGATCCGGGACAGCAGATCGCGGATCCCGTCCGGGTCGTGGAAGGCGGAGTTGAGCTCGGCGGTGAGGCGCTGCGCCTCGATCGCGAAGGCGCCCTGGAAGGCCCCTTCGGGAGTACCGGGGCGCACGGGCCTGCCGGCGTTGACGTGGTCCAGGAAGACCTGGAGGGTCATCTCCCCGCTCATCGGGCTCTCCTCTGCTTCTCACCAGCCGCCCTGCCCTTCTCCACCGGGGCGCGCACGCTGATGCTACGCGACCGCCTGTGGGCAGCCACCCGGTTTCGATGGCGTTTTCAACCGGTCTCGACGAGAGGGGGGAAAGAGAGAGGATCAGCGGCGGGGGGCGAAGAAGTCCCGGAGGAGGGCGGCGGAGACCTCGGAGCGCAGCCCGGCGACGACCTCCACCCGGTGGTTCGCCCTGGGATCGCGCAGCACGTCGCGGATCGAGCCGCAGGCCCCGGTGCGCGGCTCCCAGGCCGCCAGCACCACGCGCGCGAGCCTCGCCAACTGGATCGCGCCGGCGCACATGGTGCAGGGCTCCAACGTCACCACCAGTGAGCAGCCGTCCAAGTGGGAGCGGCCCAGCGCCCGCCCAGCGGCCCTCAGAGCCCGGATCTCGGCGTGGGCGGTCGGGTCATGCCCGGTCTCGCGCGCGTTGGCGGCCTCGGCGAGGACCTCGCCACCGGCATCGAGGACGACGGCGCCCACCGGCACCTCCCCGGCCCGGGCGGCCCCCTCGGCCAGCACGAGCGCGTGATCCATCGCGGGGCCGTAGCGCTCCTCCAGGAGTGCCGGGCGCCGGTCGCCCGAAGCGGCCGCGGCGAGGGCATGGGGCGTGGGCGAGGATCGCTCAATCACACCCCAAGCCTCCCACAGGCCGCAGGACCCCCGGCGCGAGATCGCCGCTGCGAGCGCCAGCGCCGCCCCGGCCCCTCGACGGCCGTGCTCCCATCGCCGCCGCCTCGGATCGTCATCGTTCCGATCTATCATTCCCAGGATCCTCCCAGCCTTGAGAGGGTGAATGACCTGCAAACGTTACATGCCTTTGGGACTCGGGTGGAAGGAGACAGACAAGTGAGCATCCAGACAGATCGGGCCCCCCTCGCGCCCCAGGGCTCCCCCCGGGCCAACGACTCCGAAGGGGCACCTGACAAGAGCCTCAACACCACCGTGTTCGCGGTCTCGGGAGGCGTCATCGGCGCCCTCGCCCTCACGGCGATCCTCGTCCCGCGCACCATCCAGGGCATCTTCGACACCGCCGTCGCCTGGGCGTCGCGCTGGTTCGGCTCGTTCTACATCCTGGAGATCACGGCGGTCCTCGTGTTCGTCGTCGTCCTGGCGCTGTCGCGCTACGGCACCACGCGGCTGGGCCCCTCCAACTCCACCCCGGAGTTCTCCACGTTCTCCTGGGCGGCGATGCTCTTCGCGGCGGGCGTGGGCACGGGGATCATGTTCTTCGCCGTCGCCGAGCCCGTCTCGCAGTACCTCTCCCCGCCCACGGGCGCTCCCGAGACCGAGGAGGCGGCCCGCAACGCCATCGTCCTGACCCTCCTCCACTACGGCATCTCCGGCTGGGGACTGTACTCCCTGGTGGGCATGGCGCTGGCCTACTTCGCCTACCGGCGCCGTCAGCCGCTCGCGGTGCGCGCCACTCTGCGCCCGATCCTGGGCCACCGCACGGATGGGATCCTCGGCGACGTCGTGGACGCGGCCGCGCTCATCGGCGGTGCGATCGGGATCGCGGCCTCCCTCGGCGTGGGGATCGTCCAGCTGAATGTCGCGCTGACGATCCTGTTCGGCATCCCGCAGGGCACAGCGGCCCAGATCGGGCTCGTGGCGCTGTCGGTCCTCATGGCGACGGCGTCGGCGGTCTCGGGGGTGGACCGCGGGGTGCGCATGCTCTCGAACATCAACGTCCTGCTGGCGATCGCCCTGGCGCTGTGGGTACTGGTCACGGGCGACACGGCGTTCCTGCTGGACGCGCTGGTGGGCTCGATCGGCGACTACGCCACCTCGTTCCCAGGCCTGACCCTGGAGACCTACGCCTGGAGCCGCCCCACCGACTGGCTCAACGGCTGGACCCTGTTCTTCTGGGCGTGGTGGATCACGTGGGCGGCCTTCGTGGGGATGTTCCTGGCGCGCATCTCGCGCGGCCGCACGATCCGCCAGTTCGTGCTCGGCTCGCTGGCGCTGCCGCTGAGCTACGTGATCATGTGGGTGTCGATCTTCGGCAATCACGCCCTGTCCGTCGTGCGGGGCGGGGACCGGGCCTTCGCCGAGCTCACCGCCTCCACCCCGGAGCAGGGCTTCTACGCGCTGCTCAAGGCCCTTCCCGGAGGCCCGGCCCTGGTGGCGCTCTCGCTGTTCATCGGGATCCTGTTCTACGTGACCTCGGCGGACTCGGGCGCCCTGGTGATGGCGAACCTGTCCACGCGCACGCGCACCGGGGATGAGGGCGATGCCCGGCCGTGGCTGCGGATCTTCTGGGCGGTGCTCGTGGGCGTGCTGACGATCGCCATGCTGCTGGCGGGCGGCATCCCGATCCTCCAGCAGGCGACGATCGTCATGGCCCTGCCCTTCAGCGCCGTCCTCCTGCTGGTCATGTACGGGCTGTGGAAGGCGCTGCGCACGGAGGCGAGCCACCGCGACGCCCGCTCGCACGTCTTCCGGAACCGCGCGCTGGGCCTGACGGGCACGGCCGCGGGCCTCAAGCGCATCTCGTGGCGGGATCGGCTGTCGCACACCTTCGAGTCGGTCTCCCCCGCCCAGGCCCAGCGCGCCCTGGACACCAGGATCGTGCCGGCCCTGGAGGCGGTGGCCGCCGAGCTGCGCAAGGAGGAGCTGGTGGCCGAGGTCTACGTGGAGGGCCCGGAGGCCCAGGATCCCGACGACGAGCGCAACTTCCTGGGCCGCGCCACCCTCCTGGTCACGGCGGGGCCCGAGGCCGGCGACGGCGAGAATGCCGCCGAGCTGGCCGTGGCCCCGGCCGCTGAGGGCGCGGCGGACGGCGGGACGGTGGCGCCCGCCGTCGAGCGCTCCAGTGGGCTCGACTCCTTCCGCTACGTGGTGCGGATGGTGCAGGCCCCGGTGGCGGCCTTCGGCGTCGTCGTCCATGAGGCGGATGACCTCACGGTACGCCTGGAGGTGCGCCCGCGCGGCGGCGGCCAGGGCTACGACGTCATGGATTGGACCGCGGACCAGGTGGCCCACGACGTGCTGGACCACTACGAGAGCTGGCTGGACTACCTCGGCAACGCCTGAGTCGGGAGAGCCCGGGCGGATTCGTCCGGACGCGGGGCGCGGCGGGCACTCGCGGTTCGCGCTCCGCCGCGCCCACGTCGGTGCTCCGGGCGCCGTAGGCTGATGCCATGCATCTCATCGACGTCGACCACCCCCTCATCGATCACAAGCTGGCGGTCCTGCGGGACCGGACGACGAACTCGGCGGTGTTCCGCCAGCTCGTGGACGAGCTCGTCACCCTGCTGGCCTATGAGGCGACGCGCCATGTGCGCACCGAGCCGGTGGAGATCGCCACACCGGTGGCGGTGGCGCAGTGCCATCGGATCGCAGCGCCGCGGCCGATCGTCGTGCCGATCCTGCGGGCGGGCCTGGGAATGCTGGAGGGCATGACGCGCCTCCTGCCCACGGCCGAGGTGGGGTTCCTGGGGATGAAGCGCGATGAGCAGACCCTGGAGGTGGACACCTATGCCAACCGCCTGCCGGATGACCTCTCGGGGCGCCAGTGCTTCATCGTCGACCCGATGCTCGCCACGGGGCACACGCTCACGGACGCCACGAACTACCTGCTGGACCGGGGCGCGAGGGATGTGACGGCCCTGTGCCTGCTGGCGGCGCCGGAGGGCCTTAAGTACTTGGAGGAGGCCATCGGAGACCGCGCGAACGTCACGGTGGTGACGGCCGCGGTGGATGACCACCTCAACGAGCAGGGCTACATCGTGCCGGGCCTGGGGGATGCCGGGGACCGTCTTTACGGCATTGTCGACTGAGGTGCCGCGGGGAGTCGCGCTGTGAGGCGGGGCTCGTTGAATCGGTGAGGGCTCTCGCCTCAGGGCTGTCATTTGCCGGGTTGCACCGTGACCTTCCTGTTACAGTCTGGTTGGTGGTGGGGCGGTGGGCCGGGGGATCCGCGGCCCGGCGCCGGATGTCATGTGGGGCTCGCTGTGGGGCGTGCGACCAGGTCCCGAACTTGGGGGGCGACAATCTTGCCGACCTCGAGGGCCGGGCCGGTCAGGTCGAGGGCGTTGGCGGCCCCTCCTGAGTCCTTGGTGAAGAACTTGATGACCAGCAGGGCGCCGTCGGGGTAGCGCCACACGAGGAAGGACCATCCGTGGCGGGCGGAGAAGGATGTGAGGCCCTCACCGGGCGCCCCGTCGATCGATGCCGGCGTCGTGGGCACGCTGGCCTTGATCTGCTCGAAGGTCCTCACCCCCTTGGTCCGGAACTCGCCCGTGAAATCAGACGGCTCATAGGAGACCAAGAGCTCGGACGGGTCGGACTCATGATCAAAATTCACGTCACATCTGAAGTTCCCTCGGCTGAATGTTCTGATGCGCTCGTCCCTGGCGGGGGTTCCTGCGATGTTGTTGAGGGTGTGCGTGGGGATCATGGCGCAGGCCTTCTCCGAGGTCATCACGGGTGTGGGCTCGGGTGGGCGGTGGTCTGGCAGCGCGCATGAGACGAGGAGGGCGGATGCCGCGGTCAGCGTGAGGGCGGCGCGCTTGAGGCTATTCGGCTTTGATATTGGTGCCTCTGATCCTTGCCGGCGCCTTGGCCGGTTGGAACATGATTGGCATTGTCCTCGATGGGTTCGATGGTCTCTTCTGGGGAGGGGTTCGGGAGTCATGATTCTCAGTGGTAGGGGTGTGCGAGGGTCTCCTCGGAGATGTACTTGAACAGGTCTATCGCCATGTTCCTGGCTTGGGTGTCGCCGTCCTGTGCGTTGATCGTGTTAAAGGACAGCCCGAGGACGTTACCGTCCGGTTTGAACCAGATGATGCTTGATGCTCCGTAAGTGTGATCGTCGGTCCAGAGCAGGACCGTGCCGTCGAAGCCGTCCAGCTCCAGGCGCTCGACTTTCCCGCGAACTCCGTCCTTGGAAAGGATCTCGTCCTCGGTAAGGGGGGCTGGTTGTCCGTGAAGGAGTATCTCTCCTCGGGTGGATTCGTCGATGTCGAGGAACGAGAACGGGCTCTCCTCCGAAAAACGGATCTGGCAGGTGGCGAACCAGCCCTGCTCGTCCTTCACGGCGGTGGAGTTCATGATTCGGTGCAACTCATCCGAGGAATAACGATCGCCGCAGAGCCGCTCATCCGACCGAAGAATGGACGGAAGGCCGGTGAATCGGAGTACGACGACTCCCAGCACCGCCAACACGCACGCGCAGCACACGACGACCACCGGCCTCCATGAGCGCCGACACGGTCGAGTCACGATACATCTCCTTCAGGTGGGCGAGCGCACCGGGCAGCGGATGAATCACGGCGACGATACCGGACAGGCCCAAGAAAACGGCGCTCTTCCCGCGCCCCGGACTGCATGCGAGCATCCGACACGAGCGCCGCAGTACGAGCGCGCGTCATGATGTCTGCCGGGTGTTCTTGACCATCGTCGTCCAGAATATCCCATCGCGGTCAGGCAGCCCGGACAGCCAACTCCTGAAGGCGTCCTTCTTCCCCTCCGTCGAGACATCCACCATTCCCCGTTGCTCGTTGTACGGCGATACTCGGTACCACGGCTGTATGTCCGGGTCCACATCCAACGCCCCATTCCGCGCCGCGACATCGGCCTGGGCGATCGCGAGAGCGTTCGGGTCCACTGCCAGCTTATCCGCACCATCCTTCGACTTAACCTCCGCGAATTCTAGGCCGGCACTAGCGAAGGTGGAGGGAACTGTCCCTCCTGGGACGAGTCCAAGCAAACCTGCGGTAGCCTTGGCGCCTGCCACGGCTGCGCCGTCACTGGAAGAACTCCTGGGATTCTGCGTATCCAGCCAGTGAATGAGGTTAGTCTCCTTGTCGAACGCCGTTCCGATATATTCCTGCTTGTCCTCAACACTGGACTGCGACATCGCCCCGGCGTTGGCATCCGCGATGGCGTATTTCATGGTACCCTGACCGATGGCGGTGAGAGCATCGTCATCCTGGACGGCGTTGCGCACGAGCTTCCGCATGTCAGTGGCCATCTGCTTCGATGCCGGAGTCGTAGTGCCGTCAGGATTGGATGGCGTTAGAGCTGGTACACGGACTTTGCGTTCCGGATTGTCTTCATTTATCGATGTCGTGGAATTATTTTCCGCGATCATTTCCATCTCTCCGCCGCAGTTACCTAAGAGCACTCCAATGTTTCTTCGTGTTTCACTGTTAGTGGCGATATCGTTGTGAGCGGCGAGTAGATTGATTCCCTGTGCCGTCGCCCAAGTCGCCCGCTGTTCTGTTTTCAAGCGCGGATTGGGGTCATTGAGGTCAGGGTAGCGGCGAGAAGAAGCTGCCGCGTAAGCCGCGCTGAGTCCCTCGAGGCTCTCCCCGCTCCATTTACGGTTCTCCAGAAGATCTCCGCGTGCGGTGACATTGGCTGTCGGAGCATAGTCCTCGGACTTGGAGTAGTTCGGCGCCGCGAAGTAGTCGACTGCGGCCTCGGGATTGTAGGCCATTGCCCCCAGTGGCGCAGAGAGTGGATCCATGGAATACGGGCGGCCGGCCTCGTCGACCAGGTACTTGTTTCCAGGATCTGAGTAGTGCATGAATCCTCGGTCGTCACAATAAACCCCGGGTGGTTGATCCGGAAAGTCCGTGACATCTTCCATCTTGTCCGCCAAATCTATTAGAAACTGTTTTTGGTAAGGATCCGCCGCTCCAGCACTGGTCATATATGCGTCCAGTACGGTGACGCGTCCACTATGCTCCTTCTGAGTGATGGCGTCGTAAATATCGTCTCGAAGATTGTATGAATGTAAACTGACTCGGCTATCTTCGTCCTTGTATCCCTGTGATGCAGTGGCCAACAGGTTGCCAAACCGATCCTCCATCGTCGAGATGATCTCCCTATTGGCTGTAGGGTCCATGCGCTCGCCTTGAACCCGCAGGGGAGCGTCGAGCATGTAGTCAGCACCCATTGTGCTAGCGAAAGTAATCGCGTATGTTTGAGAACACTCATTGTTCGCCATGGAACCATTCAGGAGAGCGGTCATGGTGTCCTCATCGCCATCCAATGATGCCTTTTTGAATTGTTCGGCGTCTGATTTTGCTTGGCGCCATTCGTCGACATGGTTGGCGGCTGAAACCGCTTCCGGGGTGTCGGACTGATCGTCGGGCAGATAATATGAGATCTTACCGTCCATGGTCATCGGAGAGACGCCGCACTCATTCGAGGCCCTGGCCGCGTCGAGCCGTGTTTGCAGGTATGAGGCCTGATCCTTCAGGTCCGCACCACGGCTCCCGAGCCGACTAACAAAACCGGACAGCTCGGCGGGCGCGACACCGTTGCTGCTGCTGTAGAAGATGTTGGCGTTGGACACGCCCAGCATCTCATCATAAACCAGGTTCGCGTAGGACTTGATCCCATCGATCAGCGACTGCAGCCCCTCAGGATTGAGGTACACGTAGGTCATCGTTTCACCACCACTCGGCCTTGGCCTTCTCCTCGTCCTTATCGACGAGATCTGGTTCTTTCCGCCACGCGTCACCAACGGACGACGTCGTGTTGATCACCTCGAGAAGGATATCGGACACCATCCCTCTGATGTCGGTCGCCGCGTTCTCCGCCGCAGTCGACTCCCACACGCTACCGTACTTGCCCAGGCCCCGCGTCAGCTTCGCCCCTTTAGAATCATCCGAGGTCGCGGTGTCCGCCTCAAGTGTCTTCTCAGCGCTCAACAACCTATCGTAGACGCACTTCAAAGCCTGCTTGAACTCGTTGGTCACCTTGTCCGGATCACTCGGGTCCGGAGCCACGGGCGCCATTTGAGGGGTGGCCGTGGGCGTCGGAGCAGGCCGACCAGGACCACTACCACCAGACGATGACGGTGATGGCGTCGGTTGAGGGTCCGGTGATGGGCCGGGGGATGGTGAGGGGGAAGGTGCGCTGCTCATTGACCGTGGTCTCCTGGAGGAATGCCGATGCCTGTGCTTGCGGCCGTCTGGCGCAGGGACCAGGGCCGAGGCGGCTCGCTAGTGGGGTGTGGTGGTGTTGATGGTTTGGATCTCGGCGACGGGGATGGGGGTGGTGGAGGTGGTGGTGATGTCGGTCAGGGCGCCACTGGTGCCGTCACTGGCGCTCCAGGCGGTGGTGTAGCGGACGGAGGCGGTCAGGGGCGTGGCCCGGCCGGGTTGGTCGGCACTGGAGCGGTTGAAGGTGATGGTGCAGTCGCTGCTCCCCTCGGGGGCCCCGGGGGCCCAGGGGGCGCCGAAGCCGGTGCACTCGCTGGTGGCGTCGGGGGCCGACAGGTCCAGGCGCGTGCCGGTGATCGTCATGATGGCCGACACCCCGCCCGCACTGGCGGTGATCTGAACGGTGCGCGGCACCTCACTGGTGGCCCACACCCAGGTGTCCATGCCCACCACGGTCGACCCCGCCGGGCTGTCCAGCTTCGGGTTGTAATCAACCACCGGCGCCGGAATGCTCACCGCCTCACGCGCCGCCCCCGCCAGCGTGTAACCATCCACCAACGGGGCGGGAGGAGCCTGCGAGGCCGGAACGAAACGGCTTGGCTGCAGCACCCAGTCCACCCATTTCCGTCCATAAGCTTGCTTATCAATAGCGTAGGCGGAATCGCAGGTGGGGATATACCAGTGCCCCTCAGCGTCATCAGCATGGGACTTGTAATTGGGGTAGAATGGCAAATCGGATTTTCCGCCGCTGGGAGGGGTGACGTTTGCGGCCAGTGTCTTGCCGTCCGGCCCTTGCTCCCACCAGCATTCGGGGTGAACCGCCGTGGTGCCCGAGCCGCCCGTGCCCACACTCACCGCCCCGCCCCCATCGGGGTAGGACACCGAGAACGTCACCTCCAAAGACGCCACACCCGAACCACCCGGGCCCGAAGAGGCGCTGGGAGACGCACCACCTCCGTCAGATGCTCTCTTGCTGTCGGCGAACGCCGAAACGGGCATGACAAGCGTCGAGCTAATCAAGATGGCGGAGGTCAGTGCGAGTGCGATGCGGTATCGGCGGTTCAGCAATCGTCCACCCCTATCTGGTCGCTTGAGTCGACGGTCCAACCCTGAGGCCCCCGCACGAGGTGCATCGAGACATGGAAGCGGTGCTCGTGATCGTCAGGGGCAGGGGCCTCTCCGCTGGCGGAGACATTCTTGATATCGGTCTGAATCGAGCAGACCTCGACGTTGGCGAGGCTGGAGTTCTCCGTGCCGGTGACGTAGATGATCTTGGTGGCCGTCTGGCCCTCCTGATGCAGTCCCTTGGCTCGGAAGTCGTCGTAGGAGGCCTTGACCACCTCGAGTTGGCCGCCGCTGGTGGTGGCCTCAACCTGGGTCAGGTCACCGTCCATGGTGCGGTACTGCTCCCACGTGGCCCGGTCATAAGCCACATAGGCCCGCACGATCTCCTCCTGACCCGGCGTCAGGCCCTCGGGAACCGACTCCACCACATACCCCGTGGCCGGATCCGACAACGCCTCAGCACTGACCCCCACCGCACCGGCCGACACCGACGCAGCAGCACTCGCCGACGATGACGCCTCAGGCGCAGCAGGCCCCGACGAGACCGCCGCACCATCACTGGCCACCGGCACCACCGACCCCGAACCCCCAGCACCCCCACCAGAACACCCCACCAACGGCACGGCGGCGAAAGCGACCGCCGCGAGGGCTGAAGCCCTGGCCCGACGGTGTCTTACGAGGTGGTTTCCTGCGGCAGGTCTCAAAAGTGCCTCCTTTGGCGTATCGCAAGTGGATCCACATCGAATCATGGGAGTGATGCGGTCTCAATGACTGAGTGCCGCGTCCTGCGGAGCGGGTGGTGCTGAGAGGATTGCTTCAATCCGCCCTGGCCCACCGCCCCGCAGGACGCGGCGTCAGGGCTCAGATGCCCTCGGGGTAGGGGATCTGGGACAGCGGGTCGCGCCCCTCCCCGTTGACGTCGTTGAGGCCGTTGTGGTTGTTCGCCACGGCGTTGCCGGCCGTGACCAGGCTCTCCACGAAGGTCTTGAGCTTGGGCTTGAACTCCTCCCACTGCGCCCGGAAGTCAGTGGCGTTCGTGCTCTCCCACACCGTGCTGTTCAACGCGTTGGTCACGCTCGTGATGATGCTCGCGCCCGACGTCACGTCGTCACTGATCGTCCTGTAAAGGCTCTCCATCGATTCAAGGTTAGCGCTGACGTCACTCATTCCGTGTCCTCCTTGCCTGGTGGCGCTATCTGCCGGCGGGCGCCCCCGCCCCCCGCCGAAGATGCGGAAAGACGCTGCGGAAGTGCCCCGAAGGACTGTAACAGGTAGATAACGGCACGTCGAGGGTCCCCGTGGACCACTCCCCACCCCCAGTGAAACCCCGTGATTCTCAGCGTTGCGTGGCGTACACGGCGCCCCGAGCCGACTGGGAGGATCGCCACAGGGCCTCGTTTGGTCACGGTGCGGTAACGTACCGGGCGTCCCTGCAGGCCGAACCACGATCGAGGATCGCCATGCCCACACCTTCGGACAGTGCCGCTGAGCGCCGTCGTGACCGCGCCTCCCGCGGGATGGCCTCCACCCGGCAGCAGCGCGAGGCCCGCACCGATCGCCTGCCCAAGCCCCCGCGGGAGCGTCGGCCACTTCTGGCGGCATTCGCCGTCCTGCTCATCGTCGGCGGGGCGCTCCTGGCCGGAATGCTCGCGATGCGCGCAGATGAGCGCGTGGACGTCGTCGTCGCCGCCCGCACCATCGCCGCCGGGCAATCGATCACTGCGGAGGATCTCACCACCACGCCGGTATCCGCGACGGTGAGCGGTCTCGTGCCTGCCGACTCCGCCAGCACCATCATCGGAAGCAGGGCCCGCACCGAGATCAGCGCGGGGCAGCTCGTCGACACATCCCAGATCGCCACCGGCACCATCCCCGGTGAGGGACAGCATGTGGCCGGCGTCCTCCTCGAGCAGGGCCGCTACCCGGCGGCCGGCCTGAGTGCCGGGGACACGGTGAACATCGTGGACACCGACACGGGAGCCGTGCTCGTCGAGGGCGCGCAGGTCCTCACCGCCGGCCCCGCCCAGAGCACGGGGAAGGAACAGGATCTCTCCTCCGGGCTGAGCGTTTCACTGATCGTCCCGGCGACGCAGGACACCAAGGTGGTGACGAGCTCGGCGAAGAAGACCGTCGCCCTCATCCTCACCGCTCCCGGCCAGCCGATCGGGGCGAGCTGAATGCTTATCTGCCTCGCCTCAGCCAAGGGCGCTCCCGGAGTGTCGATCACCGCGCACGCCCTGGCGGCCGTGTGGCCCCGGCAGGCGCTGCTGGCCGAGCTCGATCCCGCCGGCTCCGACCTGCTCTACCGCGCGCGTACGAGTCAGGGCCAGCCCCTCGATCCCGAGCACGGGCTCATGTCCCTCGCGGCGGCAGTGCGCAGGAACCCCTCGACGACGGCCCTGGAGCACGCCAGCGTCATCGACGGGGACCTCTCCGTTCTCACAGGGCTCGCCCGCCCGGACCAGGCCTCCGCCATCGGCGCCGGTTGGGGCGCGCTCGGGTCCTGCCTTCAGCGCAGCGGCGACGTCGTCGCTGATCTGGGCCGTTTGCTCCCCGGGAGCCCCAGCCTCGCCGTCGCGATGGCTGCCGACGCGCTGCTCCTCGTGGTCCGCCCCGGGATCGACTCCTATGGTCACCTCCGGGAGAGGCTGCGGTGGATCATCGAGGAGACCTCGCACCGCTCCGAGCGCCCCGGGCTCGGCGTCCTGCTCATCGCGCCGTGGAAGAAGCGGCACGAAATGGGCGATCTGGAGCGTCTCCTCGCCTCCAGCGGGATCCAGGTTCCCATCATCGGCACCATCGCTGACGACCCCGCCGCTGCTGACGCCTTCTCCGGGCGCCAGGCGCGGTCCGTGCGCCGATCCCTCCTCGTGCGTTCCGCACGGGACGTGGCGGCGCGACTGTCGGCGGGAGGTCCCCGATGAGCGTGGACCAGGACCTCGTGAGGCGCCTGCGCGAAGAGGTCGCTGATCTCCTCGCCCAGCAGCGCCGTGACGACGCCGTCTCCGGCCTGCCCCCGATGACCGGCGAGGACGAGAGGCAGTTCGCCCGGGCGCTCATCAGCCGTGTGCTGGAGAACCACGCGCGTCAGCAGATCGCCGCCGGACAGACGCTCCTCACCGCCCTCGACGAGGAGGAGATCTCCCAGGGCATCCATGCCGCCCTGTTCGGAGTCGGCCGGCTCCAGCCCCTGCTGGACAATCCCGATGTCGAGAACATCGACATCAACGGCTATGACAACGTCTTCATCCAGTACGCCGACGGCCGAGAGGAACGCGGTGTGCCCGTCGCCGATTCCGACGATGAGCTCGTCGAGCTCGTCCAAGTGCTCGGCTCGTACTCCGGCCTCGCCTCGCGCCCCTTCGACTCCGCCAACCCGCAGCTGGATCTGCGCCTTCCCGACGGGTCACGACTCTCGGCCGTCATGGACGTCTGCGCGCGCCCCGCGATCTCCCTGCGCCGGGCCCGCCTGGCCCGCGTCGGCCTGGAGGAGCTCGTGGCCCTCGGCTCGATCAGCCCCCGACTCGCCGCCTTCTGCGCGGCAGCGGTGGCGGCCCGGAAGAACATCATGATCGCGGGCGCCACGAACGCGGGGAAGACCACCTTCCTGCGGGCGCTCGCCAACGAGATCCCGCCCTCCGAGCGCCTCATCACCGTGGAGCGCGCCCTCGAGCTCGGGCTGGGGGAGTTCGAGGACCTCCATCCCAATGTCGTGGCGTTCGAGGAGCGTCTGGCCAATTCCGAGGGCGCCGGCGCGATCACCATGGCCGATCTCGTGCGCCGCTCCCTGAGAATGAATCCCTCGCGGGTGATCGTCGGCGAGGTCCTCGGCGACGAGATCGTCACCATGCTCAACGCCATGAGCCAGGGGAACGACGGCTCCCTGTCCACTATCCACGCCAACTCCTCCGCCGAGGTGTTCAACAGGATCGCCACATACGCGATCCAATCCGCCGAGCGCCTCCCCCAGGAGGCGACCCATCTGCTCATCGCCGGCGCCGTCGACTTCGTCATCTTCCTGACCAGGGAGAACCGCTACGCGCAAGGCGGCCAGATGCGCCGCTACGTCGCCTCCGTGCGCGAGGTCAACGGCGTCGACGGGCGCGTGCTCTCCAGTGAGGTCTTCGCGGACAACGGGCGGGGCATGGCGGTCCCCGCCGCCCCCATCGCCTGCGCCGCCGACCTCATGGAGGCCGGGTACGACCCGGCCGCCGCCTACGCGGAGCCGGCCTCATGATCGGCGCGGCACAGGCGCCCATGCTGCTCGCCGGCGCCATGATCGGCGGCGGCGCGTTCCTCGCGACCGCCTACCTCCTCGGCATCGACATCCTTCCCGCCCCGCAGCGATCGAGCAGCGCGGCGCGCGGCGTCTCCAAGCGGACCCTCTACGCGCTCGCCCTCGGGCTCGGCCTCCTCGTGCTCACCCGCTGGGTGGTATTCGCCGCCTCCGGCGCCATCCTCGTCCTGGTCTGGCCCATGTTCTTCGGCGGAAGCAAGGAGGAGAAGGCCGCCGCCGCACGTATCGAGGCCCTCGCCACCTGGGCGGAGTCCCTGCGAGATACCATCGCCGGCGCTGTCGGCCTGGAGCAGGCGATCCCTGCCACCGTCTACGCGGCCGCCCCCGTCATCCGCGACGACCTCGCGCTCCTCGCGGATCGCATGCGCGTGCGCGTGAGCCTCCCGACGGCGCTGCGCCAGTTCGCTGACGACCTCGATGACCCGACCGCCGATCTCATCATCTCCGCGCTCATCATGAACGCCCGACTGCGCGGTCCAGGGCTGAGGGCCCTCCTCGGCTCCCTCGCCGAAACGGCCCGGGCCGAACTGGACATGCGCCAGCGCGTGGCCGCCTCCCGCGCGGGGACCCGCCGATCAGCGCAGATGGTCCTCATCTTCTCCCTGCTCGTCATCCTGGGCCTGGCCCTGTTCAACCAGGACTTCGTGGCCCCCTACAACAGCGCTCAGGGGCAGTTGGTCCTCGTGGTGGTCGCGATGTTCTTCGCGCTCGGGATGCTGTGGATGCGCCGCTTGGCAGGCGTCACCCTGCCCAAGCGATTCCTGGCCGCCCCCGTCGGTGAGGAGGACGCGTGACGAGCACATGGATCCTCGCGGGCGGGGCGATCAGCGGCTTCGGCCTGCTCCTCCTCTCAGTCATCCTCTTCCCCGGCCGCGTGCAGCCCGCCTCGGCACTGGCCGAGCTCGACTCCCTGCGCGGCGAGGATCGCCTGCGCCAGGACGCTCGCCGTCTCGCCCCCGCAGGGGCCGAGGACTCGGCGTGGACCGAGATGATCGGACTGCGCGCCTCCACGCTCCTGCGCCGCATGGGCGTCGACACGAGTGAGCTGAGCTCGGATCTGGCCGTGACCACCCGCTCCATGGAGCAGCACCTCGCGCTCTCCGTGCTGACCGGACTGGCGGGTCTCATGGCACCGCTCGTGCTCAGTGGACTGGCAATCGCCGCCGGCCTCGGCTCAAGCCTGTCCACCCCGGCGCTGGTGGCCGTCATCCTCGGGCTCGTCTGCGCGATGCTCCCAACCTTGAGGCTCCGCCGCGCGGCCGACGAGGGCCGGCGGAACTTCCGCCACGTCGTCGGCTCCTTCCTCGACCTCGTCTCCATGTCCCTCGCCGCCGGGCGGGGCGTCCCCGAGGCCCTCGACGCCGCATCACGACTCTCGGACGACCCGAGCATGATCCGCCTCCGGGACGCCTTCGCCACCGCGCGCCTGCGCGGGGAGAGCCCGTGGGTGGCCATGGGCCGTCTCGGCGAGGAACTGCGGATCGACGAGTTGAGGGACCTCGCCGCCGCCCTGGCCCTCGTCTCCGAGGACGGCGCCAAGATCCGCGAATCCCTCGCGGCCCGCGCAGGATCGATGAGGCGCCGCGAACTGGCCGAGGCCGAGGGGCGGGCCGGGCAGAACTCCGAATCGATGCTCGTCGCCCAGCTCATCCTCGCCCTCGGATTCATCGTCTTCCTCGTCTACCCATCCATCATGGGAATCCTCGTCTCCTCCTGAGCCGCGGCCCCATACCCACCGTCCAGCACGATCACCACCAGAAAGGGAAAGACATGCTGTCCACACTGTGCCGATTCCAGATCACGGCCACTCGAACCCGCGAGACTCTCCGAGAGCGGCTCGAGAACAACGAGGAGGGCGCCTCCACCATCGAGTGGGTCATCATCACCGGCCTGCTCATCGCCCTCGTGGGGCTCGTCGGCAAGGTCATCTACAGCTACGTCACGGAGCAGGCCAACAAGATCAAAGTCGGACCGTGATGCGCTCACGGCCCTGCCGCCTGTCTGAGGAGATCGGTGCCTCGACCGTCGAGCTCCTGGCCTTCTTCCCCCTGCTCATGGCGATCATCCTCCTGACCGTCCAGGTGTCCTTCAACTGGTACGGCCAGGAGGTCGCCACCACTGCGGCCAGGGAGGCGGCCCGCATCGTGCGAACGGGGGGCGGTAGCGCCGAGTCCATCGCGCAAGCCCGTCAGACGACCCCGGACTACGCCAGGAACGTGGGCGGGCAGGCGTTGGAGGATGTCGCCGTGAGTATCCAGGTCAACGGCGAGGAAGTGGAGGTGACGGTCTCGGGACGGCCCCGGGACGTGTTCGCCGGCCTCTCACCGGACGTCAGCGCCACAGTGTCATCGCCGATCGAGGAATTCCGGAGCGATCAATGAGAGCCGGAGCTGTCATCACCAGGGCACGGCGGGCGCGGCGCGAGGAGCGCGGCGCCTCGTCCGTGGAGATGGTCGTCATCGCGCCGGTGCTCATCCTCGTCGCCATGCTCATCGTGGCCATGGGCCGGTGGGTGTCGACGGAGGGCAGAGTGCAGGCCGCCGCACGGGACGCCGCCAGGGCGGCCTCCTTCGAGCGCTCCGCGTCGGCCGCATCCGAGGCCTCCTCGCGCGCCCTGGCCTCCTCGGACGTGGCCGATAAGGACTGCGCCTCCACCACCAACACCTCCGGGTTCGCGCGAGGCGGGCGAGTGGAGGTCACAGTGCGATGCAGAGTTCCGCTCTCCGACCTCGGGCTCGCCGGCCTGCCCGGCATCGCCACCATCGAGGGCAGCGGAACCGCTCCCGTCGACACCTGGAGGGGAACACGATGAGACGCCGCTTGAGACGCCTGGGCGCGGAGCGCGGCACGGTGTCCCTCGCCGCTGTCCTCCTCACCGCGGCGTTCATACTGCTGGCCGGGCTCTGCCTGGAAGGGGGCCGCGCGCTCAACGCCCGTGCCACCCTCGCCGATGCTGCGGAGCAGGCCGCCAGGGCCGGGGCCCAGCAACTCTCCTTCGAGAGGACGCGGAGCGGGGGCGCGCCGACCCTCGACCCCACCGCCGCCCGCTCCGCCGCGCTGCACTACCTCGCCGACAACAGCATCGACGGCACCGCGACCGTCATCGTCCAAGGGGACACGATCTCCGTGACCATTCATGATGACGCCCCCACGGCCCTGCTCTCCGCCGTCGGCATCTCCTCCATCCCCATCACCGTGGATGGAACCGCTACCACCGTTCAGGGCATCACTGAAGGGCAACCATGAGCAAGCAGAGCCCAGCACCCGTCACTGGCCCCAGCCGCTTCCACGCTGAGCCGGTCAACGAGCCGCGCTCAGTCGTCCGAGCACTGATCGCGGGCCTCACGCTGCTCGTCATCATCGTGGGCGTGCCGACTGCGCTGCTCCACTTCACCGGTGCGCCGCCGCTGCCCGGCCACTGGAGCCTCGACGCCCTCACCGGGGAGCTCTCCCTGACCGCACTGCTCGGCGTGCTCATCTGGGTGATCTGGGCCGCCTGGCTCCAGTTCACCGTCTGCGCCATCGTGGAGCTCGTCTCCGCGGCGCGGGGGAGCGGCATGCCCGCCCACCTGCCCTTGTCCGGCGGCATGCAGACCGTGGTGCGCGTGCTCGTCTCCTCCCTGCTCATCTTCGGCGCCGCCACCCCGGCGAGCGCGGCCACCTTCCATGGCGGCCCAGTGGTCCCCGGCGCCAATGGCCCCGCCGCCTCAGCGCAGGCGGACCCCTCGATCGGTGACAATACGCAGTCGGCCGATTTTCCCTCCTCCTACGTCCCGGGCGCGCCCCCGGGGGGAGCAGTGGATGGTGCTCAGCAGACCGGAGTGCGCTACATGCTGGGGGATCAGGAGCTCGACCCCCAGCTCGGGGCCGAGCTCGTGGGGCAGCGGGTCTACATCGTGCGGCCCCCGGACGGCCTCTACCACGACAACCTCTGGGACATCGCTGAGCGGAGCCTCGGTGATGGCCGCGCCTACCAGCAGATCTACGACCTCAACGCCGGGCGCGTCCAGCCCGACGGGCGATCTTTGGAGCTCGCCCGGCTCATCCAGCCCAACTGGCTCCTCATCATGCCCGAGAGCGCCCAGGGCGTCGACCGGGTCGTCGCGGTTCCCATTCCGGAGCGGCAGGCGCCGGCCGTGCCCAGTGCCCCGCAGGAACAGGGCCACGGCGGGGCCGACGCCGTCGGGCGCTCGAGCGCACTCGGGGACCTGCGCCCCACCCAACTGCCCGCCGTCGGAGGCCTCCTCGCCGCCTCCATCACGGGCGCGCTCATCCTGCGGCGTCGGCGAGGCCTCTTCGGGGCGCCAGGTGACGGGGCGGGTGAGCGGGAGCGGCTGCTGCGCATCAGTGCTGATCCGGAGCGCACTGCCCGCCTCGACGCCGCTCTCAGGTCGCTCCCGGAGAAGGGACAGGCCCTCAGCATCTACGCGGCGATCGTCGACGATTCCTCCATCTCCGTGTACTTGGCATGGCCCAGTCTTGAGGCGCCTGAGCCCTGGACCTGCTCGGAGGACGGCATGATCTGGTCCCTCAGTGCCCAGGCCGCCGCCAATGGCCTGCCGACCCATCCCGGCACCCCCCGGTACCCTGGCCTGGTCACGCTCGGGCGCAACGACGACGGCGCGGATGTGCTCATCGATCTCGCCTCGGCGGACTCCGACGTCGTGGTGACGGGCGACCCGAGGATGGCCGAGGAGATCATCACCGCCCTCGCCCTCGAGGTGGGGCTCAACCCATGGTCCGGGCGTGCCGGTCTGACCGGGATCGGGCTGCCGCGCCAGCTCGGCGCGATCCTCGGGCCACGGCTCACCGTCCTCGACAGCCCCGCCATGCTCCCCACCGCGCCCGCCCCCGACGTGCTCGAGGGACGCTCGCTCACCGACTCCCCCGAGATCGTCTTCGTCTCCGGGCATGACGTCCCCGTGGTCGCCGGCCGGGGGCTGAGCATGGTCCGCACTGGATCGGCCGAGCGCGCCCGCTGGCAGATCATCGTCGATGACTCGGGAACAGCCCAGGTGGCGCCATTGGGCATCCGCGTCACCGCCTCGCGCGCCACCGAACTCGATCTGACCGCCCTCGCCGAGCTCTTCGCCACGGACCGCCAGCAGCCCACGAGCGACGACGGCCGCCCGCCCATCCCCGATCCCCCGGCTCCGCCGCTGAGCTCCGGCGCCTTCCACGCCGCACCGGTGAGGATCAGCCTGCTCGGATCCGTCATGGTGGAGGCCCCCGGGCCCGTCGAGCGCTCCCGCCTCGACCTCCTGACCGAGGCTGCCGCCTGCGTGGCCCTCCACCCGCAGGGCATCCGCCCCGCCACCCTTGGAGGACTGCTCTGGCCCGCCGGAGTGACCGGCGACGTCGTCGTCAGTACGATCGAGCGGCTGCGCGCCTGGCTCGGCGCGGACGCCCAGGGCATTCCCCACCTGCGCGAGGACGAGGAGGGACGACTGCTGCTCGGCCCGGGCGCCGTGACGGACTGGGACGTGCTGCGCTCCTTGCTCGCTCAGTCCCGCACCGCCCCTGAGCACGCTGAGCGCGATCTGCTCATCGAGGCCCTGCGGATGGTGCGCGGCCCGATCGCCCAGGGTGCGCCGCAGGGCCGCTATGCGTGGCTCGCCCGGGCGCGCACCGAGCGGGATGCCGGGGTGCTCATCGTGGACGCGGCCCTGCGCGCGGCGGCCCTGCTGCGCGGCCCCGACCCGGATGGGGCGGCGGGCGCGATCCGCGTCGGGCTGCAGGTCCTGGACCTCGATCAGTCCCTGTGGCGCGAGCGCCTCCGTCTGGCCTCGCGGCACGGGCGCCCCGCCCTGGCGCAGGACGTCCTCGCCCTGCTCGACCTGGCCGGGGTGGACGACCTGCACCGGATCGACCCGTTGACGGCCGCCCTCGTGGAGGATCTCGCGCCGGGGCTGTCCGTCATGCGGATTCCCGCCTGAAGGAGGATGCCATGCGCCTTCTGCTCAGGGTGACCCGGCCGATCGCCGGGCAACCGCCGCTCATCCGCGATGTTCTGGCCACGGCCCCGGACGAGGCAACCGTGGGGGACCTCGCCCGCTCGCTCGCCCACGAGCTCCCCGAGCCCTCGCTCGCCGGGACGCCGGCCCCGGGTGAATTGAGGCTCGTCGTGCCCGAGGCCCACGGCGAGCAGGCGACGCCGCCCGAGCTCTGGGACGGGCCGACGAGGCTCGATCCGCAGGGTCTCATCACGGACTCGCCGATCCGGCACGGCATGCTGCTCTCCCTCGGCGCGCCCTCCCCGCAAGAGGAGGAGCCCACCGGGGTCGTGGAGGTGCGGATAGTCGGAGGCCGCGGCGCGGGGACCGTGCGGCGCTGGTCCCTCGGCGACTACACGATCGGGGGTGAGGGAACGGACCTTCCCCTTGATGGGTTCGAGGGCGGTGCCCGATTGCGGGCCCGGGTGGAGGTGGGCGGAGCCGTCCGGCTCACGCCCCTCGACGGCGCTGAGGATCTCCCCGCCCAGGATCGGATCCCAGGGCGCAGTCACCCCCTGCCCGGCCCCGTGGTCCTGGAATCCCGGGGAGAGGAGACCCCGAAACGGCGCAGGCGCCGCAGGTGGAGGAGGAAGAAGGAGCAGGATACGGAGATCGAGCTCTCCGGCATCGAGGAGATCGATCCGGAGGCCGGCAGGCGCCTGCTCGAGCTCGACCGGCGGGCGATCACCGCGGACTCCCCCTGGGAGCCGGGCGCGGTGCTCACTGCGGGGGATTCACTCCTCACCGTGGGAAGAGTTCCGGAGGTTGACGCCGTCTCCTTCCCGACGCCCGGTGCTCCCACCATCGACTTCAATCGGCCCCCGAGGCTCCAGCGTGCTTCGCGGAACACCGAGTTCATGATGCCCCGGCGGCCAACCAAGCAGGTCAAGCCGCCCTTCCCCTTCGTCATGCTCATCTCTCCGGTATTCATGGCCCTGGGCTCCTATGTCATGTTCCATCGCCTCGCATCACTCATGTTTGTGGCGTTATCGCCCCTCATGATGATCGCCAACTACATCCAGGGCCGGACAACTCGCAAGCGCACCTTCCGTGATGCGATGTCCCGTTACGAGAGCACCAAGGCCAAGACGGAGAAAGCCGCTCTGGACGCGCTCACTACGGAGCGCGGCGAGCGACGCGCCGACTTCCCGGATCCCGCCGAGCTCCTCCTGCGGGCCACGGGCCCCCGCTCGGGGCTCTGGGAAAGACGCCCGGCGGACCCGGATTGGCTCGAGCTCCGGGTGGGGACGGCTGATCTTCCTTCCAATGTGGAGATCAAGTCCCAGGAGCGGGCGAGCCATGAGGCTCCTCTCATGTGGACCGCGCCCGACGTCCCTGTCACTGTGCCGCTGGGCGTGCTGGGAGTCGTGGGAGTGACGGGGCCGGAACGGTTGCGTCTCGCCACGTGGATGGTGTCACAGTGCGCCACTCTGCACTCGCCGGCCGATCTGGAACTCGTCCTCCTGAGCGATTCAGTGCAAGGAGGGGCGGGCGAGCAGGCCTGGGATTGGTCCCGCTGGCTCCCCCATATGCGGGGCATCGGCGGTCAGGGCGAGCGCGCCCAGGCAGGCCTGGTGGCGAACGATGTCCAGCAGAGGGTCAATGAACTGGTCTCACGGATCGAGGCCGCCGAGAAGAAGCAGCAGTCGCATGAGCGCATGGTGCCGAGGACCGTGGTGATCCTCGATGGATCCCGTCAGCTCCGCTTGGTCCCGGGGATGGTCCAGGTGCTGCGGGAGGGTGCGAAGCACGGCATCTGCTTCCTGTGCCTCGATCCCGATCCCGTGGGGCTGCCCGAGGAATGCCGCTCGGTGGTGGTGGCGCGGCCCACGACGGCCACGCTCGCCCGTGCCGGTGAGATGGAGGTGGAGCAGGTGCTGCTCGACCTGGTTCCCGCGAGCTGGCCCGAACGCGTGGCCCGATCCCAGGCCGCGGTCAGGGACGTCTCCTCCGAGGGCGCCGCCGCACTCATCCCGGTCTCCTCCCGGCTGCTCGAGGTGGTTCGCATGGAGGAGCCGGATGCTGGGGCGGTCCTGGAGAGGTGGGCCCATCGAGGGCGCAGCACCACTGCCGTCCTGGGGGAGGACGCGGAGGGCCCCTTCTCCGTGGATATCAGCCGCGATGGTCCCCACGCCCTCGTGGCGGGAACAACGGGCTCGGGAAAGTCCGAGCTCCTGCAGACCCTCATCGCGTCACTGTGCCTGGGGAATCGGCCGGATGCGCTCACCTTCGTGCTCGTGGACTACAAGGGCGGCGCGGCTTTCAAGGACTGCGCGCGCCTGCCGCACACGGTGGGCATGGTGACGGACCTCGACGGTCATCTCACCAGCAGGGCCCTGGAGTCCCTGGGGGCCGAGCTGAGGCACCGGGAGCACCAGTTGGCCCGCCTGGGTGCGAAGGACATCGAGGACTATGTGGCCACGATGACCCCCGAGGATGAGCCGATGCCGCGCCTGATGATCATCATCGATGAGTTCGCAGCCCTCGTGGCGGAGCTCCCGGACTTCGTCACGGGCCTGGTGGACATCGCGAGGCGAGGGCGATCCCTGGGCGTGCACCTGGTGCTGGCCACCCAGCGTCCTGCGGGCGTGGTTTCCGCGGAGATCAAGTCGAACACGAACCTGCGCATCGCCCTGCGGGTGACTGATGAGAACGACTCCCAAGACGTTATCGAGGCCCGGGACGCTGCTCATGTGCCGTCCACGCTGCCTGGACGGGCCTTCGCCAGACTCGGACTGACCAGTCTGCGTCAGTTCCAGGCCTCGCGAGTGGGCGGGCGCCCCCGGGGCGAAGTCGGCGGCGCCGAGGCACTGGCCTCGCAGTTGACGCTGCGATCCTTGGCGGCGCCCGCGCCGATGCGGGTCGAGACGGAGGAGGACGTCTCGACGCCGACGGATCTGGCGCGCCTGGTGGACGCGATGCGGCAGGCCCATGCCCAATCCAAGGCCTCTGATCCGAGGAGCCCGTGGTTACCGGCCCTCGGTGAGACGATCACATTGGATGACCTCGCCTCGGCACCGGGGGCTCCGGGCCGACGCTCCAGCGACGGGGATGCGACGCCCCCTGTGCCTCTGGGCATGGAGGACATGCCTGCTGAACAGGCACAGCGGGTGATGACGTGGGACTACGCCCATGGCGGCCACCTGGGCATCGCCGGTGCTCCGCGGACGGGGCGTTCGTGCTTCCTGCGGCTCATCGCGGCGGCGATCGCTCGCTCATCGTCCCCGGCAGCCGTGCACATGTATGGGATCGACGGCGGCTCGGGTGCGCTGCTCCCCCTTGTCTCAATGCCCCATGTGGGCGCCGTGGTGACCAGGGACCAGCCCGATCGGGTCCGTCGGCTCTTCGCCCTTCTCGTCAAGGAGGTCGCGCGCCGGCAACAAGTGTTCGCCTTGCGGGGGTGCGCCACCCTCGCGGAGCAGCGGGCCACTGCACCGCCGGGGGAGGCACTGCCATACCTCCTGCTCCTCATCGACCGTTGGGACGGCTTCACCGCATCCTTCGAGGATGTGGACGGCGGAGTCCTCCTGCAGAATGTGGAGTCGCTTATGCGCGAGGGACTGGCCGTGGGTCTCCGTGTCGTGGTGACCGGGGACCGGACGTGCTTCCGCGGGCGCATGGGCATGATGCTGGAGGACAGGCTGCTCCTGCGGATGCCCGCCCCGGAGGACTTCGACGCCATCGGGATGCGGCCGAAGGATGTTCCCGTTGCAATGCCTGCTGGAAGGGGTTTCAGAAGCGGCGAGACGCCCCGCGAAGTCCAGGTGGCGCTCCTCGACGGCGATCCTGCTGGAACGGCGCAAGTGGCGGCCACGCATCGTGAGGGGAGCAGCGCCAAAGAAGTGTGGGCGAACGTTCCGGAATTGCTCCTTCCCGGAAGAGTCGACGATCTTCCGATGGCGATCTCCGCCCAGGACGCCTGGGCCCTGGGCCCATCGATCAACGAGGGGATGATCGCGTTGGGTGTGGGCGGTGACAATCTCCACATTCAGACGGTGTCGCTGCCGGACATCGGAAACGGCGTGATGGTGCTGGGCCCCCGGCGCTCCGGACGCTCGACCGCTCTGTGCTTCACAGTTGATACTGCAATGCGAGCAGGGGCTCCCGTTATCCTCGTGACCCCGCGCCGCTCGCCCCTTCAGGGGCTTGCGCCACGAGCAGCGGCAGTTCTTGACGGGGGCGCGAAAGCGGACGAGCTGCGTGAGGCGCTCAAACCATATGGGGCCAAAGCACTGGTTGTCGTTGATGATTTCGAGCTGCTCGGGGCGGACCATGCGATCGCGCCGGCACTGGAGGAGCATCTCAAGGCGTGCCGGGACGAGGTTGGCGGCGTGCTGATAGCCTGCGGTTCTGACGAGGTGCAAGGAATGTATCGGGGGCCGGCCTCGATAGTGAAGAAGACCAGAACCGGGTTGATCCTCGCGCCCAGGTCCGCGCAGGACGGCGAGCCGTTGATGGCTCGTCTCCCCAGATCGGTTGGCGGTCCGGCCCCCATCGGCCGAGGTGTTTTGGCCACCACTCGCGGGTGGTCGTGGGTGCAGGTTCCCTACACGTCGGCGGAGTCGGTTCGATAGCATGACTCGATAGCATGATGGGTGCGATCTTTTCGTGACGCTGATGAGCGGGCGACGGCGAGGTCTGTGGTAGGGCTTGCCGTTGATTCAGAGCTCGACAAGACTTCGGATAATCTCAATGAAATACCCTGAGCGTGAAAGGCCAAAGGGAGCCTACTCATTGCCGTCGCACCCGTTGACTGCGCGGTCCAACGCCGTTATAGTTGATTTACGGGTATGCAACTGCTTGATCGATTGTTCTTAAGAAGGAGGGGCTGTCGTGACCGATGCGGCCGATTCGGGGATGACCTGCGTGAATTGCTCGCTCAATACCGGAGATAACGGTAAACCTCAGGTGGTGAATAAGAAGTTGGCCGCGCAGCGGAAGGTGCAGACTTGGGCATCCGAATATGCTGATGAGATCTGGAGGACGGACCCACAAGCCTCCGAGACGGCCGGTGGGACGATGTCGAATGGTCTGACGGACGCCTGGACGTGCGCTGCCGCGGATGAGATGGCGGCCAGTATTGATATGGTGTTCTCAGCGGTGCAGAATGAGATGGCGACGATCTCCGGTTACATCTCGTCCGCGATCGGTGCTGATCCAAGTGAATGCGTCGATGACGACGATAGCGCTGAGGCGACATGGATCACAGTTCACTGATTGCGGCGCACCGCCACAGGAAAGGAGTCTTGAGATGACGGTGGTCTATTGCAGTTACAGCAAACTGAATTCGTATATCAAATCCCTTCAGAAATGGTTCGATCATGCCTGGGACGGTCGAGGCGAGCTTCTGGGCGCCAATGATCTGGCATGGGATCCCTGCGGCATTAGCGATGATCTGGCCATAGGTGGCAGTCTCGCGAATCAGATCTGGAAGATGAAAAGCATCGCCGATGAATTGAGGACGCGCCGGGACAGCGTGAAGGCAGTGAACGATTCAGGCGTGCCGCTGTATAACGCATCCGGTGAGAAAGTGGAGGGATACTATCTTCCCGATGGTGCTTCGGATAATCCGGAGAATGTGAAGAAGCACAATGCGGATGCCTTGACCAAGGCTAAAAGCGATGCCGCCGTAGTCAAAGATGCCATGGGAGGAAGTTCTGAGGGGGATAGTGAAACTATTGCGGCGACAGTGGAGGGCGCTGCCGATATGCAGGACAATCCGCTTTACTCCAAAGCCTTCATCAATGGCGTCGGAGTGGATCGCTATCTCGAGATTCCTGCGAGGATCGAGGCGGCGCGCGGTGATCATTCTCGACCGAGTGCGGACCAGTATAGTGCCCATGTGCAGACGCCTAGCAGTTCTGTCGAGGCCGATATGGTGATCCTGGGGAATATGCTCGCCGCTGGATCTCGTGTGGGCGGAACCTATAAGAACAGTCGTGGTGCCGAGGCCGACCTCGAGGAGCATATTTACAGGTCGGTTACTGACAAGGCTCATTATGGGCGGATCACAGGATTGAACGGCTTGCTAACCGCTACGACCAGTGAGTATGACCCGGACTTCCTTGTAGAACTTGCGGATGACCTCGAGGATGTTCCTTATGATCCGAGCGATCCCTCGACCGCGGCGTACAAGGTTCCTGTGTATCACGGCGGCTCACCCGATCCTTTGGCAGGGGTGTTCACGGCGATGGGGAACAATCCCGACGCGGCGGTGAAGTATCTGACCTGCCCGGATTCGGGTGGTGGCGTGATTCATGATGAGGCTCATCCGGTCAATGACTATTGGGATCCCAACCAGGAGAGTCGCGAGCGTATGCAGAAAATTAGGGGGCATGACTGGACGACGCCCAAGAGCATGGAGGCCCTGACGGCGCTGTTCGCGGGCGCGTCCGCGAAGCGTGTTGATGATCCTGACAATACGGATGACGTCGATGAGCGCGCCGCGTGGGCCACCGGCGAGGGTATCGACATCATCTCAGGGTATGACCTCCCCAAGTTCACAACGGCCGCCAAGAACAACACTGCGTGCATTTTGGAGAACTCCATGTACGAGGTGGATAATAAGATTACTCACCGCTCTGACGCTGAGCATCCCAGGACATTTGACGCTCGTAGTGGACCGGCTCGTATCCACGGCGTGAGCGATGGTGATATTAAGAAATTGATCAGTGTCGCGGCTTCAGATGATCAATCGCTTCAGCGTTTAGCGCGTGGAGTGGGGAGACATTCTGCTTGGCGAACGAAGGTGACAATCGATAATTATCCGGATGTTGCATTCAATGGCACCACGAGCACGGACACCCAGGAGGGCAGGTTCACGAATGAGCTTTCCACGGGTGGCTTTCAAGATGGTCAGATCATCGGCTACATTGCGGATCAGGCCGAATCTCAGCGTCGAGGTAAGGACGGTTCAGCCAGCGAAACTCTTGCCGGGACAATGCTCACAGGGTTGGGCGAGGGGATGTCGATGATTCCCAATCCTTACACTCAGACCGCTGGCCTGGCCGTCAAACTTGCGACACCGGCCGGGACCGAGTACTTCAATGACGAAGCTGAAGCCAGCCAGCAGCAGATCGACGCAGTTCAGAGTGTCGAAGACTGAAGAAGCAGACTCAGCATGCGATGGCTCGCTCACGATATACTCAATTGTCTAATTCCGGGAGACTGTCTGCCTCCGCGTACAACGAAGCGGGAGGGTCGGCCCGAGATGACTATGCATGGATGGACTGGGGCGCCTCCACGGCTACTGGTGAAGACGGGTATCCGCAGATCGATCTCGAAATGATCGAGTCGAATGAGCAGTACAAAGCGGAGTTCGAGAATTGGCTCGGTAGTGGATCGATTCCGAATAATCTCATTGATCCGGTTGTTGGGCAGGCCGCAGACGATGGAGCTGCCAACGCTGGCGGTAAAGTGCATTGATGGTCGGTGGACTAGGATTCGCAATTAGTTTGATATGCCTCGAAAGGATCGTGTTGTTGTGCGTTGTTTAAGTTTGAGGTCGAAGAAGTGGTGCATTGTTCTGGTCTGCTCCGTTGTGCTTGTGGCCAGTGTCGGTGGATATGCGGCTTGGCGGCACTGGAAGGCGAGTCAAGGGCTGCAGGGACCTTACTGCTCCGGTTTGACGAAAGACGATATTATTCCATACTTCATCGAGCACGTGCGGAATGAGACCGTAGATTCAGTGGATCCGGTTATATCATTCGCGATGCCGGGTTCTTATCATTGTCAATTGTATGCAAAGTCGGGTAACCATATGTATGTCGATATGGCGCGGGCCGACCAGCCGGCGGGCTATGGGCTTGAATTCCACTCGCTTCTCAAGGATCCAGATGAGCGGTCGGATGCACTAGTAGAAGATGTTGCGGGGGTGAACGCCAAAATCATCGGCATATATGAAGATGGGGCGGTGAAGGCGGCGTGGATCGATGAAGACCGTAATGCGGTCATTAGTGTTACAACTATTCGCTACGAAGGTGATTTCGGTAGCCCGGAGGCCATGAGGAAGCTGATGGATCTTCTTATTGTCAGAGGCCCGGAGCTCCTGGAAGCGAGGGGATACCTGACGGGTGATACTGCTGCAACTGCCACTCCGAATGCTGGATGATAAGCTGATGGCCGGAACAATCAGCAAAGCAGGGCGTGCGTTCTAGTGCTGGTGGGCGAAGTTGTAGGGGCGGGGCGGTGGAGTGATCGATGTTTCCTAGTCTGGAATGAAATTTAAGAGTTTCCGTCCTATGAAGTGACGTGAATTTTGATCGCGAGTCCGACCCGTCCGAGCTCTTGGTCTCCTATGAGCCGTCTGATTTCACGGGCGAGTTCCGGACCAAGGGGGTGAGGACCTTCGAGCAGATCAAGGCCAGCGTGCCCACGACGCCGGCATCGATCGACGGGGCGCCCGGTGAGGGCCTCACATCCTTCTCCGCCCGCCACGGATGGTCCTTCCTCGTGTGGCGCTACCCCGACGGCGCCCTGCTGGTCATCAAGTTCTTCACCAAGGACTCAGGAGGGGCCGCCAACGCCCTCGACCTGACCGGCCCGGCCCTCGAGGTCGGCAAGATTGTCGCCCCCCAAGTTCGGGACCTGGTCGCACGCCCCACAGCGAGCCCCACATAGTTCCAGGAACGATGGCGCGCGCCGAACGTTCCACCGCCAGCCTGTCGCTCCCGCCGAGCCCCTCAGTATGCTCAGGCCATGGGCATCGATGGCCAGGACCGGAACCGGCGCAGGAGCACCGTGAGCGTGCTCGCCGCCCTCCTCCTGGCCGCCACCGGAACCGGCACCGGCTGGTACCTCGCCTCCACGCCGGGCGCTTCCCAGGCCGACGCCTCCGCCCCCACCGTTTCAGCGCTGGGCGACGGCGAGCACCAGTACCGTCCCATCGTCCCCAACCCCTCCGACCAATGGCAGGCGGGCGCAGTGAAGGCCTGGTCGACCACCGTCGGCCCCGACGCCGAGGTCGTCGCCTCCGCCGACCACGTCTACACCATCGACGGCCGTGTCAACCTGACCGCCTACAAGATCAGCGAGAACAACAACACCCCCACCCAGGCATGGGCCTCCACCCTCAACTGGAACGACCAGACTCCCGCGCCCAACAGCACCCCGACCGTCCAGCAGTGGGGAGACCGCTGGCTCATCCATGGCGCCACCCTCTACGACCTCGCCACCGGCGCCGCCACCCCCGCCCCCTGGGGCAGTGGCCGGAGCGCCTCCGTCGCCGACGACGTCGCCCTGTCCTGCGATGCCTCCGGCCAGTGCAGCGCCTGGTCCACTGACCTGGAAGAGCTCTGGTCCACGACCGTGCCGGGCGCCGGCACCGATTCGCGCGGCTACTCCGCCACCAGGGAGCCGCGCAGCGTCGTCATCCACGAGGAGCACCGCTACATCTCCCTCGGCACTGGAGTCGTGGACATCGACTCCGGCGCGCTCACGCGCCTCGCCCTCCCGGACGGGGGCACCGCCTCCGGCTACACCAGGCCCGCCGTGGACGGCTGGGTCATCGCGTACTCGACACCGGGCGCCGGTGGCGAGCGCTACGCGAGCTTCGACCTGTCCGGCGCCTACCTGGAGTCCTACGAGCGGGGCACGCGCCCCTCGGACCCCTCCTTCAGCATCTACCCGCCCCGCCGCCTGCCCACTCTCGCCCAGGCCAAGCAGGAGATGACCGACCCCGCCGACCCGGCCGCCCTGGGCCGGGCGACGGCCGCGAATCACTGCCTCAGCGAGGTCGCCATGACCGGCCGCCCCGCCTTCGCCCCGCCCGCGATCGACGGCGCGACGAACTCGGTGACCTCGTGCCTGAGCGACGCGCACTCCTCGGCCTCCGGCGCCATCGTCCTGCTGGCCGATGCCGACGTGGCGAATGCGGGAGCCGACGCCTTCCGCACCATGGTCGACGCCGACACCGGTGAGCGCATCGCCCTGGAGGGCTCCGCCGACACCGCTGCGCTCACCCTCACCTCCGCGACGACACTCGTGAGCTGGGACTCCTCCACCGGCGCTCTCATCGGCTACCGCGCCGGGCGCTGAGCGAGCCCGGGGATCAGAAGGCCGGGAGAACGGATCCGTCGGCCCAGGTGGTCTCGATGTAGGACTTGAAGTCCGCAGAGTTCATGATCTCGGCGAGCTTCTTGAGGGACTCATTGTCCTTGTCCTCCGCGCGCACCACGAGCTGGTTCGCCGGGGCGGCGTCGACGGCCTCGAGCTTCAAGGCGTCGACGACGGGCGTGAGCCCGGCGTCGAGGGCGTAGTTCCCGTTGAGGACCACGGCGGCCGCGTCCTGCATCGTGTTGGCGACCTGGGCGCCGTCGACCGTCGTGAAGGTGAAGTTGTGCGGGTTGTCGGTCACGTCGGAGTCGGTGGGCAGCTCGGCGGCGGGGTCGAGGGTGAGGAGGCCTGCGGCCTCGAGCAGCTTGAAACCGCGGGCGGTGTTGGCCGGGTCGTTGTTGAGGACGATCTGGCCGCCCTCTGGGATCTCGGTGAGCGTGGTGGCCTTCTTGGAGTAGATGCCCATGGGCTCCACGTGGACGTCCGCGATGGACACGAAGTCGTAGCCGTGCTCCTGGATCTGCTGCTTGAGGTAGTTGGGCGTCTGGAAGAAGTTGGCGGCGATGGAGCCGTCGCTGAGGCTGATGTTCGGCGTCGTGTAGTCGTTGATCTCCTTGATGTCCAGGTCGATGCCGGTGCCGGACAGGAGGTTGTCCTTGATGTGGGTGAGCATCGTGACGTGGGGCTGGGGGGTGGCCCCGATGGAGATGACGACGGTGTCGCCGTCCTTCTTCACGCCCTTGGGCTGGCCGTCGGAGTCGGAGCCGCAGGCGGCCAGGGTGGCGGCGACGGCGGCGGCCAGGGCGCCGGTGGCGAAGGCGCGTCGGGAGATCGGGGAGGGCAGGAGCGCGGTCATGGAGTTTCCTTTCGGTGGCGGGGCTGTGATGCTGGGGCGGGTTCGATCGTGTTCCGGCGGTGCGCCGTCGTCAATGGGCTCGGTGCCGACTGGCGGGGCCTCAGCGGTGGTCCACCAGTCGGCTGAGCATGTCGCCCGCGAGCTGGATGATGCCGACGATGAGGACGATGAGGACGACGGTGACGATCATGACGTCGGTCTGGTTGCGCTGGAACCCGTACTGGACGGCCAGGTCGCCCAACCCGCCGCCACCGACGGCGCCGGCCATCGCCGAGTAGCCCAGCAGCGTGATGAGCGTGACCGTGGCCGACTGGATGAGGGTGGGCAGGGCCTCGCGCACGAGCACGCCCCAGGTGATCTGATTGCCGGAGGCGCCCATCATGAGGGCGGCCTCGACCTTGCCCGCCTCCACGTTGTTGACGGCGGTCTCCACCAGGCGCGCGTAGAAGGGGATCGCCCCCACGGTCAGGGGGACGCAGGCCGCCTGCCAGCCGAGCGAGGAACCGGCGATGATGCGGGTCAGCGGCAGGATCGCCACCATGAGGATGATGAAGGGCAGTGAGCGGCCGATGTTGACGACCTGGGAGAGGATCTCGTAGACGAAGCGGTTGGCGTGCTGGCCGCGCTTGCCCGTGGTCACCAGGGCCAGGCCCAGCAGGAGACCGAGCATCACCGCGAGCGCCCCGGAGATGAGCGTCATCTCGAAGGTCTCCATGGTGGCGGGCCAGAGCTTGTCCGTGATGGCGGGGTTGTCCAGCCACCTCTTGTCCCTGGCACCCGCGGGCAGGACGGCGAGGGAGTCCAGGTGGGCAGCGGCATTCAGGGGGATCATGAGCGCACCTCCGCGGTGGCGCCGGCGGCGGCCAGGGCGTCGACGACGCCGGGTGCCCTCTCGGCGGGTACGGTCAGGGCGAGGCGGCCGACCTGCGCCTGCCCCAGGGTCTCGAAGACGCCCCCGGCCACATCCGCCCCGTGCTCGGAGACGATAGCGAGCAGGTGCGCGGCGGCGGGCTGGCCCGGGTGGGCGGTGAATGCGACGTCGATGACGGCGTCGCCCTCGGCCAGCGAGCCCTCGGGGATCGCCGGGACGGGCACGAGCTCGTGGGACAGGCGCGAGTCGACGTCGGAGGCGACCTCCTCGATCGGCCCGGACTCCACGATCCGACCCGCCTCCAGGAGGCTCACGGAGTCGCAGACCTGGCGGACGACGCTCATCTCGTGGGTGATGATGACGACGGTGACGCCGAGGCGGTCGCGCACATCCTTGATGAGGTCGAGGATCGAGCGGGTGGTCTCGGGGTCGAGGGCGCTGGTGGGCTCGTCGCACAGGAGCACGGCGGGCTGATCGGCGAGCGCCCGGGCGATGCCGACGCGCTGCTTCTGCCCGCCGGAGAGCTGACCGGGGTAGGAGCCGCCGCGGTCGGCGAGGCCCACGAGGTCGAGCATCTGGGCGACCGTCTCGTGGCGCTCCCCCTTGGCGACGCCGGCCAGGGCGAGCGGGTAGGCGATGTTCTGCGCCGTCGTGCGCGAGTCGAGCAGGTTGGCGTGCTGGAAGACCATGCCGATCCTGCGGCGGGCCTCGCGCAGCTCGCGGGGCCGCAGGGCGGTCATGTCCTGGCCTGCGACGCGCACCTCGCCGTCGGTCACCGGCTCGAGCGCGGTCAGGCAGCGGATGAGCGTTGACTTGCCGGCGCCGGAGGTTCCCACGATCCCGTGGATCGAGCCCGCGGGCACGTTGAGGGTGAGACCGTCCAGGGCCCGCACCTCGGTGCCGTCGCGCAGGGTGTAGATCTTGACGACGTCGCGCAGGGAGATCATCGAGTCGTCCGCCGCGCCGACGGCATCAGCCGGGGCGGCCTCGATCGGCTCGGCACCTGGGTTCGGATCGCTCATGAGTCCTCCATCGGTCCTGGCGGAAGCACCCTCACCCTCTCAGGGGGTTGCTGCAGCGTCGTCGAGCCAGGTCTCTCAACTGCTCTGGATGGTCGGGAGAACGGTATAAAGCCGAGTCGCGGGCGCGCAAGCCGAACACCGATTCCGGGACCAAGGTCACGAAATGGCGACACGGCACGGGAAGGGCCGCCCGGATCTACGATGCCTGCATGACCACGATCATCCCGGACCTCCTGGGCGAGCCCTGGGTCGCGCGCCGTATCCCCGTCACCCCTTCCGAAGCCGCGCCCGGGGCGGATCATGCGATCCTCGTCCACCAGCGCAACGCCGGCGCCGCCCGGCACGCACGGGCGGTGCTGTACATCCACGGCCGGACCGACTACTTCTTCCAGACGCACCTGTCGGCCGCGCTCGAGGAGGCCGACTACGAGTTCTACGCCCTGGAGATGCGCGGCTGCGGGCGCGCGGGCACCGACCTGCCCGAGGGATCCTTCCCGCACGACACCACGGACCTGCTCGTCTACGACGAGGAGATCACCGAGGCGGTGCGGATCCTGCGCGAGGAGAAGGGGCATGACGCCGTCGTCCTCAACGCGCACTCCACCGGCGGACTGTCCGCGGCGCTGTGGGCGGCGGATCATCCGGGGCGGGTCGCGGCCGTCACGCTCAACTCGCCGTGGTTGGACCTCAACGCCTCGGGCTTCATGCGCTCCTACGGCACTGCGGCGGTGGACCTCATGTCGCGGTGGATGCCGGGGCGGGTCATCGTCAACCCGGCGGCGCCGGAGGCGGATGACGAGGAGGCCTTCGAGGCCGACCCCTACGCCCGCTCCCTGCACGCCAAATGGGGCGGGGAATGGGACTGGGACCTGTCGCTCAAGCCCTCGCCCGGCTGGCCGGCGCGGGCGGGCTTCCTCACGAGCGTGCGCCGCCTGCAGCGGCGGGTCCGCCATGGCCTGGGGATCGAGGCGCCGGTGCTCCTGTGCTGCTCGACCGCGTCGGCGCCCCCCGACGCGGGGCGCGAGGCGGTGCTGCAGGCGGACGCGGTGCTCGATGTGACGCAAATGGTGGAGCGTGCGCCGTTCCTCGGCGAGGACGTCACCGTGCGGCAGATCCCCGGCGGGGTGCATGACCTGGCGCTCTCCCCCGAGCCCGCCCGCGGCGAGTACCTGGCGACACTCACCGGCTGGCTGAGCGCCCGCCTCCCCTGCCCCTCTCACTGATCAATCGGCGCGAGACCGGTCGATATGGGCGCCGAGGCCGGTCGAAGTGGTGATCGAGACCGGTTCGCCGTCCACAGGCCCTGCTCCTCTCTCGCGGGGCGGGGAGAGCCTGTGGAGAACCGACCGGTTTCGATGACTATATCGACCGGTCTCGGGTGAGGGCCGACAGGGCGGGAACGAGCTCGTCGGCGACGCGCTCGATCGTCGCAAGAGTCTCCTCGAAGTCCTCCATGCCGCCGTACCAGGGGTCGGGCGCATCGAGCCGCGACCGGGAGGCCTGCCCTGCCGCGATCGCCGCCAGATCCCCCGCGCGATCCGGGTCGAGCTCGCGGAACATGCGGATGCGCCGCCCCGCCCCCTGGTTCCCTCCCAGCTCGTCGACGACGGCTCCCGCCCGCTGCGCGCGGCGCATCAGCTCACGCTCATGCGAGGCCGTCATCGCCAGGATGAGATCAGAGCCGACCAGCTCGGCGTCCGTGATGCGGTGGGCCCGGTGCGTGGCGATCCGGGCCGCCACCGCTCCCCCGCCATCACAGTCGCCTTCGCCGTCGCTGCTTTCGCCGTAGCCGCTGCTGAGCAGGAGCCGCCTGGCCCGCGGGTCCATCGGGTTGCCGCGCTCCTCGCTGGAGACCCCGGACGAGGCCACCTCCACATGCCCGGCCAGGCCCGCCGCGCCGAGCCGATCGAGCAGGACCATCTCCGCCATCGCGGAGCGGCAGATGTTCCCCGTGCACACCATCATGACCCGGTAGGGGCCATCGGGGTCGCGCGGGTCGGGCAGGACGCGGGGCTCGGCGGGGACGGAGCCGATGGGATTCGAGATCATGATCCGATCGTGCCAGGCCCGCCCTAGGCTCACCCTCATGACCGATCCCCGCGCGCCTCACGCGCGCAGCGCCTCCCCTCGCACTCCCACCGAGGTCGACGCCGTCGCCGAGCGCCATGTGGAGCGCCTCGCCGCGCTGTCACCCGAGTTCGCCCTCTACTCCGGCCTGCCCGGCCGGGTCGGCGCCCTGGACGACTACTCCCCCGCCGGCTTCTCGGCCCTGGCCGATCTGCGCGCCCAGACCCTGGCCGCGCTCGATGCCGCCGCCCCCGCCGACGACGTCGACCGTGTGACGATCGCAGCCATGCGCGAGCGCTTCGGCGTCGAGGACGAGTTGCATGAGGCCGGCGAGGACCTGCGGGCGCTGAACAACATCGCCTCCCCGATTCAAACGATCCGCGACACCTTCGACAACCACCCCATGGCCACCACGGGCGATTGGGAGAACTTCGCATCCGCCCTGCGAGCGGTGCCCGGGGCGATCGCAGGGCACCGCGAGTCCCTGCGGGTGGCGGCCGCACGCGGGCTCACCCCCGCCGCCCGGCAGGTGCGCGCCTGCATCAAGCAGGCCCAGGACCAGTCGGGGGCGTCATCATCCTTCGCGGCGCTGATCGAGGGAGCACGCCTCGCCGACGGCGGCGCCCTGTCCGCCGCCCTCACCGCGGAGCTGCGGGCGGCCGCGGGCCAGGCCCGCGACGCCTACGCCGAGGCGGCCCGCTGGCTGGCCGCCGATGTCGCCCCGCTCGCCGACGACGACGACGCCGTGGGCCGTGAGCGTTACGAGCGCTTCAGCCGGGAGTTCCTGGGCGCGCGCATCGACCTGGACGAGACCTACGAGTGGGGCCGGGAGCGCCTGGCGGCCATCGATGCCGAGCAGCGGGCCATCGCCGCCTCGCTCTACGGGCCGGGCACCACCATGGCCGAGGCCCTGGAGCGGCTGGGCGCCGATGCCTCGCGGCAGGTGCACGGCACGGCGGCGCTGCGGGACTGGATGCAGGAGACCTCGGATGCGGCGATCTCGGCCCTCGACGGCGCCCAGTTCGACATCCCCGCTCCTCTGCGCGCCCTGGAGTGCCGGATTGCGCCGTCGTCCACCGGCGGCATCTACTACACGGCGCCGAGCGACGACTTCTCCCGCCCGGGGCGCATGTGGTGGTCCGTTCCGGCCGGGACGGAGGACTTCGCGACCTGGCAGGAGCGCACCACGGTGTTCCACGAGGGCGTTCCCGGGCATCATCTTCAGATCGGCATGCAGACGCTCCTGCGCGGCGAGCTCAACTCCTGGCGCCGCCACGGCTGCTGGGTCAGCGGGCATGGCGAGGGCTGGGCCCTGTACGCCGAGCGGCTCATGGCGGACCTCGGTTTCCAGGAGGACCCGGCCGACCGCATGGGGATGCTGGACTCCCAGCGGCTGCGGGCGGCTCGCGTCGTACTGGACATCGGTGTTCATCTGCGCAAGGACCGACCCTCCGAGCTCACCGCCCTGCCGGGTGTGGGCGAGGGCCGCTGGGACGCGGGATCGGCCTGGGAATTCCTGCGGGCCAATGCCGCGATGGGAGAGTCCTTCCTGCGCTTCGAACTGGACCGCTACCTGGGCTGGCCGGGGCAGGCGCCGTCGTACGCCGTTGGGCAGCGCCTGTGGGAGGAGGCGCGGGACGCCTCGCTGGCGGCGGCACGCGCAGCGGGGGTGGATGACTCCCTCAAAGCCTTCCACGCCCGGGCGCTGCGCCTGGGCAGCGTGGGCCTGGACGTCATGCGCGAGGCACTGGCCGCCTGAGGCCGACCGGGAGTCCGGGGATCGGCACGCTCAGACGGCCTGGTTCATGGGCTTTTCGTTGGAATCACGTTGACCTGAATCTCGTGAAGTACCTCGTATGTGCATTCTGAAGTCGAATGCACATACGAGGCTCGGCGATGAGAGCGCGACCCGCGCCATTCCAACGATTCATCTGCCAAGCAGCCTCCCCGAGCGCGCCGAACGCCCCACCGCCTGCGCACGGATGTGCCCAACCGGGCGATGGATCAGGCGCCAGTGGTCCCAGTCGCCTCAGGCGCAGCGCCCGCTTGCGCGTCGCGCTCGCGGAAGACCTCGCGCGCCACGAAGGTGGCATTGAGGGCGCGGGGGAAGCCGCAGTACCCCGAGGCGTGAAGGAAGGCCTCAACGATCTCCTCGCGGGTGATGCCGACGTTGAGTGCGGCACCGATGTGGACTTTGAGCTGGGGCTCGCAGCCGCCCAGGGCGGCGAGCATCCCCAGGGTGACGAGTTGTCGGCTGCGGGCGTCCAGACCGGGACGGCTGTAGACGTCGCCGAAGCCATAGGCGAGGATGTGGTGCCCGAGCGCCGGACTGATATCCGCCAGGGATTCGATGACCGCTCGGCCCTGCTCGCCATCGATCATGCGCATGACCTCCAGACCGCGGTCGCGGCGGGCGAGGGCCTCCGGAGTGGTGATGTCGTCCTGGGGGACCGCCGCCGCAGCCGCTGGCGCGGCAGAGGCCGCGCCGTCGGCTCGGCCGGCGCCGACCGGGGAGATCGTGGCGGTCCTGGCGGTACTGGTGGTCTCGTTGCGCGTCATGGTTGGGGCCCTTCGTCGTAAGTGGCGATCTTGTACTCGGTGACGGCCAGGGCGAGGCGCAGCTCCTCGATCCGCCCGCGCAGGGCATCCCGGTGGGCGCGCAGCAGGGCGGCGCGCTCGGGGGCGGTGCCCGGCCCGTCGCTGAGAAGACTGGTGTAGCGCGCCAGGTCGGCGATCGACATGCCGGAGGCGCGCATGCGCGCCAGGAAGACGAGGCGCCGCATGGCCACCGCGTCGTAGCGGCGGCGCCCCGCCGCGTCCCGCGGCACGGCGATCAACCCGATGCGCTCGTAGTAGCGCAGGGTGTGAGGGCTCATGCCCAGTCGCCCGGCGGCCTCCGCCACGCCCCAGGACTGGGGCGAGTCGTCGAGCAGATCGTCCAGCGCCTCCGCGCCCAGCGGCGCCGGGGCGTCAAGGGCTCGCTGAAGGGCCGATGGCCGCACCTGGTCGTTCATGGCGTTGACCGTAGATCTTCGAGCGCGCTCGAGGGCAAGGCCCGGACGCGCCGCCAGGTGGGCCCGCACGCGACCCGCGCCGCCGCGCCCCTCACTCGTCCCAGAAGGAGGCGACGTCGACGGCCCCGCCGGTGGCCTCGAAGTCCGCGCGGGCGGCCTCGCGCACCCCGGCGTCGTGGAGCCAGTCGAGGGCCACGGCGGCGAGCCCGTAAGCGCCGTCGAGGCAGGCGGCGTCCCCAGTGGGCGAGCCGGCCGCCTCGGCCATCGCAGGGGTGTGGAGGGCGACGTCGCCGCCGGTGGTGACCTTGATGAGCGGGTGGATGCCGGGCACGCGCTGCGAGACGTTGCCGAAGTCCGTGCCCGCGGCGATGGTCTCGGGCAGAACGCCCGCCGGCAGGGGCTCGCGGCCGCGCTCGCGCTGGGCGCGCACCCAGGAGGCCAGGAGCGCGGCGTTGTCCCGCACGGGCATCTCATTGGGGTGGGGGTCGGGGGTGATCTCGACGCCGGTGCCGGTCATGAGGGCGGCGCCGCGGAAGACGTCCTCCACCCGGGCCACGAGATCGCGCAGGGTGGTCAGGTCCTTGGACCGGATGAAGGCGTTGAGCTCGGTGCGCTCGGGGATGATGTTGGCGGCGTCGCCACCATGGGTGACGACGGCGTGGATGCGGTCCATCGGCAGGATCTGCTGGCGCAGCAGGCCGATGCCGGTCAGCGCCAGGGTCGCGGCGTCGAGGGCGTTGCGGCCCATGAAGGGCTGGGAGGAGGCGTGCGCAGGGATGCCGCGGTAGGTGATGCGCAGGCGCCGCTGCCCGAGCCAGGTCTGGTGGGTGACGTCGGCGGCGTAGGAGTGGGTCTGGATGGCGGCGTCAATGCCGTCGAGCATGCCGGCCTGGGCGAGGGCCTCCTTGGCGGTGGAGCACTCCTCGGCGGGGGCGGTGGTCAGGACGACGGTGCCCGGCAGGCTCCCGGGGCGCTCGGCCTCGAGGGCGGCCAGGGCGAGGAAGGCCCCCACGGAGTTGGCGCACATGACGTTGTGCCCGCAGGCGTGGCCGATGCCCGGCAGGGCGTCGTACTCGGCGAGGATCGCGATGGCACCGGGGTGGGAGGATGCACTGCCGCCGGAGGTGCCGCCCGCGGTGGCGGCGGGCCCGATGCTCGCGCGCAAGGCGGTCTCCATGCCGAAGACCCCCAGTTCGGGGGCGATTCCATGGGCGCGCAGGAGGTCGGCGACGGCGGCCATCGCGCGGTGCTCCTCATAGCCGACTTCGGGGTGGGCGTGCAGATCGTGGGACAGGGCGAGGAGCTCGGGGGCGAGGCGCTCGACGATTCCGGCCAGGGTGACGCGCAGCCGGGCGGGAGCGCCTGCACCGTCCGGGAGGGCCTTGGCGGGGCCGGCCGCGAGGCGCCGCGCCTCGGTCTCCGCGGCCATGAGGTCCTGGATGGCGGTGCAGGGCCGGGTGGGCCGGGAGAGGTCGGGCAGATCGGTGCCGGCGGTTCGGTCGGCTCGGGCAGTGCGGGCGGTGGGTCCTCGATCAGCGCTCATGACCCCATCATGCGCCGCGCGCCGCTGCTTCTGAAGGGGCGGGGCGCCCACCTCGCCCACCGGCCGCCGCGGCCCTGCTCGACCGGTCGCCCGAGCCGCCCCCTTCATGGAGCGCAGGGAGCGCCTGTGTCGCGTGAGGGACGACGGCGTCGGGAGGCGGCGCCCAGTCCCGCGGGGCTGGTACGGGAGTGGCGCCTGAGGACTGCGACCGGTTTCGATCGCGATTTCGACCGGTCTCGCTCAGGGGGCGGGGGAGGCGGGGGTGATGGCCGCGTAGGAGGCGGCTGCGCCGGCGGCGAGGACCGCCGTCGAGCCGGCGCGCATGCCCTCGGCCACGGCCGAGGCGAAGCCGTGCCCCGCGGCGAGCGCGGCCGCGAGCACGCCGACGCTCGCATCCCCGGCGCCCGTCGTGTCCACCACGGGCCCCAGGTCAATGGCCGGCATGTGCCCGCTTCCCTCGGCGCAGGCCCACACCGCCCCGGCGGCGCCGAGCGTGACGAGCACGCCCGCGATCCCCCGCTCGCGCAGGGCGGCCGCCGCCGCGAGCGCCTCCTCCGGAGTGGCGGGCGCGGGCGAGCCCAGCACGAGCCCGCACTCGGTCTCATTGACCACGAGCACATCGACGCCGGCCAGGACGTCCGGCGCGATCGGGTAGACGGGCGCGAGGTTGAGGACCACGCGGGCCCCGGCCCGGTGGGCCCATTCGATGATCTCGTCATTGGTCGCCGCCGGGATCTCCCCCTGGAGGACGACGACGTCGTCGGCCCTCAAATCGATCGCCCCGGCGGCCTGCGCACCGGTGACGCGGGCGTTGGCGCCGGCGTCGAGGATGATCGTGTTCTCCCCGGCGGCGCTGACGGTGATGAACGCGATGCCGGTGGTGATCTCCTCATCCGTGCGCAGCGCGCTCACGTCCACCCCGTGGCCGCGCAGCTCCTCGCGCAGGGTGATGCCCGCGGCGTCCCCGCCGACGCGGCCGACGAGCATCGCCTCAGCGCCCCCGTGGGCGGCGGCCGCGGCCTGGTTGGCGCCCTTGCCGCCGAGCCGGTAGCTCGTGGACGTCCCGGCCAGGGTCTCGCCCGGCGCGGGGAAGCGCTCGACGGTGACGGTGATGTCCTGGTTGATCGACCCGACGACGATGACGCGCCCCATGGCATGAGCTCCTTCGCTTGGGGGGACGGACTATCAGGGTACCGCCCATTCCCCCGCCGTCCCCGCCTTTTCCGATGATCGATGGCCTAGAATGGTCAGTTGTTGATCAGGGGCGCAGGCCCACTCGCCCCAGGTCCGGCGCGCGACCGGCGCGCTCCCCCTGGCAGTCACGCTGACGAAGGAGTCGAATGTGGCCACCCCGATGATCCTCGACTGCGACCCGGGTCATGATGACGCCATCGCGATCCTCCTCGCCCTGGGCAGCCCCGAGGTCGACCTGATCGGCATCACCACGATCGGCGGCAACCACGGCCTGGACAAGGTCACCTACAACGCCCGCGCCGTCTGCGAACTCGCGGGCCGCCCCGAGGTTCCCGTTCACGCCGGCTGCCGGCGCCCCCTCATCCGGGAGCCCATCGACGCCGCCTACATCCACGGCGAGACCGGTCTCGACGGCGTCGACCTGCCCGAGCCGTCCCGGCCACTGCCCGACCGGCACGCCGTCGACTGGCTCATCGAGACGATCATGAGCCGTGAGCCCGGCGCCGTCACGATCGTCCCCACGGGGCCCTTGACGAATATCGCGATGGCCGCGCGCCTGGAGCCGCGCATCGTCGAGCGGGTCAAGGAGATCGTCCTCATGGGCGGCGCCTACGGGGTCGGCAACGCGACGCCCGTGGCCGAGTTCAACATCCTGTGCGACCCGGAGGCCGCCAGGATCGTGTTCAGCGAGTCCTGGCCCGTGACGATGATCGGGCTGGACGTCACCCACCGGGCGCTGTGCACCCCAGAGGTCCAGGCGGCCCTGTGCGAGGCGAACCCGCGTCTGGCCGATGCCGTGGGCGGGCTCATGGACTTCTTCCGCTCCACCTACCAGGACCAGGAGGCCTTCCCGGACCCGCCCACGCACGACCCCTGCGCCGTCGCCCGCGTCATCGCCCCGAGCCTCGTGCCCACCAGGCGCTGCCCGATCGACATCGAGCTGCGCGGGGCGCTCACCTACGGGATGACCGTGGCCGACATGCGTGCGCTCGTCGATGACTCCGACCCCACCTGCACCACCCGGGTGGGGGTGGGCCTGGATGTCGAGCGCTTCTGGGCGCTCGTGGCCGACGCGCTCGCGCGCCTGGGCTGACCTCGCGCGCCTCAGCTGACCCATCCCCTCCCCGCCCCCGCACGTCTCTCGAAGGAACCGATCCATGTACTTGCCCATCAACGTCCTGGGCCTCGCCGTCTTCCTGGCGGCGGGCTGGCTGCTCTCCCATGACCGCAAGAGGATCCCCTGGCAGTCCGTGGCGATCCTGACCGCCCTCAACCTCGTGATCGCCTGGGTCCTCACGAGCTTCACCTGGGGGCGCGCGGCCGTCAAGGGCGCGGCCGCGGGCTTCAACGAGCTCGTCTCCGTGGCCTGGAAGGGCATCAACTTCGCCCTGGCGAACTGGGTGGGGGCCGAGGGCGTGGACCCGGCGCCCGTGAACTTCGTGGTCAGCGCCCTGCTGCCGATCCTGCTGGTGGTGCCCGTCTTCGACATCCTCACCTATATCGGCTTCCTGCCCTGGCTCATCAAGTGGATCGGCCGTGGGCTCAGCGCGGTCACCCGTCAGCCCAAGTTCGAGGCCTTCTACTCCATCGAGATGATGTTCCTGGGCAACACGGAGGCCCTGGCGGTCTCCAAGCTGCAGGTGCAGCGGATGAGCCCGGCGCGCAACGTCGTCATCGCCATGATGTCGATGAGCTGCGTGACGGCGTCGATCCTGGCGGCCTACATCCAGATCGTTCCGGCAGAGTTCGTGCTGACGGCGGTGCCCATCAACTGCCTCAACGCGCTCATCGTCACCTCCATGCTCTACCCCGTCGACGTCCCGCCCGAGGAGGACATCATCGTCACCTACGAGGGGGTCGGCGACTCCGGGGACGCCGACGGCGCCCAGGACGGCGCGGGCGCGCCCACCGCAGCGGGCGGCGGACCGGCGGCCGCCGGGGCGGCGCCGAGCAGCGGCAGCACTCCCGGGGGCCTGGGCGCCCTGGCCACCAAGGTCCTGCGCCGCGATCCGGGACGCGCGGCGAGCAGACCCGCGAAGGAGCCGTTCTTCTCCTTCCTGGGCGACTCGATCCTGGGCGCGGGCAAGCTCATCCTCATCATCACCGCCAACGTCATCACCTTCGTGGCCCTGGCGGCCCTCATCGACAAGATCCTCGGGGCGATCTGGGAGCCGCTGTCCCTGGAGTCGGCGCTCGGCGTCGTCATGTACGCGCCCGCGCTCCTGCTGGGCCTGGACACCTCCACCGCCTGGGACATGTCCCAGATCATGGGCCTCAAACTGGTCACCAACGAGTTCGTGGCCATGGGGCAGGTGAGCGCCGAGATCAGCGGCTACGCGCGCCACTACCAGGCGGTGCTCACAGTCTTCCTGACGTCCTTCGCGAACTTCGGGACGCTGGGCATGATCATCGGCTGCTTCAAGGGCCTGGTGGACAAGGAGCGCAACGACCTCATCTCCAAGAACGTGGGCCGGATGCTCCTGTCCGGGATCCTCGTCTCGCTGCTGTCGGCCGGGATGGTCGGCCTGTTCGTCTGGTGAGGAGGAAGCGAATCATGACCCGCAAGCTCATTCTGGACCTGGACACCGGCATCGACGACGCCCTGGCGATCGCCTACGCCCTGGGCAGCCCGGAGGCCGAGCTCATCGGCATCACCACCACCTACGGCAATGTCCTCGTGGAGGACTCGGCGCGCAATTCCCTGGCGGTGCTCGACCTGCTCGGAGCGCCGCATGTGCCCGTCTACCCCGGCCTGCCCCACGCCGTGGCCCGCGACGACTTCGAGGTTCTGGAGGTCTCCGCCTTCATCCACGGCCGCAATGGCCTGGGGGATGCGGCGCTCGTCCCCTCGCCGCGCCCCGCGGAGGGGACGAGCGCCGTCGACTTCATCATCGAGGCCTCCCGCGCCCACGGGGAGGACCTCGTGTACGTGCCCACGGGTCCGCTGACCAACCTGGCCGCCGCCCTGAGGAAGGACCCCGGCCTGGCTGAGCGACTGACCGTGGTGCTCATGGGCGGGGCGCTCACGGTGAGCGGGAACGTGACTCCGTGGTCGGAGGCGAATATCAGCCAGGACCCGGAGGCGGCCGACGCCGTCCTGCGCTCGGGGGTGAGCGCCACGATGGTCGGCCTCGACGTCACCCTCCAGACCCTGCTCACCTACGAGCACACGCGCCGCTGGCGCGAGTTGGGGACGGCCGCGGGCGCGTTCCTGGCGGATATGACGGACTACTACATCCGGGCCTATGAGACGACGGCGCCCGGGCTCGGCGGCTGCGGCCTGCACGACCCGCTGGCGGTCGGCGTCGCCGTGGACCCGTCCCTGGTGACGATGCTGCCGATCAACCTCAAGGTGGATCTGGAGGGGGCCACGCGCGGGCGCACCATCGGGGATGTGGGGCGCCTCGGCGCCCCGAGGACGAGCCGGGCGGCCGTGGCCGTCGACGCCGAGCGGTTCCTCGCCGAGTTCATGTCCCGCATCACCGCCCTGGCGCGAGCCCATTGAGCGGCGCGGCCCGGGAGCAGGGCTCGGGCACCCGTCAGGTCCTCTGGTGCGCGCGGCTCCCCAAGCAGTGGGACCAGAGGGTGGAGATCGGCATGCCCCAGAGCCGATCGGCGAACTGGTAGCCCTCGGGAGCGGTCCCCAGGACAATGCCGACGATGAAACGATCCCCCAGGACCTCCTTGAGGTAGCTCAGCCCGCGGAACTGCTCGGCGCGATAACTCGATGAGGCCTTCACCTCAATGCCGATCACGCGCCCATCCGGCAACTCGACGATGACGTCGACCTCGCGTCCGCCCCGGTCCCGGTAGTGATGGAGCCGGAAGCGCTGCTCACTCCAGCCCTGCTGCGCGAGCAGTTGGCTCGTGACGAATCCCTCGAGGAGGGGCCCGATGGCGTCCTTCTCCGGGGGCAGGAGGCTCGCGGCGCTCTGGCTCGTCAGGTGCATCGCGAGCGCGCTATCGATGATGCTGACCTTGTGCCGACCGGTCTCGCGCCGTGTGAGGCTGGAGGTCCAGGGCGGCAGGCGGTCGATGAGGTAGACCGAACTGAGCGCGTCCAAGTAGTTGGAGACCATGGACTCCGAGAGGCCGGCGGCCTGGGCGAGCCTGGCCTTGACGAGCTCGCCCGACTGATTGGCGGCCAGAAGGCGCAGCAGCGTCCCAAGACGCGCGGGATTCGAACCGCCGGGGACTGAGGCGGCGTCCCGGCTCAGGAGGCGGTTGAGATAGGCTTCGACCCACAGGCTCCTCATGCGGTCGGGCAGTTCCTGGAGTTCGGGGTAGCCCCCGGTCTCAAGGGCAGCGAGGTAGTCGGCCCTGCCCCACTGCGAGCGAAGGCCGCGGACGTCAATTCCCCCACTGACGACGGCGCCGACGAAGTCGTCCTGCAACCCGCGCTTCTCCCCCTCGCTCAGGGGCCTCAGTGGGAGGTCGACGGCGCGGCCCGCAAGCGAATCGCCGACTCCTTTGACCCGCAGGAGATCGGCCGAGCCGGTGAGGATGAAGCGCCCGGGGCGGCGATCGCGGTCGATGCTGGCCTTAACGGCGAGGAGGATGTCCGGCATCCGCTGCGCCTCGTCGAGGATGAGCGTGCCCTCGCGCCCTTCGAGGAAGGCGCGAGCGTCGGCCTGGAGAGCGTGGCGGGCGTCGTCGTCATCCAGGGAGAGGACGGTGGCCCGGTCATCGGCGAGCATTGTGGAGATCGTGCTCTTCCCGACCTGCCTCGCCCCTTGGACGACGATGCAGGGAAAGGCGGCGAGCATGTCCCGGCCGAGAGGCGCGAGATGCCTGGGGAGCAGCGATTCCATGTCTCGATCATACTCGCGCCCTGTCAAATCTGCGATCCATCGCAGGAAAATCTGCGATGGATCGCAGATTTGACAGGATCCGCGGGTCATCGCCCGCCCCACCGGCACAGAGGTGATCAGGCACGCGGCGCCGTCGCGCCTTCAGTGCGGCGGACGGCGCGGAAGCCGGATGACGCCCCGCGCCGCTGCGGCCCCTCGACGCTCAGTCCTTGACGGGCATCACGTATGAGCAGCCCAGGGCGAAGGGGAAGCCGGGCTTGAGCAGGCAGGCGACGACGGGCTCGGCGAGCTCGATGAGCAGGCCGGCGTCCAGGCCCTGCTCGGCCTCGGGGCCGGCGCCGGCCAGGAGGGACTCATAGGGGATGGACAGGTCGAGCAGGGACATGCCGCCCCGGCGATCCGCCTTATCCCAGGCGCCGCCCTCCATCTCCATGAGCGTCCCCAGGTGGAAGCGCATGACGCGCTGGGAGTCCACCTCGGAGGGCACGGAGAGGATGTGGTGGGCCTCAGGATCGCGTGGAGCGCGCAGGGTGAAGACGAGGATGGCGCCGTCGCGAGCCGCCCTCAGCATGAGCCGGGCGATGTGGACGGCGAAGGAGGCGGTGTCGAGGCCGCCGCCCATGGCCTCGGGCACGCTCAGCGGATCGCCGAGGGGGACGAGGACGCCCGTACCGGCGTCGTTGATGGCGCGGCGGCCGGTGGGACCCTCGGCGCGCAGGCGCAGGCCCCCCTCCTCCAGCGTCCCGAACTCGACGCGCTCGGCCCAGCCCTCGGGCACGGAGGAGGGCCCGGGCTCGGTCTCCACGTGCCCCAGGCCCAGGACGTCGGCGAGATCGGTGCCGTCGGCGGGCCGGTACCAGGCGATCCGGTCGCCGTCGAACCACAGGGGGACGACCCCGTTGAAGGGGATGCCGAAGCGCACATGCGCCGGCAGCGGCGGGATCGTCGGCACCGGGGCGGGGTCGCCGGTGGGATCGTCGCCGCTGGGGCCCGCGAGGTAGTCGCTCATGTGGCCAGGGTAGCGGGAAGCACTGACACGAACCGGTGGAAGGAGCCCGGACGAGAGGGCGGCCCGGGCGCCGTCTCCCTTCAGCGCCCGGGCCCACCCAGTCCGTGCCATGCGGCGCGATCTGCCCTTCGCCCGGCCCGCTCAGGGGCGTGTGGCCGGATGCCGCATGGAGATCGATCAGGAGCGATCGCGTCCGCTCGGCGATCGATCTCATGGCTTCAGCATGCTGCGCCGCACCTGGTCGCGCCATGGATCGCACTCCCCACCCGGGGCCGGGTCGGCGGGCTCCCGGCGCTTCCAGCACGCCTAGTGCCGCTGGACGCGCTCGGGTCGGGCGGCGCGCCGCTCGGCCTTGCGCGCCCGCTCCCAACGGTGGACGGGGCGCGCGGTGAGCGCCAGGAGGGCGAGGACGGCGAGCGCGGAGGTGATGAGGATCCAGGCGGTCGCGTGGCGCACGCCCAGGGCCGCCACCTGGGACATGTCGATGCTCACGCTCAGGGCGAGGACGATGAGCAGGGCGATCCGGCTGCGCGGGTGGCCGTTCCAGGCGGCCCATCCAAGGGCGAGGACGATGAGCGTGAGGATGACCGAGATGGTGCCCACCGCCGCGTAGGCGACGGTCCTCGCGTCGGCGACCCCGCTGGACCGGAGGAAGTCCATCGTGGTGGACAGGGCCGCCGAGTCGATCGCCGACCCGATCCTGGCAGCGCAGAGCAGCGCGATGAGGCCGAGCGCGATGACGAGTTGCCCGGGCCTGCGCCGCGAGGCGCGCTCATCGGCCGCCCTGGCGCGGGCCAGCTCCACGGAGTGCCGGGAGTCGGGCACGACGCCGTGGAGGTTGAGGACGTAGAGGTCGCCGTCGGTGATGACCTGGTCTCCCCCGCCGTTCTTGTCGTGGTAGGCGGTGAAGAAGTCGGGCCAGATCTGGAGGGTGGCGGCCGGGGAGGCCCATCGGATGTCGTCGACGACGTAGTCGCGCTCGACATCGATATCCGCGTCGATCTTGTGGGTCACCTGAAGGGTGAGGGTGGATAGGCCGACGGCGCGGTCGTAAGTGGCGGCGGCCAGCCAGTCGACGGCGCGCCCGCCGGGAAGCACCCAGTTCGCGGGGGTGTGCCACAGGCGCACATGATGGCGCTGGGAGGGGTTGCCCTCGACCTCCTTCTGGTAGGCGACGTCCTGGGGGCGGCCGAAGAGCTGGAGGGTCGACACCGGCGCGCAGGGGTAGGAGCGGCGCAGGAGGGAGTCCACGACGATCCTCCACGAGGAGTAGGGGGTGATCGGGTCGGCCCGAACCCAGCCGGCGCTGCGCATGGCCTCGTGGAGGTCCTCCTCATCGCCCAAGAGGGCGAGGTTGACGGGGTCGCCGAGGAGGCCGTCGGGCGTGCGGGTGCGCCCGATGAAGTAGTCGGGGACGTAGAGCCAGGTGAGGACCTGGTGGACGCGGGGGATCGCGAGGTAGGCGAGCAGGCCCCAGAAGGCGATTCCCGCGAGGAGGGCCCAGGGGGTCGGGTGCCATCCGGCGCCGATGACGAGCCAGGCCAGCCAGAGGGCGGCGCCCGCGGCGAAGGCGAAGAAGGCGGCGTCGATGACGTCATCGAATCCCCAGCCGCGGGCGCGGGCCTGCGCCACCTTGCTCGATCCCCGGTAGACGGGCGGGGCCGTCGGCCGGAGCCTCACGGGCGCGCCCGCTCCCACGGGCTCAGAAGTCCCAGTCGTCATCCTCGGTGGCCTCGGCGGTTCCCATGACGTAGGAGGAGCCGGAGCCGGAGAAGAAGTCGTGGTTCTCATCCGCATTGGGGGACAGGGAGGCGATGATCGCGGGGTTGACGTCGACGGCGTCGGCGGGGAAGAGGGCCTCGTAGCCCAGGTTCATAAGGGCCTTGTTGGCGTTGTAGCGCAGGAACTTCTTGACGTCCTCGGTCAGGCCCAGCTCGTCGTAGAGGTCCTCGGTGTACTGCTCCTCGTTCTCGTAGAGCTCCATGAGCAGGTCGAGGGTGTACTCGCGCAGTTCCGCCTGGCGCTCCGGGGAGGACTCGCGCACGGCCAGCTGGTACTTGTAGCCGATGTAGTAGCCGTGGACGGCCTCGTCCCGGATGATGAGGCGGATGAGGTCCGCGGTGTTGGTGAGCTTGGCGTGACTGGACCAGTACATGGGGGCGTAGAAGCCGGAGTAGAAGAGGAAGGACTCCAGCATGGTGGAGGCGACCTTGCGCTTCTCCGGGTCGTCGCCCCGGTAGTAGTTGAGGATGATCTGGGCCTTGCGCTGGAGGTTCGCGTTCTCCTCGCTCCAGCGGAAGGCCTCATCGATCTCCGCCGTCGAAATGAGGGTGGAGAAGATCGAGGAGTAGGACCGGGCGTGCACGGACTCCATGAAGGCGATGTTCGTGTAGACCGCCTCCTCGTGGGGGGTGCGGGCGTCCGGGATGAGGGAGACGGCGCCGACGGTGCCCTGGATCGTGTCCAGGAGGGTCAGGCCGGTGAACACGCGGGTGGTCATGTTCTTCTCGGCCTCGGTCAGGGTGGCCCAGGACTGGATGTCGTTGGACAGCGGCACCTTCTCGGGCAGCCAGAAGTTCCCGGTGAGGCGGTCCCAGACCTCGAGGTCCTTGTCGTCGACGAGGCGGTTCCAGTTGATCGCCTGGACGCGATCGATGAGCTTGATGGGCTCGTGCATGTTCTTCCTCCGGGAGTGGATGCCTGCGGGCTGCCGCGATGGGCCCCATGCTAACGACGACGTCCGGCGGCGGCGAGCCTGCTGCGCAGGCCCGCCGCCGTGGTGATCACTACTCCCGCGGTCGCGCTACTGCGCGTCGGCCTTGAGCCGGGCGTTGACCCTCTCGACGTCGAGGCGCGTCAGAAGGAAGAGGATGAGCCCGTTGGCGGCCAGCGGCAGCCAGGCGTACATGAAGAAGAGCATCTGGATGACGGAGTCGGCCTGGACGGAGGCGTTGCCGTCGTAGCCGCTGAAGGCCAGGAGCCATCCGGCGACGGCGGTGCCCAGCCCGCCCCCGACCTTCACCCCCAGGGAGGTGCAGGAGAACATGAGGCCGTCGATGCGCTTGCCGGTGCGCAGCCAGGTGTTCTCCGAGGCCTCGGCGATGAGGGCGTTGAGAGTCCCCTGCAGGGGGCTCATGCCCAGCGAGGCGACGCCGGACAGGATGAGCATGAGCGGCACGCTGCCCATGTAGGCGGCCACGACCACGCCCAGGCGGCCGACGACGGCGATGACGTAGCCCACGACGTTGACGCGGTACATCTGGCCGATCCGGCTGACGATCATGGGGGTGAGGACGAGTCCGGCGATGAGCGGGATGTTGATCGCCCAGGCGAAGTCGCCGAGCAGCGTCTTGTCCTTGAGCACGTAGGTCATGAAGTAGATGCCCATGTTGAGCATGGCGGTGAAGACCTGGGCGAGGAGGAAGACGGCCAGGATGATGAGGTAGTACTTGTTCCCGCCCAGGAGGCGCAGGGACTCCCGCAGGCTCAGCTTCTCCTCATCCTCGGCGGCAGGCGCGGTTCCCTCGCCCCGCCCGGCGTCATCGGGGCCCGCCTCCGCCCCCTCGAGCTCCTCGGGGGGAAGCTCCTTGACGGACATGACCGACAGGGTGTTGACAGCCAGGCCGAGGAGCGCGTAGATGATCGCCACGGCCCGCCATCCCTGGGCGCCGCCGCCGAGGGCGTCCACGGCCTCGACGGTGACGCTCTGGATGAGCAGGCTGGTGGAGAAGGCGAAGATGAAGCGGATCGAGCCCATCTGCACCCGCTCGGCGCTGTTGCGGGTCACCAGCGCGGTCAGCGCCGAATAGGCGATGTTGTTGGCCGTGTAGAACACGGCGTTGAGCAGGCTGTAGGCGATGAAGAACCAGGCGTACTTCGCCGTGTCCCCCAGTGAGGAGGGGATGGCGAACACCGCGATGATCATGGCGGCGCAGCCGAAGAATCCCCAGAACATCCAGGGCCGGGCCTTGCCCATGCGCGTGCGCGTGCGGTCCATGAGGGTGCCGAAGACGATGTCGGAGAAGCCGTCGAAGAGACGGGAGAGCATCATGAGGGTCCCGATGATGCCGGGGTTGAGTCCTGCGGTGTCCGTCAGGTAGATCATGACGAAGGCGGACAGTAGGACGTAGACGACGTTGCCCGCCACGTCCCCGGAGCCGTAGCCCACCTTGTTGTACCACTTGAGGTATCTGCGCTCTTCGGCACTCGAGGCGGCCTGCGAGGCCTGGGGGCTCTGCGCGCTCATCGCTGGTTCTCCTTGCAGTTCGGACGAAGGGTGAGGGTCAGGGCGAGGTCGCGCTCGGCAACCTGGTAGCGCTCGGCGAGGACGGGCCCGCAGCTGTTCGACCCGATGCCCGCCATGGCGGCGTCGAGGGTGAGGACCGTGGATCCGCACGCGACGAGCTCGGTGTTGTGGCGGCGGGCCGCCAGCTCCTCCGCGGTGTAGGGGGAGGCGTTGAAGGAGAAGGGGCTGCGGCCGATGACGGTCAGGCCGGGGCACCGCCCGCCGGGCACCGCCCCGCCTCCGCCGCCCCCGCCGGCCACGGCGACGTAGTCGCAGTCGGCGTGGCTGCCGTTCTCCTGGGGCTTGATGTGATCCTCGTGCAGCTCGCTCAGGGCGGCGGTGAACTCCCCGTGGCGGCTGGCCCGGCACTTGTCGACGTAGGCCCCTCCGGGGCCCAGGCCGTAGTAGGACACCCGGTCCATCGCCTCCGGGAGGAGGAGCCGCAGACCCAGGCGCGGCAGGGAGGGGAAGCCCTCGGTGCGCCGCAGGGCGAGGTCGAGGTCGATATCGCCGTCGCCCCGGATGGTCCAGGTGATGGTGCCGCGCAGGGCGGGCTGGAGGGTGGGGGCCACCATGGCGATCTCACCGCTCAGGACGACGCGGCCCTCCTCGGAGGGCTCCACGACCCGCAGGCCCTCGGCGCGCGCCGTCGCCCAGTGGTAGCCGGCCCGCTCCCATTCGGCGCGGATATGGCGGTCATTGTCCGTGGGGGCGCGCCAGATGATGAGTTCGGCGGGGCGGTCGAGGAGCTCGGCGGAGCCGGCCCTGATGCTCGTCGGCAGGGCGGTGCGCGTATCGAAGGAGCAGGTGAGCCCGGGGGCGGCGACGTCGATCCGCGCCCCGCTCCGCGTGGCGGTCACGGAGCCCCGGGGGGCGGGGCGCTCATCCAGGGCGGCCACCGCCCGGTGGCGGCGGTCCGCGCCGGGCAGGGCGACCTCGTCGAAGCCGAGCTCGTGGCCGGCGGCGAGAAGGGGCTCGTCATGGGCCAGGCGGTAGGTGACGAGCAGGTGGCAGCGCCCGGTATCCGGGATGCTCAGGGGCAGCGGGAGGGCGGCCTCGCCGTGGGGCGGAAGAGGAGTGGTCAGGGGGATGTCCCCGCTGGATACGATCTCGCCGTCGCGGGTGAGCTCGTAGGCCACGCGGGCGTAGGCGGCCAGGTCGGTGTGGTCGAGCTCGTTGCGCAGGGTCAGCACGCCGGCCTCGGCGTCGTAGGAGACCACGCGGGCGGGGCGCTGGACGTTCTTGAGCTCGGCGAGCCCGGAGTGGGGCACGCGGTCCGGGGAGACGAGGCCGTCGACGCAGAAGTTGCCGTCGTGGACCTCCTCGCCGCTGTCCCCGCCGTAGAGGAAGAGGGGGCGCCCGTCCGGGGCGGTGCCGGCGGCGACGGCGTGGTCGCACCACTCCCAGACGAATCCGCCGCACATGCGCTCATCGGCCCGGATGATCTCCCAGTAGTCCTCGAGGTCGCCGGGGCCGTTGCCCATGGCGTGGCAGTACTCCACGAGGAGGAAGGGCTTGTCCGGGCCGGAGTCGAGGTAGGCGCGGACCTCGTCGAGGCCGGGGTACATCCGCGAGTAGAGGTCGAGGTCGGAGTAGTCGTAGGCGCGCCTGGAGCTGCGGTAGAAGGCGCTCTCGTAATGGGTCAGGCGCGTGGGATCGAAGCCCTTGACCCAGGCCAGCGCCGTTTCGAAGGTGCATCCGTAGGCGCACTCGTTGCCGGCGGACCAGGCGATGACGCTGGGACGGTTCTTCTCGCGGTGGACGCACAGGCGCATGCGGTCGACGGTGGCCCCGGTCCACTCGGGGTTGTCCGCGATGGGCTCGTTCCAGTGCTCGACCTGGTTGTCCCAGGACGGGTCGGCGAGGAAGCGGGTCTGGGTGCCATGGCTCTCGTTGTCCGCCTCGGACATGACGTAGAGGCCGTACTCGTCGCACAGCTGGTAGAAGCGCGGGTCGTTGGGGTAGTGGGAGGAGCGCACGGCGTTGATGTTGTGCTCCTTCATGAGTCGCAGGTCGCGCTGCATATGGGGGAGGTCGATGGCGGGGCCGGTGACGGGGTCGGAGTCGTGGCGGTTGACGCCGCGCAGGGTGATGGGCCGGCCGTTGAGGCGCACGACGGCGCCGTCCGCACTGACCTCGCGCAGGCCGACTCGGTCCGTGATGGCCTCGCCGGGGGTCAGGAGGGTGAGGGTGTAGAGGTAGGGGTCCTCGGCGGTCCAGGGATGGGGGGCGGGGACCTCCAGGCGCAGCCGATGGGTGTAGGGGGCGTCGACCTGCCCGCCCGCCGCCTCGGCGCCGACCGGGCCCGCCGGCGGGGCGGCCGCGTCGGGCTCGAGGGCGCCCGAGGCCACCTTGACGCCGTCGCGGTCCGTGAGCACGGCCCGGGTGGGGACGGGCCCTCCCCGGTAGGAGGCGCGGATCTCGACGGTGGCGGGGGCGGCACTGGCGGTGCCCGCCCCGTCGCCGAGGGAGGTGGTGACGGCGTAGTCGAGGAGGGAGGCGCGCGGGCGGGTCAGCAGGTAGACGTCGCGGAAGATGCCGCTGGTGCGGAACTTGTCCTGATCCTCCATGTAGGTGCCGTCGCACCACTTGAGGACGAGGACGGCGAGCCGGTTGGCGCCGGGGCGGATGTGCTCGGTGACGTCGAACTCGCTCGTGGCGTGGGAGACCTGGCTGTAACCGATGTAGGCGCCGTTGAGCCAGACGTAGAAGCAGGAGTCGACGCCCTCGAGGACGAGGTGCGCGCAGGGGGCCTCGGGGCTGGGGGCGTACTCGAAGTCGCGCAGGTAGGCGCCGCAGGGGTTGTCCTGGGGGACGCGGGGCGGATCGAAGGGGATGGGGTAGCGGACGTTGGTGTACTGGTGGCGGTCGTAGCCGGTGTGCTGCCAGGTGCTGGGCACGGGCACCTCGGCGAAGTCGAGGGCGGCGGGGGGCGCGGCGTCGAGGGCGGTTTCGCCCTCCCAGAAGGGAACGGCGAGATCGTGGATGCTGGGCAGGTAGGCGAAGCGCCAACGGGTTCCCGACAGCAGCTGGAAGCGATCGGAGTCCTGGCGCTTCCAGGGGCTGGGGTCGGGCGGGGTGGAGGCGGGGATGTAGTAGGCGCGGGCGGGGAGGGTGTTCTCATGGAGGACGCCGAGGTCCTCGTAGTGTCGGGGGATGATCATCGCTTGCGGTCTCCTGCGACTGGCGGCGTTGAGGCCGGACCGCCTCGATGCGGCCCGTTCGAGCTCCTCAATGTTGACGTTATCATAAAGGTGATCCGCAACATAGACAAGAGAATGACTCGCCCACGGCCATGCAACGGACACCGCCTCGCCCCACCCATGGGAACGTCACCACAAAATGGCGGCAGAATGCCGATATCCGCCCCTGATAGCCTCGCGCCATGGCCGGTGTGAGCAGGAGTTCGGGGGCGCCGTCGCTTGGCGACGTCGCTCGCCTGGCCGGCGTCTCCACGCAGACGGCCTCACGCGTGTCCATGGGCGCCGGCAATGTCCGCCCGTCCACCCGCGAGCGCGTGCTGCGGGCCATGAGCCAGCTCGGCTACTCCCCCAACCGCGCGGCTCAGGCGCTGCGCCGCGGCTCCTTCAAGGCGATCGGAGTCCTCACCCAGCAGATCCAGCGCACCGGCGAGGCACTGACCACGGCGGGCGTCCTCGAGGAGGCGACGGATGCGGGCTACGCGGTGAGCCTCGTGCAGGTGGAGCGGCCCGAGTCCGATGACATGCGCACAGCGGCGGTCCGGCTCGCCCATCAGGCCATCGACGGGCTCGTCGTCGTCCAGGCGGGCCGGGCGGGTCGCGAGCATCTCGCCCTGCCGCCGAGCATGCCCGTGGCCGTCTCCGACTCCGCGCTCGTGGACTACTACCCCTCGGCCAGCGCGGATCAGGCCGGTGGGGTGCGCGAGGCCGTCAGTCACCTGCTCGCCCTGGGGCACCGGACCGTCCACCACGTGACCGGCCCCGAGGGCTCGCAGTCCGCGCTCATCCGCCGCGCCACATGGGCGGCGGGCCTGCGGGAGGCGGGGGCGCCGGTTCCCGAGCCGGCGCCCGGGGACTGGAGCGCGGCCTCCGGGTACCGGGCGGGACTGCGCCTGGCCGCCGACCCCGGGGTGACGGCCGTGCTGTGCGCGAATGACGAGATGGCCCTCGGCCTCATCCGCGCCATGCACGAGCAGGGGCGCGCGGTGCCGGCCGATGTGTCCGTCGTCGGCTTCGACGGGCTGGACCTGGGCGAGTTCAGCTTCCCGCCGCTGACGACGGTCCGCCAGGACTTCAAGCGCCATGGGCGGGAGATGGTGCGCCTCATCCTGGAGCAGGTGGACTCCGGGGTGGTGGACGGCTCGCGGAGCATCATCATCCCCACCGAGCTCGTCCTGCGGGGCTCGACGGCGCCCCGGGGCGAGGGGTCGGCCCGGCAGGGGCGTGCGGACGCGCCACCGGTGTGAGCGCAATCGATTCATGCCACTCAGCACCGACGCGTCCAGCACCCCGCCGATCACCCGCAGCGGCACCGCCTCCGAGCTCGTCGCCCACCTCGCCGAGCGCCTGACGCGGCAGGTCGAGCGCGATCCGGGTGGGCGCGTGATCGTCGGGATCGCGGGGGCGCCGGGATCGGGGAAGTCGACGGCGGCGCGCGAGCTGACGGGGCTCCTGGCCGAGGCGGGGGCGCTGGCGGGCGAGGTGCCGATGGATGGCTTCCACATGTCCAACGCGGTGCTCGACGAACTGGGGCGCCATGGGCGCAAGGGCGCTCCGGACACCTTCGACGTCGGCGGCTACCTGGCGGCCCTGGACCGCGTGCGGCGCGGCGAGGAGGTGCTGGTGCCGGTCTACCGGCGCGACCTGCATGAGCCGGTGGCCGCGGGCACGCGGGTGTCCGGGGGCGGTGTCGTCGTCACGGAGGGGAACTACCTGGCGCTGGAGGACGGCGGCTGGCAGGCGGCGCGCGAGCGCATGGATCTGCTCGTCATGCTGGTGGTGGAGCCCGAGGAGCTGGCCGCCCGGCTCGTGGCGCGACACATGCATTTCGGCCGGGACCGCGCGGCCGCCGCGCACTGGGTGCGCGCCGTCGACCTCCCCAATGCCGCGCTGGTGCAGGCCAGCGCCTCCCGGTGCGACGAGCTCTGGACCTGCGCCCCGTCCTCCCACCGAGACCGGTAGAAAACGACATCGAAACCGGTCGATATCGCGATCGAAACCGGTCCCGTCCGCTGAGCAACGGCCTACGCTGGCATCATGCTCGTGGCTTTCTCCGTGTCCCCGTCCACCACCGACGACCCCGACGGCTCCCTGTCCGCGGCTGTCGCCCGCGCCGTGCGCGTGTGCCGCGATTCGGGCCTGCCATGCGAGACGACGTCGATGTTCACCACTCTGGAGGGCGAATGGGACGAGTGCATGGCGGTGGTCAAGCGCGCCTGCGAGGCCGTGGGCGAGGTGAGCCCGCGCGTCAGCCTCGTCCTCAAGGCGGACATCCGGCCGGGTTTCACCGGCCAGTTGACCGCGAAGGTCGAGCGGGTGGAGGAGCACCTGCGCCCGGGGCTCGACGACGTCGGCTGAGCCGGTCCTACCGGCGCGCCTCCTCCAGCAGCTCCGCCGCCAGCCGGGTGTTGTGGACGGGATCGGTGAAGGCGCTGCTGAGCGAGGCATCCTCGTCGACCTCCAGGTGCCCGCCCACGCAGGTGTAGGCGACGTACCCAGTCGGGTGGGTGGCGTCGCCCGCGTGCAGGACGACGGGGGTCCGGCCGCAGCTGTCGGCGGCGCGCAGGATGTCCACGGCCGTGTCCGCGTCCGGCCCCTCCTCACCACCGGGCAGACCGCTCACCGTGAGGACGTGGCCCTTCGTGTGGAGGTCGAGCTCGTCGGCGAACTGGGGGATCCACGGGTCGTGGGCCTCCAGGATCCGTCCCGTCATGCCCGGCAGGGCCTCGGCCGCCGGGTCGCCGGGCTCAAGGGCGACGTGAACCTTCCACCGCCGGGTCTCGGTGTAGAAGACGACGGCGCTCACGTCGGTGGGCGGAGCGTCGGCGACAGCGACCATCCCCTCGTGCAGGGCGTCCTCGTCCGGGTACGTCAGGGCGAGGGCGCCCTCCGAGCTCAGGAGGAGGCTCCCGGCTCCACGGGTGTTCACGGTCCGCGCGGCGGCGACGAGCCGCGCCTCGGCGTCGTGGTCACTGGGCCGGCTGGAGCTGGTGATCTCCAGGGCCGTGGGCACGTCCATCGCGCCCGTGATCTCGACGAGGACCTTGAGGACCGCATTGACGCTCGGGGCCTCGCCCCTCGCCTCAGGGGGAAGGTTCTGGGAGAAGGCGGTCTGGACGTCGTCGACGAGGGAGAGGACATCGTCGGTGCTCAGGTCCTCGCGCGGGGCCAGGCGCACGCTGAAGGAGGTGGAGGAGCCCCCGGCGCAGCGGACGCGGGAAAAGGTGAGCTCGTCCGCGCGCTCGGCCAGGACGTCCTCCAGGGCCTGGCCCATCGTCTGATCCGATACCCGCCCCGGCGTCGGGGCGGCGGAGGCCGGGGCGGACCTACAGTCGAAGGGCATCTCGCGGTCCTCGAAGGGGTCGTCCTGCGCCCCACCGAACCCACAGGTGCTGAGGGCGAGAGCCGCGAGCGCAGCCACAAGGATCGCAGCGATGATGATGGTCCGGGGGGACGGGCGTCGGCGAAGCGGTGCGTCCATGACGCCATGGTGGCCACTGGACTCGGCAGGAGCGATGGGGTGCGATGCCCGCCGCCGTCCCCGGGGTGGGGGTCGCGCCCGCGCTGGGCGCGACCGAGGCCGACGGAATCGGCTCGCGCTCAGTGCAGGGAGGCGTCGGGCTCGGTGAGCCTCCAGGCGTGGACGGGCACGGTCAGGCCCGCACGGGTCGGCGAGCACACGAGGGGCCCCGCCTCGGCCGCAGCGCCCGCGGGAATCGGAAGGACGCGCACGAGCCGCAGGTCGGCTGCGCCGTCGGCGCCGACGAGCCCCGCCCGCACGGTCATGGCGCCGCCGCTGCGGGAGACCCGCACGAGCACCCTGCGATCACGCCACTGGGGCACGGGGGCGACGGACCAGTCCGAGGTGCCGCTGGTGACGACGGCGCCCACCTGGCACGCGCCATCGGCGTACTCGACGCCGGCCTTGACCCAGTGCTCGTCGTCGAAGCGCACGAAGACGCCCGCCTGATCGAACTGCTCGCGGAAGGCGGCGGTGAACTCGACCTCGACGGCGGAGTCATCGGGGAAGGCGGCGAGCAGGGCGTGCTCGGAGTCGTGGATGAAGCCGTAGGAGGTGATCCGCCAGGCGTCCGAGCCCTCGACGGCGGTCACCAGGAGGTCGTCACCGCTCATCTCGGCACTCGCCGGCTCGTGCGTCCATCTGCCCTGGTCCCAAGCGATCCGAGTCATGGCGCCAAACCTACCGCACCTACCGCGCGCGAGCCCGCTGCGGTCACAGCGACGCCGTCGACCTCGGGGCGCCTCCGGGCCCGCGTATGAGATAACACCCTCAAGTATGAGATAACTGGCAGATTTTTGAGATAACTGACCTCCCTCATGAGATAACTCGCTTGTCCGTGAGATAACATGGGGACGTGATCACGACACCCGAAGAACTTCAGGGAGCGCTGGCCCGTCTGGCCCTGGACCAGGGCGACTCCCTCAGCATCGAGGCCAAGACCTTCTCCGAGTTCTCCCGGGACAGTCTTGGTCCGTCGCTGTGCTCGCTGGCGAACCTGCCCGGGGGAGGCGTCATCCTGCTGGGGGTGGATGAGCGGCACGACAACCCCCTCGTGGGCGTCGACGACCCGCACGACCTCGCCCAGCGCGTCACGAGCCTCGCCCGCAAGGGGTTCACGCCGTCCCTGACAGTCCGCACCGAGACCATCCACCTGGGCGGCACCGCCGTCGTGGCCGTCAACGTCAACGAGGCCGCCGTCAACCAGAAGCCGGTGACGTGGCACGGCAAGGCCTACATGCGTCAGTACGACGGCGACTACACGATGTCCCTTCAGGAACAGCAGCAGCTCCTCAGACGCCACGAGCGGCCCCGCGACGACAGGGTCATCGTGCCGGGTACGGACATCGGCGACCTGAGCCCCACGGCCGTCAGCGACTTCGCCGCCTCCGTCAGACGCTCCACCCCCGCCCTCCAGGACGCTGACGACGCCGAGATCCTCCTGCGGATGAACGTCCTGGCACACTCCGGCGAGGCAACGGTCGCCGGGCTCTACGCACTGGGCACCTACCCGCAGCAGCACCTTCCACATCTCAGCCTCACCACGGCGGTCGACCTTGGCCGGGCGACCGGCCCGACCCGCCGCGCAACGAACCGCAAGGACTTCACCGGTCCGCTCCCCGCGATCCTCGACGGTGCCATCGAGTGGGTGGCCCAGAACGTCTCCAGCACCCTGGTCGTCAGCACCGACGGCCGTTCCGGCACCGAGTTCTCCATCCCGCTCGTCGCCGTGCGGGAGGTCGTGGCCAACGCCCTCGTTCACCGTGACCTGTCGGAGGCGACCTCAGGACGCGCTGTCGAACTGCGACTGACAAGCAAAGGGATGGTGCTCACCAGCCCCGGGGGCCTGTGGGGACTGAGCGTCGACCAGCTCGGCACACCGGACGGCAAGAGCGCCGTCAACGAGTTCCTGTACGGCATCTGCCGACATGTTGGCGGACGCGACCACCGCGTCATCGAGGCGATGGGCACCGGCATCCGGACCACGCGCGAGGCTCTCGCCGAGGCCGGCCTCGAGCCCCCGCAGTTCATCGACAACGGCCTGCGATTCACTGTCCGCTTCCCCAACCACGCCTTGTACCCGCACGGAGACCTCCAGTGGTTGGGCACCATCGAGACGGCGGGACTCAGCAGGACTCAGAAGGAGGCCCTGCTGCGCATGCGCTCAACCGGCCCACTGACCAACGGCGACTACCGCCGACTCGCCGGGGTGGACTCGACAACCGCCCGAGCCGATCTCAAGGACCTCGTCGCCCGCGGACTAGCGGTCCAGACTGGCCAACGGCGCGGTGCCCGCTACGGTCTGGCCCCCAGGCTCGAACCCATCGCACGCCAATCGCGCGGGTGAGCCCAATATGAGATAACTGGCAGATTTTTGAGATAACTGGCCTCCCTCATGAGATAACTCGCTTGTCCGTGAGATAACGGTCGGTTCCGTCAGCGCCTCGGGCACTGCATCGGCCTCCTCGTGGCGGGCAGGCAGCGGTGGATCGTCCGCCCAGACCTCCCCTACCCGCCCAGCCGAGAGCCACGACGGCCACATCATGGCCAATGCGCTGCTCACCCGGGGCGCGAAGCGGAACCGACCGGCACTCGACGGGCTCGCGCTGAGCACGCCGTCCGTCTGCTGAGCCGATCAGCGCTGGATCCCGGGACGGCCTAGCCTCGCACCCGGTCCCGTCCCCCGCCCATGAGGTTCCCATGAGCTCCACCCCCTCCGCCGCGCCGAGCATCGACGATCGCACTCGGGAGCGCAGCGCCCGCATCGCCGTCACGGTCTTCCCCCTCATCATGCTCGTGGCCTTCCTGGCCGCATTCCTAGCCCCCGCGACCTTCCGGCCGCTCGCCGAGTACATGACGCCGCTGCTGGCCGTGACGATGCTGGGGATGGGCATGACCCTCTCGGTCCCCGACTTCACCATGATCGTCCGCCATCCGCGGCCCGTCATCGTCGGCGTCCTCGCGCAGTACTGCGTCATGCCGCTCGTCGGCTGGGGCGTCGCCCATCTGCTCCCGCTGCCGCCCGAGCTCAGGGTGGGCATCATCCTCATCGGCTGCGTGCCGGGGGGAACGACGTCGAATGTGTGCGCCTTCCTGGCGAAGGGCAACACCGCGCTGAGCGTATCGATGACGGCCTTCTCCACCATGCTCGCGCCGCTCGTCACGCCGATGCTCACCCTCTGGCTGGCCGGGACGTACATGGAGGTGCCCGCCGCCTCAATGGCGCTGTCGATCGTGCAGATCGTGCTGCTTCCCGTTGGTGTCGGCCTGGCCTGCAATGTCTTCCTCCACCGGCAGGTCGCCAAGATCCAGCCCGCCATGCCATGGGTGAGCGTCATCGCGATCGCCGGCGTCGTCGCCGCCGTCGTCGCCCGCTCTCAGGCGCTCATCGCCACCGCCGGCCTGCTCATGCTCCTGGCCATCGCCCTGGAGAACGCCACCGGCTATGCGCTCGGCTATGCCATCGCGCGCGCATCCGGAGTATCGCGCGCGGATCGTCGCACGATCGCGATCGAGGTCGGCCTGCAGAACGCCGGGCTGGGCTCGACGCTGGCCGCCACCTACCTGTCCGCGGCCGTGGCCGCGCCCTGCGCCGTGGCCACCTTCTGGCACACGATCACCGGCTCCGTGCTGGCCATGTACTGGCGTCTGCGCGGCTTCCCCACCGGCGAGGACCCGCGCGCCACGATCAGCGAGCTGCGCGCGCGGCGATCCGACGGCGGCCCGGCGGGCCTGAGCCGGCGCCCGAAGCCGGCGCGTCGCATCATGTGAGCCGGCGGAGGAGCTCATCCATGAGCAGTCATCCGGAGGCCTTCGTTCTCGACGGCGTTCCCGCCCTGCGGTGGGGACGGCCCGGCGGACGGACCGTCGTCGGCGTGCACGGCCGGTCCTCGGGCAAGGGCACCCCGTCCTGGCGCGGTGCGGCGAGGTCGTCGCCTCGCGCGGCGGCCAGCTCATCACCGTTGATCTGCCCGCCCACGGAAACCGCCGGGGGTTGCTCCACGGGGCGAACGGTCGTAACCTTTAGGTGCCGCCGTAATACGTTGCGGAGTGGAAGTAAGCGCCGGGCACCCGTGTCGTCATGTGGGCCCGGCGTTCGCGCTGTCTACTGGGCAACGACCTCCTCCACCCGTACGAGGTCCTTCATCATCAACCAGCCAGTGTCCTGACCAGCGAGGTGGTCACCCAGCGCGCCGACCACCTGGTCCGGCACCCACAATCGTCGCTCGGAACGTCCGAACTCATGAGTCAGGCGAAATCCCTGCGAGAGGACTCTCCCCTTCCGGGCTGCGTTGACTGTCTGCTGGTCCTTCTGATCCTGCTGGCGCTGTCGGCGCTCGAGGACCAGCGCCCGTACGTCATAGTCCTGTTCAAGCACATGACAGAGCATCGACAGCGCCCGCTGCCTCGCTCGTTCCTCACCACCGCGCTCAGGAAGAGGCTTCGCCACGACCACGAGATGCCGCGCACCAGCAGCAGCGATCATCTGGCATACCTCGTGTTTCATACGAGGCACATGGTCCCTCCAGTGGAGCTTGCCGCCTTCCGGTGCGTGGACGGCGAGCTGATCAGCGAGGTCGGCTCCTTCCTCATCACGCACCCACGCTCCGAGGATGTAAGCCGGCTCGGCAAGCTCCGTCCGGCGCACGCTCTCGTCGCCGTATGCGATGAGATCCATAATTCTCCCAGGTGACATGTCGTGATCGGCAATGTGGTGGTGCCGATCGCCCTCAACGCAACCAGCACCACCACCGCCACTCACAGCATGCAGCTGACGCAGCCCTGGACCTCGGTGCCCTCGAGGGCGGCCTGGCGCAGGCGGATGTAGTAGAGCGTCTTGATGCCCTTGCGCCACGCGTAGATCTGGGCGCGGTTGACGTCGCGGGTCGTGGCAGTGTCCGGGAAGAACAGCGTGAGGCTCAGCCCCTGGTCGACGTGCTGCGTGGCCGCGGCGTAGGTGTCGATGATCTTCTCCGGACCGATCTCATAGGCGTCCTGGTAATACTCCAGGTTGTCGTTCGTCATGTAGGGCGCCGGGTAGTAGACGCGCCCGATCTTGCCCTCCTTGCGGATCTCGATCTTGGCCACGATCGGGTGGATCGAGGAGGTCGAGCCGTTGATGTAGGAGATCGAGCCGGTGGGCGGCACCGCCTGAAGGTTGCGGTTGTACAGGCCGTGCTCCTTGACCTTGGCGGCAAGGCGCGCCCAGTCCTCGCGGGTGGGCACGTGCACGCTGGAGGCGTCGAAGATGGCTTTGACCTTCTCCGTGACGGGCACGAAGTCCTGGGTGGTGTACTTGGTGAAGAACTCGCCGCTGGCGTAGGCGGAGTCCTCGAAGCCCACGAAGGTCTGGCCCCGCTCGATCGCCAGGTCGCAGGAGGCGTCCAGGGCGGCGAAGAGGACGGAGGCGAAGTAGACGTTGGTGAAGTCCAGCCCCTCCTCGCTGCCGTAGAAGATGGACTCGCGCGCCAGGAAGCCGTGCAGGTTCATCTGGCCCAGGCCAATGGCGTGGGATTCGTGGTTGCCGCGGTCGATCGAGGGGACGCTGGGCAGGTGCGTCTGGTCCGAGACGGCGGTCAGCCCGCGCACCGCCGTGCGGATGGTGCGTGCGAAGTCCGGGGAGTCCATGGTCTTGGCGATGTTGAGGGAGCCGAGGTTGCAGGAGATGTCCTTGCCGACATGGGCGTAGGACAGGTCCTCGTTGAGCCTACTGGCCTCGGAGACCTGCAGGATCTCGGAGCACAGGTTCGACATGACGACCTTGCCCTTGATGGGGTTGGCCCTGTTGACCGTGTCCTCGAACATGACATAGGGATAGCCGGACTCGAATTGGATCTCGGCCAGCGTCTGGAAGAAGAGGCGGGCGTTGATCTTCTTCTTCTTGATACGGCCGTCATCCACCATCTCGCGGTACTTCTCAGTGACGTTGATATCCGAGAAGGGGACCCCGTAAACGCGCTCGACGTCGTAGGGGGAGAACAGGTACATGTCCTCGTTGTTCTTGGCGAGCTCGAAGGTGATGTCCGGGATGACGACGCCGAGCGAGAGGGTCTTGATGCGGATCTTCTCATCGGCGTTCTCGCGCTTGGTGTCCAGGAACCGCATGATATCCGGGTGGTGCGCGTGCAGGTAGACCGCGCCCGCGCCCTGGCGGGCACCGAGCTGGTTGGCGTAGGAGAAGGAGTCCTCCAAGAGCTTCATGACGGGAATGACGCCGCTGGACTGGTTCTCGATCCGCTTGATGGGGGCGCCCATCTCACGCAGATTGGTCAGCAGCAGGGCGACGCCGCCACCGCGCTTGGACAGTTGGAGGGCGGAGTTGATGCCGCGGGCGATGGACTCCATGTTGTCCTCGATGCGCACGAGGAAGCAGGACACGGGCTCGCCGCGCTGGGCCTTGCCCTCATTGAGGAAGGTGGGGGTGGCCGGCTGGAAGCGGCCGGTCATCATCTCGTCGACGAGGTCGAGGGCGAGCTGCTCGTCGCCGTCGGCCAGGGCGAGAGCCACCATGGTGACGCGGTCCTCGAAGCGCTCCAGGTACCGCTTGCCGTCGAAGGTCTTGAGCGTGTACGAGGTGTAGTACTTGAAAGCGCCCAGGAAGGTCTCGAAGCGGAACTTGTGGGCGTAGGCGGCCTTGAAGGCGCTCTTGACGAAGGACGGGGCGTACTTGTCGAGGATGTGCTTTTCGTAGTAGCCCTCCTCGGTGAGGTACTCGAGCTTCTCCTCGAGGTCGTGGAAGAACACGGTGTTCTGGTTGACGTGCTGGAGGAAGTACTGGCGCGCGGCGGCGTGATCGGCGTCGAATTGGATCTTGCCGTTCGCGTCGTAGAGGTTGAGCTTCGCGTTGAGCGCGTGGTAATCGAGCTCGGGGGCTCCAGTGGGCTCCAGGCCGGTGTCCGTCAGCGTGTCTGCCAAAACTGTTCCAATCCTTGTGCGACGCGATCGACGTCGGTGGGCGTGCCGAGCAGCTCGTATCGGTACAGGTAGGGCACCCCGAGTTTGCCGGCGATGATGTCCCCGGCGATGCCGTAGGCCTCGCCGAAGTTGGTATTGCCGGACGCGATGACGCCGCGGCACAGGGATCGGTTGTGCTCGTCGTTGAGGAAGCGGATGACCTGCTTGGGCACCGCCCCCTTCACGGCGCCACCACCGTAGGTCGGCACGACGAGGATGTACTCGTCGTCCACCTTCAGGGGAGACTCCTTGGGGAGGAGGGGGATTCGCTTCGTCGGGAAGCCGAGCCTCCCGACGAAGCGATGCGTGTTCTCCGAGACGGAGGAGAAGTAGACGAGGAGGGGCGCGTCAGGCACGACTCGCCGCCGCCTCAGATGGCGACGGCCTCAGCGGCCGCGGCGAGGCCCTTGATCTTGTCCGGGCGGAAGCCGGACCAGTGATCCGCGCCGGCGATGACGACGGGGGCCTGGGCGTAGCCGAGGGACTTGACCTGCTCGAGCGCCTCGGCGTCGACGGAGATGTCCACCGTGCTGTAGGACAGACCGGCCTTATCCAGGGCGCGGTAGGTCGCGGTGCACTGGAAGCAGTTGGGCTTGCTGTAGACGGTGATCGGCATGGCTGGGCCTTCCTCTTGATCGGAGCCCCCTGCGGCCGCCCCGGCCTCGCTGCGACGAGGAGGTTCCACGGGCGTAACCACACGGTTGTCATTCTTGGGAGGGCACGGGTCCCTCGCAGTTCTGAACACTACCCCTGGGGGTGGGGGTGGTCCACTACCCCAAGATGATGTGTCCACCACGCTGCTGTGCATAGTGCTCCTCCTCCCTGTGGACAGCGGGCCGCGGCCTGTGGACAGCCGGTGGAGGGCCCTGCTCGACGACCTCGGCGCCGAGGGGACCCGACCCCTTCGAACCCGCACAACCATGCTGTCGCGAGGCTCCGACACGAATCCGGGGGCGTTAACCACAGCCGTGGGCGGCGCCGCGCACCCAGCGCTTCCCCAGCCTGGGGATCGAGATCGAAAAGTCATCCGAGTCGCAGCGCGGTGTCGGCGTGTCGCCCCGCCCGCGCACCGCATGCCGCTCATGCCGGTCGGGCCGCGCCGACCCGCGGGCCGAAGCCCATGCGCCGCTCTCACCATTCTCACAGGTTCTCCATGGGATCAGGCATTTCACTAGTCATCACCAGCCAGTCACGACACTCAGGAGTGATCCCCATGACCGCCCTATCCCTCGCCTACATGGCTGCCGACATCATCGCGCTCGGCATCCTCGTGGGGGCCCTCTACTCCCGCCGGCACCACCGCAAGGACCTCGTCGCCGCGTACATCGGCGTCAACATCGGCGTCCTGGCGGTCACCCTCCTGCTCTCGACTGCGTCCGTGGCCGCCGGCCTGGGCCTGGGCCTCTTCGGTGTTCTCTCCATCATCCGTCTGCGCTCCACCGAGCTGGAGCAGCACGAGGTCGCCTACTTCTTCGCGGCTCTCGCGCTCGGCCTCCTCGGCGGGATCCAGACCGCGCCACTGGCCATGGTCGCCGCGCTCATGGCGCTCGTCGTCGTCTCCCTGTGGATCGGCGACCACCCCTCGCTCCTGGGGCGCAACCGCCACCAGATCGTCACGGTGGACCGCGCCATCGCCAATGAGGCCGAGCTCAAGGCGCGCCTGGAATCGCTCCTCGGGGGCACTGTGCGCAGCCTCACCGTCCAGAGCCTCGACCTCGTCGACGACACGACGCTCGTGGATGTCCGCTACACCCTTCCCCGCTCCGGCGCGGCCCCTGCCCGCATGAGCGGCGCGAACGGGTCCGCGGGGACCGCCACCCCCATGACCGGCCCGCAGGCCCCGACGGGCGCGCCCGTCGGCGCGCCATTCCGTCTCACCGCTGCGACCGGCGAGATCGGGGAGTGGAGTCCCTCCGCCCCGCTGCGGCCGAGCTTCAGCCCGGGCGCCCATTCCGCACCCCCCGCTCCTCCAGCTCCCCCATCCACTCACGCGCGCTACGACTCCCTCACGGCCCTGCACTGAGCGCGCCCCTCCCACCCCGCCGCCACGTCCCTGACAGGAGAGGATCATGACCGCCGCGACCGCAACAGCCGCCACCTTCTCCCTGAACGCCTCCACTCCCCTGACCCCCGCGGCGCCCGCGCTCGCCGATCACCCGACCGCCGCGGCCACGCATCCGGCTCTGAGCACGCGGTTCCTCGATGCGATCAGCCTCGACGAGCTCAACGCCACTGCGGGCCTCCTGACCCGCATGGACCGCAAGTACCTCGTGCCCATCGAGGCGGCGCAGAGCCTCCTGGACGCGCTCGCCTCGGGGATCGCGGGCAGGTCCCGGGCGTTGGAGATCAAGGGGCAGCGCTCCTTCGCCTACGCCTCGACCTATTTCGACACCCCCGATCTCGCCGCATATCACCTCACGGCCCGCAAGCGCAGGCGACGCTTCAAGGTGCGCACCCGCTCATACATCGATTCCGACCTGTGCTTCCTCGAGGTCAAGACCCGGGGTCCCCGCGGCGCCACCGTCAAGGAGCGCATCCCCTGCCCGCTCGACGACGCCGACCGCCTCACCCCGGAGGGGCGCACCTTCATCGCCGGTCTCCTGCTGGACTCGGACGTGTGCCGCGCGCGGGACGAGGCCGAGCGGATCGCCTCCGCGCTCGCACCGGTCATGGGCACCACCTACGAGCGCACGACCCTCCACCTGCCGCAGGCGGAGGCGCGCTCCACCATCGACACGCGACTGGCCTGGACGCCCATGCGGGCCTCCCGTCACTCGGCAACAGGCGCGATCCGGGGCGCAGCCAGGCCCGCCGGACCGCAGGCGATCATCGAGACGAAGAGCCCCGGGACGCCGTCGCCCGCCGACCGCTTCCTGTGGGGCCTGGGCCACCGGCCCACCAAGATCTCGAAGTACGCCACCGGCCTGGCCCTCCTCAACCGCGACCTGCCCGCCAATAAGTGGCACCGCGTGATCACGCGCGACCTGGCGGGCGCGGCGGCCGCCCCTCGCGCGGCGCGAGTGCGCGGCTGAGCCCGCGGCCCTTCGGCAGGCAGCACCTCACCACACCCAGGCGCCCAGTTCCCGGAGCGAGAGCCTTATCGCTCCGGGAACTGGGCGCCTCGCGCTCCTCCCCGATGCTCGCGCACGTCATCGCCGACGCCGCGATCGGTCCGCGGCCGGCTGCTGCGCTCCTCATCGTTCTTCACGATTCTTCGTAGCCATGTCATCCGCCATTCACAGCGGCCTCACAAACCACCTGGGAAGCATCGATGGTGTCACCGACCAGGACCCGTTCCAAGGGTCCCCAGAGGAGCTTCATGATGAACACGCCCCCGATCAACCGACGCGCCCTCCGCCGAGCCGGCGCGGCCCTGGCCTCCTTGACCTCCGTGGCGCTCGTCGCGGCCTGCGGGGCGGGTGCCACCTCCGCGCCCGGGGCGGCCGGCTCACAGTCCTCCTCGGGCGCGGACTCGACGACCAGCGCCTGGACCGAGATCTCGGCGGAGACGGCGTCGGCCTCCACCGGCGCCTCTCCCGCGACGATCAACAGCGCCAATGCCGAGGTGGCCGCAGACTCCACCGCCGCTGAGGACGCCGGCACCTACGACGCCTCGAGCGCCACGACGATCACCCTGTCCGGCGCGAGCGCGAGCGTTGACGGCTCCGGCTCCTCGGGGGCGTCCGGTGCGAGCGTTGACGGCTCCACGGTGACGATCAGCGCGGCCGGCACCTACGTGGTCTCCGGCGAGCTCACCGACGGTGAGATCATCGTGGCCGCGCCGGACGCGGACGTGCACCTCATCCTGTCCGGCGCCACGATCACCAACGCAGACGGGCCGGCCATCGATATCCAGGACGCGGGGACCGCCGTCGTCACCCTGGCGTCCGGCACCACGAACAGCCTGTCCGACGGCGCTGCCTACACCGATACCTCGGACGGCGCCGCCAGCGCGGCCCTGTTCGCCTCCGACACCCTGACCATCACCGGCACCGGCGGCCTCACGGTCAACGGCGCCTACCAGGATGGCATCGCCTCGAAGAACGGGCTGGTCATCACCGGCGCCCCCACGATCAACGTCACCGCCGCCGACGACGCCATCCGCGGCAAGGACTACCTGGCGATCAACTCCGGGACCATCACGGTCAGCGCCGGAGGCGACGGCCTGAAGTCCAACGAGGACAGCGACGTCACCAAGGGCTTCGTGAGGCTCGGCGCCGCCGCGATCACCGTGACCTCCGCGGACGACGGCGTGGCCGCGGCCACCGATGTCACGGTCGAGGGCACGACCCTGCAGGTCACTGCGGGCGGGGGACAGGCCAATGCCGTGCCCGAGGAGGAGGGGCGCCCGGGCCGGCAGCAGTCGAGCGGCACTGACGGGACTGGCAGCACTGGCAGCACTGACTCCACGACCTCCACGACCCCGAGTCCCAAGGGCATCAACGCGGGGGTCTCCTTCACCCAGGACTCCGGCACGGTGACGATCGACGCCGCGGACGAGGGCGCGCAGGCGGCCTTCGTGAATGTCGGCGGCGGCGCCCTGCGCATCACCTCGGGCGACGACGGCATCAATGCCTCGAGCGGCGATCACACGATCAGCGGCTACGGGGAGGCGGACTCGGAGTCCGACGACGGCTCCGTGCTGACCATCAGCGGCGGTGAGGTGCAGGTGGGCAACGCGGGCTCCGACGGCCTGGACTCCAACGGCTCAGCGCATGTCACAGGCGGGACGGTCCTGGTCTCGGGCTCCACCGGCTCGATGGATGGCGCGGTGGACGCCAACGGGAAGACCACCCTCGTCGGGGCGAGCGCGCCCACGGCGATCACCACGGGTGACACGGTGACGGTCACGGATTCCTCCGGGACGGCGACGACGGCGACCGCCGCCTTCAGCGCCTCGAGCTTCACCGTCCTCGGGCTGACCGAGGGCACCACCTACACGGTGTCGACCACGTCCGGGGGCTCGTCCTCGGTGACCGCCGCCGCTCTGACCACCGGTGGTGGCCCTGGCGGCTCTGGCGGCCCCGGTGGTGGCCGGGCCCCGGGGGCGGTCCGGTAAGCGCCTGACAGCGGGAGCCGAGCCCTCTCAGGAGGGAACTCTGATCCAGGCGGCGGCGCCGGCGGGCAGGACGACCTGCTCGTCGGCGCCGTCGCGCGCATCAGGAGCCGCGGGGACGACGGGGGCCCCAAGGGGCGCGGAGGCGAGGAGGACATCGCCGACGGGCAGGGCGACGGGCTCCTCGAAGGCGACCCAGCACTGGAGGTCGCCCCGGGCGAAGGCGAGGGCGCCGGGACCGGTCTCCAGCCAGCGCACCTCGCGGTCCGCCCGCGCCCAGGCGCTGCGCCGCAGGGCGAGGCCGGCGCGGTAGAGGGCGAGCATGGAGACAGCCGCGGCCGCAGGCGCGCGCCCGGGGGGCGGGGCGGGCGGTGCCGCCTCAGGGTTCCTCTCGCCGTCGGCCTCCCGGGCCTCCTGGGCCTCGACGGCGAAGGCGCCCCATCCGGCGGGCTGGGGCAGGTGGGGCGCGGCGGCGCCGTCGGGCCCGAAGCCGTGGGAGCTGCCCTCTGCGGTCCACGGCAGGGGGACGCGGCAGCCGTCACGGCCCTTCTCCTTGTCCCTCATGCGGTGGGCGATGGGGTCGGCAAGGCGGTCCTCGGGGATGTCGGGGACCTCCGGCAGGCCGAGCTCGTCGCCCTGGTAGATGTACATGGAGCCGGGCAGGGCCATCTCGACCATCGCGGCGGCTCGGGCGCGGCGCCGGCCGAGGGAGGCATCGCAGGCCGGGGCGGCGCCGTCGTTCATGAGCCAGCGGCGGGCGATGCGCTGGCTCACCCCGCCGAGGTAGTCGGGGTCGGAGTCCTCGGGGGCGTCGTCGGCGGCGAGGTCGAAGCCGAGGCGGGTGGCGACGCGCGGGGTGTCATGGCAGCCGAGCACCCAGGTGGTGGAGCCGGTGGTGGCCAGGTCCGCCAGGCCCGCCTCGATGGCCCAGCGGAAGGAGGCGGGGGTCAAGTCGGCGTCCTGGAGCTGGAAGTTGAAGGCCTGGCCGAGGCTGGCGGCGTAGGCGGCGCGACGTGAGGGCCAGACTCCTGCCTCGGCGACGGCGAAGCGGGGCGGGTCGTAGGAGTCGAGGACGGCGCGCCAGTCCCTGTAGATGGCATGGACGGCGTCGCGGTCGAACAGGGGGTGGGAGCCGTCGGCCGGGAGGGGCCACCAGGGGATGTGCTCGAAGGCGCGGAAGGGCTCGGTCAGGTCCTTGGCCAGGCCGGGGGCGACGTCGACGCGGAAGCCGGCGACGCCGCGGTCGGCCCAGAAGCGCAGGGTGGTCAGGAAGTCTGCGCGCACCTGGGGCTGGTCCCAGTTGAGGTCGGGCTGCTCGGGGGCGAACATGTGGAGGTACCACTGGTAGGGGCGGGGAGCGGCGGGGCCGGTGAGGGGACGGCCGTCCGGCCCGATGTCCTCGATGCGCTCCCACGCGGAGCCGCCGAACATGGACATCCAGTCGTTGGGGGGTTGGGCGCCGCCCTCCCCGGTGCCGGGGCGCACGTGGTAGAGGGCGCGTTCGGGGGCGTCGGGGCCTCCGGCGAGGGCGGCGCGGAACCAGGCGTGGCGGTTGGAGGTGTGGTTGGGGACGATGTCGACGATGACGCGGATGCCGTGGGCGGCGAGGGCGGCGACCATGCGGTCGAAGTCCTCCAGGGTGCCGATCTCGGGGGCGACGTCGCGGTAATCGTCGACGTCGTAGCCGCCGTCGGCCAGGGCGGAGGGGTAGAAGGGGGACAGCCAGACGGCGTCGATGCCGAGGGAGGCGAGGTAGGGGGCGCGGTCGGTGATACCAGCGAGGTCCCCGATGCCGTTGCCGTCGGCGTCGGCGAAGGAGCGGGGGTAGATCTGGTAGACGACGGCGTCGCGCCACCAGTCGGGGTCAGGGGCCGATGCGGTTGAGGCGTCGGCGGGGGCGGCGGGGACCGGGGTGTTCACGTGGCGATGATGTCACGAGCCCGGCGCCGCCGATCTCACGCTGAGAGCCGCCGCGAGGTGGGGTCCAGGTGCTCGGCGATCCAGGCGGTGACGACGTCGAGCACGTCGAGTTCGTACTTTCGGTGACGAGTTCGGTGGGCGGGAGGACGAACTCGTCACCAAAAGTACGAAGTCGTCGGGGAGGGCCCTCAGGACCATGCGATTGGGACGCGCCGGGCCGCGCGCACGACCTCAGCGGGGAACAGCGCAAGGATCCTCGCGGCGAGAGCCTCCAGATCCGCCAGGTCCTCCCATGTCACTCGCAGGAAGCGCCATCCGGCGGACTCGATGCGGTCCTGGCGGCGCTTCTCCTCCCAGATCACGTCCATGCGCTCGTATTTAAGGCGACCGTCGAACTCGATGATGATCCGCAGGTCGGGCCAGCACAGGTCCACGAAGTAGCGATAACCGTCAACGGTGATCTGGACCTGCGGAGATCCTGGAGGCAGACCGAGCGCGCGGGTCAGCCAGCGGACCTGGGACTCACCGGGCGACTCCGACCACAGCGTCGTCATCTCCAGCACCCAGCGGGCGCGCCGCACCCCACGCCCACGGCCCGCCGCGATCAGATCGCCCAGCATCTCAGCGCGCGCGCTGCGCCACGCATCCAGCGCCATGGTCGGATGGAAGCGATCGGGCTGCGCGATCTTGCGCAGAGCGGAGTCGACGACGGGCACTGCGGTCCGCGCGGGCATGTACCTGGCGCAATCCACCGCTGTGCGCACGAGGTCCGTCACTGGCAGGCCTCCGGCCACGACGATCCTCTCAGGCGGAATGCTCTGAGCGTGGCGACGCAGATGAACGGGTTTGCCCCGCCCATGACGCGCCGTGCCGGTCGAATCGTAAACGAATGACGGGAGGCGGGACGTCGCCCGCCTCGGCGCGAAAGGCACGGCGAGGTGGACATCTGGCTCCATGGGAACCCATAGGCCGTGCAGGAGCGCGGCGGACTCCCTCACGAGAGCAGTTGCTGAGCGGACCGTGTGGAGCGCTGCGGCGCATCGCGCCAGCTCCACCTCCCGGCGCTGCTCCCACGGCTCGAGCCCTGTGCTCGGGACGAAGCGCGTGCCCCGAATGACTGAAGCGGAGGGACTCGAGGTCTCACCACACTCATCATGCCGGGCACCGGGGTCGTGGATGAGCAGAGCCGGTGGGACGAGGCTCGGGAGGAGTTCGCGCATGCCGCCAGGATCGTCGTGCGCGGGTGCGTGCGGGCTCGCCCCTCCCCAGGCAGGAGTCTTGGGTGCGCATGAGCGATTCTGTGGTTCCCGGAACTTGGGGCGTCGAGTTCGTACTTTTGGTGACGAGTTCGGTGGGCGGGGGGACGTACTCGTCACCGAAAGTACGAAGTCGCGCTTGGTGGCGATATGCACCGCCGCCGTCGGGTGTTGGTGCTCTG
>NZ_MVIW01000090.1 GCF_002072185.1 Actinomyces denticolens
CGGGGCCTGTGCCGATCTGTCAGGCGCTGGCTAGTGCCGATGTCAAGATCGCCCCTTCCGCCTACCGGGCCCGCAAGTCCCGTCCCCCATCGGCGAGGAGTAGACGCGATGAGGCCCTGAAGGCCGAGATCGGGCGGGTGCATGAGAACAACTACTGCGTACTTGGGGCCCGCAAGATGCATGCGATGCTCAACCGACCCGAGGAATCCACCCGGCACGGCCTGGGGCATGTGGCCCGCTGCACCGTGGAGCGTCTGATGCGGGACATGGGCCTGCACGGCATCCGCCGTACGAAGTCGCCCAGGACGACCCGGTCCGCACCGAAGGACGCTTGCCCGGCGGACCTGGTGAACAGGCACTTCAGCGCGTTCAGACCCAACGAGTTGTGGGTGGCGGACATAACCTACGTACGAACCATGAGCGGCTGGGTGTACGTCGCCTTCGCCCGCCGACGTCTACTCCCGCCGGATCATCGGCTGGCAGACCTCCACCAGCCTGTACACCGACCTTGCCCTGGACGCCCTACGCATGGGTATCTGGCAGCGCCAGCGCGAAGGAGCCGACCTTACCGGCCTGATTCACC
>NZ_MVIW01000091.1 GCF_002072185.1 Actinomyces denticolens
ACTCGACCGCCCCACGACGAGATGATCCGGTTCATCGACGCCCGCCGTGATCAGTTCGGGGTCGAGGCCATCTGCCGTGTGCTCAGCGCGACGGAGTGTGGGTTCATCACGTCCCGCGGCTACCGGGCCGCCAAGGCGCGTCCAGCCTCGGCCAGGGCGCTGCGGGATGAGGCCCTCCTGCCGGAGATCCGGCGGATCCACAGCGAGAACTACAGCGTCTACGGGGTGCGGAAGATGCACCACGCAATGCGCCGCGCCGGCTGGGACGTAGGCCGTGACCAGGTCGCCCGCCTGATGCGAGCAGCTGGCCTGCAGGGGGTGCGGCGGGGCCGGAAACCAGTCACCACACGACCTGCCCAGGTGCCTGATGCCCGCCCGGACCTCGTCGAACGGCGCTTCACCGCGGAGCAGCCCAACCGCCTGTGGGTCGCTGACATCACCTACGTGCGGATCCTCGCCGGGTTCTGCTACGTCGCGTTCATCACCGACGTGTGCACCCGCAAGATCGTCGGCTGGGCGGTGGCTGCG